>CAYILR010000024.1:0-59753 GCA_964364175.1 uncultured Bacteriovoracaceae bacterium
CGTCAAAAAAATACTTCCTCAAATTTTGACGCGCGACCTCTCCGGGGCACAGTTGGTTTAAAGTAATTTTCAGCAAATGCTTACTACGCAAAACCGACATTCTAAGTTTCTCCTTAATTTCTAAATTTGTCAATCTATATTTAGAAATACAAATTCGATAATTTTATATAAAAATTCGAAGCAAAAAAATTGCTGGTTTGGATTTTTAGACAATTTGTAACTATTTGTAATTAAATGATTTTATTTGATTTTTGGGTGCAATTCAGATGCCAGCGAAGTCGAATACAATCGTTACCAAAGAAATGTATTGTCGGAAATCAGGACACTTTGTGCAAAAACCGGATCTGGATCGAATTGACTCTCTATGTTAAACAACGTTCGTGAAGCTCTTTTTCTCCCTAGCATTTCTGCTATCTGCAATCTCCTCGTCTGCAACCGAAACCCCAAACTCAGTTTTTGATTTCAAAAATTGGGCAACAGAAAATGCCATTCCACTCAGCTCTATAGAGAGGGCGGTATCCAATCCGGATTTTCTTCGAACGCTGGATTCCGCACTTCAAGGCAAACGCATCATTTATCTCGGTGAACCTGATCACTACATTCACGAAAAATATCCCTTCAGACTTCTGATTCCGACATATCGGCATGGAGATGGGACGATCGGATGGGCACCAAATCGACCAGTATCTTGCGACTGGCGACTCGAACTGGCTCAATCAAGTCACCATCTACGGTTATCAGGGAGCTGCACAAGCACTGAAGTCAATCAGCGATTCAGCGAAAACTGACACGGAACAAATGCATTACTTTGGTTTTGACGTCGACGTTCTCCCGGGCGGTGGTTACAAAGACATCGCCCAATTACTATCGAAGAACGCATCCAATATTTTGGTACAACGGCTCAATTCAATGCTTTTACAAGTCCCTGGAGAATCTCTTCATGAGGAAAGTTCACGACTAAATCGTGCAGCTGATTTCGTTGCAACTCAAATGAGTGCCTTTATTTCTCTCTTAGGTGAAGAATCAGCGAACGAACTCACTCAATCGATTCTCTGTTTATAAAGATAGTTTTCAGTTTGTTCAAACGGCCTATTCAGCAACGGATTGGATCACTGTCGCTGAAGCATTTCGCGTGCGTGAAGAAACCATGTTTCGCCAAATGGAAAACCTTATTTCAAGATTAGGTCCCAACGAGAAAATTATTTTGATGGGCCATAATTTTCATCTCTCCAAAAATTCCGCCCAACTCACCGGAATGTGGCCTTCAGTAGGCACCTTTGTCAGCCATCTTTTGCCCAACCAGGTTTATTCCATCTGGATGCTCTATGATCATGGATCGAATTCTGATCTTTTTTGCGCGGAGAGCACTTGCCCTATTTTGAGTGTACCCAACACCATCAATTCAATTCTAAACCAAGTAGGCTCCCTCTTTTTTCTTCCGCTCGCTACAAGCGACCCCAGATCAAATTTTATTTATCAGACTCAAAATTTTATTTTTAATCGAAACCAAATCCAACAAACGACATTACCAAATCAAGCGGATGCGATTTTCTTTGTTGGAAAAGTCAGTCCCTACGCGACAAACTAGAAGGATTTTTTTGACATCAGCCGGCTGATGTCTGCTCCTAACCTGCCTTGCGCGCTTTCTTAGCAAGATATCTTTGATCCAAAGATTGTCTGACAAAAGTTTTAATCACCGCTTGTCGACTGATATTCAGTTCGGTCGCAGTCGAATCCAACTCTTCCAACATCTCCTGAGTAAAATCGACGTTGACGCGTTGAATAGCAGGCATCATTTTTCCACTGCCCGTAAAATGTTCCGAAACACTCTGACCTTGATCAGCTTGTCTTGCAATGGATTCCGCATCCACTGGCTTACGAGTTTTTTTCATAGAGCTTTTCTTCTTCATTCGTCGATTTCCACAATGTCACCAAATGGTAATATTCACCCTCTTCGTCTTTTCTAATTTCAAAAATCACCGAAAATAATCTGCCATCCACCCAGCCGATGGCTCTATACTGCTCAGGAACTTCTGAACGCTGATCAAGGTAATAAGAGTGCGTCCAAATCTCCCGTGCCTCTTCAAATCCGATCCCACGCTTGGGATTAGCCCGAATCGATGCGCTTTTATTCTGATCGAATTTAAAACGCATCTAACCCCAAAGTATAACTGTTATACCATTTTGTCAATTGATTTTGCTTCATCGTAAACCCTACACTTTACTCTTCGGTGAGCTTTTTTTTCTTCGCAATTTTATCTCGGTATTTTTTTTCTTCAGCGGGGGATCTTTGCCTTGTAGCCTCAATTAGCTCTGGCCCTGGCCTCCAATTCCGAAGCTTTTCGAAAAATCGCTCTCGGATGTAAGCAACGGGGTTTGTTTCTTTATCTATTTTTTTTGAGTCCATGTGAGTTCCTTCTGCTGTTTTCAAACAGCTGATTTGCGTAATTATAGCATCGTTTTTAAAACTGCAAGTATTTGTAATTATATGATTTTTTATAATATCGAGATGCAAATCAGATGCCAGTAAAACCGAATAGAACCATTACTGAGTAAGATGAGTGTCCGAAAACCGACAATCTGTCTGAATGCCGGACTCAGATGCTGATCGAGTTCCACAAATAGTATTCAGAGTTTTTTGTAACCAAGCATCAAACTCAGCTCTAATAATTCCGGCTTCATGCGAACGATAACCGTCTTTGCGGGCTATCTCTTGTTCACTCGAATAAACAATAACCGTAGGCACACCATTGAGATGTAATTCCTTCCAAATCGCATCGACCGGTTTTTGATCGAGATCATTGAAATTAAACTCCAACTCAATCAGTTTTGCTTTCTGAGCAAACTGAGTTTCAGCCTTTTTAAATGCTGGTTCGAGCAAAACACAAGGTTTACATTGTGGAGCACCTATCTTGAGCACAACAGGGACTTTTGAAGTCTTAATTATTTTTTGAACTAAGTGATATTGATTCACATTAAACCTCTGAACGCTCCAAGCAGAGTTTGTCCAAAGAAGCAGAATAGAGAAAGGAATCATGCAATTCATCACTATTTATTTTTACCATAAATAAACTTTGAATATCAACCTCCTCTTGGGCTTGTGAAAAGAGCTTTGAAATTCTTAGCTATTCTGGGTATGAATAAATCCGGATGGGGAACTTCGATCGCGTTATCTGGATTGTCTTGGACGGAGTCGGGGCTGGCGCGCTGCCAGATGCGGCGGCTTATGGTGATCCTGGCTCGGATACTTTGGGCAATCTCTCGCGCGCGATTCAGAAAGTTCGCGGCGGACCGCTTTTCCTCCCTCACTTAGAAAAATGGGGAATCGGCAACATCACTCCGATGGAAGGCGTCCCTCCCTGTCAGTCTGGATTCGGAATCGGAGCGTTCGGTCGCGCAGAAGAGCGTTCTGCGGGCAAGGACACGACCTCGGGTCACTGGGAAATGACAGGTTTGGCAATACAGCAGGGGTTTTCCACTTATCCACAAGGTTTTCCACAAACGATTTTGGACCGGTGGATCAAGGAAAATAATCTGCCCGGAATTTTGGGGAACAAAACCGCTAGCGGAACGGAAATTATCGAGGAGCTGGGCGCGGAACATATGCGCACCGGCAAGCCGATTGTTTACACGAGCGCAGACAGTGTTTGGCAGATTGCGGCTCATGAGCAGTCTTTTGGTTTGGAGCGTCTCTACTCGATCAGCAAATCCGCTCGCAAGATCTGCGACGAGCTGCAAATCGGTCGTGTGATTGCACGACCTTTCATCGGCGACCCTTCGAAGGGTGAAAAATTCCAGCGAACCTACAATCGCAAGGATCTTTCGCAGCTGCCTCCTCAGGCGACGATGTTGCAATACCTGGTGGACCAGGGCGTCCCTACTCTGGGAATCGGAAAAATTTCAGCAATCTTTGCGGGTCAAGGCATTCAAAATAATTTGGATACCCAAGGCAACACCGATGGCCTGCGTGTTCTCGTCGAGCAGATGAAGTCGTTTGAACGAGGATTGATTTTTTGCAACCTGATCGACTTTGATATGCTCTACGGTCACCGCCGGGATGTCCCCGGATTTGCGGGCGCTCTCGAGGAATTCGATCAATTCGTCCCTGCGATTTTGAAACATACTCGCGAGAATGATCTGATTTTGATTTGCGCCGATCACGGCAACGATCCCACCTACCGTGGAACGGATCACACGCGCGAGTACTCGCCGATTCTCGCGTATTCGAAAAAACAAAAAGGATTCGGCCCCAGACATTTGGGAACTCGCACTTCGTACGCAGATATCGGCGCAACGATGTACGAAGCACTCACGGGCGAAGCTCCCCCCGCAGGGCTCACTGGCCGATCTTTTCTCGAAGAAATGGGTTGCGCGTAATGTTGCTGAGTCCTTCGGAAATCATCGAGAAGAAAAAGCAGGGCCAAGAACTCACTGAAAAAGAAATTCGCTTTTTCATCGAGAGCGCAATGTCCGGAACATTCACCGATTATCAAGTCACAGCGTTGCTAATGGCTATTTGCTTTCAAGGAATGTCTCTCGACGAAACCGCAGCGCTGACTTTGGCGATGATGGAAAGCGGCGAACGCTATGACCTGTCTTCGATCTCTGGACCCAAAGTCGACAAGCATTCCACCGGCGGAGTCGGCGATAAAGTTTCGTTAATTCTTGCACCCCTCGCTGCCGCCTGCGGACTCAAAGTCCCGATGATGGCAGGACGAGGACTGGGACACACGGGTGGGACTCTCGACAAATTGGAGTCAATCCAGGGATTCAAAGTTCAACTCACTCGTGACCAGTTTATTTCAGCTCTTTCAACCGTCGGTTGCGCCATCATTGGCCAGAGCGAAAAAATTGCACCTGCCGACCGAAAATTCTACGCACTTCGCGACGTCACCGCGACCGTGGACAGCATTCCTCTCATCACCGCCTCGATCCTTTCCAAAAAAATCGCCGAGGGAACCGAAGGACTCGTGATGGACGTGAAAGTCGGCAACGGTGCTTTCATGAAAACCAAAGAGAAAGCCAAAAAACTCGCTCAGATGATTGTTCGCGTGGGCAAGCGAATGGATCTCAAATGCCGTGTCGTGATTTCGTCGATGGACCAGCCGCTCGGCTACGCATGTGGAAACGCCCTCGAAGTCATTGAATGCATCGAAATCCTAAAAAACAAACCTCAAGCGATGTCACTCGATCTCAAAGAACTGACGATTCAACTCTGTGGCCACATGATTGAAGTCGGTGGCTTGGCGAAAAACATCACCGACGCTCGCAAAATAGCACTGGCCAAATTGCTGGACGGTTCAGCTTACGATTATTTCGAAAAAATGGTTCAGGTTCAGGGTGGATCGCTCGATTGGATCAGACACCCTGAAAAATTCCCTCGCGCCCAGCATGTCATTGAATGGAAATCAGATAAAAAAGGATACATCACAGGAATAGACACCGAAGTGATCGGAAAGACCGTCCTGGCCATGGGTGGAGGGCGAAAAACCGTATCCGATCCCATCGATCCGAGCGTTGGGCTGGTGTTTCATCACAAACTGGGCAGCAAAATCCAAGAAGGCGATGCCATCGCCACCGCGCATATCTCGGACTCTTCGCAGCAGCCCGAGCTCAAAAAAATGTTCGATTCTGCCATTACGATTTCGCAATCGCGAAAACCCGTCGCAAAACTCATTCAGGAGATCCTATGAACGCGCATATTCTCAATATTTATGAAAAAACGGACCAATCCACATCCTGGATCGAACGACAAACTCAAATCAAACCCAAGATCGGCCTGATTTTGGGATCCGGACTGGGCGGGCTTGCTGATGCAATCACTGACGCGCAGTTTTTTTCTTATTCAGATATTCCGCATTTTCACACAACGAATGTTCAAGGCCATGCTGGACGGATGATTCTTGGAAATCTCAAAGGCGTGCCTGTCGTTTGCCTGCAAGGACGATTTCATTTTTACGAAGGTTACCCGATGTCTGAGGTGGCTCATCCAACTCGCGTGCTCTGCGCGCTGGGAATTCACACGCTCGTGCAAACCAATGCTGCCGGTGGAATCAATACACGATTTCGCCCTGGGGATTTGATGCTCATTGCTGATCACTTGAACTTGATGGGCTCCAATCCCCTCGTCGGGCCTCACTTGGAAAAATATGGACCTCGATTCCCAGATCTCTCCGAGGCTTATCACTTAGACTGTCGGCAGGTTTTGGAAGAGTCGGCGATGTCCCTGGGCTTTACTCTCCACAAAGGTGTGTACGGTGGATTGTTGGGCCCGACTTACGAAACGCCTGCCGAGGTTCGGATGCTGCGCACGTTGGGGGCTGATGCAGTCGGAATGTCCACAGTTCCTGAAACCATTGCTGCTAATCATTTTGGAGTCCGGGTAGCGGGAATCAGTTGCATCTCGAACTTGGCTGCCGGCATGACCTCACAAAAACTGACTCATCAAGAAGTCATCGACGTCACTCGCGAAGCCACGCGTAAACTGTCTCAGATTTTGGAGCATGCCTTGCCTAAGTTGAGCGAAGTTTAGATAGAAAACAGATCCGCGACTGCTTTACTGCAACCCTGCCCGACGAAGCGCAGGGATCACCACATCGCGATATCCTGCTTCGTTGTAATGGGTTCCGTCCATGTAGTAGTCAACCCTTGGAACTTCACTCATCGGAACTGTCAACCCGGCATACACATCGATATAGATGATTCCAGGAATGGAAAATAATTTTCGATTCGCTTCCTGCACGTACAGGTTCTTAGCTTTTTCATCCAAGGGAGGATAGCTGATCCAGTAAATTTTCTGAACTCCCATGCCAAACAAAGTAGCCGCGATCCGGCGTTGGTTTTCCAAAACCATATTGATGCCGCAACGCTGCTTGATATCGTTGCCTCCAATGGAAATAACAACGTTCTTCGGACGCAATCGACCTACGTTGTCAAAGAGCCGATAATAAAGACTGTCTGTTCTTTCTCCAGGAATTCCCAGGAAAACCGAATTTTTAAATTCTGCCGCAGGTATCGCGAGTTCTGCCAAAGAAATAATTGAATCACCGATAAAGACCGTGTCCACGGGTGTGTGGTTAATCAATAATTCATCCACTTTTTGCGCCCGAGCCAAAGTCAGAAGATCATAGAAAACTGGAGGAGGCGTCGACAGGATATTGGAACCGCTATCTGCTGGAGGAAGATAGTTATTCGACAAAGTATAGAGAAGGTGAATCCACTCGATCTCACGCCAGTAATTGAGATCATAACTCAAACGAGAGACAATCAAATCATCGGGGTCATGAGCCAATGAATATAGATCCATGCAATACTGCCAAAAAATCAAATGTTCCCATCCACCTTTTTTGCACAGTGCTTTATTGAGTTTTTTATCTTTGCCAATCTTCTCTTTCATCTGCAAAATCGAACGCTGAGAGGTGTAGGTCAGAACCTGACAAGCCTCGACTGTATTGGAAATCATATTGCCAAGGTCTTTGCTGACTTTATAAACATCATCAAATTTGAGGCCAGCAGCATTCAAGGTGGCGTGAAAATTCTTACTCATGAAATCAAGGAGCTTGTTGCTATCCTCATCCGCTGTGGGATCATTGATATCTATATTGCGAACGCAAGCTGAAAATCCACCCAATGCCAACGCTACAACCACCAAAGTAGCAAAGACCCGATAACGAACCACAATATGTTTCATGGTGCGCAGTTTACGAATAAATATGAAATTAATCAAGTATAATATACTTATTGTGTGTAAATAAGAAAAAAACATAATTTTTTAACGATAGTATTTCTTTAAAAGCTCCACAAAAGGAGTGTCGGACCGAGTTGTGGCTTGATTTCGGTATTTGATCGCTGGATCCATTTCGATATCCATGACGTGCCAACCCTTTTCCCTATAAGCGTAATAAGCCCAACCCATTCGGTTTTCCTCAAGCACTTCAATCATATCCCGAAACCACTCCTTGGCGCCCTTGGACCAACGTATAATCCCGAACTCCCCGCACCAAACCGGCACATGATATTGATCCCGAAATTTGAACGCAGGCTCGAGTTTTTTCTCGATCGTCGATCGATTCCACATTTCGCCTTGAATGAAACCCGGATAGACCCTTTCGGCCCATTGTTTCTCCGTAGATTTTGCGAATCCTATAAACTTCCCACCCTCGTCGAAACCATTTTGAGAAGTAAGGTACATGGGGCCGTAGAAGTGAAAACTATAGACCGTATTAGAGTCTCCTGTCGGCTCAAAATCTGTGAATCCACCCGGCCATCCCCATTCAAACGGCTCGACCATCAACGTGTGTTTGGGATCGATCTCGCGAATAGCAGCTGTCAACTCACGTGCATACTTGGGCCATTCTTTTTTTGCGACCGAGTCATGCGGTTCGTTCATGAGATCATAAATAACGTTGGCTGAATTTTTGGCATAGCGACGAGCGATGGTTCTCCAAAGATTTGCGAATGCATCTCGATATTGAGGGTTGTTAAAAAATCCATCCTGATCCTCAACCGAAACCGCCAACCCAATCACAACGGTTAAATTGAGCTGAATCGCCTTGTCCACCCGAGAAAATATCCCTTGGACGACTTCGGGCTTCGGAGAATAGGGCGGCTTGTCCAAAAGAGGCGATCCGTGCAAAACCCGAACGATTTTTCCTCGCCATTCGTGTGCAAAAAACTCCAGATCCTTGTCTTCGAGATCGATCGTAATATTGGTTCCGCGAAGCGGTGGATCGTTCGGAGTCCAACCGGCAGGGGTACGACTGGGGCTGATTTTTGAAGTCGAACAACTGGTCAAGAGCACGAGGACTAAAAGCGGAAAAATTTTCATAAATGAAGTGTCCTCCGAAGACCTTCTTGGGGCAACTGCGCACTATTGTTTCGACACATAGGGTGAATCAATTTTGTGGATAACTTTGGTACCGGGACCAAAATCCTGCACTTGCCCTCCCCCCCACTCCTCATCTAAAGTCAGACCCAATGAAAAAACTCCCAAAACCCTATTCCACGCTCTTCGAAATCGCCCAAAAATCCCGCCTTAATTCCTATAGCCCGTATAGCGGCTGCAAAGTGGGAGCGGCGATCCGTACTCAAAGTGGAGAAACCTATGGCGGATGCAACGTGGAGAACGCCTCCTACGGCGGAACGATCTGTGCTGAACGGGTGGCGATTCAAAAAGCGGTGTCCGAAGAAGGCCCAAAAGCCCTCATCAAAGAAATCCTGGTCGTCACGGACGACAAAACTCCCTGGACTCCCTGCGGATTGTGCCGCCAGGTCATCCAGGAATTCGCCGCTTCCCCCAAAATTCCGGTCCTAGCCACCAATCTTCAGGGGGATACTTTGGAGCTGACCTTAGGTGAACTTCTCCCTCATGCTTTTAGCCGAGAAAAGCTGAAGAAATAGTTGACATAAGCAATGGCCTGAGGCAATTACTGTGCCCTATGTCTATGTACGCAGTCATTCAAACCGGTGGTAAACAATACCGCGTTCAAGCGGGCGAAGTCATTCAAGTTGAGAAACTGGAAGGCGAAGTCGGCTCGAACCTGAAATTTAACGAAGTTCTTTTCGCAAGCAAACCTGCAGGCGAAACGTCGCAAGTCTGGATTGGAGCTCCTTTGCTCTCCGGCGCTAGCGTCGAGACTGAGATCGTCGGTCAAGGCCGTGGTGACAAAACCACCATCATCAAGATGAAACGCCGCAAACAGTACCGCCGTACTCAAGGTCATCGTCAATATTACACTCAACTTTTGGTCACTCAAGTCAGCAACGGCGCTGGTGAAACTGTCACCCTGAACGCTGCAGACAAAACTGAAAAATTGAATACTTTCCAATCTCACTTGAAAGCCAAAGGCCCTGCACGTACTCAAAAATTGCTGGGTTCACGCAAAAAGCGTATTGCTGCTGTATCAGCTGCAAAAGGTAAAAAATAAGGTCGTCTAGGACTAGAGGAGCAAAAAGTCATGGCACACAAAAAAGCAGGTGGTAGTTCTAGAAACGGTCGCGATAGTAATCCAAAAATGCGCGGTGTGAAGCGCTACGGAGGACAACTCGTCAACTGTGGCGAGATCCTGGTTCGTCAAGTCGGTACCGTGTTTCGTCCTGGACGCAACGTTGGCTTGGGCCGTGATTTCACTCTTTACGCTCTGATCGAAGGCGTAGTGAAGTTTGAAAACTACGACAAAAAACGCAAGCAAGTGTCAGTTTACCCCGCTGCGACTGCTTAGGTCTTTGATTAGAGTAGCCGCAAGTAGCTACTCGGTACCTGTGCCAAGCACAATCAAATTAAATCAGTTTTATTTAAAAAACAGCATACTCTACGATCAAATTGTGCTAAAAAGGTGTCCGACACCTTTTTGATGCCCGCTGCGTCATAGTTGGTGCAACACTCGGGTACTTTTTATGCGTTTTATCGATGAAGCCAAAATCAGAATTGCTGCAGGTCATGGTGGCCCCGGATGCGTCAGCTTCCGGCGGGAGACTTTCGTCCCTCGCGGCGGACCCAATGGCGGCGACGGTGGCAAAGGCGGCGACATTAGTTTTGTTGCAGATGTTCAGCTGAGCACTCTCCAAGATTTTCGGTTCAAACGCGTCTACGCAGCCGACAACGGTAACCACGGTTCTGGCAGTGACAAGGCTGGCCGAGATGGGGATGACATCGAGATTCCAGTGCCAGTCGGTACTGTGATCCGCGCAACTGAAAGCGGCGAGATCCTCTACGAATTCATGGAAGACGGCGAAAAATGGATGGCCTGCAAGGGTGGCCGCGGCGGCAAAGGCAACGCGCACTTTGTTTCCTCCACATTCCAAGCCCCCAAATTTGCTCAACCCGGTGAAGCTGGCGAATTCAAAGACATCACGATGGAACTGAAACTCCTCGCCGATGCTGCTATTATTGGATTCCCCAATGCTGGCAAATCCACACTGATTTCCGTCATCAGTGCAGCACGCCCCAAGATTGCTGATTATGCCTTTACCACTCTGACACCCAACCTAGGTGTCGTGGCTCCTGCTGAATACCAAAGCTTTGTCGTCGCAGACGTTCCTGGCCTGATCGAAGGCGCACACCGGGGAATGGGGCTCGGAACCCGATTCCTGAAACACATCGAACGAACCCAAGTCCTGATCCACCTGATGGACGGAATCCAAATTCTGGAAGACGCCACCAAACCAAAATTCAACATGGACCGAGACGAATACGTCGTTTCTCAGGTCATCCAGCGCTACCAAGCGATTCGAACCGAACTCGAGCTTTTCAACCCAGACCTGCTCCACAAGCCCGAAATCATCGCGATCAACAAGAGCGATGTACTCGAATCCGATCCCGAACTCCTGGCTCTGGTCCAAAAATCCCTCCGCCAGCAAATCAACTCCATTCGCGGCAGCGTCCCCCACGATGGCGAACCTTACTTGATTTCTGCTGCTGCTAAAAAAGGAATCGCTCAGCTCGTCTCGCAGACTTGGCTGACCATCCAAGAGCAACGCAATCGTCCGATGTATGCAGCAGTAAAATTGCCGGACGACATTCGAATCCGTCGGTAGTAAAAGAAAACCATGTCTCAGTGGTCATCCAAAATCGCGATCTTCGGCGGCACGTTTGATCCGCCTCATCTTGGACATCTTGAAGCGGCACGTGGATTGCTGCAAAATCCGGGGGTCCGCCAAGTTTGGATCACTCCCACGGCATCGCCTGCTTACCGAGGAACCCTAGCCTCTGCCGAACACCGCCTTGAGATGGCCAGACTCCAATTCTCCAACACGAAAGATATCAAAATCGACGAACGAGAGATCCTGCGCACTCTCACTCAACTCACACCAAATCCCAGTTACACCTACGACACCCTCCTCGAACTCAAACAAGAGGGGGTTCCCGCAGCATTCGTTCTCGGTACAGACCAACTCGAAAAACTCCATACGTGGCACCGATTCCCGGAGCTGCTGGGACTTGCCGACTGGATTGTTCTGGCACGCAAACCCCAGAGACCCGAGGCTATCCTCAACACACTTCAATTATGGAAAAATCAGGGCCTCAGCCTGCAAACCTCCAACGACCGTGAATGGTCAATCCAATCCCCAACCGGGAAAGCCTCGCTGATCTGGGTTGAAACCCCAGCTGCTGAAATATCTTCTACATCCATTAGAGAATATATAGCCCGCCACGGCTCCCCCCCCGAAAACTCTTTGCATCCTGATGTGTGGAGTTATTTGAAGAAAGCAGGGCTTTATGGTACACCGCATCTGTAATGCTAACCAAAGAAACCACTATGACTGAATCTACCCTCGACGAATCTCGCCAAAAAGCTCTGGAATGTGCCCGTGCAGCCATCGACAAAAAGGCCGAGAATGTCCGCATCTTGGACCTCAGTGAGCTATCCGGATTCACTGATTACTTCGTCATCTGCAGCGGAATGTCGGATCGACAAGTTCAATCCATTGCTGATTCTGTGGAAAACATGCTCAGCGCTCAAGGCAAAGACCTGCTCTCAATCGAAGGACATTCGGATGGTCGTTGGGTGCTCATGGATTTTGGTGATGTGGTAGTTCACGTTTTCTTGGATGCACTCCGTGAATACTATGATCTCGAAAACCTCTGGCCAGAAGCTACGACAGTTAAAATCCCCTCTGAATTTTACGGCCCTGCTGCCAGCCGGTTGAACTGACCCCACTCCATGCGAGTTTATTGCTTCGCTTTTGGAAAACTCAAAACTCCAGGCCTCCGTGACACAATCGATCACTACAAACGTCACCTCTCACCTTGGATTGAATTCATCGAAGAGGAACTCAAACCCATTCCTGTTCCCGACAAATCCCCTGCAACTCGTTTAAAAATCCAAAATCAAGAAGCCGAACTGCTCGAAAACAAATTTGCTTCACGACTCTCCTCGCGCGCCTGGATCTACCTTCTCGACGAAAAAGGCAAAGCCCTGCCCACTCAAGGCTGGAGTCAATTGGTCAACACTTGGGAAAATCAAAGCATCCCCGAAGTCGCTTGGTGCATCGGCAGCAGTTTGGGATTCCATTCGTCACTTCACAAGCGCGCTAAAGGAATCTTGAGCTTTGGTCCTCAAACTCTTCCACACGAACTCGCACGAGTCCTACTCACTGAACAATTGTTCCGAGCCTGGAGCATTACTCGCAATCATCCGTATCACGTTGAAGGATGAATTTTTTTCTAACAGAAGCGGTGCACTTTGAAACCGCACCACGCGTTTGCTTTCTGAACCCCGTCTAAAAACGTCGGCGAGTTGGCACGATTCCTGCTCTGTGTGGTTTCGTACGTAGTGAACTAGAGAGAACAAAGACGGAGAAAAAAATGAGAAGGCTATTTTCAAAAACAACGCTGGTGGCCCTCTGCCTGAGCGGGATGGGATTTGCGCTCCATTCTGCGCATGCAGATGACACACCTTTTTTAGAACGAAATCTGGATCAGTGGGTTGAACCCGGAGAACGCTTGGATCTCCAGCAAGTCCTGGGACTGCACGGTTACAATGGCTACGAAGTAGACTATATCGAATTCACCGCACAAAGTGATTACGGCTATGTTTCTGTCGATTTGGAAATGGATGGCCGATATGTCGGATCCTCTCAATCCGTCGGACCTGATTTTCAAATTTATCGAGTTTCTGTCGATCAAATTCTGGGTTACGGCTGCGGCAGCCTTCAGCTGACTGTGAGTGGCGGCCCAGTTTGGATTGGATTTGTTGGATCACAGTTATTTCGACAATATTATCCAGGTCATTCCAATCCCTACTATCCACCTGGATATCGCCCCCACTATCCAGCGCGTCCTTATCGACCTTACCCCGGACCATCAAGACCTTATCCCCGACGCCCTGATCCCTATCGCCCTGGTCCCGGAAGGCCTGGACCAGGCAGACCCAACCCCCCACATCGTCCTGGTCCTGGAAGACCCGGCCCCGGCAATCCAAACAGACCTGGGCCAGACAGACCGGGTTATCGTCCGAATCCAGGACCTGGCAGACCTGGTCCTGGTAATCCAAATCGCCCTGGCCCTGGAAGACCCGGCCCGGGTGGTCCCGGACGTCCAGGCCCCGGGCGCCCCGGTCCACACCGATAAGATAAAAAATTTCCCCCGAAATAGAGGGCGCCCAAAAAGCGCCCTCTTTATTTTTATGTTATACGGTGTCTGTGAATTAAGGAGTGTATAACTATGCAAGTTGCCACAGTTGATTATCGATCGCCCCATGCTGCTCGAGATTTTACTCGCTCGTTAGTCGAAACAGGATTTGCAGTTCTCAAAAATCATCCCATTTCACAGGAGCTGATTCGCGAAATTTTTCTCGATTGGGAAAATTTCTTCGCCTCGGATGAAAAATTCCAATTTAAGTTCGATCCACAAAAGCAATCCGGGTATTTTCCCTTCCGTTCCGAGAACGCCAAAGATTACTCCATCAAAGATCTGAAAGAATTTTTTCATGTTTACCCAAAAACTGAACTGCCCGAGAGCACGCGCGATCACACCTGGCGTTTCTTCCACGACGTGACTGGACTGGCGACCGAGTTGCTGAAGTGGCTGGACATCGAAACGCCTGCCGCGATCCGCTCGCATTTTTCGATGCCACTGGGTCAAATGATCGAGGGAAGCGAAGAGACTCTTTTGCGTCCGATTCACTACCCCCCTATGACTGGAAGCGAAGAGGAAGGCGCTATTCGTGCTGCTGCTCACGAAGACATCAATTTGATCACGCTTTTGCCTGCAGCGACGAGCCCCGGACTGCAGGTCAAAGACACTCACGGCAATTGGCATGATGTTTCTTGTGATCCGGGCAGCATCGCAATCAATGCTGGAGATATGCTTCAAATGGCGTCGCGTGGATATTATCCATCCACCACCCACCGGGTGATCAACCCGATCGGCCCTGAATCGCGGCTGCCTCGCTACTCGATGCCCCTGTTCTTGCATCCTCGCAAGGATATCTCGCTTTCCGAAAAATACACTGCTGGTAGCTATCTTCGTGAGAGGTTGGAGCAAATAGGATTGATCAAAAAATAGCACCGAATCAATCAGAGCGCATAACTAACTTGGGCGTGCGCTCAACCTGAAATTCGGTCCAACCAGAACAAGTTCGAAACCAAATTGAATGCACGCCCTCAGTAATCGAATTGGCTAGTCGACAGCCTTTGAGCTGCTTTGGACTTTTTTCTGAGCTGAAGCCAGGATTTCCTGGCTCTTGCCTTTGATATTCTGCATCATACCGCGGGCTTCAAGTCCCTTGTAGAATTGAACATTCCTTTTAATTTATTGCTTGTTGATTTTGCTGTTTTCATTGATTTCCCCTTCATGATTTTCCCAGTTGTTTCGTTGATGAGTGACTTCCATTTAAAACACTAATAATGAATAAAAATACCATGGCTCCAATAATTGACATCCCCAGCGATCCCCAGAATCCATAAGCGGTGATCCCGAAAATATTAAAAATAAATCCACCGACGAGAGCGCCTATGATTCCAACAATCACATCTCTCAACGTCCCGAGGCCATGACCTTTGACAAGAGAACTTGCAATCCAACCCGCAAAAAGCCCAACCACTAGAAAGACTAGAATATTCATACCGTGCTCCTTTTCGATTCTAATACGTTGACGGTGTTACATGACACCCTTCATTCGATCTAGATTCGGCTTATCGCTAGACTTGCTATCATAGGGTTTATCAGTCGATTTTGCTGATGAATCAGTTGCTTTCGCTTCAAATGGTTTGGTCAGATCATGCAGATTACGTGAAGCATCTTCCTTCGAGATCGCCGCCGTTTTAACGACTTCTTGATTGATATTCATAAAGTAGTTCTCCTTTTCTGTATGTGCATCCTCGCACTAATTTTTGATTGGAATCCAATCAAAGGTTTTTGATAAAAAATAGTGAATCCTTAATCAGGTTTATGAACGACGTTGCCTCCATAAAAACGAATAGGTGAAGCAAGAGTCAGCATACGGCCATTCTCACTGCCCGTTTTTCTCCAGGCAGACTATTGCTCCCACCAAAAACTCAAGTCGAGTTAAAACAAAACAAAGAAGAACTATCGATCGGCGTTCAAGTGCGACTCCACAAGCCACAGATATTTATCTGCGCCTCGCGATATTTCCGTGAAAATATCAACACTCACTGGATCCGAAAGCTCCTGCGCCAAGGAGATCGCACTGCGAATCCTTTCCCCGTAGGTCGCTAAAGCAAACGCAAGAGCAGTCAGGTGATGATTCGATTGAGAAATATTTAGTGGATAAACAGGGAGCTCTGTATGCTTTGCTGTACTCTGCAGAGTGCCTTCAGCTGTTCCACCGAGTTGAACGATGCGCTCCGCAATTTGATCAACATACCTTTCTGTGCTTTCCGCAACATGATCAAAAAAACCGTGGAGTCCAAAGAAATTTGATCCCTTAACGTTCCAATGAGCCTGCTTGGCTTGCATCATCAGATCGATAGAGTTGCAGAGGTGTATTTGAAGTAGTCCTGCCATTTGAATTCTCGATTTTTCAGAAATACTATTTTTGGTCGGATACATTTTTGATTTTCCTTTCACTAGATGCTCTTCGAGGTGCCCGCCTTCATATTCCCAAGCTTCCAAGTTTGATTTGATATTCATTGTTTTCATAATATTCAGTTCCTTTGCTGATGAGACAGATTAAGAATATTTCGAGCCAAAACGACCCGAGTCCAGGTCATGCCGCTTTTTTAAATTCGGATCGAATTCCAGATACAGCTGCTTTTTGTTGATTCGTAAAAACCACCAAGGCAATAATGCCCAAACCAAAGATCCAGTGAACCGCATACTGCATTGTCGTGAGTTCACTTGAATAGTCGAAGATATTGGGGCTGATCAGAAAAACAAGCCCGATGATCGCATCCATACCCATATGAAACGGCACAGAAATCCAGTTAAATACCGAATATTTGTAATCAGTAAACAAACTATACAAAACTAAAAAAATTCCGCCGTAAACAAAAATGCCTCTGGCGTAATTCAAATTTTCAAACCCAAATATCCATGGCGAAGCCACAATCAAAATAGCGGCGATATAATCTAAAACACTGTGCACTTTGAGAGAAATCATAAACGGCTCCTTTTTTAAAGTTATTCAATTGAATCATCGAATAAAATTTATTGCACTTTATGTGCCACTTATTCTAGGCTAGCTGTTTTGTTTTTTCTTTATTTTTAAGCGCGTTTTTAACTCGAAACCGCGCCTGCTTCTTCATTTTTCTGCAGCCAAAAATACATTACTGAAAGTAAGCTCTCAGGATCAACTGGCTTGGTGATATAATCCGAAGCTCCTGAATTCAGTGCTTTCTCTCGATCACCCGGCATTGCTTTTGCGGTGAGAGAAATAATTGGCAGATTTTTGAATCTCTCTAACTTCTTGATTTCCTGCGTAGCAGTCAGCCCATCCATCTCGGGCATCATGGTATCCATCAGCACCAGATCTACATCTGGATTTTGCCGTAGCAGCTCGATCCCGACTTTGCCGTTCTCAGCGTGAAACACGGTCATTTTCTTGGATTCAAGCACACTGCTGATCGCAAAAATATTCCGGATGTCGTCATCCATCAGAAGTATTTTCCTTCCAGAAAAATCAGCATCCTCCGGCAATGGCAGGATATTGAGCTCTTTTTCCGTAACGACTCGTGTCACTGGAGAAGAAGTGATTTGCTGGCGCGCATCCACTACACCTTGATAGTTCTGAGGCAGACAAAGAATGAATGTGCTTCCCACTCCCACTTCGCTCTTAACTTCGATCCATCCACCCAGCAATCGAGCCATCTCACGGCTGATCGTCAGACCTAGCCCGGTTCCGCCGTATTTTCGGCTGGTGGTCCCGTCCGCTTGCTGGAATGCCTCAAAGATCAAATTATGTTTCTCGTAAGGAATTCCAATTCCGGTATCGGTCACAGCGAATGCAATGATCTTCTCATTCGGATTCCTCGACACGGCCAAACGAATCGCGAGATCGATTTTACCTTTTTCAGTGAATTTAAATGCATTCGACAGCAAGTTTTTGAGGATTTGGTGCAGTCGATTCACATCGCTCAGCATATGTGATGGCACACCTTCGGCCACTTTGATTTCAAACTCGATGCCTTTTTGATCGGCAACGTGCTTGAATGTCTGCTCGACATATTCCACGACGTCGGATTGAATTTTGACATCCTTTGGATCAATCGGCATTTTTCCAGCTTCAACTTTCGAAAGATCCAGAATCTCGTTGATCAATCCCAGCAAGTCATTGCCCGATGCATAGACCGTGCGGGCAAACTTGACCTGCTCTTGCGTGAGATTGCCATCTCTGTTCTCGTAAAGCATCTTCGAGAGAATGAGCAGACTGTTGAGCGGTGTTCGGAGTTCATGCGACATATTTGCCAAGAACTCGGATTTGTATTTCGAGATGAGTTGAAGCTGCTCAGCTTTCTCCTCGACGCTCTTGGATGCCAACTCGACCTCTTGGTTTTTGACTTCGAGGAGTCGGGCTTTTTCGTTGAGCTCGACAGCTTGAGCTTCGAGTTCGGAGTTGGACCGCTTGAGTTCTTGCAACAGTTCTTCCGTTCTCATCGAGGACGAAATCATGTTGAGAATCACACCAATCGAGTCCATCAACTGATCCAAGAAACTGAGTTGGTTTTGCCCGAAACGCTTGAAGGAAGCCAACTCCAGAACGGCCTTGGCCTCGCCCTCGAACAGAACTGGCATAACTACAACATTGGTAGGAGGAGCTTCACCCAAACCCGAAGCAATGTTGATGAAATCCCTTGGCACATCAGTCAGCAGAATGCGTTTCTTTTCAAACGCGCATTGGCCTACCAGGCTTTCTTTCAAGCGGTATGAGCTCGAAATATTTTTTCGATAGGTAAAACCATAGCTCGCAATCAAATTGAGAGTGGACTCAGTTTTTTCTTTTTCGAAAGTCTCCATGAAATAGAATCCGCCGTGCTGCGCATCCACCAGAGGAGTCAACTCGGACATGATCAGCTGAGCCACCGAGACAATGTTTCTTTGCCCCTGCATCATGCTGGAAAATTTGGCGAGGTTGGTTTTCAGCCAATCTTGCTCTTGGTTCTTCTGGGTTGTTTCTTTGAGGTTAGCGATCATTTGGTTGATGTTGTCTTTCAGCTGCAACACCTCCCCTTGGGCTTCGACGTTAATGGTGCGAGTCAGGTCACCTTTCGTCACAGCAGTGGACACATCTGCGATAGCTCGCACTTGTGAAGTCAGGTTACCGGCCAGTTGGTTGACGTTGTCGATCAGATCTCGCCATGTTCCAGCTGTTCCAGGAACTTTGGCTTGTCCTCCCAACTTCCCTTCGATTCCCACCTCTCTTGCAACCGTCGTCACTTCGTCTGCGAAAGTACGCAAAGTATCAGTCATGCTGTTGATCGTTTCTGCAAGCGCAGCGACCTCTCCTTGGGCTTCAAGAACGAACTTCTGCTTCAAATCTCCGTTCGCAACCGCCGTCACGACTTTAATAATACCTCGAACTTGTTTAGTGAGGTTGGAGGCCATGAAGTTCACGTTGTCGGTCAGATCTTTCCACGTTCCAGAAACCCCACGAACCTCAGCTTGTCCTCCGAGTTTTCCTTCCGTTCCCACCTCTTTTGCAACTCTTGTCACCTGATCCGCAAAAATTCTCAGCGTATCCGTCATGCTGTTGATGGTTTCTGCAAGTGCTGCGACCTCCCCCTTCGCTTCGAGAACGAATTTTTGGTTCAAATCCCCGTTTGCGATCGCGGTCACGACCCGAATAATACCTCGAACTTGTTTAGTGAGGTTGGAGGCCATAAAGTTCACGTTGTCCGTCAGATCTTTCCACGTTCCAGAAACCCCGCGGACCTCCGCTTGTCCGCCGAGCTTTCCTTCCGTTCCCACCTCTTTCGCGACCCTCGTCACCTCGGCTGCGAACGAGTTCAACTGGTCCACCATTTTGTTGATCACGTCTTTGATCTGGAGAATTTCTCCGCGCACATCGACTGTGATTTTCTGAGTCAAGTCACCGTTTGCAATTGCTGTCGCAACCTTCGAGACGTCTCGCAATTGAACCGTCAAGTTCGAAGCCATGAAGTTCACGTTGTCCGTCAGATCTTTCCACGTTCCGGAAACCCCGCGAACTTCAGCTTGGCCGCCCAGCTTTCCTTCCGTTCCCACCTCTTTCGCGACCCTCGTCACCTCGGCTGCAAACGAGTTTAGCTGGTCCACCATCATATTGATCGTGTTTTTGAGTTCGAGAATCTCACCTTTGGCTTCGACTGTGATTGTCTGTGACAAGTCTCCTTTCGCAACGGCCGTGGTCACCTTGGCTATGTTTCGAACTTGGTTCGTCAAGTTCGATGCCAATCCATTCACGTTGTCGGTCAGATCCTTCCATGTTCCGGCAACACCCTTCACATCCGCTTGGCCGCCCAGTTTTCCTTCCGTTCCCACCTCTTTTGCAACCCTCGTCACCTCGGCAGCAAATGAGTTCAAAGTATCCACCATGATGTTGATCGTATTTTTCAACTCCATGATCTCGCCCTTGGCTTCGACTGTAATCTTTTGTGACAAGTCGCCTTTTGCAACAGCCGTGGTCACCTTTGCGATGTTTCGAACTTGGTTGGTTAAGTTCGATGCCAATCCGTTCACGTTATCCGTCAGATCTTTCCACGTTCCGGAAACCCCTCGAACCTCGGCTTGTCCGCCGAGCTTACCTTCCGTTCCCACCTCTTTTGCAACCCGAGTCACCTCAGCTGCGAAACTTCTCAACGTGTCCACCATCGTGTTGATCGTGTTTTTGAGTTCGTAAACCTCGCCTCGCGCATCCACTGTGATTTTCTGCGACAAGTCTCCGTTCGCAACGGCCGTGGTCACTTTCGCGATGTTTCGAACTTGGTTCGTCAAGTTCGACGCCAGTCCGTTGACGTTATCCGTCAGATCTTTCCACGTTCCAGCGACACCTTTCACATCCGCTTGTCCGCCGAGTTTTCCTTCCGTTCCCACTTCTTTCGCAACCCGAGTCACCTCAGCTGCGAAACTTCTCAGCGTGTCCACCATCGTGTTGATGGTATTTTTCAATTCGTAAACCTCACCGCGCGCATCGACTGTAATCTTCTGTGACAAGTCCCCGTTTGCAACCGCGGTCGTCACTTTCGCGATGTTTCGAACTTGGTTCGTTAAATTCGATGCCAACCCGTTCACGTTATCGGTCAGATCTTTCCACGTTCCGGCGACGCCTTTCACATCTGCTTGGCCGCCCAGCTTTCCTTCCGTTCCCACCTCTTTCGCAACCCGAGTCACCTCGGCAGCGAACGAGTTCAGCTGGTCCACCATGGAATTCACAGTAGTACCAATCCGCAAAAACTCCCCTCGAACCGGACGGCCTTCAATATCCAGAGACATTTTCTGGGACAAGTCGCCTTTAGCAACCGCCGTGATCACGCGCGCCACTTCGTTGGTAGGAGCTACTAGGTCACCAATCAATTGGTTGACCGAGTTCACGCCCGCGGCCCATAATCCCTTCGCTGGCCCAACCGAAGCACGTTCAGCCATCCGGCCTTCTTGACCGACAATTTTTCCCACACGAAGCAGCTCGTTGCTGACATGCTCATTCAATCCAATGATATCGTTCAGTAGCTCACATGCCTGATTGAGCATCCCATCTGGCTGATACGAAATCCGAACCGAAAAATCCCCGTTCTTGACTGATTTCAAGACCTCCACTAACACATCGAATTCTTTTTTATACTCTGGAGAAATATGATCCCATTTAGAGAGAGAAGCAGCGGATTCACGCGCAGACCCCACAGATTTTTTTTTGTTTTTATTTGAAAATTTCCCTAAAATTATGGGCTTCTTTTTAAATCCGATATCCGTAGCTTCTACTTTCATGAAGTTTCTCTCCTGTTGATTTTCAGCTTTTTTGGCGATTAACATGAGGAAATTTTGGAATCAACGAAGCCGACATTAATCTCCTATTATAAAATCTTAACATCTAGCGAGACATTCGATTTATTGATTTACGGCTCTAGAAATTGTGCTAGTCCAAATTACATGAGCAAGCACGTTTTAATTATCGACGACGAGCGAGACATTCGGGAAACTCTTCAAGAGTTGCTCGAATCCGAAGGGCATCACATCACCCTTGCAAGCAATGGACAGGACGCCCTCAATCTCTTGCATTCGCCCAGCGAAGAAAAATTCGATTTAATACTCCTCGATTTGATGATGCCAGTAATGAGCGGCATCGATTTTAGATTGGAACAGCAAAAAGATCCTCAGTTGAGGCAAATACCCACCTACCTGATGTCGGCCAGCCGCAATACGCAGAAAGTTTCAAGTGAACTAGAATTAAGTGGATTTATCAACAAACCGATCGAAATCAATGAACTATTTTCAGTCATTGAAAATGCCGTATGATCACAGAAGCAAATATCGAACTCCCAAAAATAGAAATTCTGGCGGTCGACGATCATATCGAAAATCTCGTGGCACTGGAATCTGTTCTGAACTCTCCTCAATACGAACTGATCAAACTCGTCTCTGGTGAGGATGCTTTACGCTATTTATTGCACCACGAGCCTGCACTCATCCTGATGGACGTCCAAATGCCCGGGATGGATGGATTCGAAACTGCTAAACTGATCAAGCAAAACGAGAGAACTCGGGACATCCCCATTATTTTTGTCACTGCAATGACGGGGGCTGAAACATTCACGAGCCGCGGTTACAAAGGCGGAGCGGTTGACTATCTCTTCAAGCCTTTTGACATCGAGATCCTTCGTGCAAAGGTGAGTGTTTTTGCCGATTTGTACCGAAAAACTCAAAGACTGATTCGTGCCGAACGGGTTCTGGTGGAAAATGAGCGAAAAGATCGAGAACGAAAGCTCGCTGAACTTGAGCTCAAGAGTCTCAAGCGGGAACAGCTTGCACAGCAAAAATACCGGGAACTGATCGATGGAATCAACCACGGCTTTGTTTGGTCTGCTGACCCGAGCACGCTTGCACTCACATTTGTCAGCACCAGCATTGAAAAAATCACGGGATGGCCACTCGACCTCTGCATCCAGGAACCCAAATTCTGGTTCGAGCACATTCCCGGAGATGACTACAACCGTGTCATGGAAACCATTCAAAAAGTCATCGCAACTGGCCAGGAGGCAAGCTTGGAACATCGTTTTCTCGCACACGATGAAAAAACCATTTGGCTGCACACGGGCATCCGTCTTGGCAAAACGGTGGGTGATCCTCAACTCGGCACCGAGCTCAGGGGGCTTTCAATCGATATCAGCCAGGCGAAGGAAGCCGAAAAAGTGCTGAGGCAGAACAAAGAACATTCTGATTTCATGGCGCAAGCCAGTCTGATTCTGTCAGAAGGTTTGGATTTTGGAAGCATGGTTGAAAAAGTGGGGCAACTGGTCGTGCCCAAGATCGCGGACTGGTACTCCATCGATGCGCCGAATGAGAAAAACGAAATCACATCTCTCGCGATTTCGCATTCAGATCCGGAAAAATTATCGCTAGCAAATCAAATCCGTGCCCACATCAATATCTCCCTGGACAGTCACACAGGGATCGGGAAAGTGATGCGAACTGGCAAACCTGAAATCCTCAATGATTTTTCTCCGAAATGGTTCTCAGCAACCGAGATTTCATCCGAAAATTTCGAGATGCTGCAAAAACTCAAACTGAAATCAGCAATGATCGTGCCGTTGATTTCACACGGAAAAATTCTTGCCACAATGACATTGGTCAGCGCGGAATCCGGACGAGTGTATGACTCTTCTGATTTGTCTTTTGCAGTTGAATTTGCTCAGCGTGTAACTGCTGCACTTGAGAATACGCAGCTTTATCAGCAAGCCAAGTCCGCGATCCGCGCAAGAGATGAATTCCTGTCAGTGGCTTCGCATGAGTTGAAAACACCGCTCACACCGCTCAAGCTGCAAGCCCAAGGCCTGGCGCGAATCCTCAGGCAGGGGACTGAGTCGAATCTCAACAAGGAGCGTTTGCTGAAGGCGGTGGAGGTATCAGATCGGCAGATCAATCGCCTGACTCGATTGATTGAGGATCTGCTGGATGTTTCCCGCATCAATATGGGGAAACTGGATCTTTCCCCTGAAACTTTCAATTTTTCAGAAATGGTGCTGGATATCGTCGAGCGTTTCAAAGATCAAATTCAAAATGAGAATTACAAAATTTCATTAGATCTCCCCGACGCAATCACCGTGACATGGGACCGTTTGCGCATCGAACAGGTCCTGTCTAACCTCATCATCAATGCCCTGAAATATGGAAGATCAAATCCGATTACGATCCGGGCAAACTATACTTCGCTGGGCAGAGTCCAGCTCATGGTAGAAGACCTCGGCATAGGAATCGAAAAAAAGGACCAGATGCGTATTTTCGATCGCTTTGAACGGGCGGTTACAGCAACTCATTTTGGTGGACTGGGCCTGGGACTTTACATCGTTTCCAAAATTATAGCCGCGCACGACGGCAGGATCTGGGTTGACAGCACACCAGGAGTTGGATCCAAGTTCTACTTCGAACTCCCGGTCTCAGTTCAAAGTAGAGCTGAATGCAGCTAATTCCAGCTTGAATTTATTTATTTTTAAATTGATCTGATTAAGAATATCTTTTTTTTCATCCTGAGTGAATTTTTCGGTGTTCTCTTCAAGGGACTCACACAAATCACCCAACGAAGCGCCGCCCAGCATCCTCACGCTCCCCTTCAACTGGTGTGCCAAATGCAAGATCTCGCGGGTGTCATTCCGATCAACTGCCTTCCCAATCTGCTCCAGCCGCAAACCAATCCCCGAGAAGAAACGCTCGGCGCATTTCTGATAGGCCGCCAGGCCTGCTTTAAATTGTCTGCCCCCGAAATAAATTTCGAAGGCAGACGGATTCAATTCCTCATACGCGTTCATGCACCAACCCCGAATAGGCGGGAGATTTTGCTTTTCTCAACGGCTCTGCTGCCACCCGCTCTAAATTCAGCCGATAGCCCACGCCCGCGACAGACTCCAGATAGACTCCATGTTGGCCTAATTTCTTCCTCAAAAAACAAATATACGTGTCCACAGTCCGATCCGTGACATGAACCCGCGATCCGAGCACGTAGGTGAGAATTTGTTCGCGCGACAAAATCTTCCCCTCATTTTTGGCCAGGATCATCATCATCCTAAATTCTCTTGGAGAAAGATCGATCGCTGTGTTGGAATCTTGGAGCTTCAGGCGCTGCCTCTGCACATCAAAAATGAAAGGACCAATGCTCATCATGTCCCCTTTTTTCTTTTCACGCTCGCTGCGACGCAGTTTGGACAAAATTCGCGCCTTCAACTCGACCAAGTTCACAGGCTTGACCATGTAGTCCTCGGCTCCCATGCTGAATGCAAATACCTTGACCGAAAGGTCATTGCAAGCTGTCAGGAATAGTACCGGAACATCCCTGAGTTTAGGGGTTTTTTGCATGGTTTGGTACAACTCGACCCCATCGCCGTCCGGCATTTGCTTATCCAGCAAAACCAAATCATAGCTGGATCGACTCAGCTCATTGAGTGCATCAGCGATCGTTCCCGATCGATGCACTTGAACATTCTCTCCTTGTAAAACGTACTGAATCAACTCCGCCTGATCTTCCGCATCTTCAACAAATAACAACGAGTACATTCCGTTCTCTCCTCTTTATGGTTTCACTGCTTAATGGTTTCACTACTTTAAACTGCACACTCTTCTAAAACGTGATCCAATCGGTTGCACAATAGATGATAAGAAATCGTTTTTTTCCATACCCCCATAATCTTAAATTTGTTTAGCACAGAAACTCCATTCAAAGCATTTTCCTCATCTTTCAGAACGTTCGAGTAAATCACCACCGGCAACTTCTTCTCCATTTTCAGGATAGAGTCACCCAATGCCAAAACGTCCCTGCCATCCAAAATAGGCATGCTCAGATCCAAGAAAAGCAGATCGAATTTCTTCTCCTTCAAGGCATCGAGCGCCATTTGCCCATTCTCGACAAATTTGATTTCGACTCGCAACTTCTCACCCAAGGCCAGCAGCAATGGCGTGACCGAAATTTCGTCGTCATCCGCGACCAGTACTGACACCTGCTCTTTCTGTCTTGCAAAAGCCAGAGCATGCCCCTCCGCTCGCTTCGACATCAGAATCGCCAATGGCAGAAAAAGAATGAAAATACCCACCAATGCTGGAACGAAAATCATGAAAAACCATGGAATTCCGATCAATAAAGTTGCTAAGTAAGCGATAGTCACCATTTCCCCCTCCAATGAAATACATGCCGCACATTAAGCATGTATTAAAACTGCATTAAAAAAATTAAACATTGCACTGAATTGCTTTCAGCGCCCCCAAGCTTATCAAAGCAGGATCCGCGCCAACTCAAAACGATCGAGAACGGTATCAAAGCATGCTTACAATCATGTTGAGACATTTTAATCAAAAAGTAGGGCGGTTACGTACATACCGAAGATCATGCAGAATCGGCTTGATCCAGGTCCAGATCCAGATCCCGATCGATTGAGAGGCCGTATTCATGCTCTTTCCGATAAAGGGTGCGGCGATTGATTCCTAGAATATGCGCGGAACGGTCCTTGCGGCGCCCCGTTTTTTCTAAAACCAATTGAATATATCGCTCCTCAAGCTGGCTGAGCGTGGGGAAATCCCGCGTGGAGTTCAGGAAAACACTCTCCGCATTGATATTCTCAAAGGCAGGGATGTCCTCCTCATCGATTAAGTTCCCCGAGCAGAGGACGACAGCTCGCTCCACGACGTTTTCCAGTTCGCGAACATTGCCTTCCCACCTCAATTCAGTCAGCTTTGCTATCGCACGCCGTGTAAAGCCCTTCACCTTCGGGTTGCTTTCTGCGGCGTATTTTTTCAAAAAAAAGTCTGCCAGCATCGGAATGTCTTCTTTACGATCCCTGAGCGGTGGAATAGCGATTGGAATTACACTGAGTCGATAAAAAAGATCTTCGCGGAACCGCCCCTCTTTAATGGCAGTCCTGAGATCCTTGTGAGTCGCGGAAATAATCCTGACATTGACATCTTTTGTGATGTTGTCGCCCACAGCGCGAACTTTGCGCTCTTGAATCACCCTGAGCAGCTTGGATTGCAGCGAGATGTCCATATCTCCGATCTCATCCAAAAACAAAGTCCCCTCATCCGCCTCCTCAAAGAGGCCCCGCTTCCTTTGAATCGCGCCAGTAAAGGAGCCTTTCGCATGCCCAAAGAGTTCAGACTCCAAAAGCGTCTCGGGAATCGCGGTGCAGTTGATAGCCACAAAGGGTTTCTGCGCGCGAGGGCCGCTGCGGTGAATCGCACGAGCGATCATTTCTTTGCCCGTCCCGCTTTCCCCCGTGATGAAAATATTCGCTGTCGCATGCGAAACGCGATTGACCAGATCAAAAACAGTCCTCATTTCAGCGCTTTTTCCAATCACATTCCCCATGGATTGACTGGGTTCGATTTGTTCTTTGAGCGCAGCGTTCTCACGCCTGAGTTTGCTCGATTGGATGGCGCTGCCAACTGTCACCACTAATTCAGGAAGATTGATCGGCTTGACCACGAAATGATAGGCGCCATGACGTATGGCTTGGATCGCCACTTCAATCGACCCGAACGCAGTCATCAAGATAGTTGGTATTTCCGGCCTGATTTTCTGAAGCCGGGAAACCAGTTCAAGCCCATCGATCCCGGGCATCTTGATATCAGAAATAACAATATCGACAGCATTTCCAAGCTCGCCTTCGAGCGCCTCAAGCGCCTCTTCAGCGACAGCATAGCTCAGAACCTCGTACCCGCCCTGAAGAAAGGTCTCCTCAAGAAAAGCTCGTGTCCCCTCATCATCGTCAACAACGACAATCCTACTTTTATTTTCTTTCATTCTCTCAGTTTCCCCCAGAGCGAAAATCTACCATCGCATCTTGAGGCTGAGTGTTGAATTTTTTATATATTGGTTCTTGATTAGAGATCGACGACTTTGTTGATGGCCTTGCCGTTCAACGAACGTACATGAATTAATGTCCGGCCTTGTGGCGCATCTTTGAGAGAAACTCTTTTCTCAAATGGGATCATTTTTTGGATGCAAAACCCGTCGCCTTTTATCTGCGCGATCGGACGGACTTCGACTACATTGCCTTCTGTATATCGAAGCAAGACTTCCTTGACCTCCATGCAACTGCTCGTCATCACGCCTCGCAATACCAAGACCGGATCCGCGCCTTCTTTGCGGCTGAGTTGGATGAAAACATCCTGCACCGGCGCGTAAAGAACTTCGTCGGATAGCGATTTTCCTTGCGCAGCAAGCCGCTGTCTTGAGGCAATACGTAAAGTTCCCATCGGAGCGAATTTTCCGTTTTGCTTTTCACCCACCATCACGCGGTACTGACCGGCACGCATCAGTCCGAGATCAATCACATCCGTAAAACGCACCATCATTGCCACGCACATCGCAGCGTCATTGAAGTAGGCTTTGTTTTTTATCGAGATGACCTTTTGAGCTTCATCGACGGTCACTTCAGTTGGAGCTGATTTGTAGCAAGTGTTGGAATACCAACCGTCCAAAACAATTTGGGCATTATCGTTGTCATCAAAGCCAGATGGAATAAAAGCTTGTTCGGGCTTCACCCAAACTGGATTGATATCCATGATAGTCGGATTAGCGTGAACTACTCCCGATAAAGCCATTGCACTGATCGACAAAACTAAAATCATTTTTGAATGCATAGGCGGCTTTTAGTCGCATCTCGGCCAACAGGCAAGAGCGAAGTCGGCTTTCCAACGTTTAGAGCAGATGGTCTGTCTTACAACAGCCTTTTGACCCAGCTGATGGGGATTCGGTAGGGAGGAAACTTCAGAAAAAGATCCAACCCAAACCATCGCCGCACAACACTCTTCTTGTGGCTGAACGCCTCGTAGCTCATTTCACCGTGATAACTTCCAAGCCCACTCTCACCCACTCCACCGAATGGCAGCCAGTGGCTGTCGATGTGAATCAGAGTGTCGTTGATGATTGCGCCCCCTGATGAGACCTCTTTGAGAACTCGCTGCTGCTTGCTTTTATTATTACTGAAAAAATAGAGAGCAAGAGGTTTCGGTCCTGAGTTCACCCATTGGATTGCCTCGTCGAGCTGGTCGTATTCGAACACGGGCAGAAGCGGACCAAAAATTTCTTCCTGCATCACAGGATCTTGGCGCGTGACTCCTCCGAGAAGCGTGGGCGCGATAAATTTTTGCTGAGGGTCGGTCTGCCCTCCTTCGAGAATCTGGTGACTGCTACCCATTAGTTTGACCAGACGATCGAAATGCCGAGAGCTGACGATGCGGCCGTAATCCGGGCTCTTGCTGACATCGGCTCCGTAGAATTGGTGAATGCGAGTTTTGATTTTTTCAACAAGGGCTGTTTTGATGGCACGATTCACCAGGAGATAATCTGGAGCGGTGCAAGTCTGACCCACGTTGAAGCACTTGCCCCAGACAATGCGGGTTGCTGCGGATTCCAGATCGACTTCGGAATCAATGATGGCTGGGCTTTTTCCCCCCAGTTCGAGAATCATCGGGGTGAGGTGCTTCGCCGCAGCCTGAGCCACAATCCGCCCCACGGCAGTGCTGCCTGTGAAAAAGATGAAATCCCAACGTTGCTCGAGGAGTTTTTGTGCCGTTTGCGCGTCGCCTTGAATGTAGGCGATGTATTCCGGCGAGAAAGACTCACGGATGATCGATTCCATCACCTTCGCCGTGGCCGGAGTCAGTTCGGACGGCTTGAGCACCACACAGTTTCCCGCGGCAATGGCCCCCACGAGCGGGGTAAAAAGCAGCATCAGTGGATAATTCCAGGGACTGATGATCAGCGAAACCCCATAGGGCTCGGTGTAGATGTAACTTTTGATGGGAAAATGAAGCAAATTGCTGGGAACCCGCTTGGGTTTGATCCACTGAGGCAGACGCTTGAGCGCAAAATCGATCTCACGATAGACGAACCGAATTTCGCTGACATAGGCCTCAAACGAGCCCTTTCCCAGATCTTGTTTAAGAGCATCAAAGACCTGTTTTTCGTATTTTTGAAGAACCAGGCGAAATTTTTTCAGCTGAGTTCGTCGAAATTCGAAACTCCGGGTAGCACCCGAAGCAAAATACCGACGTTGATCCATGATAATTTGGGGGATATTCTCGGGAATCCAGTTGCTATCCATGGGGACAGAGCCTACCGGCATCTGTTTCAGTTGACAAAGGGTTTTACTCCGGTGTTTATGAGGGCTGACAATCTAGTGGATTTTGGTACGGAGAGATGGCCGAGTGGCCGAAGGCACTCCCTTGCTAAGGGAGCATACGCCAAAAGCGTATCGAGAGTTCGAATCTCTCTCTCTCCGCCATAAATAAAAGGACCCGCGAAAGCGGGTTTTTTTATTTATGGCGGAGAGAGAGAGATTCGAACGATATTTTCCGACCGTGCTGAACTCCAAAGGAGTTCGGTACGGTACGGCGTGCAGGATGCACGACGTAGGAAAATGTCCATGCCAAGTCCTTTTCGCAGGAGCGAAAAGGCGAAGGCCGAATCTCTCTCTCCGCCATAACCCTGACACCCCATCAACCCATCCTACAGTTTAACAAAATCTTTACCGATGGTTAAATATACCTAATTTTTACACAGGTCGAGATGGAGAAAACAAATGAGCAACCTAAGAAGTCTGTCGCTGTGGGTCGGATTGAGCCTCGCCATTTTTTCGGGATGTAACAAGGCAGAAAACGCAGCGAAACAAAAAATATCAGACTCAGGCATTTTAAATTCAGCAGGTGGTGGTGGGTCGAGCTCGGGAGGAGGCGGTTCAGGCTCGGGGGGATCAAGCGGCTCAGGAAGTAGTCCGGTCGCGAGTGGTAGCCCCACAGCTGTAGACACTTCACCTTCTCATTCAAAGCGTGCGAAATTTAGACATCAATTTAATTCCCGAGTTAGATCGGTTGTCATTCATAAGAACGGAAAAATAGTCGTAGGAGGTGATTTTACCGAACTCAACGGAACTCGAAAAGTGAATTACATTGTACGCTTTAATCCCGACGGCAGCGTTGATGAAGAGTTTATGAAAACCATTGGATTAGGCTTTGATGGACCCATCAAAGTACTTGTGCTTCGTCCTGAAGATGATGCCCTCCTAGTCGGCGGAGAATTTAGGACCTTTGGCACTCAGGAAGCCCCAAAACTCGCACTCATTAAACCCGACTTAACTTTAGACACGGAGTTTATGGAAGAAATCCCCAGCGGATTTGACGAAGCCGTGCTGTCCCTCCGCTTTCAACCGGATGGCACTCTATTAGTTGCCGGGAGTTTTAATACTGTTGATGGTGAAAAAATGACAGATTTAGCTTCAGAACTCATCTCAGCCTCAGACACTTCTGAGGGTTCTACTGGCACTGGTTCTGGATCTGCCGGCTCTGGTTCTACTTCTACTACTGGCTCAACTTCTGGCTCTGGTGCTGGTACTACTGAATCTGGTTCTAGCAACACTGATTCAGCCCCCCTTTCAAGCGCCTTAGCTAAAATGGTACGCATCGCCCCAGAGGGTATTCTTGTTGATTTTATAGACTCTGATGATGACGAAGAGAGCTCTGACGAAAGCCTCACATCAAACCCAGACCCCAAAAGTCATTCAGAAGCAGAGCTGGCAAACAATACTCACAAAGACAAAAAAGCTAAAAAAATTAAAAAAGATAAACAGAAACGTAAAAAGCGCAAACTCAAGGATCGCTCTCAGCGTAAAAAACGTAAGAATCATAAACAACGAGAGAATCACGGCAAAAATGATTCCAAACCCAACGACAAAAAAGGAAAGTGATCCATCATGAAAGTAAAACTACCTTTCAATCAATCTCATGACTTGTGGCTGCTCATCACGATCGCCGTAATGATAGGAGGCGCGGGTTCAGGCATTTTGTATGCAGTCATGGCGGGCCACGATGATGCGGTTTTGGCAGTGGGATCTCAAAGTGATGGACGGGCCATTCTTGCTGGAAAATTTGAGCCCAATCGAATTGTCAGACGCAATTTAGATGGAACCTTAGATAGTTCATTTTGCAAAAATGTGACTGTAGGCGGATTTAATGCCACGATCAAATCTTTGGTGATTCAAAAAGACGATCATATTGTAGTGGGAGGAGAATTTTCGACCTTTGATGAATCTCTCGCAGGTTACATCGCTAGACTCGATGCCAATGGAAATCTAGATACTTCCTTTGCATCCAAGGCAGGCACTGGTTTCGATGATGTTGTAAATCACATCGAGCTTCAAGAAGATGGAAAAATTTTAGTGGGTGGTCAGTTTAAATCCTATAATGGGGTTTCTCTCAACCATTTAGCGCGCCTCAATTCGGATGGCAACCTGGATAAAACTTTTTTCAATCCCAGTCCTGAGGATGTCACAAGCCCTGTACTCGCAGTCAATCAAGCACCCAATGGCGACATACTTGTGGGCACTGAGACTGAGTTAGTTGGCTTTGGACCTTAAATGGAATCTGCAACAGAGCGGTTAGGTGAATTGGCTGATCTCGAAGTACGCTCAAGGTCGATCCCTAGCTACTTCATGTATGTGGTTCTTTTTATCACGATCGTGTGGGCCACGCCGATCTATCGAAGATTTCCGCTGCAAGTCTCTGTTTTTGGCGCGTTGTTGATTCTGACCAGTGCCAGCGGCCTTTGGCTCTCTCTCAAATGGAAATCTTTTTTCCCCGATCAAAAGAAGAAATGGCGCTTTCTATTTAAGCTGTTGATTTGTGCCCTCGCTGCAATTGTCGGTGTGTTTTGCGCATTTACAGCAAGTTTTATTGAGCTCGGCTGGACTTCGTTTTTTGTGGTTCTCATGACCTGTGGAATCTGCGCTGGGATGGTATCGACCCTGGCCCCTAACATGAGCCTTTTGCGATACTATCTCGCACTCATCTTGATTCCCCCTTTATTTGTGAATTTGTATTGGGTAGGCGGTCTCAGTGGTTACGCATTGGGGATTTTTTTTGGCGGATTTCTCGTTTTGCTCCTCTTCGAAGGGCGTCTTCAAAACGAACTCTATTGGACTGCAAACCACAATTTTGCACAACTCCAAGCCATGGTGGAAGCTACCCCGGGAACGCTCACCTGGGTATCGTCGGACCTAAAGTACCTGGGACTCAACAAACGACTGGCCCGCCTCCTGGGCATGGATCCAGCCAAATTCATCGGTCTGGACGTGGGATTTGGTGGCCACGGTGAACACCTCAAGACTTTTACGAAGGGGCTTTTCAAGTCAGATTTGGATCAAAACACCACAGAGATTCATGTCACGATGGATGGCGAACCCAAGGATTTCTACTTGGTGGCTCAGAAATACAATCTGGACACCGAGGCCGTGATTGTCGGCCTGGACGTGACCCACTACAAGAAGGCTCAGCAGGAGCTCGCTGGCTTTAAAAAGGCCATTGAGGCTTTAAAAGCTGGGCAAGCGGCCGATTCGATACTTCGGGACCTCAGTACATATCTAGAAAATCTCAAAAACACCGAGATTTGAGCCCATTCGTAGAATAATCCCCAAATCCCTGTCATTTGTGCTACATTGGCCGAGTTAGTAACTGTCTGCTTCTTCAGAGTCTGCGAGCATAGTGCTCATATCCTCTTGAGTGGCTCCCTAGCCTTAAGGAGGTATTATGGGTAAGAAACTATACGTTGGCAATTTGCCATTTTCCGCAACCGATCAAGTATTGAGCAGCACTTTTGCTCAGTGTGGAACGGTTGAATCCGCTAAAATCATCACCGATCGTGATACTGGCCGTAGCAAAGGTTTCGGTTTCGTGGAAATGTCCACTGAAGCTGAAGCTGCTGATGCGATCAGCAAATTCAACGGTGCTGATTACGAAGGTCGTGCAATGACCGTGAACGAAGCGAAGCCTATGGCTCCTCGTGAAAATCGCGGCGGTGGCGGCGGCTTCGGCGGCGGCAATCGTGATCGCGGTGGTTATTCCAATAACCGCGGTGGCCGATACTAATCTCTGAATTTCAAAGATTTTAGTTAGATTAAGGGGAAGAGGTTGCGTTAAGCGGCTCTTCCCCTTAAAGTTTGAGCAGGAAAATTTAACTGAGTTATTTAAAACACTGAGGGTTTGATCATGGCTAAATCCGGTCGTCTGACACAAACTAAACGGAATCGTGAGCGCACCAAGCAGGAGCGCCAACAAGAGAAGCAAGAAAAGCGCGCCATACGCGGTGAGCAGAAAAAAGAGCGCGATCTCCTCGCAGCCGACGGTGTTGATCCTGACCTAGCCGGAATCGTGGCTGGCCCTCAGCCTCCGTATGAAGTTTAAGCCCAATACAAAATTAGAAACCAAAACCATTCACGCGGGCGAACTTTCTCCACGTATCGAAGGAGCTGTAGCTCTCCCGATCTTTCAATCTGCGACTTTTGAGAGTCCGAAAGAAAAAGAAAATTACCACCAGATCCGATACGCTCGCCTGAGCAATACTCCCAACCATCTTGCGCTCCATGTGAAACTTGCCGCCCTTGAAAGCGCAGAGGCAGCTCTAGTGACCTCAAGTGGCATGTCAGCCATATCGACCGCACTGATGGCCGTTTTGCGATCGGGAGACCGTCTATTGATCCAAAGCCAGGTTTACGGCGGAACACATAGCTTGCTGACTCAGGATTTTCCGGATTTGGGCATTCAATTTGACTGGATTGACATTAAATCTCCTGAGACTTGGAAGTCGAAAATCAAGCCCAATACGCGCGCCATTTATGTCGAGGCTCTCTCCAATCCGCTTCTGGAAATCCCTGACTTCAAAGCTGTCGTCGATTTTGCCCGCGCACACCAACTCACATCCCTGATCGACAGCACATTCACCAGTCCGGTGAATTTTCGCCCTGTTGAACATGGGTTCGACATCGTTCTTCACAGCGCCACTAAGTACTTGAATGGCCACTCCGATCTCATTGCAGGCGTCGTTGCGGGCAGCACTGAGTGGGTCAACAAAATCACCCTTAAGTTGAATCATTTTGGAGGAAGCCTGGATCCACATGCGTGCTTCCTGCTGCACCGAGGTCTCAAAACCCTGTCCGTTCGCGTGAAACAGCAAAACGAAAACGCGCTCCAAATTGCTAGGTTCCTGAAATCACATCCGGCAATCGAAGCCGTGCATTATCCGGGTTTAGAAACTCATCCTCAGCACGCACTCGCACGCAAATATTTCGATGGCTTTGGTGGGATGTTGAGTTTTGTACTTTCGGGCGGGCACGAAGCCACTGAGACTTTTTTGGGCAAACTCCAATTACCAGTGTCCGCACCCAGCCTGGGAGGAGTGGAGACCTTGATCACGCGCCCCAGCCGTACTAGTCATGGTGGACTGACCGCGGAAGAAAAACGTAAGGCAGGAATCCAAGAAGACCTGATTCGACTATCTGTTGGAATCGAAGCCGCCGAGGATTTGATTGCGGATTTGCGGCAGGCTCTTGCCTAAGGACTCTTCTTACGACGAACACGTTTTTTTGTGGATGCGGATGACTTTGGTTTTTTAGTTTCGTTTTCCCTAATGAGTCGATGCCCCTCAAAAACAGTGACTATCTCAATCACATCACTCTTGACTCGATAGAAAATCCTGTAATTCCCCTCGATTAATTCTCGAAGATCATCTTTTTCTCGTTCAGGAACTTTTCTACCTGAATTTGGAAATCGAGCGAGATCCTCAGTACGAGATCTGAGTTGAGAGATAAAACGGTGTGCATTTTCAGGCGAATCTTGTGCTATGTAATCGAGAATCTCATAGAGAGCGCGCTCGGATTCAAACGACCAGATCACTTTCATTTGGTCTTTGTCTTCTTACTCACAAGGCGCTGTTTGAGTCGACGCTCAAGTTCATCCGTATCAATCCCCTGCCCCGAGTCCAACTCGGCAAGGCCACGGTCAATCGAGGCTGCGAGCAACTGATCATGTTGAATTTTTTCGTACTCAACGGGTGATAAAAGAATACCGGCCGTTTTCCCATTTTGGGTAATCACCACCGGATAACCAGATGTACGTGCTCTCTGAAGCCAGCTAGCAGCCTGATTTTTGAATTCTCCAATGGGCACAATATCGGACGGGCGAATCGCTTTCATATATTTCATAAGAACTCCAATTCTATGCTGGATTGTATCCTGAATTTTGGTCTGTTTATAGTTCTTTTTAGTATTCTTTGACGCGTAATTTCGACAGAACTTTGACCTTACGGGCACATTTGGAAGCAATCCCTCCAAATCGATGGCTACAGATTACCCGGATCACTTTTTCTTGTAGCCATACATATCGACTTCCATTTTGCAGACACAAATACTGTCTGAGTAGCAAGTCAGTCCAACAATTGACCTGTGTGGCAAACAAATTTTGTATTCTCCATAACACTGACGAAGCGCATCGTTTTCGATCTTCGAAAAAATAAAATCATTCGTTGTTGTGCAAAGATCCGAATCCCAGGCAACAATGTTTCTCCACTCATGCTGCGTGAAAATTTTGTCGGGAGATTTATTTTCGTCCTGAACCGCTGCGTAGCCTTCCGGATACAATTCGAGATCGTTCTTCAATGCAGGGGCAACACCACTCTCCAAAAAGACCAACATTTTATTAACCTGCGTTGTCGGCACGTGATTAGGTTTATATTTTTTGATGACCTCCAGAACTCTGGTGAGCTTTGTCATGCCAAAGGAGAGATTCAAAATATTTGGAATATTACTCAGGTCCTGCCGGATTTTTTCTGGATTTCTTAAAAGCTCGTCGTTAGCTTTCGAACGGACATCTACTTCCCTAGAAATCCACTCTACAATCATCCCCATTCTAAAAATCAGGATATCTTGATCATCGTCATCTAAGCCCGGTACACTACGTTGTTGAAGCAGCAGGATTACTGCCTGAACCTCAGTGAGTGCATTTTTTACGAAATTATTAGTTGCCAACTGAGTTGATTCGCCATTGTCACGCTCCAGCCACTTACCCGAAATTGAATAATCTTGGCTTTGTTCAGCGCCAATCAAACCCAAATACTCATGAAATACTGTCATCCAATCTCTGGCAGTCCGCTGGCTGGGCGCGCTACGTGTGCACCACTCGCGCCATACCAAAATCTGGCGATTACCATCGTTCACTGCATCCACTCCCAGCCCCGTTTGCGGATCAATAGGCCTATTTTCTACAATACCAACAACTACTGACTGATCGTCAATTACAGATGATGATTTTTGAGTCATTCTGACTTTATTCTCCAGCAATCTCAATCGCTCTGTTCCCAGTGCTGACAGGAGTGATGGTGACACCGAAACACGTTTGATGATTTTAAGACCCATCTCTTTGAACTCAGCCACGCAACCATCGCCACCATTTTGAATCTTGTCCCCGCCAAAAGCAGAAACAGAAACCCAGAATAAAACTGGTAATGCAAATTGATTTATAAATTTCATATTTTTTTCTCCCTAATCTTTGTCAATGGAAACAGACCCACCATCATTCGATAGACTTCTGTTTTGTGTTGGCCTTTTTTTTCAAGCAATATGTCTAGGTCATCTTGAAATTTTCGAATCAAAACTTTTGCTTCAGCGATCTTTTTGGGGTCAATCGCCATCGTTACCGACGTAAAATCACGGATCGATACCGGATCCTTTTCAACTGATGCTTTGGCGAGATCTAAAGTCTGCAGATGCGATTTACGAATCGAAAGGTCCTGGATATCATCCGAAGTAAGGAACGGTAGTTTAGTACGCACCCACTTTCCATTCGTGGTTTTTTTTATGAGACCCATACGAAAAAGCCTTTCGACTGCATTTCGAGTCACATCCAGTCCAATCCCCAATCGATCGGCGATCCAATCCAAATCAGGGGAAAAATCTTTCGTTCTCACAAGTGAAAGAATGGCAAAATAGTACCAGTCGGAAGCAATTCGAAACTGATCTGCCGTCAGTCGAAGGTAATCGGGATCGAGCACCTGACCTTTTGAAACCAGATTCTCAGAATTTGAAAAATGGGAAAGCATACTGGCTGTTTCCGTCGGATCGAGCATCAGTGCTTTGCAAAAACGCTCGGCTATTTTTTTTGAAATCCGTCGTTTGCCATTCAATATGCGCGAAAGAGCTCCAGCCTCGACGTTCAGCTTCCTCGAAAACGCCCGTAGCGAAAACTGAGGATTCCGCTCCTGCAGCTCCAAAAATTTTCGAAGCATCTCACTTCGAACAGCAACTTGTTCTTTCTCGATCATCATAGCGACCGGCACCATACACAACGGCTGAATATGTAGCAACATAATTAGCAACAAAGTGTTGCTCTTGTTGCTCGACGCGCTTCGCTCGATCTGTAAACCTACTGTCCGCAAACCAACGAAACCTACCCCAGAATTCGAGCTGAACCCAAACTGGCTGTCCTATGTTTCGCATCTTTTGACTCCCCCTTGAAAAGCGACCCATCCACAGAGCAAGAAAATGCCCCCGATCGCCAAGAATAATCCCGCTAACAGCCCCTTGGGTCTGAAAAGCAAATTCACTTCCTCAGTTCCAGGCTCCACCGTAACCCCTTGCAGAAGTCGATTCACAGTCCATGTGGGTCGCTCCTCTCCTGAACTCAAAACCTGCACCCAACCGGGAAACTGCAAAAAAGAAAAAACTAGGAATCCACCCTGAGGCGCGCTGATACGTACTTTGATTTTTCCGATGGCGGATTTCTCCACATTTTTTACTTCCACCATCGGAAACACCTTCGCGCCTGATTCCCAGCCTTCGACGAATGCGGCTCTTCGAGATCCTGTGGGATTCTTCAGCCATGACTCAAATGCAAGCTCCCCCGCACCCGCAACTTCGTGGGCTGAGTAGACTTCACCCAATGCATTCTCACCACGATATACCGTCGCGTTTTCAAAGCTCCTCACTTTTTTAAAGCCCTTCAATTCAGCTGAGTATTTCTGCTCATCCTCACGACTGACCAAAAGATCCCGCAGCCCCAAGCTGAAAAAATAGGGGCTTCGAAGCAACCAACGATAAGTCGATTCGGGCAATTGGCCGGGGATTTCGGGATGCAGAAAATCAGAAAATCGCTTGGGAATATGCTTGTGCCCATAGCCCGTGAGACTCTCGTAATTCAAAACAGAAGCCGAATGAAACAACCCTCGTTCGACTCCATTCCAAGGCATCATATCGTGCGATGCCACTGGCAAAACACGGTAACCTGATTCGAATCCGAATTTTTCAGCTGAAAATGAAGCGATTTTCTCCGGAAAACGTCTCAAATCCAATTGATGCGTCAGCAAAATCAACAGCAACGATCCGATCAAACTCAAAACACCCAATGCTACTCGCGCCCAACGTGAAGAAATAAAAACCAAGCAAAACAAAACTGCGACCTGAGAGGTCAGCAACGCCACGCCGATCGGCGAATGAAAATCTGGCGCTCCACGAAATCCAACCCCAGCTCCCAGAAGTAAGATCAGAGCAAGCGACAAAAGCCCACGACCACGTATCCCCGTATTCGTCCGACGTAAAATCCCCTCTAAAAAAAATGCCGCAGCAATCCCAATTCCCCAATTAGCAAACGGAACAAACTTGCTCGGCCACCGCAACGACGACCAAACAGGAATCCCATAAGTCAGCCGATAAATCCAAGCATCCGCCCCACACGAAAACAGCGCAAACAAAACCCCGATCACTAAAAACACAATGCCTTGCCAGAGAGGGCGACTAATTCCTTCTGCCTGGTGGTTTAGGATTAGAAAATTTTTTAGCGAGGATTTGTCCGCCACGATGGCGGAGCCCAAAGGGCGGACACAAGGGCAGTATGCCCGCGCCTCGCTAAAAAATTTTCTAATCCCACACCACCAGGAGCAAAAAATCATAAACGCCCCAGCACCCAACACCCAAGGCACCAGTGCGCCCTGGAAAGTCATAATTGAAATCCCATCTTTCAAAAATCCATTTTTCACATCAATGAGCGGCGAAAGGATTCCCCAATAGGCCGACTTCGTCGCCGCGTATTCTTGGAACTCGGCGAGGCTATAACTTTGATCTCTGACCGTTTCAGATAGGTAAAAAATCGCAGGCAAAAGTGTTGGCATCGCCATCAAAGCCGCCGCAGCCGTCGGCACCAGCAGTGGCTGCAAATTCCCTTCTGCGATCAAAATCAGGGCAATCAGCAGCCCAGCATAAATCGCCATTTGGGGATACCCGATCCAAGCCAAAGCAGTTATTCCGCCTGAAAAAAGCAAAACACCTCGAGCAGGACTGACTCCCCTCCGAAGCCATGCTGCTCCCAATAGGAGCCAGGCAATCCACGAGAAAACAGGCAAAACAAAAACCCAAACCTGGGTGGCCAACATCACATAGCCGTTGCAAGTCACAGTGATAGCAGCGGCGAACGCGATACTTTGCCGAATTCCCTTCTCCCGAAGGTACAGAAAAATGCCCACCATCCCCCAAACCAAGTGCATAGAAAAAATCACCCAGCCGGTATCCTCAATCGATCCATGAAAAAACTGCACGAACTCAACAGCCAGCGTGTAAGGTAAATAGAAATGCCCGGCCTGAATATTGGCCTGCATTGGCTCGCCCAGAAATTGATGGAAATTCACGACCGGAAAAATACCATTCAAAATCTGACTGTGGGTTTCGGACAAAACTGGAATCAAATATTCAAAATTATCCCAACGAAAATAGCTCGACGAACTCAAAATGAGCCTTGGAAAACAGGCCAAAATCAAAGCACACCCGATCAATAGCAAAGCAGTGTAAACCTCCTGTTTCCTCGAAATTTTCATCATGATAGTTGTAAATATTGCACACTTTCGACGCAATGATTAATTTTCCTTGAATAAGCTCAAGATATGAATTATTAAGCGCAAACTTCAAACCTGAAGAGGTGTAGAGAGGGATGTATTGTGGGTAACAGTATTGTGGGAAAACGATTTTTTGTATTGGTGTTGTGGACTTTTTTTGTATTGAGCAGAAATTCAGTGACATGGGCAGCGGAAGGTCCTGGCTGCAGTGACATCCTGAAACCTGACGAGTCTGTGCGAAACGACCTCTCAATTTCACAAGAATCACACACTTTAGAGGAATTTTTAGCGGGCAGCTTTGATAACATGGCTTATCAGCACCCGCTGACGATCATGAACGCCTTCCAAAGAATGGCGACCTTGATCATGTCACAACCTGTTTCACAGGTCATGGAGCCTGGGTTTTCGGGCCGCATGGTCCCCTACTATAAAATTTTCAGTGAACCGTCTGAAGTCAATGGACACAAAGCCATTGTAGGCCAACTGGATGCGATTCAAGAATTTGTGAACTTTGTCCTCGCAGGCGCACGCGGAGATGGTTCTGCTGTTAAAATGCCTGTTTTCACCGGGCCCGCAGGAACCGGCAAGACTGTGTTCCTCGATATTTTGCTCGCGATGGCCAATCACCTGAGCAAAACCAACTCGAATTTCTATTTCTATACTTACGAATGGCACTCGTTGCGTGGGATTGACGAGCTCTATCCCGTGCTCAATTTGCAAAAAACCGCCAACGGCGAAGTGTTCGAACACCCGCTCCCGAACCCATTGCACGAATCACCTCTTGTGATTCTGCCTCCTGAGTACCAACAAGCGGTCCTAAAAATGGCGGGCCAGCGTGCTGAGGAAATCTCAGGCGTGACTCCACAACCCGTATTGACTCCCAATCCTTGGGATTTCAAAGTCCGTGAAGCTGTTCTGAATCACTATGCCAAGAGCGATCCAGAATTGATGAGCAGCCCCGAAAAAATCGTGAAAGTCTTGAGCAAGCACATTCGCATCAAGCGCTTTATCCCTGGTGAAGGTGGGATGAGCGCAAAAGTAGATAATCAAGCTCGTGACGTGGATTATGCAGGCTTGTTCTTTACCGAAAATGCTCCTGTGAAATTCCAATTTGGTCCATTGCATCCATTTTCTTACTTCATGACCGGAAAAATTCTTCAATCCAACGGCTTGGTCTTGGAACTCGACGAGTTCTACAGAAACGACGAAATGCTCAGAAACCTGTTCTTGGGCGTCGGCGAAAGCCGCGTCGTTCAGCGCGGTGGCTCGATGACTGTGATGCTCGATGCACTGATTATCGCAGCATCGAACGACGAGTCGATCGCAGAAGCTCTGGCCAAAGGAACTGCCAAAGCCCAGCTCGACCGCAGCCGAATGATTCCGATGCGTCTGTCGACTCATCCATATGAAATCTCAAAAACCATGCTCCTGATGAAAGGTGCAAGGAATATTGAGCAGCGCAAACTCGGCACCGACGAGTGGATGCCTGCCAATCTCGAAGAGCTCTTTGCGCTCGGCACGCAGCCCGGCGAACTCATGAAGGGCATCGAAGGCCGCTACGCTCTTCGTGTGAAAATGGGATCTCGCCCTCCGGTTGAAATTTCTCCACAGGCCCTCGAAATGATTGCGCTGACCACCGCGATGTCGCGCCTGAACACAGATGCTGTGGCAGCAGCTCAGCTCGGTGGAAATCAAAAAGTCATCGCTGACAGTTTGTTCACGGATCCCGTAACTCGAATGAGAGCTTTGCTGGGACTCCAAAAAATCTCGATTGCAGAGGCCGAAGAGCTCCGAGAACTGGGAATGTATCTAAAAGAAGGAACATCAGGAATTTCTCAACGAGACGCTGCCAATATTTGGCTGACTGCTGCGATTAACGAAGCTAGCCTTCCTGAGAATCAAAACACCCTGACTCCGGATTTGGTGAAGAAAGTCTTCAAACGAATTCTTGAACAAGGTGAATTGAAACCTCGCGATAATCAAACCCGCCTCAACTGGCTGAGTTTGATTGAAAATGTGGAAAAAGAATTCACGTTGAAACAGCTTGAAAAAGACGTCATGGAGGCGACCGGCAAAACGCTGAATCGAAACCTGCCCGAAATCTATGATGAGATTTATACAGAAATTCTAGCTATTGCCCAAGACAGCACAGCTCAACAGTTCACAGACCCAGGCGGAAATGTCAAACCCATCGATCATGCAAGAATGCAGGTTGTGATTCACCTGCTTCAGACACTCAATAAACGTCATTTTGTTCCACAAGAACTCGTCGATTTCGACAAAGCTTACGGCGCAAACTCGGGCAGAGAACGTATTCGCCACGAGGAATTGATGAAGGCGATTGAGGCCTACTACGCTCAAGCCAGCATGATCGCAGCATCGCTCCATCAGTACGGCAACGATGCTCAAGTTCTGGAAGTCCTACAACGTGAGTATGGATATTCTAAACGGGCTGCAGAGGTAGCGTTGAAGTTGCTGGAAATTGTACATGCCACCCGCGCTCACCAAGCTAGCCAGGGTGCTCAACGTTTCTGAAGTAAGGGAAACAACAAGTGAAGTATCGATTTTTGATCGCATGTCTGGCTCTCCTCACCACAAGTGAGGGATTTGCTACGGGTCGCGCGCGCAAAAACGAATTTCCATCCCTCCAAGAACCTGAGCAAACGGCACTCGTCAAGGAGCGCAGCGGGCATCAGTGTAATCACCTGTTATCGCCACGTGCTGAATCCAGCACACGCTTTATCCCGAGTCAGCAAGGCACTCACGGCGAAGCAGAGCTCAACAAGAAGTACGCTCTGGCGATTCAAGAAATTTTTGGCAAAGGTGGCGTCGCTGATCAGCTGGGACTCAGCCTTCCCCCTCACACCGTAGAATTCATGCCCTCCGGTCAGTTGAGCTTGCTTGCAACACTCGGACGACACCCGATCGGCCATTGGAATGACGGCAATCAACTCATGGAAAGAATCCAGGACTCTGGCGGAGTTTTGGAATTCGTCACTCCGGGATGCCCCACTTGCCGATCCTATTATAGTGACAATACTCATTTCGAAAATCAGCTCTCGGTCCTCATGCACGTCGCTGGCCATAACGACATGGCTGCTAACTCCATGTACCAGTTGATTCGCGGTGCGGATCCGATTGTCGAGTCGCTCAAGCTTTACGAAATCATGGAAGACGCCTACCGCAAGTATGGCCATGAGAAAGTTTCACTTTTTTACCAGCAGCTTTCATCCCTCCAGTATTTTCAAGACATTGCACGTGGTACTTTCGAAGCTCCTGAAATTTTTGATCCCAAGAACGGGGGTTTGAAAAAACCTACCGCAAGTGGGCTTCAAGCAATGGTTTTCAACCTGCCCGAGAACGCTCCCGAGTGGCAAAAAGAAATTCTGTTCCACTTCGAACGCATGAACCGCACGGTGGGATATTATGCTTCCACAAAAATCATGAACGAGGGCTGGGCCACGCTCATGATGGAAGTTCTTGCTGGTCACTCACAGTGGACTACTACTCATGATGCCGTGGAACTCGCGCAGCTTTTGCTGCCTGTCGCTGGGATTGCCAAACTCGACAATCCCTACTGGCTAGGACGTGAAGCTTGGCGAGCCATCCGCGCAAAATTCAACGCGCGCCCAGAAATCCAAGGGCTGGCTCCGATCGAACGAGATCGACAATTCGTCGCTTTCGCAAAAGATCACTTCATTAAATACCGAAACGACTACGACTTCCTCCGCGAAGCACTCGATGATCACTGGGTTCGCTCTCAGAGATTTTTTCTATCGAAAAAATTAACCGACAGAAGAGAATGGGATGATCAACTCCCTCCCTCGGAAGACGAACGCCTTCGCCAGCAATTCGAGGTCGCAAGCACCGAACCCGCGGACATCCGAGACTACATCGCCACCAAAGTCGCGGATCGAAGCCTGCAAATCCCCAGAATTCTCGTCAAAAACCTTCACGCCACTGCTCCACAAGGCGATACGGACATCGTTCTCCTTGAACACGAGCTGAACGCCAATCTACCTTTGGAACCCAAGTCGACCGCGCAAACGCTCTACATCATGAGCCAGATTTTTCAACGGCCTGTGAGGATTGAAACTTACTTTGGTGATGTCTTCAATCAGGGTGAAGTGGATCCGGTGCGAGTCCAGGTTGATCCAGACGGAAAACTCAGTTTTTACACCTTCAGTTATCAAGGGGTTGAAATTGATGGCAACAACGGTTTTGCGCAAGACATGCAAAAAGCCGTGCGCTCTCTCCGCGCCGACCTGCTGGAAGAAGATGCAATTGCACAAGGAATGGTTCCGTCGTGGACCACAAAATGGGCCGGCGAGATCGTGAATCAAAATCTGACTCGTGGAATTCAAGCTGCAAATCACATTCCCACTGCGCCTCGGGCTCTGCTGGAATTTGCCAACTTCATGCAACTGCGTCTCGCTAAGAAGCTTGAACTTTTCTTCAAAGGGCAGCTTAAGTACCAGGTCACACAAGCCGGCATTCAAATTTCAGTTTTGCCGCCCATCCCCTATTTTCAACTGAACACGAAATTTCAACACAAAGAAAAAGGCCAAAAATTTTCGATTGAACTTCAAGTCAACCCAGAGGCCAAAGGTGATGTTGGCCTAGGCAAAGGCGGCAAACGTCAAGGCGATAAATTCTGGGGACCCAATGATCCTCCTCACGGAAGCGGCAAGGGAGATAGCGAGGGTGAAGAAGGCGATGATCCCGGCAATAGCAAAAAAGCCGGGGACGGGACTTCAAAACCCATCACCATTCCGCTCGAAATTTATGGAAAAATGCTGCAAGAGTTTGTCGAACTCCCTAATCTTCAACCCAAGGCCGGAATTACAGAGAATGTAGAAACCGAGCGCGAAGGTGGGATTCGAAAAAACACCGGAGAAATTCTCTGGGGCCGGATGATGGAAAAAATCTTGGCTCTGGGCACGATCGCTTTGAAAAAACAGGGCATCGAGAACCCAGACCGCAACGAAGTCATTCGAGAAGGCCTGAAATACATCACCGAGGCCGACTACGTCGTAGTGGATCGAGTAGAACATCCCCTTCCCGACGTCAACGCGGTCATCGTCATTGCACGTGACATGAGCGGCAGCATGAACGGTGATCCCACCACCAAGATCGCTGAGTTTCTTTTCAACCTGAAAGCTCTTCTTCAATCGAGGTATAAAAATATCAAATTCCGATTCATCGGATTTGATACGACCGCAGTCGAATTTTCGGAAAAAGATTTCTTCTCCCAGAGCATGGGTGGCGGCACGCACTATTTTTCAGGTGTCGATAAAGCAGTGGAGATTCTGCAAGAGTATCCTGAAGAGCGCTGGGATCGGTATTTCTTCCTGGCAGGTGATGCAGACGACGGAAAAGCTATCCAAAGCGTTCAATCCCTCGAAAAAATCAAACCTATGATCCAGTACGGGGCATTCATTCATACTGTCATCCCAAGCGAAACCGGAGATAGAATTTTGTTGGCCAAAGTGAAGGACTGGGCGGGTGAAATGAAGTCCTATTTTGGCTACGCCAAGCTCGGCAACGAGCTAAATGCTGGGATCCAGGCACTGCGGCAACTTTTCGGGAAAAAATAGAATTATCCTTCACAATTCTCTTTTGGGATTGAGTGTTTTTGTATAAGAAACCGCTATCCAGAGAGGGGATATACTATGTCTTTGAACCTAGGCCGTACCTTGCGCCAATCCGCATTGAATTTTCCCAACAGCACTGCTTGTATTTTGGGTGACTCCAAGCTGAGTTACCGGGAGCTCGACCAAGAAGCCTGCCGAGTCGCAAACTGGCTCAAAAAGTCGGGAGTTCAACCCCGCGACCACGTGGCGCTCATGATGCCCAATGTTCCTGGATTCACGGCTTCCTATTTCGGAATCCTCTATACGGGAGCGACAGTGGTTCCACTCAATGTCTTGCTGAAGGGACAGGAAATCCAATATTTCTTGGAAAACTCGGATGCAGTTCATTTTATTTTCCACGAGATGTTCGCCGAGGAAGCCAAAAAAGCTTTGCAAAAAATTGGACGATCGATCGAAGCCTCTATTTACTCCACCGCAGGGCTTCAGCCCTGGAAAGAACAGCCCGCCGAATTCGATATTTTTCCCACCTCGAGCGAAGACACGGCAGTCATTCTTTACACCTCCGGCACTACCGGAAAAAGCAAGGGCGCAGAACTCACACACTTCAATATTTACGATAACACCCGCTTCAGTTGCGAACGTCTGACGATGAAAGACCTCGGGAAAATCACTCCGATCACCCAGGGCGATACGGCTCTGGTCTGCTTGCCTCTTTTCCATTCGTTCGGGCAGGTCGTGATTCAAAACGCATTTATCATGGGTGGCGCAACTCTCTCTTACCTTCCCAAATTCACGCCTAGCGATGCCGTCAAGATCATTGAGCGCGACCGATGCACGTTCTTTGCTGGCGTCCCCACGATGTATTTTGCAATCCTCAACATGCCAGCTGACGAAGTCGGCAATCGCTTGGGAACCCTCAAGTACTGCATTTCTGGCGGTGCCTCCCTTCCTGTGGAAGTTCTTGAGTCCTGGGAAAAGCGCTTTACCACTGAAATTCTCGAAGGATACGGATTGTCGGAAACCAGCCCAGTGGCAACATTCAACTCACTCTGGAAAGGCCGCAAAGTGGGCAGCGTAGGTCCCGCAATTCTGGGATGTGAAACAGCAATTGCCAATGATCAAGGCCAGTTCCTGAAATCCGGAGAGATCGGCGAAATCTGGATTCGCGGCTACAACATCATGAAGGGTTATTACAAAAATCCCGTAGCCACTCGCGAAGTGATCACTCCAGAGGGCTGGTTCAAATCCGGCGACATCGGAAAAATGGATTCGGATGGTTTTGTTTTCATTCTGGATAGAAAAAAAGACATGGTGATCCGCGGCGGATACAATGTCTATCCTCGGGAGATCGAGGAATTCTTGTACACCCATCCAGCCGTGCGTGAAGCTGCCGTCATTGGGATTCCCGATGCCAAACTGGGTGAAGAAGTTAAAGCCGTTGTGAGCCTGAAAGAAGGCAAAAAAGCTACTCCTCAGGAAATCATGGAATTCTGCAAAGAGAATCTGGCGAGCTATAAATACCCGCGCGAAGTAGAAATCATCGCGGACCTGCCGAAAGGCCCAACAGGAAAAATCCTGAAACGTGAATTGAGAAAATAGCAGACGAAAGGAAAGCAGTATGATTTTAAGTATTTTGGTGTTGCTGGCAAATTTAGCATTGGCCGATCCTACAACAACAGCGATTGCACCTTGGTACCACGCGGAAGCGTTGCTTAAAGCCACTCTCGGCTCTGACCCGTGCTTGACGGTTCAAGATCTCGAATCCACCTCGGATGGCAATGTGATTAAGATCAAAAGCTGCAGCAAAAACAAAGCCGTTGCTCTCGCCAGCCTTCTCGATCCAAAACAATTCATTGGCGTTCGGGTTTTGTTAATTACAGACCAAAATCAAATCGCCATGCCTTCTAAAATCAAAAAATCAGAAGAGTTGGCCAAGGCCGCTGAGATAGCTTTCAATGACAATTCCTACTACACCCGAATCTATGCTTCGAATTCATCGTTTTCTTATGTAACAATCGAGTTCAAACCCGCAGTGGTCCAATACGCATCAGATGATATTTCTGATTTCCATGGAATGACCAATCGCGTGGCACAGGAGGCGTTTTGTTCATTCCTGATCAAGGATTTTTCTGCGAAGTTGCGCCTAGCTTGCACAACCCAGACGATTGCTCGCTGAAACCAAGACGCGAGCAGGTGTCTTTGGGCAATAGTCCAGTATCATAAATAATCCAAGAGACCGAGCTGCTGCTCAGAACTTGAGCGGCGTTTTTCCATGTGGGACCCGCATTCGATGCCATGAGATCCGAGCCCAAAATTTTCGTCAAACTGCGATCTGTCGGAGGATGGTTTTGCATGTTGATGACTTCGCAATCCGTTCCTCTCAACCTCAAGGCAGAATGGTAACTTCGAGGATCGTCGGCGCTCCAATAGGGCAAGAAAACACCACGTCCGCAGTTCTTTTGAAAATCCAGTTTAGGCTCGATCTCGCGGGTAGGAAATGCAAACGTGGGAGGGAATTCTGCAACACAGATGGATAAAAGAGCGGCTGTAACTCCCAACTCAATCCACTTGGCTTTCTTCTGACGAATTCTCACTGCATGCGCAATCCAGCAGAACGCCACGATCAGTACTCCTAGCGAAACACCCACTGACCAGCGGTTGGGCGCGCGCATTTCCGGGATGAGTTTATGAAACCAAAGAGACGGGCCCATTCCGATTCCGAGAGGCGCAATCGAGCGTGAGGAAAGTGAAAATACATAGGACGTCATTGCAATTGCCAGTCCGAACTTGGCCCAGTTTTTTAAATCGGGAGAAAGCTTTTTCCAATTCAAGAGAGCGGCTAAAAACGCGATCCAGATTACCCAGCGGATTCCAGAACTGCGCTCTTCGGGATGAAATGGTTTTTCTTTTTCCTGAAGGTACTGTGAAATCTTGTGTCGGATGGGATTTAATTCTGTGGCTGCATCATCGTAGTAACCCGAAAAATAATCGAGCGGTCTGGCTGCAAACGCGATCAATCCCCAGCTGCGGTTGGGGTCTGGCGGGATTGGAGATTGAGTTTTTGATAAGGCGGAACGATTGGAAAATTCACCCAGGGGTGTACCCATTCGGGTCCAACCTAAGATCAGAAAAAATGGCAGAAGCGAAACTAGCAAAAACTTCGTTTGCATTTTTGGGATACGCCGCCAAGCCAGAATGGCAACCACAGGGATCAGGGTGAGTAAGACAAAAATTAGATAGTGTGCAGAGGTTGTGCACAGAGCCAAGAGCAACGCTGGAATCCAAGTCTTTTTCCAAGTCTCTGTTTCTAGGATTTTGTGAAAATAGATTGCAAGCAATGGGAAAACATAAATTCCTGCAAGGACCAAGTGAACTCGACTACGCCAAAGCGTAAACGGGGTGAAGGCAAAGCAGAATCCCATCACCGCACTCAGTGGCAGACTCAGTTTCATGCAACGGTGACCGAGATACGTCGCAGTCAATCCATTCAGCACAAAAAGCGTCACTGCTACGTAGAACGGAACTTGATCGGGCGTTGCAAATGGGATGGTGAGAATCGAAACCACACGTTCAATCGTCGGTATCCATCCGGGGATTCCAATCGGTGCTGAATACTGCGGCATCCAGATTGCACCGTTGAGTAAAGAAATCGGATCACGGAAAAACAATTCGCGGATCCAGCTGTAATAAAGTGGCAACAGAGTTTCGTCGTGGCCGGGTCCCATCACCAAACCTTGCTGGAGCACTGCTCTTGGGACTGGCCAGAGGTACATGCAGGCTAATGCGGTAAAGAATGCTGTGACCAACGCCCGCTTTAGGGCACTTTTAAAGAAACTTTCTGAGGCTCGGGCATCCTGCCCTTGTGCGCGCCCTTCGGGCTGGCGCCGTCCTGGCGCGCAAATCCTCAGAAAATTTTTTAAAAGTGCCTTAGCGCGGGCTTTACTCATAGTGATTTTTTGTCTGCCTGCTTCAGTTGTATCTGCTGAATCCACCTACGTGTCATGATCCACGCAATAAATCCGAGGGAAGTATTCATCGCTGCTGAATATACCAAATATTGGTGAAGGCTTGTCCAAGATACGACTGCGCAAATTCCCATCGAACCTACTACGCATCCCAAGAGTACTGCGCACCACAGGGCCTTTTTCGCAGCTGCAAAAATTTGCAATGAACTGAGTAGTCCGTAAAGAGGTGGCACGGCCAAACACGACAACACGATGTCCACTGCGTCCAGGCCCTGTACTCCCAAAATATGTTGCGCGATCCAAGTCCCGGTTACTGCAAAAAATCCAACTCCGCAGTAACTTGCGATCCAGCCTAATGTTTCAATCATTCGCAACGAGTGGGCTTGCTCGCTACTTCCTTCACCTTTCAGCGCCTGTACATAATAAGGCAGAGTCACTTGCAGCAAAGTCACTGGGGCGAAATAGAGGATTTTTGAGAAGAGCTGGAGTTTGCTATAGGTGCCGGTCTCTAAGCTCCCGACCCAGTAGCGAATATTCAGCAAATCGTAACTGGGGAGCAATGCCCAACCCAAACCTGTGAGCACTGCAAAGATCACGGGGTACTTCTGCGCCGAAGCTACTTCGACAGCTCGTTGCGTGAAGATTTTTCTATTTAAAAGTTGAATCGGCAAAACCACTGCTGTTGCCAAAATGATTGCGAGATAAAAAAACTTCAAGTCAGCCGCAGGTATTGCCAAAACCCATCGCGATAATCCCAAAGCAAAACTCACCACACCAAAAAATAAAAAAGCTTGCCGACTTTGTGAAACACCCTGCCAATACTGAACTAAAATCGCTGATGGAATTCCTGCCAGAACCAATGCTCCGCAAAATCCTTCGGGAAGTTCTGTTCTCCACAATCCCAAACAAAACAACACTGTCGCAAAACTTACTCCCCAAGAAATCCATTTCAACCGAGTCTGCCAAACACCCGAAATTGGCGAAAACACTGCCCAGTACTGAGCCACTTGACCCAGTACCAAGGCCAACATGTAATAAGTCAACCAAACGTTCAACTCACCCAGATCTTCGACTGGCAAATGCGTCGCAGCACGAATTTGAAAAAGATAAAACATTACGCCTGCGATCAGATTCAGGAGAACCAAGACCGCCGATTGAGTGAGGATTTTCCTAATCACCTGTTTATTTTAATCGGACCAGGCTGGTCCGATTTCCAATCTGCTCTTTCTTTTCGGAGATGAATTACTTTTCTATAAACTCTCATCGTATCCGCCATCACCGACCAACCCACACGAAAAACATGCAGCAGCTCAGCCAATCCGCGACGTCGATTTTTATCAAAGTAATCCAGTCGCACCGGGGCCTCTAGCATTTTGCCATGTCCTTTGAGCTTCGCAAGCGCTAAGACTTCGAGGTCAAATCCATATCCGCCCACTTCCATCAACTCACGGACATCTTCGACCACTTTGCGTTTGAACAACTTGAGCCCGACCTGAGTATCTGTCACATCGAGATCGAAAAAATACCGCAGCATCATTTGATAAATCCCACTCAAGAATCTTCGAATCAGTGGGTATTCGATTTCGGATTGTGGATGACGCTTGGAACCCAAAACAATGTCAGCGTCGTAGAGCGACATCAATCCAAAGAAAATCCGGATCTCGCGCGGATGGAGTTCCATTCCACCATCAATAAATAAAATATATTCGCCCTGCGCTTCGAAAAATCCCCGTCGGATCGAGTTTCCCTTTCCGATTGTCTCGGGAATAATGATCATCCGGCATTTGGGATGTTGAAACGCTCTGAGCTTTTGATTGGTCTCGTCCGTGCTACCATTGCTGATGATCAGGACTTCGTAGGATTGAAAATACGGCTCGATCTCGGAGATCAGCAGCTGGATGTTTTCCAGAATACTGTCACCCAGATTGTGAACCGGCACGAGCACACTCAATTTTTGCTGATGCTGCGTAGGTTTTAGTTCCAATAAGCTCAAGCGTTCTTCCTCGTCCAAGGACTGAAACTATGAATCACCAGACCTCTCAAGATACCCACTCCAAATACCATGACGACGGCGCAGTGCAGAGGCAAAAGTTTGAGTACTTCCAGGGGATTCCGAGTAAAAACAAGCACCGACACCCCCACCGCTCCTATGAATCCCGCGAGCACGCCTAAAGCGTGCTGAGGATATACGAATAAAGCCAAAATCCAGGCTAGAGTCGCAAAAGCCCCCAATATTGAAACCCAAAAAAATGGCCCCTGACGTCTTTGTACGACGTGATATTCCACAAAACTCGGTCCCCTCGCCCAGAGGTGCTTCAGGAAATCCCACGCGCTCTCGCGAGGCAGCCAGTTGATTCGAAACTCCGGATGAACAACGATCGGTTCTTCGCGAACCATTTCTTTCAAGACTGCATTGTCATCGCTCATCAACGGTGTGTTTTCCAAAGGCTTGCAAATTTTCAAAAATAATTCACGTGAACATAACAGCGTGGTGGTTCCACTCAAATACTGATCAAAATTTTCTGAATTCAGTTCTAACGGTTGCTGAGTATCCCGATAGTGCCGTCTAAAAATTGCACGATGCGAACGATCCCAATACAAACAATAAACACTTCGACTCACATCAATATCCACGCAAACACAAAGACTCGCGTACTGCTTGCGCAACCTTCCCAAAGCCGCACCAAAATCCGTCGGCAATGTAATCCTGCTATCGATGAATAAAATCCGAGATCCTCGAGCCCTCTCTGCCCCTCGCAATCGCGCCAAAAACCGTCCCTGATTTTGCTGCAAAGCTAGGATCTCAATCAATTCACCCCGAGGCCCCGCCTTCAATAATCCCACTTCAAAAACAGAGGCATCCGACGACCCATCATCCACAAAAATCACTTCGATCACTTGATCCAATACGCCAGAAGCCAGAATCGAATCCCAAAGCGCACGCAAGTACGGCGCCATATTGTAGGTGGGAATGACAATCGAAATCGTATCCGCTTGAGACATCACCCCTCGAGATCTCCTGGTTTAAAAACGAACTCTCACCGAACTCCATGGAAATTCAGTAAGTCTCAAGCGGATGCTCACAGCGCTTTGTTGAGACCGAGGACGAGGAGGCAACAAAGTCACCTTTCTAGGCCGCGTTCCATTTCCTGCAAAAAGCTGGGTTTCGATCAGCTGCACCATCTTTTGATACTTGAGTGTATTCTCAGGAGATAAATTCGGATTGGGATTCCTGACAGCCGGACTGGTAAACGACATTTTTCCGTCCAACCCTGAGCGCAGGAAATTTGAGCTAAAAAATCGCTCGGGATGACCGCTGAAATCAAACTTAATCGGCAGAGTCAACCCATCGCATTTCCAACGCGCGTACAGGACCCCGCGCGCACGCTGAACCCGATGCCAGTCAAATTCAAAATGGTTTTCGGATTGGCAGAAAGTTTTGCTCTCTGGGTTTACGTTGGGAAGAATGCTCTGAGTCTTGGGCAACCACGCAAACACGGATTGTGATTCTCCTCGGGAACTCATCAAACCCGCAGGACGATAAATAGTGGATTCAAGAGTTTGCGCCATGGACTCACCCGCAGTTTCGCTGAGGGCATCCGAAAGCTGCTGCACAAACTCCGGGTAAATCCGCGTCGCAGGTGTACTGCGAGTCACCGCGCGCAAAATCGTTCGATCTGCAATGTCAGCTCCCACCCAAGCGCGGTACTTCCAAAGCAAAGAGGGAAGGAATTTCAACTGAGTCAGCGAGTCTTCCATTTTCAAAGAGTATTTTCCCTTGAGTTTGCCCACTCTGAAAGGCCTGACCAGCAGTTGCTTTTTCACATAAGGACAGGTGTCACTCGTATAAAGATTCGAGTGGTTGAGGAAAGAAGCGGCAAAATAATCGGATAAGCCTTCCGTGAGGGTGCGCATGATCCGATTCCGTCCCATGAACTGCCCAGTCAGCAGGTGCGTGTACTCATGATAAATGGCGTCTGGGCAAAGCGCCGTATCCATAACGCGATCACTGGAATAGCGATAAAGGATGCGCGTTGCATGTTCGCGAGCAAACCAAATTTCATCGCTCCAGCCTTCCTGCGCCACCTGAGGATCCGCAGGGGGAATGGTCAAAGAGGTATTTTCAAGCGATCTTTCAGAATCATAAAAACTTTTGGGCGAAAACAGGTAGGGGACATCAAACCGGATTTTCTTGGGTGAGAAAGAAAAGTCGAGAAGATCGGGGGAGCTGGAAATTTCGGTGAGTCGAACTGAAAAAAAATTCTCTATTTTTTTGAGTTGATACGCAAGAGTTGCAGCGCGCAACGTGTCGAGATCCTGCGGCTTCGCGACACGGATGGAAAAAGTCTGATCCTCCAAGCGACGATAAATGGAAAAATTTTTACTGGCGAACTGCTCGCTTGAAATCAGCTCTAATTGATCTTGCAAAACGGTCTTGAGTTCGAACTTTGAAGCACTTGAGTTCCAGTCCACTACTTGAAATGAAGGCAAGTCCGCTAAGCTCAAGTGAGCATTTCCCATCAGCAACGCTGCCAATACCCAGGATTTCTTGAATTTTCTCATACTTCCTCCCACTTGATTACGACCCGGGTCTTAGCGCTTTTGATGCAAAGCGGCTAGCAAAATATGAAAAAAAATCATTTCGCTAATTGACCTGCGACCAATCCCGTGTAAGGACGAGCGCATCCTCGGGGGAGGAGTTTTTAAAAAAAAACAAAAACCTACCTGAGCCATAAGGCTGAGGTGTTGTTGCAAATATTCTCTTAAGGAGAGATCTATGAAAAAACTAGTCGTATTAGTCATGTTGCTTGCATTGGGTGGACAAAGTGCATTCGCTGCAAACGGTCAGACCCAAGTTTCCATGCAAGACCTCAAAAACACCCTGGGCCAGCTCACTGAGACTCAAGCTCTCAAAACCCTCGAAGAAGCCAACATTTCCCCCGCTGAATACAATCGCATTGCTCAGCGCCTCCAAGATGCGAAAGAAGCCGGAACTTTGGACCAAGAACTGGGATCCATCGTGGACTCCGTTCGCATGAGCCCAGCCACCGGGAGCTACCTCCACGGCGTTAACGGCATCACCTTTGGCGGAGTCGTGCTCAGCGTGATCATTGTAGGAACCATCTACATTCTCTTCTTCCAAGAAGGCGGAATAATTTTGATCTAATTGTTAAAAAAAATTGGAATAGAAGAAGCGGCTTTTGCTTTCGGGCAAAGCCGCTTTTTTTTTATTCATCTTTCAGACAGGCGTCATTACGAGAAAAAGCCATTTGTGACAATCAATTTTAGAAGAAAAGCCGGTAACCCAAGCTCGTTGAAGGAGAGAAAACGGCGCCAGACAAGGAAGAAGATTCAATTGGGCTCCCAGCATTACGCCATCGATGATAAATCATCACATCAATCCACATATGGGTAAAAATAGAAGGACGAATGTCCATGCCGTTGAGATGCGTTTGAAGACACCACAATAAGCTATTTGCCACATTATTCACGGTACCGGCCAATACCTGCTTAAAGCTATACCCATACAACATATGTCCGAAACTGAAGAGAACTGCGGAAGTGAGAGCCCCAAGCGGCTTGAAGTGCGTGACCTTTGAAACGACCGGAAAGACATAGCCACGATATAAAGCTTCTTCAGCCATTGCGTTGGGGGTTTGATAAATGACGCCCAAAAAAAACCTCTTAGGTCCCCGATAGACCGTGTCCGGTGCTCCTCGGTAGGTCACATAAGCATTTGCACCGAGCTGTAACGGACTCACCCAGTCGATGAGGTTAAGAGGATTGTAGGCTGCAAGCGTGTCGTAGATGAGAGTGCTTTTATATTTTCGTTTCTCACCCGTATCCCGGTAAACATCATAAATGCTGTACTGCCAAATGTTGGTGCCTGTATGAAGGCTCACCTTGCTAAACGGAAGAACTCCGAAGCCCGAAGCAAAAAAAACCGCAACACCCCCGAACCAAGCAATGCCCTCGATGGTCTCGCCCTGCACAACATGACCGAGGCCCGGAACAACACCCAAGAGGCCAGCGACTTCAGCTGAAACTTTGGCGACGGCCGGATTAGAAAAAAGTAATCCAACTACCACTGCGATGGCTAGCAAGTTATAATGGACTCTTACCACCAGAAAACGGTAGCACGATTTTTCTGGGATGACATGCTGGAATAGAGTTTGATGGTAGTAATTTTGCCTTTCTTAAACCAGCTTGCTTCAAACAAATCTCCAGCATCACTTTGATTTTCCTTCCCTCCTTGACCGATTATTTTAATTTTGACCGATAGTGACCGATAGCTTATTATGTAATCATGCAGAAGCTTACAGATAAAATCCCTCATCAAGAAAGTGATCTTATTGAATTCAAAGCTTTTTTTGGCGGAATCAGCTCGAAAGAGCTTTCCCAAACCCTATGCGCATTTGCCAATGCTGATGGAGGTTCTGTTTACCTGGGAGTGACCGATTCGGGTGACCGTAAGGGGTTGAAGCTGACGCCCTCTATCTTAGATCAGATTCAAAACGCAGCCCGAGAAGGATGCGTTCCTCCCCTTTCGATTCAACTTTCAAACCTTCCTGTTACAAGTGATTTGTCTGTCATTTGTATTTCTGTTGAAAAAAGCACGCGCTTGCATACCACTGCAAATGGACAAGTATTTTTGCGCATCGGAACTCAAGACAAACGAATTTTGGGAGATGAGTTGCTTCGGCTAGCAGAGTCAAAATCGCATGTGTCATTTGAAGAAGAAGTTCTGGATTTTGGAATGGAGGTGATTGATGCAGAAGCGCTAGGTGCATATTATCAAGCTCGGCGTTCGGTTACGGCTTCTGGAAAAAAACTGAGCTCAGAAGAACTTTTGCTGAAACTGGGTTTAGCTGTGAAAGAAAATGGAAAATTTAGAATCAAGGCCGGTGCGTTTATTCTCTTTGGGCGTGAAACGGAAACAGCGCTCTTGCAACGAGATTTTACTTTTGTGCACTACAAGGTGTCAGGAGGGATGTACGAATATCGCGAAGATTTGTCTCTTCCTGTAACGCGTGTTTTTGACCGTATGCTGGAGTTGTTGCGTCCCTATAATCGAAATACCCAAGGTGTTTCAGGTCTTAAGCGCCATGAAATTTTGAAGTACCCGGAGGAAGCAATTCGCGAAGCAGTACTCAATGCTTTTGGACATCGAGATTACCGATGGTCGGGCTTAAAAAATGAGTTTCGACTTTATCCTGATCGCCTGGAGATCATCAGTCCTGGCGGGTTACCTGGTTGGATGACATTGGAGACCTTAGGGTCTAGGCATTATTCGAGAAACCCAAAAATTATGCATGCTTTAATGATCTTAGGCTTCGTTGAAGAACTCGGTCAGGGAATTTCGTTGATGCGATCCGCTTTAAAACGCAATGGAAATCCCCCTCCTGAGTTTTTTACTTCGAATGAAAGTTTTAAAGTGGTTTTTCGTCCACAGCACGTACTTGTTCAGACTGATTTTTCAGTCCTTGAAAAAGAGTTTGAGGCCCAAGGCACTTTGAGCAGATCCCAGATCGAAAGTCTCTCTGGGCTGAAATCCACTCGGACAAAATATCTTATCCAAAAGTGGATTCGCGAAAAGCGCATTGTCCGCATAGGTCAAGGCCCAGGGACTCGATACAAACTAAAGCCACACTGAGAAATCAACATCAAATATTAAGAGCTTTGTTGTATCTGGCTCACTCAAACCACGGTTTCAGCCGAGACAGCCCCTTTGATTTTCCTTTTTTTTATTAAACATTGGAAAGATAATCCAAAACTACTTGAGAAGGGCTGATTTGTGAATCGAATGTGTCACGTTTATACAAAATCGGTTCTGCCAAAAATCGGTCAATAAGTTCGGGCTTGAACTGACTCAGGAGGCAAGGTCCATCCTTCAAACCTTCCACCCGCTCAGTAGAATCTCGGAGGAGTAAGCAGGGTTTTCCGAGATAAAAGCATTCTTCCTGATTGCTACCGCCATCACTCAGAACAAAGTCTGCGCGATTGAGCAGGTGAATAAATTCCGTAAACGGCATTCTTGGAATCAATTTGATTCCTGCTTGCGCGAAGGTTCTTTGCAACTCAGGATCAGACTCGATTTTTGCTTGGGTCGGTGGATGCAAAACAAAATGCACTTCGTAACCCATTTTTGCTGTTCGCAAAAGTACATCCACCATTTGCTGCCAGCGGGACGAGGATCCCAGATTCTCAAACCGATGTAGGTTTGCAACGACGTAGGGTTTGCTGGGAATTTCAATTTTCGATTTTTCCTTCAAAACCTGTCGAATCGCATCGAGCAAAGTATTGGCGTGAGTGGGAACCACTTTTCCTGCAACTCGAGATTTTTTCAAATTTTCTTCTGCTTTTTCGTCCTGAGGAAAATGAATTTTTGCAAATCTGGAAACCATTCGTCGAGTGATTTCTTCGGGGAAGGGTTCGAATATTTTTGAGGATCTTAGCCCTGCTTCCAAATGAGCAACGGGAACTCCCAACCGTTTGCCGTAGAGCGAGCCGACTAATGTGGACAAAGTATCTCCGTGGACAATCCAAAAATCTTTGGGAGAAGGATCATGGCCCGAAACTTCGCGGACTTTTTGGCGGAGCTGATTTTTTAAATTGGCTCGGAAAAACCATCGTAGAGCTTCGCTCGATCGATCGAGGTCGCGATCAGTCAGTGTGAGAACTCCCAATTGGGTAGCTGGTAAACCAAAATCACTCCATTGCTTTTTGAGATTGATCGCACTCTGCCCAGTCGACAGACAGAACCACAGAATCCCGCGCTCTTCGGCCAGCTTCAACAAAGGATAGATTTTGATGAGCTCGCCTGCAGTTCCCAGGCAAAACCAAAGTCGCATTTTTGACCTCTTTCCTAATCCAGACCTCCTTCATAACGCAGACCCACTGTTGAGGCAAACCGCTTGAAGTCCGAGATATCCGCCTGATTTAGCCTTACCCAATCCAACCCGACGATCCGAATAACCCCTAAAATCTTAACAATTATCAGCCTCAATCTAAAAAATCGTCATAACCCAATGAATTTAATAAATATTTTATCCACACCAATTTTTATGGATCCTTGACTTGTTAAGGCCGTCCTGAGATACTAAAAAGTGAAAGGCTCGGATATTGGGGGTCGGAAAAGGCAACTTTGACGCGGGCCTCTCCGAGACACAGTTTTATGATTGAAGTACGTTGGTTCAGGTTTTCGTCTATGCTGATTACGATGGCATGCGCCTTTTCAGCCTGCCGTCCTGCTATCGACGACAATGGACTCACTTCTGAAGCGAATAGCAGCGAGTTGAGCGATGACTCCGTGACGACAACTAAGATCAAAAATGGCGCAGTGACTCCCGCAAAACTCTCCCAAGAAGTAATGGATGACCAATCTTCGTAATCGAGGGCTGGTTACCTCATGTTAA
>CAYILR010000025.1:0-58862 GCA_964364175.1 uncultured Bacteriovoracaceae bacterium
ACTGGAACTGGAACTGGAACTGGAACTGGAACTGGAACAACCGGCTCAACCGACAATTTCAACAACAGCGTTCAGGCCGCTCAAACAGCTCTCAATAACGATCGAAGAAGAAGCTACGACTCCGATGTTGACGATGATTGTAAAATGGGCGCACGAATCAACGATAAGTATGCTTGTTCAGGCACCAAAACTCTAATTTCAGGAGCACAAGTAGCTAATATAGCGGCACAAGCTGTTGGAAGTGCGGCAGTGCAATATCAAGGATCTGCCGCTACTCAAAAGGCAGCACAAGCGGGTACACAATCTGCGGCCATGGAATCCGCAGCAGATCTCCAAGCCAATTCTGCAAAACTTCAAATGGGCACAGGGGCTATGAACTTAGCTCTGGGGCTGATCCAGTATCAAAAAGGAGCTCAGCACGAAAAAAACGCGGGAGAAATCAGCAGAGGCACTGCGCGCGGAAATTCAGACGGGTACACATACAATAACGGCAACACAAATAACGCAGTCACTGCAACTGGGGTTGCGGGAGACACCGTGCAAAATTATGAAATGAACGCCGAGTATCGCAGTAAAATTGCTGAAATCAACCAACTCGAAGGACGGATTGCATCCTTACCAGCTCCACAGCAAGCAGCCGCACGTGAGCAAGTCAATCAACTCAAAGACACTCTAAAGCAAAGAATGGCTCAAGACGTTCAAGGAATCGGCAGGCAGGCGAAAAGCGAACAAAACATCGTTGCAGGCAGAGCCAAAGACGGCTCCTTCATCTCCATCATCTCCGGAGCCCAACAAGCCGCCATGGGTTACTTCAACAAAAAAGCTGCCGACGAAATGCGAGAAGCCGCCCAGAAACTCAAAACCGCCGAAGCCTACCGCCCACCCGCAGTCGACTCGCAGCTTCCACAATTTAATCCTTACCTGACTCCGAACCAAGCTCAGACCGCAAGACAACTCCAAGGTTTAAAAAGCGGCAACGTCACACCCACGACCTCCACCGCCGAGGCGGACGACAGCAAAGACGACGCCCCTCCTGGCTTGTCTCTCGGACAACCGAATAATCCCAACCCATTCAATGACAATATCGGAAGCGGCCCTTCTCCAGGCCCCATGGTTCCAATCGCAAACCAAGGCGGCGGTCCCTCAGGCGGAGGAAACGCTCCTGGCGGAAGCACCTCACCAGACAAGGGCGAAGAAGAAAAAAGAGCCCAGCAAATCGCCAATCGTTCTGCTAGCGACAGTTACAATAATGGAGGCGCCTACGCTCCCGGCGCCATGAACAATGGCGGTGGCCCGACTCAAGGCCCAGACCTTTCCAAACTCCTGGCGCAATTCTTACCCAAAGAAGGCGACGACAAACTCAAAAACGGCATCCTCGACTTCGGTGGCGGGCGCGGCCCAGCCGGCGATGCTCCGTTCTCCGTCCTGGACAAGAACGCCGACATCTTCAAACGCATCCACGAGACCTACCAAGAGAAGCAGACCCACGGGAATGTGGGAAACAACTAGCTCAATCAGGGCTTCGGCGAAAAACTATTTTCCAGCATTTGAATGTCTGATTCTGACAAACCACATTTTCTGAAATGATCTCTCCAGTCGGCAACAACCTCTTCCATTTTTGCAACCAACGAAGACGCTTCATCACGGCTCAACCGAAAACCCTCACACTTGGATAATGCGTTCGAAACCGATGCTTTCTTCCCTTCTAATCCCACAGTCATTGCCATGGAATAGCTTTGTGAGCGGACTGTGGTGGGCACCACATCATAAAGTGGCGACAAATCCCAACGGTCGCGTTCCAAACTCAGGAATCCAAAATTCCTGAGATGATCATCATTATTGTAAACCAATATATTAAAGACCATTCGTTCAAAAAGTTCTCGCAAATCCCGCTCTGGATGCGAAGAGTATTTCAAAAGAGCCTCCACAAGGGCGTGGTAACTCCAGGACGAATAATCGCTTTCGTGAATTCCAGTCAGCGTCAGGCCCGAAATAAATGGAATTGGAGTCCCATTTTTTCTGCGATCAAACCGCTCGATTAAATAAACAGAGCGTCCAGCAACCTCAGTCTTCTCGATAGATGGGACTGTGAGACCGCATTTCACCGCAAGCGTCATTGCGGCATATTCAATCAAAGGTTCGCTTCTTTGATCTGACGAGAGAGAAAATTTCGCAAGATAGGTTTTGCCTTGCCACCGAACCAGAGCCTTAGGCCTAGCTCCCCCCAGTGAAGGACCATACCGCAAATATTCATCAAGACGTGCAGATTCCTGGGACGCTTCCACATCCTTCAGGGCTCCCACGCAAAGTTCGAGATCGAGATACTTTGACTCTCGAAACTCAAATCCATTGGGAGTGTATACTTTGGGACCTGAGGCTGGATCGTCAGAAAATGCAAGCGCGCCGACTCGATCGGTGCCACATGCTGCGATGAATTCCAATTCAGTCAAACCTCTATGGAATTTTTTCTCGAGCAAGTAACGCCCCCATTTATCGGGGCCAGCATCTCGAATTCCGTTGAAAAGAGAAAAACCTTCGTCTGTGGTGAAAGTTCCGTCTTTGAGTGGAAGTTGCACAGGGTCGATTGCAAACGAATCAGAGTTCTCCAGATATTTCTTCCCGTATCGAAAGCTACTGGATGAAAACCGGCCTTCTTCTTCGTACTGCAACAGCCCTACAGGAACCCAACCCTGAGGATGGAGATAGGTGTAGACGTAGATTTCTTTAAGCATCAAAAGTTCACTTTCTCGTCACTGATTTTTTTTGCAGAAGGTTTGCGACGGCGCGCCCGACGAAGAGCTGCTGCAATTCCTTCCAGATCGTTTTCAGGTCGAACTACTTCAGTAATCCCACTCAGCAGATTCAAAACGTGGAGTACTTGAAAAAACAATCCGATCGAAACTTGCGCACTTCCCTTTTCCAGCTGAGTCAAAGTGCGGCGATCCACACCCACACGATTTGCCAAATCCACCCTAGACATTCCTCGAAGCTTGCGAGCCTCCGCTAGCATCCTACCCACCTCTTTCAGCTCCATTTCTACTTTCATATACATTATAATGCACATATATATATAATTTTGTACATTATAATGTACATTTTTATCATAACCTCCATAAAACTCACAAACGAAATTAGTTGACTATTTGAGTATGTTAATTTAATCTAACAATATGCTGACCCGAAGTATCTTACTCCTCACCCTTTTTGCGTACCCTATTTATGGCGACGAATTCGAAATTCAACGCTGCCCTAACCTCTCTGGGACCTATCGTTTCGACGGTATGAGCGAGAATTGCAAAACCAATGACACCCAACGCGCCTTTGCCTACCCCATCCCAGTGGCGATCCATAGCCAATGGTACATTCAGCCGGGCAATACGTTTCAAATTGAACAAAAAGCCTGCGATCAAATCCTCGTCCACTACTCGATCGATTCAATCGATAAAAAAAGCGACCCGTTGACGCAAACCGAGGAAATTGCTCTCAAGCCCCACACCGACGGCCTCTACCGAGATGAGCACTTTGAATTTTCATCCATATCGATTGAATATCATGGCAAGAAAAAGATCCAAAAATCAGGTATTGGGTTTCCGGAGGGCGGAACCAGTTGGCTCACACAGTCTTTTACACTCAATCCATATCCCAACGGCGATCTACAGATTGTTTCAAAACAACATGATTTTGGAGTCTCCAGCCAAGCACCCTATATGAATTGGAGCGCCATGAACTTCAAATGCCGGATCGCTCGCGTGCCAAACACGATCGAAACCACTCAACAACTCAGCAAAACAACCGCGCCAGCCAAGCCTTCCCGTGCTCCGGCTAGCGCCGCCAGCGAATAAAATCATCTCTACACAATTTTAGTAAACTCGGATAAGAACTGGCACGACTTATGAGGTGCCTGCCCTTTTTCATTCTCTTTTTTTTGTGTATTCCTTCACTCGGCTACTCTAGAGCAAGTCGCACGCTCATCCAAAACACCCTGATCAAGAATAGATTTTACGATACAGCGCTCGAGAGTTTTCCAGATCCGGTCAACTTGAGACAACCCATTCGATCTGCCGTTCGAGAATTTTTTCAAAAAACGAAAAAAGCAGCCGAAACCCAGCCCGATTTTGCCGCTCGGTACCCGGAACTCAATTCTTTTTTAAACTGGAGCACCCTCGCAGAATCCACCACAACACTCTCTGAAATCCGAGTTCCCACAGCTCTAGGTAAAGTCCAACTCCTGATGGGCAACGTGGAATCCTGGTGGGCAAGATATCTCATCATTCAACAAGCCCAGAAATCCATCGACGTTCAGTACTTTATCATCGATAACGATGTCTTTGGTTTGAGCTTCTTAGCCCTGCTTTTGGAAAAAGCAAAACAGGGGGTCAAAGTACGCCTCATGCTGGATCGCGCTGGATGCCCTATCATACGCAAAAACAGACAAAAAGCTTTGCTTCAAGAACTCGCTCTAGCCGGAGTCGAAATTCACGTCTTCAATCCATTCATTGTCGATTTTCCAAACCTGAATTTTATTACAAGAAATCATGATAAAATTCTTTTGATTGATGATCGTTACTTCATGACCGGGGGAAGAAATATTTCGAGATACTATCTCATTGATCCAGCTGATGACTCATTCCTATTCAGCGATGCGGATGTTCTCATTGACTCACCTCAGGCTGCAGCCTCAGCAATTCTAGCTTTTCAGCAAGAATTCGATGTCTCACAAACTTACGTGATTCAAAGAGCCGAAAATTCTTCACCAGAATCCGTACAAAAACTGGAGTCCGCACTACAAGCCATGAGGGAACGCTTTGAAAATTCTGAACTCAGCAACGAGTTCAAAGGCTGGTTCCCCATGCTTCAACATTGGAAGCGTCTTTATGGCATTAAGGATTTCCAACTTTTTCCTGATCCCACCTTCAAGCCTCTAGAAATTCTGGACAAAACCTCAGATTTATTAAATTATTTTGATCTTCGTGAAGAGCTCTTTCGACTTTTCGAAGAAGCACAAACTGACATTTGGATCGAAAACCCTTACGTCGTTTTGACAGACAAGATGCGGTCCGCACTCGAAAAAGCCGCACGTCGAGGTGTCAGAATCACCATTCGCACCAATGGTCCAGCTAGCGGCGACAGCGACTGGACTCAAGCAGTTTTTGAACAGGAGTGGCGATCACTCCTAAAAACCATCCCAAACCTCAGGATTTATGGAGATATTGGAAAAGAAAAAATTCATTCAAAATTGTTCGTCTTTGACGGAAAAAAATCTTTCATTTCCAGCTACAATCTCGACAGCGTAAGTGAAAAATTCAACTCAGAAATCGGTGTTTTGATTGATGATGTCGGAACCGCCGAAAGCGTGATTGCAACCATCACCAGCCGTACAGCAAAGGATAAGCAGTACACACTCGATGGACCACAGATTGGAGACCCTCATACGCTCAATCACCTCTGGCGGCTGTCTTGGGTAGCGCGCTTGATCAGGCGCTGGATTCATGTTGAACCGGTCCAAACCCGTCTAAAACCTTTAGTTGATTAGCCAATCGCACTCTCCAGACGAGCAATCCTTTCTTCAAGCGGTGGGTGTGTAGAAAACAATGCCATGAATCCACCTCGTGGTCCGGAGATTCGGAAGGCCTTCATCGAAGCAGGGGCTGGATGCTGAGCTTCAACCTCTTCCATCATGCCATAGGCGCGCTGCAAACCCTTCAGCGCATTGACCATCTGATGGCGTCCAGCCAGACGCGCTCCCCCTGCATCCGCTCTGAACTCCCGATAACGAGAAAACCAAGCAGTGATCATCGAACCTAAAATCATCAACACAATTTCCAGAAAAAATTGAATCATGTACTGCATTCCAAAGCCCGAGGAACTGCGTCCTTCTTCGTCCTTGCTTCGCAGTGCTTGAGAAATCGCAAACGCCAATACACGAGACAAAAACATCACAAACGCGTTCACAATCCCTTGCAACAAAGTCATCGTGACCATGTCGCCATTGGCTACGTGCGCGATTTCGTGCCCTAGGACACCCTCCACTTCCTCATCACTCATCCGTTGCATCAACCCTGTCGAAACTGCAACCAGAGCACGAGACTTCGTCGGACCTGTGGCAAAAGCATTGATGTCTGGAGATTCGTAAATTCCCACTTGAGGCATCGCTGGCAATCCAGCAGAGCGCGCCAATGAGTGAACTTTTTGAACCAGATCTTGGAGATGAGAATCGTGAGTGTGTGGGTCGATGATTTTGACTCCCATCATCCATTTCGCCATCACTCGCGAGAGCGCCAGAGAAATAAACGACCCGGTCATCCCCCAAACTAAGCAGAAGATTGCCAGCTGGGAGTAATCAATCCCGTAGTACGAGGTGTACCGAGTGACCCCGAGGACCTGCAAAATCAAACTGATGGTGAGAACCACCAAAATATTAACTAATAGAAACAAAAATATCCGTTTTGCGATTGCCATCTGTTCTAATCCGCCTTTGGACGTATCATGTGCATGGTTTTGCCACTCGTCAAGGGCAACTGGATTGATACTAGTTGCAAGGCTCTACAAGGCTTATTGAGAATCTCCGAGGACACCGATTTGCTTGAGATTCTTAGCCAGGTCGTCCCCGTCTACCCAGAACTCTCCATGTTCACAGTCCTTTGCGGCCTTTAGCCCATAGCAACCGTGCCCGATCCCATGACTGTTTCGAATCAAGTATTGGCAACGACTCCCCTCCCGCCGTCGACCCACCATGAGCACTGCGTGCGGGCTACATTCTTTCGTTTTGCCCCCGGTCTGCAAAAACTCCATGCACAAGCTTCCAAAAACGGGTTGTGGGTGATTACGGCTCAAAAAATCCGAGAGATTCTTAGCGAAGTTAGAATTTTTTTCCTGCATCTTTGGAACCTTCACAGAAATCCGATTCGCAGGATTTTCACAAGGGGCTAATATCGCTCGTCGAATAAATTCCCGGTTACTCATCGGCTCCAGAATTAAATCGAGTGGCGAAAAACCTCCGGAACAATCCGTAAGACTTTTCATTTTCACGGGCAGATACTCTCGATTCACGCAAATCTGACGCGCCAATTCATCAGGACGTAAACGATAGTCCAGTCGTTTTTCATAGAGTTTCTGCATTTCTAAAAGAGGATTGAGAAGCTTGTACTCGTCGAACCCCAGGTCTCCCGCTTTGCAGGTCCCCTGCTTCTGAATTTCTTCCAGCGCAATTGCGACATAGCCACCATCCTCCCACGGTTTATAATTCTTGAGAGTCGGTTTCTCATGTTCTCGCAGCATTTCCACTGAGGTCAGAATTGGGTTGGGATAAATTTCTGGACCGCCATGACTTTTGGTATAGGCCTGCACCATTTGCGACGCCACATACGAAAAGCAAAGGCCCGTCTTTCCTTGATCTCGCACAGGCATGCCATGCATTGAAAACTCTGCTTTTCGTAGATCAACCGGCTTGCACTCATCGAGGCTGACTGGAGGCTCAATGATCTCAGACGACAATCCCGTGGGCTGCGCCTGAGAAGTTGTCACAAGCAAACTCAGCATGAATTTTAGTAGAAATAGCAGCAAACTCAGCACACCCCTCCCTGCTTGATCAAGATTAGCATGAAGGAATGTTGGTTTTCTAAAAACAAAACGGGTCGAGATTTTGACATCCTCGACCCGTCTGATTAGCTTGTCGTGGCGCGAGCCTAAGCTCGAGCAGTACGAGCGGCAATTCGCGCAGCTGTCGTTTTTCTGTCCATCTCCACGGTCGTAATACGCATTCCGTAGAAAGAACGAAGAACGAAGCCCAAGCCCACAGCAAAGAGAACCGCACCGATGTAAATCGCAGTGGTTCCAGCCGAGTGAGCAATCTCCACAGCCAACAAGCCGAACAAGGTCGTGAACTTGATGATCGGGTTCAGAGCTACCGACGAGGTATCTTTGAACGGATCGCCCACAGTGTCACCGACTACGGTTGCAGCATGCAGAGGAGTTCCTTTTTCTTTGAGATCGACTTCGACGACTTTTTTCGCGTTATCCCAAGCGCCACCGGCGTTTGCCATGAACATGGCTTGGTACAATCCGAAAACAGCGATCGAGATCAAGTAGCTGGCGAAGAAGGTTGCATCAAAACACGCAAAAGCCAGTGTGAACGAAAAGATCACACCAAAGATGTTGATCATCCCAGCTTGTGCGTACTGAGTGCAGATTTTCACCACTTCTTTGGAATCTTTTACTGAAGCTTTCTCAGAAGAATCCAATCGAATGTTTGCTTTGATGTATTCCACAGCGCGATAAGCTCCAGCAGTCACTGCTTGAGTCGAAGCGCCTGTGAACCAATAAACCACTGCTCCACCTGTCATCAATCCCAACAATACTCGTGCATCCATCAAATCGAGTTTCAAGTTCATCAACAAGATGATCGAGAAAATCATGGTGGTAGCACCGATCACTGCGGTTCCGATCAACACGGGTTTAGCCGTTGCTTTGAAGGTGTTCCCTGCGGAATCGTTTTCTTCGAGCAACTCTTTGCCTTTGTGGAAGTCGGGTTTGAAGCCGAAATTCTTTTCGATGTCTGCAACGATTCCAGGAGTGGTTTCAATCTGGGACAACTCAAAAACAGATTGGGCATTATCAGTAACAGGCCCGTAGCTATCGACAGCTATAGTCACAGGACCCATTCCCAAGAACCCGAAGGCCACCAAGCCGAATGCGAACACGGCTGGATAAACCATGTAGACATCCAAACCAGTGCTGCTGGTCAAATAAGCGACGAGCATCAAGCCCACCATGACCATACCTTTCCAGAAAGCACTGAAATTGCCCGCAACCAAACCGGACAGAATCGCCAAAGAAGCGCCGCCCTCGCGAGCTGCGTTCACGACTTCTGCAACGTGCTTGGATTTTGCCGAGGTGAAAATCTTGGTCAGCTCAGGAATCACGGCTCCTGCCAATGTTCCGCAGCTGATGATGGTCGAAAGTTTCCACCAGAGAGATCCATCCATATCAGCAAGCATCGAGTAGCTGACAGCATAGGTGACGCCGATTGAAATAATCGAGGTCAGCCAAACCAAGCTTGTCAAAGGAGCTTCGAAATCAAAAGCAGCTTTGTCACCGAACATGGCGCGAGAAATCGCTCCATTGATCCAGTAAGACATCACCGAAGTGACGACCATCAGAATTCGCATTGCGAAAATCCAAACGATGAACTTGGCTTGAATATCAGTTCCGCCAGCCATCACAGTGAGATGTCCATCAGCGCCTGGGGTCATTCCGACTGCCAAAACGATGAAGCTGATCAGAGCCACGCCAGTCACACCGTAGGTTTCGAAACCGTCAGCTGTTGGGCCAACCGAGTCACCTGCGTTGTCGCCAGTACAATCTGCAATCACGCCTGGGTTACGAGCGTCGTCTTCTTTGATATTGAAAACGATTTTCATCAAGTCAGATCCGATGTCAGCAATCTTAGTGAAGATACCGCCGCAAATTCGGAGTGCCGAAGCGCCCAGAGATTCACCGATTGCGAATCCGATGAAACAAGCGCCTGCGCTCTCGCGAGGAACCAACATCAAGATCGCAATCATCATGATCAACTCAACGCAAATAAGAACCACACCGATCGACATTCCCGAACGCAGAGGAATATCCATCACGGAGTAAGCTTTGCCTCTGAGCGAAGCGAATGCTGTGCGGCTGTTGGCGTAGGTGTTGATTCGAATACCGAACCAAGCCACACCGAAGGATCCCAAAATACCCAGGACCGACCAGAGCAAGATCAAAGCGACTTTGGAAGCTTCGAAGCCTTGCAAGAAGGCGAAGTAATAAACGATACATGAACCGATGAAAATTTCGAGAACGAACAAGAACTTACCTTGTTGCAACAAGTAAGTTTTGCAAGTTTCATAAATGAGGGCAGAAACTTCTGCCATCGTTTGGTGAACCGGAAGAGCTTTCACTCGGAAGAATTCAATCAGACCGAATAGAATTCCGAGTAAGCAAACCACAACCCCTGCCATCAAAATGCCGTCTCCGGTCATTCCAAAGCCAAACAAGTTGTAGGTTTGTCCTAACTCAGGAATTTTTAGATCTGCTTCGCTTGCGAAAGCAAAAGACGATGCGAAAGTTCCTAACACCAACACAGATAGAGCGCTGTACGCTTTTGAAAATAGTTTTTGCATGTTTTTTGTACTACTCGCAGACAACGAGGCTTGTCAAACCAGATTTTTGCTTTAATCTGAGAACAATCGAGGAGACCACCCATGAGCAACACCAACAGCTTCAAAACCCGGCAGACTTTTAATTTACAAGGCAAGACCTTCCACTATCATTCTTTGAAAGCGCTGGAGCAAGCGACCGGAGCAAAGCTGGACACACTCCCCTTTTCCATCAAAATTCTGATCGAAAATCTTCTTCGCTGCGAAGACGGTTTCGCTGTAAAAAAGAAGGATATCGAAGCCCTTTTAAAATGGAATCCCAAAGCAAAATCGGAAGACGAAATCCAATTCACGCCAGGTCGCGTCATTTTACAGGATCTCACCGGCGTTCCAGCGGTTGCAGATTTGGCGGCTGCTCGAAATGCAATTCAACGCTTAGGTGGTGACCCCAATCAAATCAACCCACTGGCTCCTGCAGATCTCGTCATCGATCACTCGGTTCAAGTCGATCACTACGGCAGCGCCAAAGCTTTTGAAATGAACATGTCCCTAGAATACGAACGCAACAACGAGCGCTACGAATTCTTGCGTTGGGGACAAAAATCTTTCCGTAATTTCCGCGTCGTTCCTCCAGAAACAGGAATCGTTCACCAAGTCAATTTGGAATACCTCGCACAAGTCGCAATGACCGGCGAAGTCGCCGGAGAAACTTGGGTTTATCCCGACACCGTCGTCGGAACCGATTCTCACACCACCATGATCAATGGTCTGGGCGTTTTGGGTTGGGGCGTGGGCGGGATCGAAGCCGAGGCCGCATTGCTCGGACAACCTTGCTCCATGTTGATTCCCGAAGTCGTGGGATTCCGCCTCAAAGGAAAACTCAAAGAAGGAACCACGGCAACCGATCTCGTTCTCACCGTCACACAAATGCTCCGTAAAAAAGGCGTAGTCGGAAAATTCGTGGAATTTTTTGGACCGGGTCTAGCCAACTTGAGCTTGGCGGATCGTGCGGTCATCGCCAACATGGCTCCAGAATATGGCGCAACATGCGGATTGTTCCCCGTCGATTCTGTCACGACTGATTTCTTGAAACTCACTGGCCGCAAAGAAATCGCTGAGCGCGTTGAAACTTACTTCAAAGCACAAGGCCTCTGGTACACTCCTGGTGCAACAGAGCCGATTTGTGCAGATGTATTGGATCTGGACATGGCTGCTGTTGAAGCCAGCATGGCTGGCCCCGCTCGTCCTCAAGATCGCGTGACATTGCCCGAAGTTCGCAAATCGTTCCGCAAATCTTTGCAAAGCACTTTGCAAACCCAGAAAAAAATGGGCAGCGCTAATCCCGAGGCCATTCAACGCTGGGTGGATGACGGCGAATCTCGCTACACTAATTTGCCAGAATTCTCTGCATCAGCAGCAAATCCAGATTTGGGTCCAGTTGCGCAATCTACTTTAGTGAAACAACCCGATGGACAAAACTATTATTTGAATCATGGCTCCGTCGTGATCACTGCGATCACCAGCTGCACCAATACTTCCAACCCATCTGTGTTGATGGCTGCTGGACTCGTTGCGAAGAAAGCAGTCGAAAGAGGGCTCATCACTAAACCTTGGGTAAAGCCCAGCTTGGCTCCTGGCTCCAAAGTCGTCACTGACTATTTAGTAGAGTCAGGATTGATGCCTTATCTCGAAGCTTTGAAGTTTCATCTGGTGGGATACGGCTGCACCACCTGCATCGGAAACAGCGGACCACTGCCCGAGCATCTGGTTCAAGCAATTAACAGCGGAGATTTGGCAGTAGCCTCCGTGCTTTCTGGAAACAGAAACTTCGAAGGCCGCGTGAATCCAAACGTTCGCGCGAACTATCTGGCTTCACCTCCTCTGGTGGTGGCTTACGCGATTGCCGGAAACATCAATCTGGATTTAACTCGCGATCCTCTGGGATATGACCCGAGCGGCAACGCTGTTTTCTTGAAAGACATTTGGCCCACACAAGAGGAAGTCGAATCAGTCGTTCGCAAGTATGTCACCGCTGCACAGTTCGACAAGAGCTACGCGGACGTTTTCAAGGGTGATCAGTTCTGGAATAAAATCAAAGTCGTCGAAGGCAATCTGTACAAGTGGGATTCCAAATCGACCTACATCAAAGAACCTCCGTTCTTTGGCGGAATGACGATGACTCCAAATCCGATCACCGACATCACAGGTGCGCGAGTTCTGGCATTGTTGGGAGACTCCGTCACGACCGACCATATTTCCCCCGCTGGAAACATCAGCAAGAGCAGCCCTGCCGCAAAGTACCTGACTGACAACGGTGTTACACAAAAAGACTTTAACTCCTACGGCGCTCGCCGAGGAAACCACGAAGTCATGGTGCGCGGAACCTTCGCCAACATTCGATTGAAGAACCTAATGGTTCCCGGAATCGAAGGCGGCGTCACGATCCACGTCCCCACCGGAAAACAAATGTCGATCTACGACGCCTCAATGGAATACCAAGCCGCCAAAACTCCACTCGTGATCATCGCAGGCAAAGAGTACGGCACAGGCTCCTCACGCGACTGGGCAGCCAAAGGCACCAAGCTCCTGGGCGCACGCGCTGTGATCGTGGAAAGCTTCGAGCGAATTCACAGATCCAACCTCGTTGGAATGGGCGTCCTGCCACTGCAATTCCTACCCGGCGAAAGCGCCACAACTCACAAACTCACCGGCAAAGAGACATTAGAGATCACTGGACTAACTACACTGACTACCGGACAGAAGCTGGTGATTAAAGGTAAACGAGAAGACGGCTCGGCATTGGAATTCACAGTCCTGTGCCGCATCGATACCCCCAATGAAATCGAATACTACAAACACGGCGGCATCTTGCCTTACGTGCTCCGACAAATGGTCGGCAAAAAGAAGTAATTCAAAATGGTGCCTCTTTCAATGCTACATCCTAAAAAAATCCAGCGACATACAGAACATTGCCTCGTTCGGAGAAGGACCGATGATGTGCTCGCTCTCCTCTAAAAGGTACATGAGCTTAGCGCGAATTTTTTTAGCGTCATTTTCCGAAAGACAAATCGGGCCCGAAAAAAACAAGCTTTCTTTGTCTTCTTGATCGAGAGCTCTGATCGCCTGGAGACGCCAGTGAGTATGATGCTTTGAAAAAAATGGAGAACTGCGATCCAAGTGAATCCGTGCTTTTCCAGGCTGGTATATTCCATCTTGATAGACAGCCAGTCCCACCGAAGACAAAAACTCCAAAACATCACTCACGCGTCCCAGTGGAATCCCCAGGTGATCGCTGATCGCTTGCGGTGACTGATATCCTGGAATCAGCAGAAGAATATGTGTCGCAGCAAAATACCAAGCACTGTAATAGACAGCTTGGTCTTCATAAGAAAGATTTTTTTTGACCTGAATTCTCTCTGCAATGATTTGCCGCCTGCGATGAATCTCTTCCATTTGCTTGAGATAATAGTGTTCTAGCTGAGAAGTACCCGCACGTGAGTAGTGCACCAGAAGCACAAAATAGTCCCCCTCGCTTTCACTATGTCCAAGAAATGGGTTCACAGCCAGAGCATGTTCCAAGCTAAACTGAGCATCCCCGTGAAGCACTCGAGAAATAAATGCTGTCTGACAACGCAACGCCTTAGCCATTCGGCTTCGCATCCCACGCTTCGGACCGCTCACGGGAAGCCTAATTTCCAAATACTTTCGATAATCTGTGTAATCAAAGACACTATGACTGTTTTTTGAGTTTTCCGTCATATATTTACTAAAAGATTAACTTGTTTGATACATTTTGAGTAATTAAATCTATTTTTAATTAATGACACGTCGTATAAATTAACCATCACGACGTTCAAAGGAAAGAACGTTTATTCAGGCTCCCCTAAAAAAGACTTTAAAGGGCGGCTAAGTAATCATGAGGTTGTTAGATATGAAAAACTGTAAGAAAAACAAGGCCCGATGGATTTTAATCATAGGTTTATTAATGTCGCAGGTTGCCCTCGCAGGCTCAAGTACCTGCACGCAGACGATACTACCGATAGAGACAGGCCCCGGAGCAGGCAGCGAAAAAGCTTTCGACTTCACATTGATAGCCAATCTAGCGAGCTATCAGTGCGACTCGAATAGTCACTGGCGTGCTGCTCACATTCTAGGCGTTGGCCCGGGAGTTGAGGTCGACTTAGGTGGCGTGATTGGAGTTATTTGCTCAAGCGACCAGGACGGATTGAATGTAGGAGTTCGAGGCGGAGTAGCTGCCCTTTTTGGGCTCAACGGAGGACTTTATGTGGGGGAATCCGGATTATGCGCAGTGGGTGGCTTTAGTCTTGGCCTGGGCGCAGAAGCCACTTTGTCCACTTTGTTTTTACGGTGATTATTGAAAGCTGCCACCGTAGTCCAAACTACAGGAATAATTTTGTAATTCCGATAACTTAAAAGGAACTTTGATATGAATATTGTTAATACCAATAAGACAAAATTTATAGTTGCGATCTTGATATCCATCTGCTGCACTTCACCCGTGGCGTTGGCCGACGGAGGAGGAAGCACCGGAGGTGGGCTAGGCGACAACAAAACGGGTGATTTGCTGGATTTTTACGAAACACAGATCGACCCCCACTTCGGTCTCAAGAAAATCAACCCCATGTCCTATCGATCATTCCATGAAAGATTGATGCCACAAATTCGAGAACTTCACACCAAGCTTCCTCGAGTGGCTAGAGACATGATGAGAACCATGCAACGTTTAGAATGGTACGTTACAGATTTGCCAATTGCTGAATCAAACGATGAATGCGCTCTCCTGAAAGTAAACCGAATTCAAATTGCTAAACAGGTAGGAAACCGAGTTGTCATTTCACGTAAATGGCTGGAGCAAGCTGAAGCAAACCCCTCGCACCAAGCTGGATTATTTGCACATGAAATTTTAACAGGCATGTCTCGTAAAAATGCAGGGGACTGCTCCACAAACATCCGCAATCAAGTTCGTGCTGTTTTTGAGGCAAAAGAAAAATCTGCCGAAGAGCTGAAATCCGCATTTATATTTCCTGGTAGTCCCTACGGCCACAGGAATCGGTATATGACTGCTTTTGAAATGCGAAACGCGCAATCGGTTTTTGCTAAAACCCTCACTCAAGCCTGCGTCAATGACGTCGGAGTTTATCGTGCTATTGAATTCCTGCCTGCCGTGTACGAGGCTGCTGAGTTAGAAAAAATATACCTTGTTTATGAAGAGCTTGCGCGCGGCCCCTTTACTATAGAAGACTTGAGTCTAAGACGAGAAACAGGCTACCTCACAAAAAAAGGAACTCTCAAATTTCAGCTCGGCGATCGTTTCAACGAGCCCCGCGGTCATTATTGTTTTCAAGAACTCAAAAAATTTGACGGGCTTATAAATCCCGCTCTGCCTACAACTGATCGTCTGGATTTAATCTCAACGCAAGCTGAGTTCAATCGCTCTGACACAAAACCAATTGAAGAGCAGCTCATAAAAAACGAAACTGGTTCTTTTCGAGTTATCCCAGCAAAATAGAAAATCAACCGCCTGAAGCAGTTTTTACACTAGTCGGAAGGGCAGGAACCGGAAAGTAAGCATCCAACTTACCTTCAAAGAAAGCCTTCACTTCCGGGTTTTCAATCACATCCGGCTTTGCAACCTGTCTTTGAATACCTGTCAGAGTTTTGCGAGGCCAAGATCTTTGAACCAGATTGACTGCCCATTTTGGCACAGCACCCATCGGATCAGCCAGAATCTCCACCTGAACCCAGGTTTTCGTTCCGCCTTCCATGGATTTCATAATGTAGCTGCCTTTGGTAACTTTTCCTCGAACAGCCTCATCAGTCTCGGGTTGTGCAGGATCCGGAACTGACGAAAAAGTAACCGTCGCTGTCTTTTGAACTTGATCCAATTCCAGCTTGCAACGCAGGACGAAGTCACGATTTTTGATCGGCCAAGGAGCATGAGTTCTATTGTATTCAATTCTTTCCAACTGAGAAATCTGGCGAATGTCGCGTGTAATCATCGCATCCGAAACCCATTCCGTTTTTCTGGCGGTATCAATCAATACCTGCGCCACTTTCGCTACCGGAGCATCAATGAGCGCTTCGCCCAGGAACGCAACCGTTGGGGCACCCGAGATCTCTTTGCTGTAAGTCGTGATCCCGTCGCTCGAACTGACTCTCTCCCAGGACTTATCCACAGGAACCGGCGATGCTTCCACCGTCAACGCTGTCGTTATTACCAGTCCCACCCAACCCAAATTCACCAAGTAATTCCGTCTCATGGAGCATTTTCTACCTGAAACGTGTATAAAGAGCAAATAAAATTTGCTGCAAACCCCCTACTCGACTTAAACTGTAAGGACATGGACAAAGAAAAGAAGTTAGAACTCATCCAGAGATCCCTGGGTTTGCGACATAAGCTCAAGGTTCACGACAGCATGAAAATGCCCGAAACCCACGAGGAGACGTCCCTCATGATGATGTCCCGCTGGGAATTTGAGGATGAACTGAAGGCCATCGAAGAAATTCTGAATGATGACCGTTTAAAAAACGTTTCGTTGAAACGAAAAAAACTTGAAAAAGACGGGCCTTAATCCAAGCGTCAGTGTTTTGAAAACCATGACTTCGCGGTCTTATCTAGCCCCACTCCCAACATATAATTATACAATGCCTTATTGAGTCCAGGAGCCAGTGCGCTCGGATCGCAGTCCGTCTCGAGATCCTCAAAATCCAGATCATTGCGCGCAAACAAAGGTGTTTTCAGTTTCTTCTTCGATACAATCCGGATTCCATAGTCGCTTGGATTTTTTCCTACCGGGCTGTGAATCGTCGCAGAAAACCGGTGCCAGTACGCTGATTGAATGCAGCCTTTTTCAAAAAGAACTCGAACCCGTTCGAGCGCCTCAATCGTTTCTCGACGCGTCTGACTCGGAAACCCATACATCAGATAAGCATGTACCAGAACGCCCGCATCAGAAAAAGCCTTCGTGACCTGGGTGACCTGTTCCACACTCACACCCTTGTTCATTTTCTTGAGCAGGCGATCCGATGCGACTTCAAGTCCACCACTCACTGCGACACACCCTGATCGAGCCAGTAGCTTTGTCAGTTCGGGTGTGAATGTTTTTTCAAATCGAATATTCCCCCACCAAGTGATCGTGACTTTTCTAGCAATCAACCGCTCTGCCAAGGCTCTCAGTACAGCCGGCGGTGCTGCTTCATCCACAAAATGAAATCCGGTTTGTCCGGTTTCTTTCATCACTTGTTCGATGCGATCGACCAGCAAATCAGCTGCTACTGCATCGTATCGTCCGATGTAATCCAAAGAAATGTCGCAGAAACTGCACTTTTTCCAATAGCATCCATGTGCCAGCGTCAGCTTGTTCCAGCGTCCATCCGACCAGATCCGATGCATCGGATTGAGCATTTCCAGAACGGATAGGTACTGATCGAGCTTGAGCCCACGATAGTCCGGCGCGCCTGTGTCACGGTGAGGGATGTCATGTTCACGGGGATCAGAAATCAGCACGACCTGCCGATCTTTTCTTATGAAGGTCCGAAGCAGCCGCTCCACTGAGCGCTTACCCTGAACATGCTCCAAAATACATTCCAATGGACGTTCACCATCATCCAGCGTGACGAAATCAAAATAATCAAAAACCCGAGGCTCTTCGAGCGAACGCAACTCCGTATTGACGTAGCCTCCACCGAAAATAGTTTTGATGCTCGGACTGATATTTTTCAAAGCCCGCGCAATTCGAAAAGCTCCGTAAACATTGCCCGGGAAAGGTGCCGTGATCACCACTACGTCCGGTTGATATTCGCGTGCGTAATCCGCGACGATCTTGTCCAGGATCACATCCAATAACGTCGGTTGAGCACTTTCGAGTTCTGCAAGTAACGGTTCAAAACTAGCCTGGCTCGCCGCTAATTTCTCCGCATAGCGCGAAAACGAAAATCGAGGATCAATACCTTCCGCAATCACATCCGCTAGATCATCCAGGTACAAGGTCGCATAGTACTTGGCCCGATCTTGAATCCCGAGCGACCCAAAAGCCCAATTCAATGCCCCATCACCCTGCTGCTGCCAAACGTCCACAGCCTCAAATCGCGGCCCCTCGGGCAGGAACTCCCGCGAAGCAATTCGGAGGGCGAGAGAAGGATCCTTGCCTTGCAAAAAGCGAATCACAGGTTCAACGGTGGAGTCGTAGTAATCAAAGTGTTGAAGAAAGGCCGCCGATCGAGATCCCAGTTTTTTGCTCTTCAGCAACTTCTCACGAATCCGATTCAAACCCGTTCGAGAGAACAAGCGAATCACCAACTCCAAAGCCGCATCCGCCTGAACCGAATCTACGCCTCGAGTCCGCAAAAACCCCTTGAGATAGGCTGTCGCCGGATACGGCGTATTCAGCTGAGTCATTGGGGGTGTAAGGAGCAGGATTTTCATCCTCGGCTTTATAACACAAATACTGAATATTTGACAATTTTTGTTAAGCTTTTGAAAGCCTAGAACCCCAAATAAACCAGGATCACTACCGCCAACCCCACTCGATAGACGGCGAAGGTCATGTAGCCGAATTTTTTGAGCAGCCTGAGCAGGCCGCCGATCGCGAGCATTCCGAAAAGAAACGAGCTCACTCCCCCGACGAGAAGGGCGGGTACACCCACCGTCGAATCCATGAGGTCTTTCCAGTGGCGTAGATCAAAAATCAATGCAGCTAATGTGATCGGAGCTGACATCAGAAAAGAAAATCGTGCCGCAGCCCCACGATCAAACCCCAAAAATCGACCTGCCGTAATCGTCGAACCAGAACGGGAAACTCCGGGAATCAGGGCGAAACACTGAGCCACACCAAAAATCATCGCGTCCTTGAGTGTAAGTTCTTTGAGATGACGAGTTCTGGGTCTGATCCGGTCCACCGCCACCAAAATCACACCGGCTACCGCCAAAGCGCTGGCCTGGATCCAGTTTTCACGGAGGCTGTCCTTGACCCATGAATGCAATGCAACACCCGCAACCAAAGCAGGGACCGTGGCGCAAGCAATCAGGAACCAGGAAACGCCTCCCGCTCCGCTCCCTGTTACACTGCCCGCTCCGCTCCCACTTACACTGCTCTGCAATCTCAATTTGGGGAATCCCCTTAAAACCTCCAACCAATCCTGCCAAAAGTAGATCAAAGTCGCAAAAAGTGTCCCGAGGTGCAGAAAAATATCAAAACTCAGCCCTGGATCTTCGGTTCCCAGAAACTTAGGGAGCAAAATTAAGTGCGCCGAGCTGCTGATCGGGAGATACTCAGTAATTCCTTGGATGGCTCCGTAGAGAAGTGCTTCTTGCCAGTTCATGTCAGTCGAGTTTATACAATTTGTAGGAGACAAACAACATGAACACCTTTGCACGAAAAAAATTCACACCGACCCTGACCATGATTGCCCTCACTTTTGGAATAGTTGCAGCCCTATCGGCATGCACGAAAAAAGAAGCGGAGCAAGCAGCCGCCACGGCTCCCACTGCAGAAACAGCACCTGCGGGCGGTGGAGCTAACGAGCTTAAAATCGAAAACATGAAAGTGGGAACCGGCGCAGAAGCAGTCGCAGGCAAAACCGTCTCTGTTCACTACACAGGCTGGCTGACGGACGGAAAAAAATTCGACTCCTCGCTGGATCGCAATCAACCTTTTAAGTTTTCACTGGGCGCAGGCCAAGTGATTGCCGGATGGGACAAAGGCGTGCAAGGCATGAAAGTCGGCGGAAAACGCAAACTCACCATTCCTCCGACCCTGGGCTATGGAGCTTCGGGTGCAGGCGGAGTGATTCCCCCGAACGCAACACTCGTATTCGAGGTTGAGCTTCTTGGCGTCGAATAGTTTGAAAAAAGTGAGTGGCTCGCGCCACAGTAAACATACCAGTGGCTCGCGCCACGACAGACAAAAAACGACTAGCGGACTGGCTGACGAATACTTACACGGATTTTCCAAAGAAGAGCAAAAAAGGCTCTATGAGCAAGCTCGGTACTTGGAAAAAAGTGTGTACGATGGCGTTGATTTCTCAAGCGCGCGTAATTTGATTGAAATTGGTTCTGGGGTGGGCGCTCAAACAGAAATTCTGTTGGAGCGCTTCCCTCACCTCAAAATCACAGGAGTGGATGCTTCTCCTGAGCAAATCAAAACAGCAACAACACGCCTCAAAAAGCAGATCTCAAAAAAACAAGTTCAGCTCCAGACCGGCGATGCACTCAACCTCCCGTTCCGGGACGATGTTTTTGACGCCGCTTTTTTATGCTGGTTTTTGGAACACGTCAGTGAACCTGTGGGGATCCTCAAAGAAGCTCAGCGAGTTTTGAAACCCGGAGCGGTTATTTATTGCAACGAGGTCATGAATTCCACGTTCTTCATTGATCCGTACAGTCCAGCCACGCAAAAATACTGGTTTGCCTTCAACGACCACCAATGGTGCATGAAGGGGGATCCGTTCGTGGGAGCCAAGCTTGCCAACTATTTGATCGACGCGGGCTTCAAAAACATCCAGACCCAAACCAAGATTCAGCACTATGACAACCGAACTCCCAAGCTTCGTTCTCAGTTCATCGAATTCTGGATTCAACTTCTGCTCAGTGGTGCGTCTGGCCTCATTCAAGCCAAAAAAGTGGACAGCAAACTCATGAAACAAATGACTTCGGAGCTGAATCGTCTCAAGAAAGATCCCAACGCAGTCGTGTACATCGCATGGATGCAGGCACGCGCTGAGGCAGTGTAAAACTCGTGTAAAATGAAAGATTTCAAAGTCCTGATCGCGCGCATCGGAGAAAAAAAATTACGCGAAATTTTAAATGATTTTTATGACGAAATGTCCCGAGATATCCTGATCGGATTTTTTTTCGCCGGGAAGGATTTGAATCAAATCGCAGATCGCCAGGCTGATTTCATCCTCAAAGCATCTGGCATCAAAAAAGAATATGCGGGCAAAGCCCCTCAACTCGCCCACCTTGAGCTCGCTCCGATTCTCGGCGGGCATTTCGACCGCCGCCTTGTAATCCTTAAGTCAGTTCTGAAGGCCCAAGGCTTCAGCGATGAGGATATGCGAATTTGGATACGTTTTGAGAAATCGTTTCGAAACGCAGTAGTCAATTAAAACAGTTGTTTTTATTCAAATTTTAATTAATATCTGACAAATTTAGTACTTTATTTTTTTAACATTTATGGTATAAAAAATAACAGCCTAAAAATAGCTGGTACTGAAAGAGAGCAGTAGAAGTATATGAGACAGAAGAATGTAAAAATCCTGGGTACTGGAGTCTATCTCCCCAAACGCATCGTCACCTCAAAAGAACTCGACGAAAAACAAGGATTACCCCTCGGCACAGTCGAGCGGACATCCGGTGTTGTCCAAAGACGTTACGCAGACATCAGCACTGAATCTCAGTCAAAAATGGGGGCATTTGCAGCCATGGCCGCCCTGGAAAACGCCCAGATGAAGTACGAGGACATTGACGCCATCATCAGCTGTGGCGGTTCCTTCGAGCAGCCCATCCCCTGCACGGCGGCTTTGATCCAGCGAGCCCTGGGCAAAGAAGACAGCGGAACCGCATGCTTTGACGTGAATACAACCTGCCTGGGCTTTGTCAACGCGCTCGACCTAGTCTCCTGCCTGATCGCCACGAAGAGATACCGCAATGTCCTGCTGATTGCCTCCGAGATGGCCTCCGCGGGAATCAACGAATCTCATTTAGAATCTTTCAGTCTTTTCGGAGATGGCGCTGTCTGTGCTGTAGTCGGGCCCACCCCAGAAAATGAGACTTCAAAAGTTCTGAATGCACACCTCATGACCTTCAGCTCGGGCGCAGACTATTGCTCCGTCAAAGGCGGCGGCACCCAATTGAATGTCAAACAATTCAAAAATCTCAACGACATTCCTGTAGAAAAATTCCTCTTCCACATGGATGGTCGAAAAGTTTTCAGAGCGGCCGCAGAAACCATCCCAAAATTCGTGGAAAAGCTTTTGCAGCCGATGCAGACCACGATTCAGGATTTTAAATGGATCATCCCGCATCAAGCCAGCCAATCCGGAATGGAATTGGTGCGGCGTCGTCTCGGCGTCTCTCCCGACCACTGGGTTTCCATTATTGAAAATCACGGGAACATGATTGCAGCCTCGATTCCCTTGGCATTGCACATCGCAATCCAAGACAAACGCATCCAGCGAGGAGATCGCGTCCTGCTCATCGGGACTTCTGCCGGTCTCTCTATTGGAGGCGTGGCTCTTGAATACTAAAAGGTCTGTTATCATCACGGGCGGCAGAGCTCCTGCAGCGCTCGAGCTAGCCCGGTGCTTTGCTGCCGAAGGCTGGCGAGTCATTTCTGCTGAGAGCCAGGCTCTTTATCTTTCTCAGTCTTCTCGTTTCGTTCACAAAACCGTCCGCGTCCGTCCGCCCCATCAAGACCCCAAAGGATTCGTCGATGACTTGGCAAAAATCATTGAATCAGAAAAAGCCGAGCTCCTCATCCCCACCTGCGAAGAAGCATTTTATGTTTCTGCTGGAAAAGAAAAATTATCGAAAAACTGCAGAGTCTGGACAGATTCAAACACTAAACTCCATGAACTCCACAGCAAATGGAGATTCAATCAACTGGCAAAGAAAATCGGACTCCCAGTGCCAGCATCCAGTCTCATCACCAACAGCAATGAACTTAAAACCTATTTGAAAAAATCCAACTCGTGTGTTCTGAAACCCGAATTTTCTCGTTTTGCTTCAAAAACGCTTCTCCTCAGAAATGAGATCGAGAAAAAATCAGTGAAAGCCTCTCCGTCGCCACAAACACCCTGGGTCGCTCAAGATTTGATCGAAGGCCGTGAATTCTGTACCTACGGATTGGCTCGCGATGGAAAGCTACTGGTCCATTCAGTTTATTCGCACGACTTCACAGCGGGCAAGGGCGCTGGAATTTGCTTTGAAGCCATTCGACATCCGAAAATCCTGGATTGGATCACTCGATTCGTCTCAGAGACCTCTTTCACAGGGCAAATCGCCTTTGATTTCATTGAATCCAAAAAAGATGGGCTCGTCTACGCCCTGGAATGTAATCCACGAGCTACGAGCGGAATTCATCTTTTCGACACGCCCACCGAACGTCGACAATTGGTGGCTGCTTTTGCGGGCGACATGAATTCCGCAAATCCGCTCCAGCCACAAGAAGGTTTGCTCCGACACGTTGCGCTCGCGATGTGGCTCTATGGATTGCCCACGATCCGAACCCGCGCCGACTTTTTGAACTGGGTTCGCTTCATTGTCCAAGGCAAGGATGTTCTCTTCAAAATCTCGGACCCGCTGCCGATTTTTCACCAACTACTCTGCTTTGCCGTCCTCGCATTTCAGGGTCTCAAATCTGGGACCAGTGCCATCGAAGCTTCAACAGCGGATATTGAATGGAATGGCGGGGAAATCATCACATGAAGATCCTCGTGACCGGCGGCACTGGATTTCTGGGACGCAGAACCATCGAGATGCTGCTAAATCAAGGGCATCAACTCACGGGCCTAGGCAGGAACGCGCAGATCGGATCAGAGCTCCAAAAACTCGGAGCAAATTTCATCCGCGCTGATCTTTCAGATATTTCAAAACTACAGACCGCTTGCGAAGCTCAAGACGTCGTCATTCATTGCGCAGCACTTTCGTCCCCCTGGGGAAAAAAAGAAGATTTCATCCAAAGTAACGTCGAAGGTACTCAAAATATTTTGAGAGCCGCGATCGATTCCAAAATCCACCGTTTTGTCCATATTTCAACACCGAGTATTTACATCGATTCAAAAAGCCGCCTCAATATCCGAGAGAGCGACCCTCTCCCAAAAAACTCGATCAACGAATACGCCAGAACCAAGCGCATTGCGGAAGAACTCGTCCGCCAGTCCAACGAGCAGGGAAAAATCTCTGCCGTCATTCTCAGGCCTCAGGGTATTTTTGGCCCCCATGATTCAGCCATTCTTCCGCGAGTTATTCAAGTCACACGCAAAAAAGGCTTCTTCCCTTTCATCGGGGATGGAGAGAATCTGATCGATATGACTTATGTGGACAATGTGGTTCATGCGATCTCGCTTTGTCTCAAGGGAAAAGGAGCCGCAGCTACTGGCGCATTTAATATCACCAACGGCGAACCTGCAAAAAATTACGAACTGATTGGGCAAATCCTATCCGGTTTGGAGATCCCCTTCCGTTGGAAGCGAATTCCTTTTTCGGTGGCACTGAACTTGGCTTCTGCCCTGGAATGGACTCATCGTCATTGGATCCAGGGCAAGGAACCTCTGCTCACCCGTTATTCCGTATTGGCACTCTCTCAAAGCAGAACACTGAACATCGAGGCAGCTCAACAGCAGCTCGGCTATCAACCCCTGATTTCTCTGGAGAGCGGAATTCAAAAAACGATTCAATGGTGGAAACCCCGATGGCAACTGTGACGCTTTCTACACTCGAGGCCGGACATTGTTTTCATCCGGGCAAGGTTGTTCTCCCCAGTGCGAGCCTGAAACCGATTCGTTTTCCCTCGAGCGTGGCTGTCATCGATCATCCCACGCAGGGGATCGTTCTTTTTGACACGGGATACTCTCAAAAATTCCACGAGGAAACCCGCCATTTTCCCAATCGATTTTACGCACTGATTACTCCGGTGACGATTGACCCAGAGCAAACGGCTGCGCGACAACTTGCAAAGCTAGGAGTTCGCCCTCAGGATGTCAGCACCGTGGTGCTCTCTCATTTTCACGCCGATCATGTGGCAGGTGCTTCTGATTTTCCGAAAGCAAAATATATTTATCTGGCCCAGGGTTACGATGTGCTCAAAAATCTCGGCGATTTCGGAGCACTCAAAGCTGGTTTTCTGCGCGGGCTGCTACCTTCTGATTTTGAATCGCGCTCTCAGCCTTTGGAGAGCGGTTCCTTTCGTAAAGTCAGTTTGCCCTACCCGGAATTTCAACAAGGCTGGGACCTCATGGGTGACGAAACCGTGATTGCCGTCGAGCTGCCGGGGCACGCTGTAGGGCATATCGGACTCCTGGTTCGATCCGATCGAGGTGAATTTCTTTTGGCAGGGGATGCCTGCTGGCTCGACAAATCCTATCAAAATGAAGAAACTCCGTCTGCTCTGGCTCAAGTCATTTTCTCGGATCGAAAGGCTTATCGCTCCACGCTGAAAAAAATCTCGTCTCTGTCCCGATCCCATCCGGATCTAAAAATCATTCCGTGTCATTGCGAAAAATCCCTGGAGCTGCTCCCTAAAACTCACGAGGTGCTCAAACGTGGGTAGAATTTTATCGATTCTTTATTACTACGTTCGGACTCGGTTCTTCAGGCGATTTGCGTCCCGAGCCCAGCTCGAGGCATGGCAGGAAAAGCAAGTTCGGCGATTTCTGCGAAAAATCCTCCCGAAGTCCCCCTACTATCGCCGTCGTTTTTTCAATCTGCCGATTTCAGATTGGCGTAAACTCACCCCCATCGAAAAATCCGACATGATGGAAAATTTCAGCGAACTCAACACAGCAGCCTTGCTCAAAGAAGAGTGCCTGAGCGTCGCGATCCAGTCCGAGGAGACTCGCGATTTCTCGCCCACCCTTCAAGGATACACCGTCGGTCTTTCGTCAGGCACTTCGGGGCACCGAGGTTTGTTTCTTGTCAGCTCCAACGAGCGATGGATGCACGCGGGCACGATGCTGGCCAAGGTTTTGCCGGGCTCTCTGTTGCAACCCCAACGAATCGCATTCTTCTTGAGAGCCAATAGCAATCTCTACACCGCCTCCAAAAGTCGCCATCTTCAGTTTGAGTTCTTCGATATGCTCGCTCCGATGGATTCACACCTGGCCCAGCTCCAAAGCTATCAGCCCACCTTGATCTTCGCGCCACCTTCTCTTTTGCGACAGTTGGCTGATCGCCAAATTCAAGGCAAACTGAACCTCACTCCTCTGAAAGTGGTATCCGTGGCAGAAACTCTGGATCCGCTGGATGAGCAAATCATCCAAGAGGCCTTCCATCAAAAAGTACATCAAGTTTATCAATGCACGGAAGGATTTTTGGGAATCACTTGTTCGCACGGAAAACTCCATCTCAACGAGGACTGCGTTCATATCGAAAAAGACTACCTGGAGCGTGAAGCGGGTAAATTCGTACCAATCATCACTGATTTTTCCCGCACCACGCAGCCCATCATTCGCTACCGCCTCAACGACATCCTGACCGAGTCCAAGGAACCGTGCGTATGCGGATCGCCTCTCCAGGCCATCGACACGATCGAAGGACGCTGTGACGACATGATTGATTTTGAATCCTTGGACGGTACTGGAACTCGAAAAATATTCCCGGATTTCATCAGACGATGCGTGCTTTTTGCATCTGATCAGATTCAGGAGTATCGAATCCGGCAATTCAATTCAGGGACATTAGAAATCGCGCTTCAAGCGTCCACAGGTGACCTGTCCGAGATCCAAGCACAGATTCAATCTGAATTTAATAAATTGGCCACTCAGTTGAAATGCCATCCTCCCAAAATTTCATTTCGCGACTCATTTGAAACTCTGGGCCTCAAAAAATTAAGGCGTGTGGAGAGAGTTCATGAGTGAATCAGGGAAATTCAAAACGGACAGTGCCTTCACGCAGGAACTCAAACACGAGGTCCGTCAGATTTTCGAAAACGATCCTCACGGGAGATATGCGAATTTCTCCGTTTTCGCCAAGGCAATCGCATTGCTGACAGCCATGTTCGCGCTCTACATTCTGCTAGTTTTCTTTTCACCCTCTTCTTTCATCGTCAACGGGGTTTTACTGCTTGCCCTTTCCGTGGTCACAGTCCTAGTTGGATTCAACGTTATGCACGAAGGAGCTCATGGCAGCTTCTCCAAAAAACAATGGATCAATCAGATTTTCGCAACCGCCTTTGATCTCTTCGGAGTCAGCTCGGATCTCTACAAAATCAAGCATGTCTATTTTCACCATACTTTCACCAATATCTATGGCTATGACGGCGATGTGAGCGAAGCACCCATGCTCCGAATGACTCCACAGCAACGCATCCGAGGTATCCACCGTTGGCAGGCTTTTTTTGCCCCAGTTTTGTATGGAATGGTAACTATGGCCTGGTATTTCGGAGACCTTTTCAGAATGCGCCTGCAGAAAGTCGGGACACAGAAATTCTCAAAACCCAGCGTCGCCACTCAGCTCAAAATCGTGCTCTTCAAGGCGATCCATTTGAGTTTGGCGATTCTCATTCCTTGCTACTTTCATTCGTTTCAAACGGTGATCTCGGCATTTTTGATTTATCATTTTGTCACCGGTCTGATGGTCACTCTGGTTTTTCAGGCGGCGCATGTAGTCCAGAAAACCACTTCGATGAACTCCATCCCCGATCAGGATTGGCACCTCCATCAAATTGCAACGACTGCTGATTTTGCGACAGAATCTCGCATGGCTTGCTGGCTATTAGGTGGCCTGAATTTTCAAACGATTCATCATCTTTTTCCCAACGTGAGCTATCGACATTTCCCAGCGATTCAAAAAATCCTGCTCCGACTCGCTCAGAAACATCGGGTTGAATACCTCTGCTATCCGAGTTTCTCGGGTGCGATTACATCTCACTTCAAAGAACTCCATCAATTGGGACAATCGGAGGTAATTTCATGAGTCACTCGATTCAACTCAGGTCTTTCGAGGACCGTGATTGCCAAGGATTCCTGGATTTGATGAATCAGGTCTCAGCTCCGGGTGTTTTCTCCTATGTCGAGGACCTATCCCCTCACCCTGAGCGCTTTCATTCGATCCAAGGCGCAAATGCAAAATCATTTGTGGCCCTCGCTGATCAGCGGGTCGTCGGATCCATTGGATACTACACACAAGATGTTTATACAAAATCCGGGACTCAAAAATTGGCCTTCGTACAGGAGCTCCGCATCCATCCAGATTTCAGAGGCAAGGGCCTGAGCGAAGGATTGGGAAGAAAACTTGTTGAACAAATTAAAGCCCATCATCCTGAGGCTGTTTGCGTCGGAGTCGTCGAGAGAAAAAATCAAGCAGTTCTCTCCGGAGTTTACCCTCGATGGAAGAAGGCTGGGCTTCTCGATTTCAAGCCCGTGCTGCCTTTTACCGTTTTCATGCTTCCGGCAGGATTCTGGAACCGAGGACTCCCGAAGGAGCTCTCATTTCAAGCGGTGCCTGACACTCAATTCGAGAACTACTGGAAAAACAGAACCCAGGCAGTCCATCAGCAATCCTTGCGCTCTACGACGAAGATCAATCGGCCCCACTCCAAATACCAACTCTATCAATCCACGGATGGGAAATCCGGCTATGGACTTTGGGATCAGACCGAATTGAGAAGTTATCGCCTTCAGCTCCTACGCTCCAAAAAAATCCCGATCCGCTATCTCCACGATTTGTGGGCCTTGGACCCATCCACTCAGAACTACAAACAATTGATTCGAGATGGACTGAAAAAATGCCGAGCTTCCGGAGGAAAAATCCTCTGCATCGCTGCACAAGACGCGAGCCCACTTTTCGAAGCACTTCAATCTTTTGTCCATTTCAAAACTGAAATGTATCTGGTGAAAGACCATTTTTCACCTGACTTGCCCTTGGGAGACTCTGTATTTTTGGAGGCCGCACTCGGATAAATCGATGTCAAAAGAACTCGTCGTCAAATTATTCACAACCGATTACCTAACGCTAATCGCGCCGGTGCTCTTGATGTCCGCCTTGGTGGAGTACTTCGTGTTCAGAAAAAGCAAGATACACAGCTTTAATGAATCCATAGCAAACACCTACCTAGGTATCATGAATCAAATCGTCTTCCTGATTTGCAGGACAACTCAGTACTTCATCTATTTCCTGATTTATAAAAACTGGGCGATCCTGGATCTCTACAGTCTCAGCGCCATTGGTTTCGCCATAACTACGATATTTGCTTTGTTTTTTTGGGATTTTTTGCACTACTGGGCTCACCGCGTGGGACACGTCACAAAGATCGGATGGGCTTTTCATTCTCCCCACCATCAAAGCAATGAATTCAATCTCACCATCGCGTTCAGGAACGGCATGATGCAGCAGATTTTTGAATTCTCTTTTTACATCCCTCTCGCAATCTTGGGCATTCCCCCAGAAGTTTATATTTGCATCTCCGGGTTCAGTCTTTTCATCCAATTCATTTCCCATGCCCACTGGTTTCCGAATCTGGGACCTCTCGAAAAACTCTTCAACGTTCCGAGACACCACATCGTCCATCACGCTTCGAATCCTTGCTACTTGGACAAGAATTTTTCGGGCGGATTCATTATTTGGGACAAGCTATTCGGAACTTACAAAGAGCTCGACCCCAATGTCCCACCGATTTTTGGCACCACGATCCCCTACCACGGCTATGGGCCTCTCGAGAGCAATCTTCACGAATTTAAAATCCTCTTGGGCTTGCAGAACACAAAACCAGAACGAGCTTTTCACAGCCTCTTTTCGGATCGTGTTTTTTCGAAAGCTCATATTCTCACCCACTTTTCTGTATTGCTTTTCCTCGTGGTGAAAAGCGGCCTGGTCCTGGGCGGAGCTCAGAAAATCGATTTTAGCCTGCGAATCATCCTCTCGATCTTCACCGTGTTTTGTATGTCTCTGCTAGGAAAAGCTTTGAGCGGAAAAGGATCGAGGCTTCTGGAATTTCTCCGATTGCTGAGCACCTCTGTAGTATTTCTATTTTTAATTCAAAAAAACACCCAGCCTGCTGCCGGGCTGATCAGCGTAGTTTTCGCCTATTATCTCATTTTTCACTTAGTGCAGGTCTACTCGTACCTGAGTGCTTCGATAGTTTCGATATGGGCAGCCTTGCGAGCTGGCCAAACACCAAATAATACACCCGTGACCAACGAAATCGAAAACGCGGGCAGCAGGATCCAAAGCGGCGCGCGCATATTGAATCGCGGAACCAGCCAGCTGACCAAATAAGTAAAAAACGTCGAGCCCAAAAGACCCGTGAGCCCACCGATGAACGAAAGCACAACGGCCTCGGTGAGAAACTGATTCAAAATGTCTTTTCTCCGGGCGCCCACAGCACGTCTGATCCCAATCTCCCGGGTTCTCTCCGTGACACTCACCAACATGATATTCATGATCCCAATGCCCCCCACCAACATGGAGATCATCGCTATGCCCGCCAAAACATAGGTCAGCATTCCCAAAATAGTATTCATGGTTTGTAGAATCGCACCTTGGGTCATGATCGTGAAATCCTCTTGCCCGTTGTGCCTCGAAATCAGTATTTCTTTGATTTCTATGACCGCATCATCCACTGCAACTTTGGAGCGTGCCTTGGCGCGAATCCCAAATAGCCGATCGTCATTGAATATCCTCATTGCGGATCGGGTCGGTACAATCACCAACTCATCCAAATTCATCCCAAGCTTTTCTCCGGTCAGCTGAAGAACGGCAATGACCTTGTGATCACTCTCATTGACTTTAACCGACTTGCCTAAAGCGGATTCTCCCCCAAAAAGCTCGCGGGCCACTTTGTGACCGATGATCGCCACTCTTCTGCCTGTCTCGGACTCTTCCCTGGAAATAAACTGTCCTTGTTGCAAATCTAAATTGAAAATCTCAATGAACTGCTCGTTGCATCCCATGACATTGATATTCATCGTCCGGTCAAAGGACTTCACCGTACCGGCACCGAACATCAAACTCGAAACGGCCTGCAAATTCACCGCCTGTTTTTCGAGCGCATCCACATCTCCCAAGGTCAATTTGCGCTTGGTCGCAAGCATAGGAGGGCCCAGGCCACCTTTGGAATCGGTTTTCCCGGGCTGAATCGTGATAAAGTTGGTTCCCAGCCCCTCGAACTCTCCTGTGATGTAGTTCTTGGCGCCATTTCCGATCGAAACCAAAAGAACCACGGCACCCACGCCAATGATCATCCCCAGCATTGTCAAACCGCTGCGCAGCTTGTTGACGATCAGATTTTCGATCGCTAGGCGAATGATCTCTAGGCTAGACATTTCGGTCTGACACTACCTTTCCGTCTGCCAGCGAAATAATCCGCTTTGCTCGAGCAGCTACGAGTGGATCATGGGTGACGATGATCAAAGTCACGCCTTGAGCATGAAGGTCCTCAAAGAGTTTCAAAATATCCTGTCCTGATTTCGAATCCAGGTTTCCAGTGGGCTCGTCCGCCAAGATCAATCGAGGTTGAGTCACCAAGGCGCGAGCGATCGCTACCCTCTGTCTCTGTCCTCCAGACAGCTCATTGGGTCGGTGCTGCGCCCGATTTGCCAGTCCCACGCGATCCAGCGCCTTCAGCGCGGACTGAGACGCCTTTTCGCTCGAGTAACCTCCCTCATAGCGCGCTGAATAGAGCAGCGGCATTTCCACATTTCGTTTCGCGGTCGCACGCGGAATCAAATTGAAACTTTGGAAAACAAATCCTATTTTTTGATTCCTAATCTGTGCACTCTCGTCATCCGATAGAGTTTCCACGGGGCGGCTGTCCAAAATATATTGGCCGGCATCGGGTTGATCCAATATCCCCAGAATGTTCATCAAGGTGGATTTTCCACAACCCGATGTACCTGTGATGGACACAAATTCGCCCTCTTGAATCGTAAAACCAACGCCATCCAGTGCTTTGATTTCTTCTCCACCCATCCAAAAACATTTGCTGATGTTTTTGAGTTCGATCAGGGCCATTTCAACTCTTCCAAAGCTACTTTGAGATCATCCTTGAGCACAAAATCTTCGGCGGGCAGAACCACCCAGTCCCCCGGATTGATCCCAGAAATAATTTCTGTCCTCTCGTAATTTCCGATTCCTGTTTGAACTCGGACTTTTCGAGTTCGACCGCCTTGAACTGTGTAAACGGAACGCTCCGCTCGGACACCCACCAGAGAGCGAGAAGGAATCGTCAACACATTCGCCTTGGAATCGGTCACGATTTCAATGTCTGCGGAAGCACCCACGGGCAAAAGCTCATTCGTTTTTTCTACTTTCAGCTCAATTCGTGACGTTCGATCCTGTTCCTTGGTGCTGCTGATGAACTGCACCACTCGAGATACAGTCGCATCAAAAGGTTGAGGCCGGACTGCATTGACTTTGATTTTGGCGCGACAACCCACTTTGACTTTGGCCAGGTCGACTTCGTCAATTTCCCCAGTGATGTAACGTGGCTTGAGATCCACCAGGCGAATCTGAGTTTGTTTCGCCGTGTTCGAGGAAGGCGCTCCCGCCAATTCCCCTACTTCCAAATTGAGCTCGGTGACCATTCCATCAAAAGCCGCACGAATCATGCTTTTCTCATAATTCGCTCGAGCGACTTCGAGCCCGCGCTTGCTGGAATCTAAAACAGATTTTGAGGCCAAACCTTCTTTGAAGAGTTCCTGTGATCTTTTCCACTCGGACTCGGTCTCGTCAAAAACGCTTCGAAGATCCGCATTATCCAAATGCGCTAGAATTTGTCCCTGCCTCACCCGATCTCCCACTCGAACCGAAACCTCAGCCACGCGGCCGGTGCTGGTGAATGCCATGGGAACGTTTTTTTCGGCTTCCACGGTTCCAGTGCTGATCGTGGTCACCGTTGACTCGACTGAGGACTGTGCGGCTTTGACGGCCTTGACCGTGTATGTTTTTGAACACGCGCCCGCGCCAAAAACAGAAACAACTGCGATCACGGCGTACATGGTTTTTTGCTGATTCATCATAAGGTCACCCCTAAATCCCAAGCCACTTGTCTCAAAAGAATAGCCAGCTGCACTTTGGCTTGAGCCAGATCAATCTGGGATTGCAGCAAGTCGTTTTGACTGGAAAGAAGATCGCTCATATTTGATTTGCCCAGCTCATAGCTTTTCTTTGTCAAACGCGCGATCTCCTGCTGCTGTTCCAATTGAATCCCCAGCGAATAAACATTTTTCTCCTGCGACTGAGCCTGCGAAAGCCGATTCTTGACTTCGTTCTTGATCCGCTCCCGATTTTTATCCGACTGCAATTCAGCCGCTCGAGCCGCCTGCGAACTCTCGCTCCAATTACTGAAGAATCGCCCTCCCGCGAATATCGGAACCGTCAAAACCACTGCGATGGAATAAGATCGATTTCCTTCCTTGAAAGTATCATCCCAGTTTTTGCCCTGCTTGTTGACGTTCCCCTGCAAAGCTAAATCCGGAAACTCCTCGGACATGAGCTGTTGGGAACGTTTTAAAGCCAAGGATTCTTCTCGAACAGCAGCCAAATAGCGAGGCCCGTCATGCGCCAGATTTTTTTCCACCTCGATCGAAGGACCATGAATCACGGACGAAAGTTTTTCCTGAACAGGCGAGAGAAGCATCAGTGAATCCAAAGCTTGGAGAATTTGAGCCCCTGTTTCGAACGATGAAATCTCCTTCTTATCCAGAATTTCTGTCTCGCTCACTCCCATGTATTCGGCAAATCGACTGAGAGCGTCTTTTTTCTCCTGCTCAAAAGTTGACTTCTTGGTTTCCAGAGCACTTAAATTCACCTGTGCACGCAGAACATCGAGCTTGGTTTTATCTCCCAGATCGAATCGGAGCTTCACCTCTCGCAGCTGGTTATTGCCCAACTCCAAAGCCTGGTGAGTCGACCAAACTTTGTACTGCTGAAGCAAGTACTGTCCCAAAAGCTGCCGCAGCCGCCAATCCAACTCAGTTTCCTGCGCCTCGAGCTGAAGCTCGTACCAATCAGAATCAGCCCATGAGGTCATCAACTGAGTATGTACATCACGCTTGTAGATGGGCATGTTCATCACCACGGTCCAACGTGACAGGTCCACCTCCTGGGGCTTGAACAGCTTTGTATTATCGGGGCCCAGAGCCCCCCCTGTGATGATCGAAAAATCCTTGGAGCGCGCCTGCGAAAACTGCAAATTCACCGCCGGCATCCATCGAGTCAAGGCAGTGTAGGAATGGGCCCTTTTCTGGCTATATTGAGCCCTGAGAACATTGAGTTCGGGTGAGCGATCAAAAGCCTTTTTCCGGAATTCTTGAAAAACAGGCCATTCTGAAGCCGCGTAGGTGGGCAAGGAACCCAAGGCAGTAAAAACAATCAGAATCCAAGCGACACCCATGAGGTTTTCTATACCAGAGTTCATTCCTGACCGCTGTCGAAACTTTGGTCAGTTGTTTTGAAAACCTGCAAGATCCCCTGCTGTAAGCCCCTGAATTGCGGAATACCTTGGCACACCGATTGCTATCATTATCAGCAGAGAACTATTGAAGCGGAAGAAAGAGGAAGCGGTTATGAAAAAATACGAAAATCTCCTAAACCAGTCACATTTAAACAAATTTATTGCCCTGGGAGTCCTGGGCTCAGCCATACTCCCGATCGCCTGTGGGACCAAGGCTCCGGAGCCTGCTGCACCTTCAGCGGCACCGGCAGCAGCTGCCCCAGCTACACCCGCATTGCCTGCTGGATGCGTTCCCATGAATCAGGCGATTGCATTTAGCATTGCGAACGCCAACGTAACCTACAATCCATCGTTGAACATCCCCCAATCGATTCAAGCCGGGGCTGTTCCTAACGCCACGGCAGCAGGAACCGTCAGCATCACTGGCAGCAGCACGGGCTCTGGCACGATCAATGGCCAAACCCCAGATGGATCAAACCTCACTTTTATTAAACTGGACTTGCCAAATGCGTCTCAAAGCGGCTCAGCTACCCAGCAAGTGCAAGGCAACGGAAACGGCTTCATCACCCTGAGCGCCACTGCACAGCAAGGTTTCCAAGCACAAAACACTCAGCAGCTCTGCATCAGTGGGATCGCGATCAACGGGTCGACCGCCAAGAACCAACAAGGTGGAATTACTTTCAGCGGAACTGTTTACCTGAATTTTAACGGTGGAAATCAAAACGTTCCCCTGAATTTTGCTTCTGCAGCCCCGGTCAACAATTCAGCAGTGACACCGACCACCCCTCAGCAGTACGACTCGGGCACAGGTGGGTGGAAACCTGCGCCAGCACCAACACCGATCCCACGCGATCGCTTCGACATCAAGCCCGGTCGATTCAAATTTAAACTATAGATATTTCAGATTCTCAGAGAGGTTTTTTTCTCAGGAATCGCTCCGAACGTCATGTTCTCACGCTTAAGCCGCATCGTGCGGCCGCGTGAAGCGACTCCTGAGAAAAAAACCTCTCTGAGAATTAAATATCTGCGCGCCATCGATATAATGAGCCTCAGCCTGAGGCGATTCAATAAAACGAGCCCTCAGCCTGAGGCGATTCAATAAAACGAGCCCTCAGCCTGAGGCGATTCAATAAAACGAGCCCTCAGCCTGAGGCGAATCAACAATCAGATCAAACATATTCGCCGCGTTTGATTTTATCCACGATGATTTTTTCCGGCATGGTCGGATCGCGCGGATTGACCACGAAGTAAGCCTGTTGCTCGCAACGTCGTTTGTGCTCCATGAGCCACTTGAGAATCTGTGCAAGACCTTTGTTTTTCTTGTCCTGAAAGAACGGATCGTTTTTAAGCGCGTCGGCTGCTTTTTTAAGAGCCCGAACTTCCTGAGGATCGTTCTCTTTGACTGGATAATCGTGCAGGTCGTATTTTTTGATATCTTCCGGCAAAACTCCCAAGAATTTCACATCCGGCGCAGAGAAATCTTCATTTCGGATGAGTGACGCGGCAGAACCCGCTTTCAGGGTTCGAAAAATATTTTGCATGGTGTATGCGTCGAGATCTCCGAAGAAATACAAAGGAGTCCCCAGCTGATCTTGAATCAGCTTGCACCAACCACGAACCGCGTTCGAAGGAACACCTTGCGCGCCCATCACGATGCAGCTATGCCGCTTGGTGAATCCATTCGCCACCAAAGTGTTGGCGGTACCTTCGGATTCGACGATCAGGCAAAAATCGATTTTCTTATTCACCCTCAATTTAAGATTTTGAGGACGATTCTTGGGCTGAAACGGCGAGGTCCCTAGCTTAGAAAGATCCACTGTAGCCTTCTCACCATCCAGCATGGTTTCTTCAACGATGAGCTGCTGCGAATAGGTCTGCCCACCCCGATCATTGGCGTAGCAATTCAACTCTTCACGATAGCATTCGAGCATCTCACAAATAAAATCAATCGTGGAATCCGATTCATTCTGATCACTAAAATCGAGTGGTTTCAAAGAGAGGTTGTGTTTCACTTCACCTTTACTGATGTAATAAAGTTCGCGTTTGGTGTTCACCGCGCCGGTGTCTATGTTTCGCAACAGAACTTCGAGCATGAAAATCGCACGCGACATTTTTTGAACAGAACTGACGTTCAATTCAGTTGCGACTTTTTTTCCACCCGGAGTCAGAAACCCGACTTTGTGATTATAAATCGCATTGTCCAGTGCACACTTGGTCGCATAAATCACGGGACGCTTGGCTTTTTCCAAATCAGCAAGCAGTCGCAAACAAAGCTCTTTGCTCAGCTTGGGAATCGTATCGTCCTTGGGACCTCTTTTTAAGGATAAACCACTCATGCTTCCGTCTCATTTTCTTTGATGTCGCCCTTTTTCTTGCTCTTCTGCTGCTCGAGATTGTCGTGAGCTTCCTTGAGTTCTTTCTCGGCGCTCTTGGCATCTTTGCCCAGAATTTTCAAAAGACCCTCTTCCGCACGCTTCTTGTGCTTGTCGTCTGCTCCGGTAATTCGACACAAACCTTCCACAAGAATCGGGCCGAACTGCTGAATGTGGCGGATTTTTTCTTCGAGATCAGCAGCCTTGTCTTCTCGGCGAATATGTCGCGAGAGCTTCTGGCCGGCTTGCATCAACGCACGTCGGATTTCTTCGACTAACTCATCCGAAGAATCAATGGTTTCCTTCGATGCATTTTTAAATTTAATAAATGGAGAAACTACGCTCACCGCGATGATGTAGGGGCCTTGAGGCAAAGACTCACGAGGTTGTCCCAATCCGTAAGCTCTCCAATTCACCGATTGAATGGACTGCACGATCGCGCATGAAGATTTGTCGAATTGCAGCGGAACTCGATTGGCGAATCGCAAAACCTGCACCGGAGCATCCGCTTCAACCGATTTATCTTCAAGTCTTGCCACAGCCACCTCGACTTGAATGGGCTTGAAATCGCAAATCGTGGGTTTGCGGGAAATCACGGAGAAGAAGTCTACATTCCCCAGGCGCTGAATACTTTTCGCCATCGCATCTTCGCCAATCGACAAAACTGACTTCGTCGAAGGAGCCATGAGAGGCTGATTTTGAATCGCCATGAAAAGTTCTTTGAACTGAACTTCGTTCAAGTTGTCCACGGACTTGTCTAAAATCCCCTTGGAGAGTTTGGCCTTCACCAGGTCCTTGAGAACTCCCTCGTGCACGCGAGAGAATCCGGTCTTGAGCCAAGTCGAAACTTTGGATTTTCCGAAAAGATGCGAATGCGCAATGAACTCTCCCAATTTCATCGTATGAGGGTGGGGTTCGGTCGCTTCGGGAATCTCGGGAATCGTCTCACTCACCCTTTTGATCGTCTGTTTGGGCTCATCGGGCAATTGGTAATGCAAAGTCAGATGAGGATTCACCAAGCTGGTGCCCGTAATATAATTCACCAGGCCTGCTTCACCGTTCAATTGAATCCGACCATCGATCACGAATTCCACACGCGTACCGCTCGGACGATTCCAATCGAAGGTGTCTTTGTCTTTGACGACGCCTTTGTTGTGCTTGATGTCCACTTCCACAATGCAACGAACCGCCTTGCGCATGCTGGAGGTTTTGGTGGTCACTCGCGCACCCATCGCGCTAGTCAACTGGGCCCATGTCGTCGCAGCAGAAATCCCAATCCCCTGCTGACCTCGAGAACATCGACCTTTTCCGAACTTGGAAGACGCCAGATATTCGCCAAAAACTTTGGGGAGATCATCGGGATCAATGCCAGGACCATTGTCTTCCACAATGATTTTGATTTGATCCGAATTTTTGAGGGATCCGGCCCCAACTTTTTCGACCCAAACGGAAACTTCGGGCAAAATCCCTGATTCCTCACACGCGTCCAAGGCATTGTCGACGGCCTCTTTGAGCGTCGTCAAAACAGCCTTGACTTGTGAAGAAAAGCCTACCTGTTGGAGGTTTTTTGAAAAATATTCGGCGGTGCTACTGGTGGTGATCTTGGATGCCATAACCTGTTATTAAGCCTATTGAAGCAGACGAGCCCGTATCCTGTCAACGAAACAGCAAGAACTACCTCGAGATTTGCGATGGATGCGCGAAAAAAAGGGCGAAAAAACCGGAGTGTACACGTTAGTACATGAGGATTTTTTCGCCCTTTTTGACAAAGCAGACGCGCAAATATCGAGGTAGTTCAATCAATTACTTTTGGGAGCAGTTTCATGGATGTAACAAAGAGCGCTGCGAGAATCGGACCCACAAAAATTCCAGTCACTCCAAAGGCATTCAAACCTCCGATTGTGGCGACAAATGCGAGAAGCGGGTGAAAATTCGACGTTCCCCCCTTGAGCACCCAGGGGCGAATGACGCCATCGAGCATGAACAAGAAAATGCCGACCGTCCCCAAAACCCAACCCACACCCGTGTTGTCATCCAAAATTCCGGCCTTCAAAGCAAGCCCGAGCGTGATCGGTGTGGCACCCAAGACAGGAACGAACGAACAAACGTAAACTAAAAGACTGATCAGTGCGACGTCCGACATCCCCACGATCCAGATGACGAGAGCAAAAATTGCTGCCTGAACTGTACCACTCACAATCCCCGCCCACATCACCGAGCGACACACAGCAATGAATGAATCAATCATGGCCTCAGTCTGCTCGCGCTTCAAAAACGAAGACTGCCTCACCCAAGCGCCCATCTTTTCTCCATCCAGAAGGAAAAAATAAAAACTCACCACCGCAATCACTGTACTCATCGCCACATGGGGCAGCTGCGCCAACTGAAGCCCGAGCCACTCTGCTCCCTTTGCGCCCAGCGAAGTTCCCAGATCTTGAAGAGCCACCAGCCATTGCTTCTTCATCCAAGGCATCCAAATTTTCAGTTTCAGCTCGATCAGATTCGCCCATTCAGTCGGCATCGTGCGCCAGTCGATCTGAGACCAGTGCTCCATTCCACTTTTGATGGCAAGGTAAGTCACTAACGCAGAAGGGACGAGAACAATGACCACGCTGGCGAGCGTGATCACAATAGCAGCCCAACCCTTCCCCAAACCTTTTCGGGAGAGCTTGTCTTGGAGCGGATAAAGCAAAGCCGCAAAAACCCCGCCCATCAACACCGGCAGAATCATCGAGGAAACCGTCCAAAGAAAAAATGCGACTATGAGTAGAAAAAAAGGTCGTTGCTTCATCGAGTTGAATCCTCGCCTTTTTTATAACCTGGTTTTACCCAATTCCTGAAATAGATAAATTTGACTGAGGCAGGCTTTTTTAAAATCGCTGATCAATAGGCTTTCGTTTTCACCATGCGCTTGGGTGTAAGGATCCTCGACGCCGACCAAAATAGCGGGTGCGCCGCCCAATGCCTCCGCAAACGGTTTCACGAACGGGATGCTCCCGCCGCAGCCCATCGCGACTGGTTTGCGCCCGTAACCTTTTTCGAGCGCTCGCTCTGCCGCTTCGAACGCGGGGCCTTCTGGAACGATGGACCAAGGTGGAGATCCTCGATCCGACTGAAACTCGGCGTGCAGACCCCAGGGGATCTGCTTTTTCACAAATTCGCGGAGCAGCCCCAGAGTTTTTTCGGGATCCATGTCGGCGACCAAGCGAATCGTGACTTTGGCCCAAGCAGAACCAACAATGATGTTGCCTGCTTGCTGCCGTGAAGAGGCTTGCAGCGCATTCACCGCCAGGCTGGGAAATCTCCAGACTTGGCCAAAAACCGAGGGGCCTTCTTCCAAAAGTTCCACGCCCGGCAACATCCCCGCCTGTTGTCGAAAATCCTCTTTTGTCCCCGGAAGTGCTTTCATTGCTTTTTCTTCGGCCGGCGTGATGGGACGAACCTGCTCCAAAATTCCGGGCACAGCGATGCGCCCATTTTCATCCGTGAGTGTCGCGAGAACTTTTGCAAGTGCCATGGCAGGATCTGGTACAGGTCCACCAAACATTCCCGAGTGAACTGGGTTTTTGAGTGACTTGAGTTCAATGTTCAGATCAATCAATCCACGAAGTGCAATCGTGATCGCAGGAATTCCACAATCCCAATTCGTCGTATCGGTCAGCACCATGACGTCTGCGTCGAGTTTGGAGCGATAGGTGCTGAGAAACTGCTTGAGATGTCCGCTGCCGACTTCTTCTTCACCTTCGATCACGACCTTAACGTTGACCGGAAGTTCTTCCCCGGTCGAAAGAATGGAATCGATTGCAGCCAAGTGGACAACAATCCCCGCTTTGTCATCTGCAGCACCTCGGCCAAAAAGTCGTGTTCCGCCGTGGCCTGGCTTTTCGGTGGGTTCAAAAGGAGGAGTCTCCCAGACTTCTTCGCGGCCTGGGGGCTGAACGTCGTGGTGGGCATAGAGTAGAAGCGTCGGTTTTCCGGGTGCCTTGAGGCGTTCACCATAAACATAGGGATGCGCACCGGGGATTTCGAGGAGCTGGATATTCTCCAGCCCGTACTTTTTCATCAAATCAGCGACAAACTGAGCACTGCGTCGAACTTCCCCTGCGGGAAATCCGTCAAAGCTGACGCTGGGAATGCGGACGAGGTTTTTGAGTTCGTTGAGATAGGTCGGGAACTTTTTTTCTAGCAGATTTTCCATAATGAGCAGATTTGGCTCATTTACACGCCGTTGACAATACAGACATTTCGCTAAACGCGAAATGTAAGCTGAATTGACGCGCTGAACATGCCCCACATTTCGCATTTAGCGAAATGTAGTTCAATCTCTTGACTGCTTCTGCTGGATTGACAATAAAAGGTCATGGGCGAAAAGACTCGAACTCGGCTGAACACTACTTACTGGAAGCACTTGTTTAATGTGCCCTTCTCGGAAGATGTGGCACCCTCGAGTTTATTCCTCCATCACCGACATTTCCTGGTCGTCGATGTCGAAACTCAGCGGCTGGCGCAGGACGTGGGCGGCTGGAAACACATTGATAAACTAGGGATCTCAGTCGCCTGCGCCTACGACAGCAAAACCGATCAGTTTATGAGTTTTCGCGAGAACGAACTCGAGAAACTTTTTGACCTCTGCGAAGACCGACTGATTATCGGCTACAACATCAAAGGTTTCGATTTGACCGTGATGGCTCCTTACGGCCTCAAAACCCAGGGTTTGGATGTTTTTGACATTATGTTGGACGTCGAGGCGCAGACCCGTGCACGCTTTGTGAAACTAGAAGCCATTGCGCAAGGTACACTCGGTGTCGGCAAAGGCGCTGACGGATTGCAAGCAGTCGAATGGTGGAAGTCCGGCGAAATCGACAAGATTATCGAGTACTGCATCCAAGACGTGCGAGTCACACGAGATGTTTTTCAATTCGGTCGGCAAAATGGTTTCGTGAGAATCCAACGCGCCGAAACCGTACAGACTGTTCCTGTGCAGTGGAACTAGCATTACTTACAAATTGAAGCGCCGGGGTCTTTTGCGCAGAGGTATTTCTTGAGGGCCGCGTTTTCGGCTTTGAGGGACTCGATTTCTTGGGAGTGCTTGCTGAATTTTTCGAATAGGTCTTTCACTCGAGCGTGGAGAGCTTTTACGGCTTCGATCAGGGGCGCTGCCAAACCTTCGTAACTGACTGTCAGATGTTTGAGCGGGCCTTCGTGGACCAGTTCAGGAAGAACTTTTTGCACATCTTGAGCGATCACACCGACTTGTCGCTGAGCAGATTTTTTTGGATTCTTCCAGTTAAATCGAACGCCATTGATCTGTTCGATGATGTCTAGGGGGTTTTCAATTCTTTCAATTTTTGTTTTCAGTTTGCGGTCTGAGGCCACGAAGCTGGCTGCGTATATAGTTCCGGATCCTCCAGCACCATCACATACTTGGACTCCACCCGTTCCACCGGAATAATTCAAATAGACGGGACGGGCTCCAGCAGCATTCAACATCAAATTCCCATCAGCCGCCGCGCTAGTAAGCCTTCCACTAGCGAGGGTAACATAGCCGTTGGTATCGATAGTGATTTGTTCCGTACTGTTGGTATAAATACCCAACGACGTCGCGGTGTCAGACCATATATAATTTTTGCCATTGCCTGCAAGAATCTCCAAGTTAGAGTTGCTGGATTGTGCCCGATAACCGGCTCCATTCGTTGTATTCTGGTATGCATGCACTGCGCGAGTATTCGCATTCACTGCAAGAATTGGACTACTCGTCCCGATACCGACGTTGCCGGAAGGACTGATAGCAAAGCGAAAAACACCTGCAGTATCATCCCAAATGCCAAGCGAACCATCAGCAACACCATTCGTCGCAAGTGTGGTTGACATCATCTGCCAGCTTTGGCCCCCAGCTGCGCTATTGTTGAGCACCAAACGAGGATCAGTGCTGCTGGCCTTGATGCTTCCATTTACCTCAAGCTTTGAACCAGGGCTTGTCGTCCCGATTCCGACATAACCCGTTTGATCAATGCGCATGGCTTCAGTTGGAGCGGTAATGGCCCCGTTAGCTCGAGTGGAGAAAGTGAGCGCCGTTCCTCCCGCAGCGTTGGTCCAAGTCTGAGTTGCGACCGCATTGATTTTAGCCCCGGGGTTGGCAAGGTATTGGCTAGCGCCATACCCATAAAAAGAAATATTACCCAGGCTGTCAGCACTGGCCAGTGCTGACGGAGCCAACGCTGTCGTATTAGCACGCTCGAAAGCTAGACTTCCTTCAGCGGCAAAACTGTCGACTTGCACCACTGAGTTCGTGGCGTTTGTATTTCCTAGATGAAGCAAGGATCCGGTGAGCGCTGCAGGAAGTGCAGCGGCGTTTGCGCTTACTGTGATTTTAGAATCAGGGGTCGTAGTTCCCAATCCCACCGCGCCGCTGGATTCAAAGAGAACAGAATTCCCAATCGTGGTGGCTGCTGTGTACTTGGTGAGATACCCGCTGGTTCCCCCTGAAATCACTCCACCTGGAGTGGCCCAACTAGCTCCCGCAGCGGTTCCATCGGTGGTTAGGACTTGCCCGCTGGTTCCTGTTCCGTTGAGTTTGCTCACAGCAATTGCGGCTGTGGCACTGATATCGGCGTTGACGATCTCCCCATCATTAATTTTTGCGGAGGTAATAGCACTATTCGCAATCGAGCCAGTGGCCACAGTGCCAATTTCCCACTCATCGTTGCCCAAGTTATAGGTCAATGTCTGCCCTGTGGACGTAGGGGCTGTGGTGTTGACAGTAGCAACAGCCTTCCCAATGATACTCGTTGCAGCTCCTCCCCCTGCAACCGTAGTCGGCTGCCATCTGGAGTTCGCGCTGCTCCAAGCAAGCACTTGTCCGTTGGTGATTGTGCCCAATGAATAGATACTTTGTCCACCCACGTACCCATCTGCATATCCCTTAGTACAGGCGTGAGTTGAATCGGTGGGCGCTCCTCCCGCCAGACTCAGTGCTCCGGTAAGTGTGCCACCCGAAAGAGGCAAGTAGGCAATTGATAATTTGGCTGGGGTGACTGCCCCATCTTTGATCTTGGAGGTCGTCACTGAGCCATCCGTCAACTCGCTGCTACTCACTTCAGCGGAGAGCCCATTGTCATCGATCGCAGGACGGCATGCAGAGATTCCCGTGAGCAATCCCAGCACCAAAGTCGCATTCAGCGACAGAGTGGCGACAGAGTGGCGACAGAGTAATGAAATGACTATGATACCTACGTTCCACATAAAATTCCTGTGCCTCGGAGAGGTTGCGCATCTAAGTTGCCCTTTCTGCCTTCCCTAATATCCGAGCCTTTCACTTTTTAGTATCTCAGGACCGACTTAACAAGTCAAGAATCTGCAACTTTCAATGAATGTATAAAATATTTAGTAAATTCATACAGATGTGGATTTTTTTAGATTACTACTGATTGCAATAGTTAAGATTCGAGAAGCTACCCTCGCTTCAATAAAAATAAATCGAATTAATCAATATTGATTTTAGCATCTGTATTGATATAATCAATATTAATTATGTGGATTAACAGAATCAAAAAACAGTCAGAGTTTGCCCAGACCATCAGAAATTTGAACCAACAAGTGCTGATCGTCCGAGGAGCGCGCCAGGTCGGCAAAACCAGTTTTATTCTTCATGTTCTGGATTCCACCTCAACGCCTGTTCTTTGGGTCAATTTGATACGCCCATCCTCTTTTGAGGTGCAGGGGAGAAAGGTGTATGGAAGGGACTTCTTTGGATCTGCCCCCGACGCATCCACTCTGTTAGCCAACTTGCAGCTGGTGTTAGGTGCATTTCAACAACTCGCTGCACCCGTCGTCATTTTTTTCGACGAAGTGGATCAGCACCCAGTGGTTCTCGAGGCAGTACAAATCCTTGCTGAACTTTCACCTCAGCTTAAGTTTGTCCTGAGTGGATCGAACCTCGAAAATCTTTCACCCAAAAATGCTGCCACGGGTAGAAAAAAATATTTTGATCTCTTTCCCATCCTTTTTTACGAATGGCTCGAGAACATGGATGTTCCAGAGTGTTCAAAATTTTTCGCGCAATGGAAAAACAAAACACCCAGCATCCCTACCGAGATGATCCACACAAAAATGCTTTCACTCCTGGATACCTACCTACGGATTGGCGGGCTACCCAAAATGCTCGAAACCCATTTTAGAGCTCCACAGGATCAAGCCAAAGAGCTCTCTGAATTGATGAAAGATCTCGCTCAAACCATTGAGGAAAATGTCAAAGCCATACTCGGAGAAAAATCAAAACTCTATGAATATGAAGACGTATTGAGAAAAATGGGGCTTCTCTCCATGAATACGCTTAAATTTTCGCAGCTTCAAGTCAATCATGCAGGCCGCAGCGAAGCTAAAAAGATCGTCAACAAAACAGTCGGCGCAAGGGTGGCGCACAAGATCCGATTGTTCTCGGACGAAGGGCGGGATTTATCCAAGTACATTTTGTTTGATACGGGGTTTTTAAACCATCTCCTCAACGGTTCCCGCCTGCTAGAATCTGTTATTTCAGAAAAAAACTATTCCATTTTGCTGGAGACTTTTGTGGGGACTCAGCTGATAGGAGAGCAAATCTCCCGTGATGATGTGGATTATTGGAAATCTGGCAATCAAGCAGAAGTCGAGTTTGCGCTCAAGGCCCCTGTTTTTTGTGGGATTGAAGTGAAGAAAACGCTTCGAGCAAGTTACTCCCTGGATAGCTTCGCGATTCAAGAAAAAAACTCTCAACTTTTGATTTTATTGAGCCAAAGTCGTGAATATCAGAATCAAATCGACTACGTGGCAAAAATGCCTAATTTCCCGGAAACACGAAAAATTCATCGAATCACTCTTCCTGTTTATATGGTCCATTTTGTGCCGGAAATATTGAATCATGAATTGAAATCATGAGCCCAGCATTCAAGCAAAACCCTGGAGCCTCAAATCACTGGGCGGACTTTTGCGCAGGCCCAGTCGACCGAAGAATACTCTTCGAGGAATTTCGCCAGCACAGCCTGAGTCCATTCCACTGGATCAATGCCGATCTCACCTAAACCAATTGCTGGCACGGGAGCACCTGCGGGATCGATGTTGATTCCGGCATGGAGTAAAACGGATACGGGCGACGCCGTTACAATTGAGACCGAAAGCTTGCGATTTTGAATAAACAAGTCATCGCCACTTCGTCGGACGTCGATTCCTTTTTCTCGAAGCACCTCACCCATGATCGCCATCAATAATCGCTGTGCAAAAACCCCTTCGCGCAATCCCATCCCGAAAAACTCACCCAGAAAATGAACCATCTGCGCGGCTTCGATCCGGTCATTCACAAGGCGGTCTTCCCAATCCACCAGATGCTCGGTTTCAACTCGGCACGATCCAACAAAAGCCACCAAGGCCGGACCCTGAACCTTCAGCTCACTGAGAATAAAATGAGGCCGTAACTCCACACCTGTGTAGGCTCTGGGCTGATCAGAGTACTTCGTGCTTAAATTCATTTCTTCCCTCGATACTGCAACGCCCGCTTCAATCGCTGGCAGGATTCGCACTCTCCGCAAGCGACTTCACCCGCGTGATAACAGCTCCAAATCAGATCCCAGGGAAATGGTTTGCGCAAATTCAAAACAGTCTGGACGATTTCGCGTTTATCCATTCTCACCGTGTAACAAACGACTTGCACATGATTCGCAGTCGAGAACTTCAGCGCTTCTGTGGCTTGATTCATATAGGTTTCGGTATTGTCGGGAAAAGTGGCGGCTTCCTCTCGATTGAACCCGACCACCACACCTTGCGCTTCTCGAGCCTCAGCCAATGCCGCAGCAATATTGATCAAGACCCCGTTGCGATTAGGAACCCAAACCGCCTTCGCCGATTTCTCTGTCACAGCGCGCTCGTCCAGAACATTTGCACCTAACTTAGGCACATCGACTCCAGAATCAGTCAACGCGCTCCCACCCAATTGACCCAGCCAAGGAATCTCGATCACTCGATGCTCGACTCCATAATATTCAGCGATTTTTCGAGCGGCGCGAATCTCGGCAAACACGGCTCGCTGGCCATAATTCACAGTCAGTGCCAAAACCGGCTGATCCTGCTCAGCCGCAAGAGCCAAATTCGCGCTGGAATCCAGCCCTCCAGAAAGTAACACGACTAGCTTTCGCTTAGACATCGCGGGGTCCAAAATAAGTCGCGGAGCAACGATCGTTCTCCCAGATCGTCACGCGGTCCACCCAAGTATTGCCGGAATTGATCGTCGTACCCAACCGCTCAAAAACCAATCGTGCGATTTGTTCCGCCGATGGATTGATGTCCGCAAAATCGGGGAGAGCATTCAAGTCCTGATGATCCCAAGGGGCGATCAATTCTTTCACAGCTCCTTTGAGTTTTCTGAAATCCATGGCCATCCCGATCGAATCGAGACCTTTGGAACGAGCAAAAACTTCAACACCCCAGTTATGCCCGTGCACACGTTGGCAATCGCCCGGATATCCATCCAGATGGTGCGCGGCAGGAAAATCCATTTTTACTCTCAGTTCATACATCGTACATTCTCCAACGTTCGGCGCCCTGCTGAATCGATTCGTAATAGAGTTTGGTCTTTGTGGGACGAAATCCACTTTTTCGACTCATCAAATAATCCAAACGAGCCGGACCCAGATTGTAGGCAGCCAAGTGATAATAAGGAGGAAGATGCTGATACCGATCCCGGAGCTGAGCCAGGTACCGAACCCCCAAAGATAAGTTGGTATAAGGATTCGTCAACGAGCGTGGGCCGGAGTACTTGAGGCCGGCTTGGTGGGCCACCAACTGAGCCGTCGCGGGCATCAGCTGCATGAGACCCACGGCTCCCATCGGGGAGACTGCGTGAACGTTGAATCGGCTTTCTACATCGATCAATCCCAGCACTAGAGCCGGATCCATCGTGTGAATTCGGCACAAATTGATCAAATGCCGGGCCAATCCGAGGGTTTCTTTTTTGGGGAGGCCAATCGCAACGTCTTGAAATATTGAAGCTATTCTGGATTCGCTAAGAGCGTATGCTGATCCACTGGATGGCGATACAAATCCATCTGCCGTCGGGTACAACCCATGCGCGGACAAGTTAATGCTCAGCCCGAGCGCGAAAAAAAGTCGAATCCACATAAAGCTGGGCGACCTTACTCAATCGACGGCTGGAAGTCAAATGAGCTAGTCGCGCCGAGTCAGATATGCTAATTGACGCATCATGAAAACAATTCAATTCGTTTCCCTAGGATTTTTGGCCTTATCTTCGCTCGCTCACGCTGGAAAGGACGACTGCACACGATTCAACCTTCGCGTTCGCTTCACCATTGCGAGCACCGCTTGCCTATCATCGGCCAACACCGGCTGCCAAGCGATCCGCGACTGGCTCGCCGACGAGATCACCGAGACCGAGAGGCTTTTTGACAATCGTCCGGCCATCAAAATTACACCCGAGTTCATTTATCGCACCAATCGCGCAGGCAAAAACCTGACCAACGTCTCGTTCACCAGCGATGGTGACTACCACACCTATATGGAAGCCAACTTTGACAATGTGGCCACCACCAGAACCTCCGGATACATGCAGGTTTTGGTCACCGAAACTTTAACTATCAATAACAAACAGTGGGGCGGGATTTCTCACTTCCCTCACAACACCAATTTCAATTGGTTCGGTTCCAAACACGGGCTAATTGTTGTCAACGAAACAGGCAAACATGCTTCCTGCAGCCCGCCTACTCGAGGCGTCCTTGCTCACGAGCTCGGCCACGCTCTGGGCATCTTGCACACCTTCGACACCTACACAGGTGGACGAACCTGCAACAAGGACTACGCCAAAGTCAAAGGCGATACAATTCGTAGCAACTACATCAACCTGATGGACTACGAGATCGACAATCCTGCGTGTTCCAGACACCGCTACTTGAACGAGTGCCAACAGGATATCGCCTCAGACACCAGCAAACGCTATATGACGAACGACTGCGATACCAACTACAACGATATCGCCGGAAGATAGCTAGTTAGCAACAACACGAAAACTACTCAGCACCCCAAAGTGATCGGACAGATAAACCTTGTCCGGCCCGACCGGCTGGTCAAAAACAATTTGGGATTTTTTGAGGACGAGTCGCGGGCTGCGCTTCTCTTGGCTGAAAAAAACATAGTCCCCGCACTCGCTGGGTTGGTTCTTGAATATGCCGTTTGCCACGTAGGGATTGAGCTTCGTGTAGGTCGGCTGCGTGCCCGCCTCTGGGCCCAGCAGGCTGTTCATCGTATCTAGCAACCCCAAGCCATTGACCAGGAACTCCCAGGGACGTGAAGGCTCTTGGGTGTACCGCTGCTCTACGTTGGAGTACTTGAAAACGTGCGAATTCATATCCACTCCCAAAACTACGGCAGAGCTGTGGTGAGTGGATTCAATGAAGGACCCCAGCTCTTTGGATTGAACATAAATTCCGTTTTCTTCCTGGGAGTTGAAATCGCGCTTGCTATCGTCGAACTGGGCAGCCCCCAGATGGGCGGCGTACACATCCACATCCTCAAAATCAGGCAACCTCACTACAGTGTGAATCGCTCCCTTTCGGGCAAAATACTCCTCGGGCCGAGTAAAGGTGCTGAAATCAAACCGATCCGTTCCTCCGATCAAAGGATAACGCGAAACAATCAGCAAACCGTTTCCGAGAATGCCACGCGCTGGGGGAACAGTCTGCACACCTACGCCTGTGTTATCGGCTGAATAAAGATAGCCGCGATTTTTCATCTCCCAAATCAGGTATTCTCTGAGTTCGAAATGCCAGACTTCCTGAAATGTCACGATGTCCGCGCCGGTTGCATCGATTCGTCCTGGTATTTCTTTGAATCGCTTCTGAATGGAATCTGCGACTCCGTACAATCCCCAGACGTTGAAAGTTAGAATTTTGAGTTCGCCATTGCGCAAGGAGGTGGGGGCTTTACCGCAGCCTACTAAGCTACAACTGACTAAGCAGAGAACGACAAAAACCATCCATGGCTTCATATGTAGATAAGATTATCGTACTCGATCTATTTTAAACTTCCGACCTTTAATTCGGCCGTCTCGTAAACTATCCAAAGCTCGAGTGGCCACTTTTTTGGAGACAGCTACGTACGCGAAATGATCGTGGATTTCGATTTTTCCAACATCGGAGGCCGGAAGCCCCCCCGCTTCACCCGTGAGAGCACCCAGGATATCGCCGGGACGGAGTTTGTCTTTGCGGCCTGCTGAGATTCGGAATGTTTCCATCGGGGCATCTTGATTGAGAATTTTTTTCTGACTCTCGGCTTCGAGCTGCTCGGCTTGTGGCGTGGTTTTGCGGGTGATTTTGATTTTTGTCAGAGCCTCGATCGCAGCGACCTTGGATGATTCGAAGTCACCGCCAAAGGTGATGGCCAAACCCGTCTTCCCTGCCCTGCCTGTTCGTCCGATTCGATGAACGTAGATCTCAGGTTGCGCGGGGAGGTCAAAGTTAAAAACCACGTCCAGATTGGCAATGTCGATTCCGCGAGCTGCAACATCGGTTGCTACCAAAACTTGCGTGCTCAAGTTGCGAAACTTGGCCATGATCTTGTCCCGATCGTATTGTTCGAGATCACCTTGCAGGCCTGCGGCGTTCACTCCGGCTTTGACCAGGTCGCGAGTCAGAGACACAACCGTGGTTTTGAGATTGCAGAAAACAATCGCAGATTGCGGCTGGGTTTGTCTCAGGAGCCAAAGAAGAGCTTGAAGCTTCTGATCGGATTCGACTTCGTAGTACTGCTGTTGAATCGTGGGAACTTCAGACGCTGCTTCTTCAATCGTGATTCGTGTTGGATTTTTTTGGTATTTCCGACTCATTCCTTCGAAGGATTTCGGGAACGTCGCGGAGAAAAAAACAGTCTGCCGTTCGGGAGACGTCGCTGCGAGAATTTTTTCCATCTCCTCTTGAAATCCCATCTCGAGCATCCGGTCGGCCTCGTCGAGAATGACCCATGCGACATTTTCGAGGTGGAGATTTTTGCGCAGAAGATGATCCAGAACACGACCCGGAGTGCCAACAGCAATGTGCGCACCTTTTCGGAGCGCCTGAGCTTGTGGACGAACTGGATGCCCGCCCGCCAGTTCCAGGACCTGCAGTCCCGGAAAATGCCGACCAAACTTGCGGATCTCACGCGCGACCTGAGTACATAATTCCCGTGTAGGACAAAGAATGATGGCCTGGATTTCGCGGCGAGCATGATCGAGGTTTTGAAGAACCGGAAGACCAAAGGCAGCAGTCTTGCCACTTCCCGTTTTGGCTTGTCCCACCAGGTCCTTACCCTCGAGCAAAAGAGGAATGCTCTTGGCCTGAATCGGTGTCATTTTTTCGAAGCCGAGCTCGCGCACGACCTTGAGCAGGGTTGGGGAAAGATCGAGTGCGGAAAAGTCTTGTTGTGGTTTGGAGTGGTTCAAGGTTTCATCCTCTCGCTAAATACTTTGAATTTTTCCATCTGCCGCTCTTTCTTGGACCATCTTTCAACTTCCTTGAGTTTTACTGGATGAGCGTTTGCAACCCAACAAGCTTGATCTAACCCCTGTTGATCGTTCCAATAATAAAATGCTGCCAGTCGATCTTTTACGCAATCAGTGGGGGTCAAGAGCTTTAAAATTCCATTCTTCAATTTGAGTTTTGCAAATTTTTCAATCGGCTGATCCCCGATTTGTACCGCGGACCCCGGAAACTCAACCAGGTACAAACTATCTGGATGTCGATAAAGGCGTGAACGATCCTGTAAGAACCCTAACGACTCCATGACTTTTTTGATTTTTGTTCGATCCGCAAGCGACACGAAATCCAAATCAAAACTCTCGTAAAGATTATTGGTATAGATCGAAACCACCGCTCCGCCGGATAAAAACGCGTCGATCCCCTCTTTTTTGAGAGATTCACAAACCAATGCGCCTAATTCAGCAATTGGCATTTTTTTTGAAATCTTGGTCATGGCAGCGGCTTCCCTGCTCTACGCGGTCTGGTTCTTTTTCTAAAATAGCGTAGATGATAGTCATTCGGTAACAACAAAAGAGCCTCTGACAGGAGTTGACGGAGCGTTTTTAAAAAACTGTATCTCGGATTAAATTGATATTCACGCGTCTTCCCCAGCATTCGACTCACAAGTATCCCTTCTCGCTCTAGGCGCTCCAGTTGTTTTTGGACTTGGCTCGTCGCGATTTCGAAATTAAGAGCAATCAAACGAGCGTAACCGGAGCCATAGTTCTCTAGATAGAGAAGAACCTTTTCTGCTGTGGGATTTCCAAATAGACCTTCTAATAACATTACCTACTTAATAGGTAACATAGCCTATTAAGTAGGTCAATATAAAGATAAAAATGACCAAAAGTCAAAAGAATGACAATATCTCAAAAATTACAGCTTAAATGCCGATAGCTACCCTATGCGGAGCCTCTCAGTTTTGACCTTGTTTGCTATATTTTTCTCAAATGGCTGGGCCGACGAATCTGTAACCGGCCAGCAGGCTTTGCGAGCATACTCGCTCATGAAGAAAATCATCGATAGCACTCCCGACACAACGCTCAAACGCGGATTAAAAACCTATTTAGAAATCATAGGACTGGACCAAGGTGATTACGCAAACGGCGTAGGTGGAGGTAACACCGGAGTCGTCAACAGTCTTGAAAATACATTCACAGACAAAAATCCGTGTACACAAGCTTTGTTTTTCAGTTTTTACACTGATGTAGAACGCTTGGATTTAGAACGAGACAAGCAGTACGGACGAACACCTCAAACAAACGATCCAGAATTTGAGTTTCACACCAAACGTCCCACGCAAGGGGTCATAGCAGGAAAAGGAAAAGAGAAAGAAAAACCAGGCTGGCTATGGGACCTAGCGATGCAACACACTGGGGGAAATCCTAGCCTGGCGATGAGCCTGATCGCTTCCTGTGGACATGATGATATGACGCAAGGATTTGCAGGAAATATCACTATTCGGCCCGACAGCAAAGAGTCGCTCTATTTACAAGACACAATTCTTCAAAGGAAAAAAAATATTGCGTTCGAACTAGAAAATATTTCTACATGGCAATCCCCAGGTAAAACAAACAGAACCTATGGTAGCACGCCAGAGAACGTACTCCGTCAACAGGAAAAATCACTTCACTCAACTCCAGCTTCTCAGATTTTATTTTGCCCAAAAAATGGTTCAATCATTCATGTTTCAAAAAACCTGGGGGCCCGTGTCGATATTAGCGATTCCCTTCGACAACGCTTGATCGCAGTCAGCGGAGGGGGAAAGCCAGAGAAAGTGCCGAGCAAAAACTACCACATCGTCGCCGCCGCATATATGGGGTGTAAATTAAGAGAAGCAGGGCTCTCCGAGTTTATGATCAAAAAAATGGAACAGCTTTCCGCATGGTCTTATCGAACAATTCGTATGAATGATCTCATTGGTGAACGCAATAGAACCTACGACAAAGCAGCTTCAGCCTACGAAAAGCAAAAAAATCAAAAACCCGGTCTTTCTTTGGATGACTTTATTCGCAACACTGCTGAATTCTCCGGAGATACTCCAGAAAGTCTATACGCAACACACTTATTTTCTCAGTGGAATATTTCGGGAGAAACCGTCGGAGGAATCAAACTTCCGTATATTGATTCGAACTTGAGATCCCCCTTGAATTGGCTAGAAGAACAATTTAGTTCGATCGAAAAATTCACGAAGCCAGACGGATGGAGCGATGAAAGCTTTCGCCGCGCAAAAAAAATTACAGAATCCTATCTGCTCGATTGGGAATGGACTGTGGAGCAACATGGGGTGGGCGCGACATTCGGTGCTCAGCAATGCACGCCTCAGCCGGAAGGCGCTGATCCAGAAAAACAAGCTTGTCGTGCGATTGATAAGATTCTTGGATTGGTCCCTCCGCAGCTTGACAAGTATTTCAATCCGGAACTGCAATGCAGATAAAACACTTCGCTATATTTAGTTAAAAAATCAGCCAAAAACACACTCGATTATTTTAAACAATCATCTATTTTTATAGATATTTTTCATGATTTAGTGATATTTATTTCAGATCCAATTCAACATCTTTGGGGAGACAAAATGGAATCCAAAATCACTCAAACAGAAGTCCGATTTTCGTCAGAAAATCTTTCTAACAGACTATCCATCGACGAGCTTCACGCTCGAACCCTAGAGGTCGCTCGCCATGAGCAACGAACAACGACAGAGCTTTTGCAACATTTGATTGCGGTCCGTGATCGCCGCGTTTTTGCTGTGAAAGGGTACGGCGGTCTTTGGGAATATGTGCGGCACTACCTGGGCTATTCCGAACCCGCTACGAATGAGCGTCTCCGCGCGATGGAGCTAGTGGAGGCAATGCCGGAAGTTGAAAAGCAGATTCAAACGGGTGAGCTGAGTTTGACGACAGCATCTCAAGTTCAGGTTTTTATTCGGAAGCTGGAGAGGAAGGAAAAAAAGAAACTAGCTCCTGAAATAAAACAGGAACTCATCGATGAAGTCGCAGGTAAGAGCAAAAGACAAGTTGAACAGGTTTTCGCATCGATTGCGCCCGAGCTTCAAGTTCCTCAAGAACGCCAACGCGCCATCACCTCCGAACTCACTCAAATCTCACTCGTTGTAGATTCCGAGACGATGGAGATGTTGAAACGGTTCCAGGAACTCAAAGGAAATCAAAATCACGGCGAGATTCTGAAAACGACTTTAAAAGAATATTTGAAGCGAAACGATCCGGAACAAAAAACTTTAAAACCTAAACAGAATTCAAATGTGGATGGAGAGAAGGAAGTTCACTCAAACTCTAGACATCAGCCAGCTGATGTCAAAAACAACCTTGCGTCACGATACGTCCCGGTTGAAACGAAACATAGAATTTGGCAACGCGCCCACTCTCGATGCGAATATACCGATCCAAAATCCCAGCGCCGCTGCGAATCCCGACACCGATTGCAGCTAGATCACATCACACCCTGGAGTGTCGGCGGAAAATCAGACTTTGCGAACCTCAGACTCGCCTGCCCTACCCACAATCAGCTCTACGCCATTCAATATTTTGGAGAAAAAAAGATGAGTCAGTGGCTCAAGCGCTAAATCACAGAAAACTCAGATCACTCCTGCAACAAGTGCTCTTCCTGAATTTCAAAAAACAGTGCGATTCTTTTTCTAACTTCATTCAAAACGTCTTCCTCGACTTGGCCGAGGGCTTTTGAGCCTGGTTTCCGAATTCTGCGTCAGATCCAGTCATAGAATCACTACTCCAGTCTGGATTCTGGTCTTCAAAATCTTCATGCTCAATCGCCTTAAACAGGCTTTCCTTTTGGGACGAGCCATATTCCTGAATCACTGTTCGCAATTTTTGGTGACGCCTCTCTGTGTCAATATTTTTCAAAACACCCCCGAATCCCGGATCGGATCGATCAATTCCATCCGCATCGAATAGGCATCCTCGCCGTTGGAGTAAAACCCTTTGCGGACCTGTTGAATCTCGAATCCAAGGCCATGATAGAGCTGAATCGCGGGCAGATTGCTCTTTCGAACGTCCAAAATGGCTCTTTTGGCACTTTTGCGGGCGCCCACCCCCACTACAGCTCGAATCAGACGCTTGGCCAAACCTAAACTCCGGTAAGGCAACGCCACGGCCACGTTCAAAATCTCGATTTCATCAAAAAGCAGGCGCGAAACTAGGTAACCACCCACGATCTCATCGGTCTCCTCATCCGTCATGACCAGGATCTGGGAGTACGGCTTTTCCATCTCCTCCTTGAAGTGCCGCTCCGTCCACGGCGCTAGCAAATGCACCTGGGTTTCGATCGCCAGCATCTGAGGAAAGTCGTCTGCAGTGGCGGGCCGGGGGGCCCATTGGATTTCCTGTGGTTCCATGGGGGTCTTTTATGCTACTTTGGCTAAGTTATGAAAGGCAATCCTACAACTGTTGCAGATTTTGATGAACCAGAAATTCACAGTGAGGTGGACACCGTCCGCCATTCGTGCGCTCACATCATGGCTCACGCTGTGTCTGTTCTTTGGCCGCAGGCCAAATTCGGGATCGGCCCGACGATTGAGAATGGTTTTTATTACGACATCGACCTCGACGTAAAACTCACTCCCGAAGATCTGCCCAAGATCGAACGCGAGATGAAAAAAATCATCAAGGACAAGAAACGTTTCCTCCGTCAGGAGCATTCGATCGATGAAGCGCTCAAGATGTTTGAGGAGTTGAAGCAGCCTTATAAACTCGAAATCATTAAAACACTCCGAGATCAAGCAGGAGCGACCACCGTTTCTTCTTACAAAGAAGGAACTTTTATTGATCTTTGCCGTGGACCTCACGTCGAGCACGCGGGGAAAATTCCTGCTTACAAATTGCTTTCGATTGCTGGCGCTTATTGGCGTGGAAAAGAAACCAATCCACAGCTTCAGCGGATTTACGGGACTGCTTTTTTGACTCAGGCGGAACTCGATGAGCATCTGCATTTCTTGGAAGAAGCGAAAAAGCGCGACCACCGGAAACTCGGAAAAGAGCTGGATCTCTTTAGCTTCCATCCCGAGGCTCCGGCCAATCCGTTTTTTCATCCCAAGGGAACTTTGATTTACAACGCACTGTCGACACTGATGCGCAAGATGTACATCCCCTACGGATATGACGAGATCATCACTCCACAGCTGATGGACGTGGCTCTTTGGCACAAGAGCGGTCACTACGAAAACTATCGTGAGAATATGTACTTTGTCGAAGTCGACGAGCGGCAGTTCGCGATCAAGCCGATGAACTGCCCGGCTGCGACTTTTGTTTATTCTTCTCAGAAACGATCCTACCGAGATCTGCCTTTGCGCTTGGCGGACTTTGGTCGATTGCATCGACATGAAAAATCAGGAGCAACTCAAGGCCTGACTCGAGTGCGAAGTTTCTGCCAAGATGATGCCCATATTTTTTGCACTCCCGAACAATTGCAGGAAGAAATGTCTCGCACACTGCAGATGATTTTGAGCGTGTACGATCTCTTTGGATTTGAGACCAAAATTTATCTCTCGACTCGCCCCGAAAAGCGCGTGGGATCGGATGATTTGTGGGATCGCGCTGAAGGTGCCCTGAAAACTGCTTTGGAAAAATTAGGACGTCCCTTCCAAATCAATCCAGGAGACGGCGCGTTCTACGGACCCAAAATCGACGTCACCGTGAGAGATGCGATCAAACGCTATCACCAGTTAGGCACACTGCAATTGGATTTCACTTTGCCAGAGCGTTTTGATTTAAATTACACTGATACAGACAACACACCCAAACGACCTGTGATGGTTCATCGCGCGGTCTTGGGTTCGCTTGAGCGATTCATTGGGGTTTTGATTGAGCACGTTGCGGGGGCATTTCCGTTTTGGTTGGCACCCGTTCAGGCTCGTGTGATTCCGATCAATCCGTCGCATGCTGAGTACTGCCGTGGATTCTTAGCTGATCTCAAAAAACGTGGATTCCGCGTGGAATTGGATGATCGCAATGAATCCATGGGACTCAAAACCCGTGAAGCTCAGATCGCCAAAATTCCTTTTGCCTTGGTCGCGGGAGATCGCGAAGCCCAGGGCGGACAGTTTGCTGTCCGCAAGTATGGTGAGCGGGATTCGGCGGTGATGACTCAGGATGCGATTTTGGCTTTGTTTGGGGAATTGCAGACGCTGCCAGAACGCAAGTTAGGGCTCTAGCATCTTCTACCTCAAGGCATAAACATCCACAGTCGTACCAATGCCATAAGCTGCAACAGCGTTCGTGACTCCTTGGTCACTCATATTGGTATTTGCAGAAAAACTGAGCGAAGTCAGATTATTGGTCGTGTCTGTCCAGAAATTTGACCAAGTAATCGCATAGGCCGAACCATCATTCCGAATACAATCAAAATTAAAGGTACGATTTCCTGCTCCCGTTTTTGCAAATATTTCAATCACACAATCTTGCAAAGTCCATGTAGCTGGACCTCCCCAAAATGCACCTGCTGAGTCATTCGCTCCCGTACCCCCAACAGCTCCTCCGGTAGTTCCATACAGAGCTGCACGGTAAAAATTCGCAAGCGTATCATCACCGTTAGGTCGCAAGAACAGGCCCGCATTGCCACCGGCCCCGACCAGATGAATTTTTACAATATAGCGAACATCCGTATCGCCATCTAATCCTGCAATCGAGATCGAGCTTGCTGCAGCTCCCGAGACAGTTGTTCTTTTGATGAGCTTCCAAGATTTAAGTCCACCATTAATTCGGTACCAGTTGCTTCCATCGGTAGCGAGCTGAACCGTATCGTATTGATCACTGAGAGTAATGCTGGTTGATCCCTCGATCGTACCCGGCGTAGGATCTGTTCCGTTGCGTGAGATCGTTACAACGTTGGTGGTCGAATCTGTTTTTTTGATGGTATAGACTTGTCCGTTTCCGACTGAAGCAAACAAAGGAAGCGTCAATGTAAAGCCTGCTGCGGTAGCATTGGCCAAAATCACGGTTTGTCCTGCCCCGATAGTTGCCGTAGCAGCCAGCGAAGCCACTGCGTAAATCGGAATACCCCCGGTTGCGCTGACCTGGATTGAGGTCAGCGTGCTGTTAGCCAGTTTTGCTGCAGTTACGTTTGCGTCGAGAATCTTGGTTGTCGTCACAGCGTCACTACCAATGACAGCAGCAGTAACGGAGCTAGAAGCGAATTTAGCAGTAGTGACGTTGCTATCTAGAATTTTTGTGGTCGTCACCGCATCACTCCCAATCACGGCTGCAGTGACAGAGCTTGAGGCAAATTTTGCAGTCGTGACGTTACTATCTAAAATCTTGACCGTCGTGACAGCGTCCGAAGCTAAAGAAGCCGCTCCGAGTGTTGCAGCAGCCCACTTGCTCGCGACCGCTGTATCGTAGACTAAAACTTTGGCCGTGGTCGGAGCTCCGGAATCGATGTTGGTTCCTTGAAGAGCTGTCGCGTCGGCAGCACCCACGACTGTCAGTGGTGCCCACTTAGAGCTCGCCGAGTTCCAACCCAAAACTTGGTTATTCGCGATCGAACTCAGGGCGCTCGAGTCAATTGCGAGTCCTCCGAGCTTTCCATCCGCATATCCCTTCGTGGCTGCTCCCAAGGCAGCCGATGGATCGCCCGATAGAACCAAAGCCCCACTCATCGTCCCGCCTGCGAGCGGTAAATAAGCTCATATGGATGACCAACCTTGCAAGGCAAAAAATTACT
>CAYILR010000026.1:0-1825 GCA_964364175.1 uncultured Bacteriovoracaceae bacterium
GTTCGAGGAATGATTTTTTGAATAATGCGTAATTTGGCGCAGAAAGAACTTTTAGAAATTGTGGAATTGGCTTCGAAAGTGTTAAAACAAGCTCATTAGTTCCAATGACTTCAATTGCACGGATCCATAAAAAAATATTTCTTAGAATCGTTCTGGAGGTCTTTAGATGGTTGAAAGTTGCTGCGACATCTTGTGCAGTCACCCTTGACCCATCATGGAATCGGTTTGTGTCTTTGAGCTTAATTTTTATTTTTAATGGAGTTTCAAAGTGAACAGTTTCCGCTGCTTCAAAGACTAGAGTTGACCCCTGCGAACGAACTAATTGGCAGTTTACTTGTCTAGACACCCAGAGCGCTGACAAATCTTGGACCGCAGTTGGATCTAATGAAATGTGAGATGCATGAAGTGGAATTCTCAACGGTTCTGCTGTATTTGCAGATTCTATATATAACAATGTAGTCGATACTTTTAATATTAATAGAATATTTAATATCTTCGCCAAGTGACACCCTCCTTTACTGTTCTAGCTGGATTGCCAGCAACAATTGTATTAGCTGCAACGTCCGAAGTAACACATGCTTGAGCGGCAATAATAGCTCCTTGGCCTATTCTTACGCCTTTTAAAATAGTCGCACCGAATCCAATCCAAACGTTATCTTCAATGACGATGGCCTGTGCGGTACCACCATATGTATTTTCGTTCGTTGGGATACCCTCGGAAGATAATATCGGATGACCGTCATAGTCCATGATCGACACCCGGTGACTCATGAGCACATTTCTGCCAATCGCTAAGCCGCATCTGATGTTGATCATCGCTCCATGGCCAATTTGGGTATTTGCGCCAATTCGAAGTTCAGTGTTGGGCCATACTGCGAGATAGCTCCCTATCAGTATGGACGTGTTTTGTTCAAAGGTAATGACTGCGTTTTCCCTTATTCTAATTCTAGTAGGTCGTCCTACTGATGGATTCATAAAATTCCAGTGAGGATTTACCCCAATACTGCTTGCAGAGTGAAATATTTTATTCGAAGAATCGTCGTTGATGTTTGTTGCTGAGTCATCATTTGTCAGCTGAATACGTGAACTTTTTTCAAGGTGAAAGTCTATGTTAGGGCCCAGAATGAGAGGACGAAACTTGTCTTTGAAATAGACTCGTCCTAACAGCGCACTATGTAGGCCCCTGATACATCCAAGCAGCGTGGATAGGAGATACTTAAAATTAAATATAAAAATATATGCTGATGCAGGGATGAGTTTTGACCTGAATATTTGTATTTTGTTGAAGAATCTAATCATCTAGTGTTTACAACCTTCTCTTTCGCTAACAGTGAACGAGTACTTATGGAATTAAGTAATAAATAAAATATTGTAAAGAGCAGTGTGAGGTTACCCAGGTTCCATGGTGTCGCCCTTTGACTTAACAGCATAAATTGAGTTCCACCCAGCATAATTAAAAATTCTGCGATAAGAAAATTTTTTGTAACAAGTATGCTTTTTTTACGGGCTCGAATTGGAATTGTCAGGGTGTTTCCAATTTGCCCAATTAGACAAGCGAAAAAAAAAATTGATAAAAACGGAATATGATCTAAAGGTGTTGCGTACCCATAAAATCGACTAATGATGAGTGTTGGTGCAACTGTTGCTATTCCTAATAAAAAAAGAGTAGGTATGAGCCCTGTATAAAATAGCTGTTGCCACCAGTGCGGAATGCGACTGGTTTTTGTATTTATGTTTTGTCTGGAAATAAATGCTGAAGCATCTCTGACTGCGATTTGCACGCATGCAAGGAGCGGTAAGCTAAAGACATAGGCTACATGCAAGG
>CAYILR010000026.1:1925-58173 GCA_964364175.1 uncultured Bacteriovoracaceae bacterium
GCGATTTGCACGCATGCAAGGAGCGGTAAGCTAAAGACATAGGCTACATGCAAGGAGCGGTAAGCTAAAGACATAGGCTACATGCAAGGCCATATGATAGGTTACCAAAAATCCATTAGTGGCTTGTATCGAGGTCAATTGATAAGCATATATGAACGGTGTAACTGCGCGAATTAGACTAACCCCCATTTCGCTATTCCAAATTGGAATAATCTCTAAAATGGTAATTTTTTTCCATCCATCAACGAGTAATGCAATTATACCCGCAGCAGCAGCGCAGGATAAGCACAAAAAAGTAGTTGTTGAAAGCCCTACAAATAAAAGTGGGTTTAAAATCGAATCAGGACTAGGTATAGCATCATTGTATAAAGTGATGGTTGCATAGTAGTCTGCTGATACGTTTCCAATGAGTAGAATTAGACTGAAAAACATACTTTTTTTGAGCTGCCCGGATGCGACCAACATTCCGTCGAGTGCTCCGTATACGCTTTGAAGGAGCATGTTTAAAAAACCAATGCGAACATAAACTTCTGCTAGATTAAGATATTCTGGATCAATTTTGAACTGCGAAACTATATAGTGAGAATTAAAAAAGAAACATAGAGCAAAAAAAGATGTAAGTGCAGATACTAAAAACAGGTGTTTTTTGAATATAGAACCTTGTTTACCAGTACATTCGGATCGGTTCCAAAAAATCAAAGAGCTGGTTGCAGTGGCTGCACCAACGAATTGACCAAACATAATAAAATTGTACTGAATACTGTGAATCAATAGCGCCTGGTTACCCAAGTTATTGATGAAGTGATTGTCAACGATGTGATACAGCCTTTGGAGTATTTGTGAGGCAACGAGTGGTAAAGCCAACATGATGCTGGACCGTAATGAAGATGGAGGTCTAAACCATTCCGATAACATTGGTCTTTCTGACTTTATGATGGTTCAGCATGTAAAAACTTTGTCGGCACATTGGTGAGATGTTTTTAGCAAATAAATCAATTTAGTCTTTCTCGGGAGACCCCAGTGACTGTCTAGGATCTAGTCAGGTGATGTAATAATAGTGACATCGGGGGTAGGTGCTGGGAATGGTTGGGGAATTCTTGCAATGAAAGGGCTTGTTTTGACACACTCTGTTTGGATTTTGGACAGTGGGGGTTTGTGTGGGTGGATAAAGATTTGACTAATGGCGTCAGATGTGAGAAAAAGCTGATCGGTTACAGGTGGTTGCGGTCCTGGGCGAAAAAGAGTGGGTGACCAGAGAATTGGCACGGCTCTCGCAATGACTTAGGTTATCGGGCGCAAATGACGAAACGAAGGGAAACTAGATTTTATGAAAAAAGCAATTTTCGCAGTTCTTTTGATGGCAGGTTTGATCACGGCAGCGGCTTTTAATGTTCGTGTTGAGGTTAAGCCTAATGTGGCTCATGCTTGTGACGGCAACGACAACTGCTAATCATCTGACTGACGTCTGAAAAAAATTAGTTGGATTTAAAAAGGGACCTACGGGTCCCTTTTGTTTTTTGTCCAAATTGACGATTAGTTTCCTATGAAGCGGGGAAAAGGGTCTGCGTCAATTCAAACCCGTATTGCGCATAGTAATCAGCGGATTCATGATGAAAATTTTCAGCGAAAACGTCAAGAAGAGGTCCTTTTTTTTGGGCAGCCCTGGTTTCGTATCGGAATTTTTTCCATATGTATCTTTTCATTTGGTTGGATATTAAAAGCGACTCATCCACCAAGAGAAGCGATAAAAACTCTAGAGCAACAGAAGGTGATGTATTTAGAAAATACTGAAATTTGTTTTGGTATAGATTGTCTGGAAAATTCTGAAAAAATTCACAAAATAAAATTACCATTTTTTAATTTTGAATTATTTTCTGATTATCGAAATAACGACCTGTTTTATAGATTTCAAGTAAAATCAATTAACGATAATCATTCAGATGAGTTTAGTACGCTAATAATACCTCCAGTATTAGGTGACTCCTTGATGTACTGGGATGGTGAGTTGAATCATACTGGCAATAAATTTTTCAGTACGTTTGCAATAAAAAAAAATCTACACGAATTAGTGATTCATGTACGAGTTCCAAGTGATGGAAAGTTTGGTATTAGGTCAATTTATCCTCCGTTTATTAGCAGTCGGGAGTTTGGAAAAACCTTCATCAAAGAATTGGAAGGAGAGAAGTTTCAGGCACAGTACTCTATCGTTGCTCAGTTGGCGGGTTTTTGTCTTTTGTTAGTTTTGTATTTGGCGTTTCCATATCGGCCTGAGGTGTTTTCTTTTCTTTTATTGTTTCTAGTTCAGACAATTCAATCAAATTTACGCATTTCAAGATACATGGGCTATATCGATATCAATCCAATATTGTACGATGTTTTTTACAATTCTATGTACGTGTTGGCCTTCGTGGCACTGTTTTTCTTCATAGCCCAATTCTTCCGCTATCCCATGTCCAAAATCCGCGAATGGACCGAACAACACGCATGGAAAGTAGCCATCATCTCCGGCGCACTCTACTTCGCCTTAACCTACAGCTATCCAACCCTCTCAGCAGCAAACGCCTTCTTCATCGCCCTCTGGCTCCTAGCCCTCCCACTATCACTCCTCATGGCCCACAAACCCCTCCTCTACCTCATCCACAAAAAAGCCTACCTGCGCTCAGCCCTAGGCATGCTAGCCCTAGCAGGAGTAGGTTACTGGGTCTGGGCAAACGTCACCGACCACTTCGTCCTCTACACAAAAATCACGACGACCTACAACAACCACCTCCACTTCTTCTTCATCATGGCCGTGGTCCTAGGCATCGAAATCGGCCGCACGGAAATACGGATGAAGCAGGCGTTCTCGCTCCTCCCGACCGAAGTCGTGCAAACCCTCCAACAATCCGGCCCGGTACAATCCGCGACCCAATGGCGCGAGGGCTACGTCATGCTCCTGCGCGTCGCCAACTGGGACAAGCTGATCGCCAAGCTCTCCGACCGGCAACTCCCCAAATTTATACAAAAAGTAAATGAATATGTCCTATCCCACTTTGACGAACCCTCGGTGAGCGTAGGGCAGGGCACGGAAGACGGATTCTACCTCACTTGCCAAGGCCCGCCCGAAGAGTGGCGGCTCAAAGAATGGATTCGCGCTTGTGAGAAGATCGCGTTGATCCGTCCGCCGCTGAAGGATCTGGGTGTGAGTTTCTCGGAGGTCCGCGACGAAAAAATCATCGTCAGATCAGCCATCGGATACGGGCGATACTACTTCGGATTCGCGCAGGCCGCGAATCTGCGCAAGGACTTGATGGCCGGATTCCAGGGCACTCATCTCGCGCGCGTGATCGGCGATCACCCCGACCCGGGTGGGCCACGCATCCTGTGTGGAAATGCGCTCGACACCTACCGAGGCCAACACAAAGTGGCCGAGCAAGTGACCAAGGGCACAACCTGGAAGTACTGGGAGCCGTAGAGCCTATTTTAAAAGGATGCTTTTGACTTTATACGGCGGCAAATTTTTCGAAAGAATCCTCGCAGTCCGACTATCCAAAAGGATAGTCGGTGAAAACTACTCGAAGGCCGCGTCGCACGAAATGGCAGTGCCATTTCCCGCTCGCACTGTCTAAAGTCAAAATCATCTCTTTTAAAACAGGCTCTATATATTCAAATCTGTGGATGCCGATTTCGCAATCTGGCTGCGAAATCGGCATCCACAGATGCCCTGTGACCCCTCAAACCACAGCCTGGCTGTGGAATCGGGGGTCACAGATTTGCGCGAAACACGCAAAACTGAGCAGGCTAAAAACCTACCGCAATCTCACGCGTCTCGCGCAACTTGGGGAGAAACTACAACCGGAAAGTAAACCACATCGCTGGATTCAAGGCAGCGTTAGAATACCATTCGCCGCTGGTTTCGGGATATCCTTGGCCGAACAGATTCACCGTACCCATGACTCCAGTTCCAAAATAGGTGACAAAGTTTCCTGATCGAGCGATCTGGGCAATGAATCCAAATTGGCTGTTCATCATCAATCGTGACTGGAGTTTGTTGTATTTGGGAGCAGCAAGACCCAGATACGACAGCCCTGCTTCGAGGGATACTCCCAGCTTTTGTTCGGGCAGCAACCAAATAACGGTCGGGACAGCTGCTCCAACTGAGAAACCTGCGTAATCGATTGTGTTGGAATGCAACGCCGTCGAACGATAGCTTCCCAACCGCAGACCGACGCCCATGTCGTAGTCAGGTGTTGACGAGATGACAACTCCATTGGTGGAGTTGACTTGATTAACTCCCAAACCAGAAAAACTGATATTGGATTGAATTGCAGGGCGTGCCTCAGCGAAACACGACCATAATGACACGCCACCTACGATTATAGAAACTACCTTTATATTTTTGAATAATTTAATTTTCATATATTTTTCCTTGAATTAAGAACAGTGGATGACCGCGTATGCTAGGGATCCAATACTCACGCCACAAAGCGCAGCTGTGACGCCGAGTGCAGCGCAGGCTGGGGGTACCACTACACACGCAGCAGAAAGCCCACCAATTCCAGCAATGCATGCTTGAGTGAGAACAATCAAACCCAACACTTTTGCGACGCAAGCCACATCAGAAGCAGGTTGCAGCTTTCCATTCGCAAACAATTCATCGAGCTGAAGCAGAGAGCTGGTTTCGATGACTGGAACTCCGAAGCCGCCAAGGCTCTGTGTGCCTCGGTCCACTCCAGAATGGACACCGACCACGTTCCCACTTTGAAGCACCGGCGATCCTGACGCGATTTTCTGCGATTGCAAATCATAGCGGAGCAGTCCATCGACTCCGATTTGCAGATCTTTTACTTCTACAGGAGCCAGCTGATTTCGCTCCCCTGTTGTCCAAGCCAGGGCTGAGGTCTCAACACCATTCTGTGGAAGTGACATGCCCAAAGCGGGGAGATTTTCGATTCCCTTCATTCGCAATACCGCGATGTCTTTGGATCGATCATTGCGTACGATCGCTTCGTAGTATCCACGCTGACCCAGGCGATTGACAAAACTGATCTGAGACATGTCTTCCGGTTGCAGCATATTGATGCAGTGACTGGCGGTGGTCACTTCGTTGGGGCTCGAAACAAAAGCTCCGCAGATGGGCGCGCCTGAAATTTCAATCAGGCCGGTGCTGATTTTTAGATCGCTCCAAGATGGCAAGTCTGTGCGAGCAAACGCCTGAGTGGTGCTGGTGACCCATATGAAGAGCGCGAGAAGACCTGCGCTGCTCCATGGGAATAGGGTGGATGGTTGTTTTTTATTTTTCATATTATTTTTTCCTTCTGTCTTGCGACGAGGAGCATAGAGCAATAGGTGTGCCAAACGGAAAATTCTGAAAAATCAAAGCCATCGCCATTTAAATAGGTTGTATGGAAAATTTATGCCGAGCTTGTTGATGGGAGTGTAGGCGTTTGCCATCAGAAGATGGGCGAAACCCTACAGATTTTATGTGAAAATAGGTTTCAGCCTCAATCCCACCAAAACCAAATATTCTGGAGCATGAGGTCGAAGGCTTTTTTTAAGTCCTTTTGCCGCAACCGGTGCGCGACTGCCTGAGTTTTCGCTTTTTTATCATAGTATTGTTCATCGGCGACTCGATTCAGCAGCGTTTCCACTGCCTGAATCTGGCGGCCGATCTTGGGGGCTGATTTGACAAAGTCATTGGAAACAATGCACTGCCGAGTTCTCTTCAGCTTGTAACTCAACAGGCGAATGATATGGGCGTAATCCCAGTCCTGATCGTCCTTGAGAAATTTGCGATAGGCTCGAATCTTTTTTTCAAACTCGATTTTTTGCTTTTTTTGACTCCCAGGGCGTGTCCTCATTTCAACTCCGTAGCGAGGGTACTGAGACAGGTCCAAGGAGAGGCGCGCGTAGGGGTGAACGAAGGAGCCATCCTCTGTGTAGGCTGGCGTACTGAGTGAAATCCCCGAGCACGCCTCTCCTTGGACCTGGATCGGTAGCCGTAGTAGGAGTTGAAATGAGGACACGCCCTAGTAGACATGCTTGTTGATTTCTATAATAGAGATGACTTCTTCGTCCCCCTCTTTCGTGATTTTGTAAAACAATCGATACCCGTCGTTAAGCCGGACCGATCTTTGTCCCGCGCGCGCAGCTCCATGGAGGGGTTCGTCATGGAATCCGGGGATTTTTCGCACTTCAGCGATTCCTTGTTCGTGAACTTTTTTTCTCCATTCATTGAACTTATTGACTATGTGGTTTGGAAGTTTTTTGAGCTGTTTTGCTCCCTGCTTGGAAAGATCGGTTCTTGAAAGGACTTGTGCCGCGGTTTGCCCTGGGATTTTGCAGGCATCCTGCATAGGCACTGCGAATGCAGGAGGTTGGCAAAACACTAGAAGGCAAAAAAATTTCAATGAAATCTGTTGAATTCCGATTCGCATCCTTTTCATAGTTTTGCTGATTTTGTGGGCAAAGACAATGCCGGCTTCACAAAATTTTAAGTGTTAAGACCCTTGATTTGCAGCAAGATCGTGTCGATGAGCCAGACATAGGGGTATTTGTGTATGAATTCATTCCGTATCAATAAAATCATGGTTCTTTTAGGTTTCATCCTCATGGCTACAAGTGCCTGGGCTGAGGAGCAAAGACCGTTTCCTCCGAAGGAGTGTCCCTCCGAGATTCTTCAACACATTCATTTGACCTCGGAGCCTGCAAAAAATACTGCGATGATTGCTGCTTTGATGGAATCCAACAATTTGGAGCTGAATGACTTAAAAGAAAAAGTGAAGCAGAAGAAGGCGCAGCGAAGACATCTGTCGGGATCTGTGAACGAGGTAGAAATCGCGGAGGTTGAAGCGGATTTGCAAACGCTCGATCACGATATCAAACAAGTCAAAGCGGAGCGGCTTTGTTATGAAAAACTCAGCCTTGCTCTGCAAGTCTGCCCTCTCTGTGTGAATATCGAGGCGGCTTGTCCTCAGTGCGCTATCGAAGCGGCCCGCAGAGATAGACGTCAAGTGAACAGTGAGGCCGGCACCCACAAGCAGCAGCCTCCCGCTCGTGTTGGCAAGTCGGTTGAGAACTCTCCCCAGAGAAGTTCGGGAGCCTCTTCTGCGGAGGACGGCCCGGCGAAACATAAAACTTTTCGGGAGTTGATCAAGTAGTGATTTCATGCCTTAATCAAGGCATAGATGAAACCGGTCTATTATTCTGAATATCTCAGTCTGCCCAAACTTCTCGACGCGCAAACTCCACTCAGTCGTGAGAGCGGCAGCGAGTGCCACGACGAGATGCTTTTTATCCTCGTTCATCAAGTCTATGAGCTTTGGTTCAAGCAAATTTTGCATGATTTACGTTCCATCGTGACGGAGTTTAAAAAAGATTCTTTGAGTGAATCGACTCTTCCCTTGTTGGTTCAACGCCTGCAACGCGTGATCAAAATCCAAAACGTGATGATTCAGCAATTCGATATTCTCGAGACGATGACTCCGATGGATTTCCTGGAGTTTCGCGAATTACTGATGCCGGCGTCGGGTTTTCAGAGTCTGCAGTTTCGGGAGATTGAGATCCGTCTGGGGTTGAGCACGGATGATCGTGTTGAGGTGGATCGCAAGTTCTTCACAGGCCGATTGAATGACTCTGACCGCAAGGCCCTGGAATCAGTCGAGAAGGATCCGTCTTTGTTGCGGTTGGTGGAGCGATGGCTGGAGCGGACGCCATTTACGGCTGATCGATCCTTTAATTTTTGGGATGAGTATCAAAAGGCAGTGTCTCAGATGCTGACCGAGGACGAAGCCACGATTCGCGCCAATGTGGCCGCGCTTTCGTCGGATGAAATCAAGGCACAGTTGGAGAACCTTCAGCAAACTCGTGTTAATTTCGACAGTCTTTTTGATGCGAAGGCGCATGCGACTTTGGTCGGTGAAGGCAAACGAAAACTCTCTCAGAAGGCGATTCTCAATTCACTTTTCATTCTCTTGTATCGAGATGAGCCGATGCTCAGTTATCCGTTCGAGCTGATTACGGCATTGATGGACATTGATGAGAATTTCACGGCTTGGCGGCATCGGCATGCTCTCTTGGCGCATCGGATGCTGGGAACGAAGATTGGGACGGGCGGATCTTCTGGGCATGTTTATCTCAAGCGGGCTGCAGAAAATAATCGCGTGTTCACGGATTTTTTCAATCTTTCAAGTTTCATGATTCCCAGGTCAAAGCTGCCTGTTTTGCCTGCAGAGCTGAGAAAGCGGCTGGGATTTCCTGCGTCCTGATCTCTATTCCCGATTTCTGAAGCAGAACGAAGGCAAACAGCATTTTGCCAGTCACAGCCACCACTATTGGCCCGATGTAACCCGTGATGCAATGTTGCAGTACTGGGACGATTCGTGTCGATTGACGGATGAAAAGTGGAAGTATTTTTTCAGCGAGAAAATTCCGCAAGCGCAGTGCTTGATTGCGGGGATTTTGGGTTTGTCGGCGCCTGAGAGAATTACGTTTGCTCCCAATACTCACGAGTTGGCCTATCGATTGCTGTCGTGTTTGCCGCGAGATCGAGAGTTGCAGATTTTGACGACGGATTCGGAGTTTCATAGTTGGGATCGCCAGCTGAGTCGTATTGCTGAGGATGGGCGGGTGCGGTTCCTGCGAGTTCCGAGCGAGCCTTTTGAGAGTTTCGAGGAGCGCTTTGCGGAGGCGGCACGATCCCAGAAGTGGGATGTGATTTATTTCAGCCAGGTCTTTTTTAATTCAGGAGTGTGTGTTCGGGATTTGACTCAGTTGGTTGACGCGGCGGGCATCAAAAAGGTGCCTGACACCATTTTGATAGTCGACGGATACCATGGCTTCATGGCGGTTCCGACGGACCTGCGCGCGCTGGAGGGGCGGATTTTTTATCTGGCCGGAGCATACAAATACGCGCAGGCGGGCGAGGGTTGCTGCTTCATGGTTTCTCCGAAGACGGATCTGCGGCCCGAGTACACGGGGTGGTTCGCCGAGGCGGCTCATCTGGAAAACCGCGCGCAACGAGTGACCTATCCCGATGATGGGATGCGCTTTGCGGGTGCGACGATGGATTTCAGTGGATTGTACCGATTGATTTCGGTGCTGGAGCTTTTTGAGCGGGAGAAAATCACGGTGCCTGTGATTCACCGATATGTGCAGGAATTGCAGTCGAAGTTTTTGCAGCAAATCGATTCGTATCAACATCCTGTGTTGAATCGCAAGAATCTGATTTTCCGAGATTTGAAGAACCACGGACATTTTCTGACGTTTCGCTGCCCGGATGCCAACGTGGCTCAGGAGCTCGGAGGTTTTCTGCGGAGTCACGGCATTCTGACTGATTCTCGCGGGGACCGATTGCGATTCGGATTTGGGCTTTACCACGATCCTGCGAACTACGATTTGAGTTGTCTGGCTAAGCCACGTCCTTGAGTTTTTGGATATCAAGCTCTCCCAAATGACGCGCATGAGGTTGAATGACAGATTTGATCAGCAGAGGGCCGATCAGTGAAACCAGGCTCAGTCCTACTGCTTGAGAAATTCCAAAGCAGAAGACGCAACCGCTGAGCGCCGGAGTCAGGGCTTGCAACCACTCGTCACGAATCGCCGCGGTTTTGGGTTCTTGTGTTTGTGCTGCGCGGAGCAAAAGGTAATCGACCAAAATCCGGCTCACTCGAAAACAGTATTGCCCGACGCCCAGAGCAAATGAACAAATCAAAAGGTACTCAGCGCAGACATGAAGCTGAACGAGCGACACGGCCAAGTACCCGATGGACGCAGCGAAGGCCGGAAAAACGCAGAGACAAACTGGCAATCGACGAATCGCGGATCGCCCCCAGTCAATCGCTTGAATGAATCCGAGCGAAATCAAAGTCAGCGCGAGACAGATCGTCCAGAGTGTTTGTGAAATGGAGTGAGGGTGGATTTCCGCCGCCCAAATCGGGATGGCTGTCATAAAAAGTGTGTAAGAAAGCTGAGTGGCGAATCGATAGAATCCGGCAGGGAGCGAATTCTTGTGCGCGGGAGGAAGGGTGGCGGTGGGAGAGTTTTTTGAATTCTTTAAGTTCGTATATCCACAAGCGAGCGCCAGTGCGAGCACGGGCAAGAGGATCGTGGCGCTGATTGCCGGAGTGCGGGTAAGCAGCACGGCGATCCCCGTGGCCAAGGGCAGGGTCATTAGACGAATCCAGGTCCGGCGGATCTCGTCGGCACTCAAATCAAGATTCAGGAGCCGAACACGCCCAGAATCCAGAAGTTTTGCGCGCACAGCAATGAGGTAGAGCAGCATGACGAAACTGGCGGCCTTGGCGCTGGGATCGATTTGAAGTGAAACTGCGCAGCAAAGCATCAAAGCCAAGGCTGTAGTGAAAGGGGAGATGAAGGAGGAGATGAAAATTGAGATATTTTTTTGGCGGTTCATATGCTTAAGTTAAAGCAAGAGGGATGCCGGTCGACCGACCGGAAAAAGTCAATAAATTCAATGTGTTGTTTTAAATTAAAACAGTTTAATAATGGGTTTTGCCTACACTTCAGATGAGGGGAAATGCCAACAGTTTTTGAATCACTGGGACTCAAGCCGGATGATTTAGAAGAAGCCCGAGGCTTGCGCCCTCGTCTGGGTTTTTGCGTGGGGGAGGGGTATTCGCGAGAGGAGCTGAAGGCCCAGCTTTTTGAGCGGGGAATTGCGTTCACGGATGCAGCGGTGTTTGCACCGGTGGGCCTGGCGAGGCGTTTTGTTTCTAAGGAACTCCGAGAGGTCCTGTCCCCCCTGTCGCGCCAAGAAGTGCTCCGGTTTTTGCTTTCCCGCCCAGCCATCACTCGGCGAATGCCCGAGATCCGCAGGCTCAAGCGCCAACAAGGATTCCTCCAGCGTCTGGACCGCGCGTTTCAATCGGGCCGGATGACCTACGCGCACAAGGAAGAACTCGATGTTTTTGAGGAACGGCTCTTTGAACTCTGGGGAGATTCGGACCCCATGCGGATGGAGATCCGCGCCCTGGCACGCGCGTACGAGGCGTGGATCGAGGCGCGAGGGTTGGCGGATGATCCGTTGATTTACAGGCGGGCGTTGGAATCCCTGGACTCGGGATATTTGACTCAGCCGCTGGTGCGCGCCACTTTTCCGGATCGGATTTTTGTTTTTTACACACATTCGATGGAAAGTTTGGAACGAGCCTTCTGGCAGGCACTGGCACGGGAAATCAAGATTGAGTGGGTGAGTCCGAGTCTTGTTTCTGCCGAAGTGGATGAGCAACAGGCAGTTCAAAAAAGAACGAAGTGGGAACAGTGGCACACCCTAGACGACGCAGTCGAAAAACTGCTGGACGAAATTGATCCCCAGCAAGACGTGATCCTGATGCCCGACGACCCGCCGGTCAGGCGAGTTTTGCAAAGAGCGGTGAAAGAGCGTGGAATGTGGCTCGAGGATCCGCGCGACCCGACTGTTCTGCGGACGGGCGAGGCTTACAAGCGCGCCACGCTGATGTTGAAGCTGGTTGCAGGGGATTTTTCGCGCGAGGATGTGGTGGCTTGGTTTCGGAATGGTGAGGTGACTCGCCTGGTTCATGAGTTTGGAATTCGCCAAGGCCTGGAATCCTACCGAAACAGCAAGCTCGACAGTGTTTACACAGAATTAAAAAAATTAAAGTCTCAGCTTGGGAAAAAGGGAAAGGCTGCAGAAGTCGCCGATGCTCACCTTCTGTTGATCTCGCAGCTCAAAGGCCTCAGTACTTTGGAGCAAGAGTTCTTCTCGGCGACGTGGAAGCTCTATCTGACAGACCTCGAACACATTCAGCAAAACGATCTCTCGGCACCAGCGCGCTATTGGATCGATGGTTTCCTTAGACGATTGCAAGACACTTCTCCGCCAGTCGAGCGTCTCAAACCCGAGTGGGGTTTGCGCATCTATCGATTGACACAGCAGCCGCTGAAACCTTGGAAGCGTGCGTGGATTTTTGGGATGCCATCGGGTTGGTTGTCGCAGGATTCGGTGCGAGGGGATTACTGGTTTTCTGCTCGGGATCGAGAGATTCTGAGCGCGGAGTTCGAGGTCCTCGGAAGCGCGCGCGAGCGCGAGCAGCGGGTGGCGGGATTGCGCAAGTGGTGCGCGGAATCCGAGCAAGTGACTTTTTTATCTGCTGAGTATGGAGAAAATGGCAGCGAGCTCGAAACGATCGCAGCAGATCTGCGCGCTCTGGGTTGGAGCAATCCCGAAGCGATCCGCCAGGGGGGGCATGCGCGTTGGTTGCAGAGTTTTTCTGCGCTTCGTCCGGTTCATCCGTCCATCGTCCGGCTTCCTCCTGCGACGACGGGGCCATCGGCACTTGGGGCAATTCATGCGACGGGGCTGGATCGCTACAGCCGTTGCGCATTTCAAGAGTTGGTGATGGGGCGTTGGAGGATTCGAGACGGACGCGAAGCCGAGGTGGATCTATGGTCCAACGAGCGCGGAACGATTCTGCACGAGGCGGTTCGGTTGTTGTTGGCAAGCGATCTGAGCATGAGCGTGGATGAGGCGATTCAGAGCGCATGGGGAGATCGTCCGATCAAAGGATGGATTCGCAATCCGCGGCTCAAGGTTTTTCAACAACGGAAAATGAAAAAAATCCTGTTGGCTTTCCTGGATGCAGAGAAAATCTACCGTGAACGTTCTGGATGTCGTGTGAGAAGTTTGGAAGGCCCTCCGTTGGAGCTGAACGAAGAGGGAATTCGGATCTACGGAATTCCGGATCGGATCGATGAGCACGCAGATGGGCTTTGGATCATTGACTTCAAAACCGAAGCCACGCTTCCGCACGGTGACGAGATGGTGAATCAGGGCTATCGACTGCAGTTGGCGGTTTATGCACTGGCAGCGCAAAAACAGCTCAAACGCCAAGTGCTGGGCGCGCAGTTCGTGCAGTTGAATGACAAGGCCACGCGAATTCCGGGAATTATACCAAAAAAATATAATGGAAAAACTCCTGGATCGATTACGCAAACCACGTCGAAGCGAAGCGTCCTCGAAATGGATCCCCAGCAAATCTGGGATCTTTGTCACACACAGGTGATGCAACATGCACGTGCGTACATGAAGGGCGAATTTTCTCCGAAACCGAAGAATGTCAAGGAGTGTACGAAGTGCTCGTCCAAGGATCTTTGCGGGCGGCGACGTTTGGTGGACGAGGAAGAGAGTGATTCTGAATGACTGAGTTTTCGTCTGACCAGCTCCGCGTGATCGAAACCTGGGGACAGGGCCTCGCTGTGATGGCAGGAGCAGGATCAGGCAAGACCACCACTCTCGTGGCAAAGTGCGAGGCTCTCTTGCAGCGGAATCCCAAGGCAAGATTCGCAGCCGTTTCGTTCACCGAGCGTTCTGTCAGCGATCTCCGTCTGAAAATTTCCTCTCGGATGGAGATGGCGCCCCACTGGGTGATGACGATTCATGGATTGTGCGGAGCGATTTTGCGCGAGAATCCGCGTGAAGCAGGATTGGATGGAGAAGAGCGGATTCTTTCGGAAACCGAATCGCGAGAACTCTGGGCACGAACCTGGGAGTCACTCTGGTTTGGAAATCTGGAGCCCGAGTTTGAAAGAAATCTGATGCGCCTGCTGGATCGTGAGGGCCGGGACGGATTGGAGAAACTCATGATTCGCATCCGATCGACCGCGTCGTTTGGTGTGATGGATTTTCTGCAGAAATCAACCAACCTCGACGAGAGAGCTGCAGCGATTGTGGCCGGTGAGCTCATGAGTCGTTACGAGCGATTGAAAAGGCGGCAGGGTGCCCTGGATTTTGATGATCTGGAGAAGGGTGCCGAGCGAGCGTTGCAAGATGTGAAAGTCCGTGATCGCTATCGACGCCGATTTGATTTGGTCATGGTGGATGAGTTCCAGGATACCAATCCGATTCAGGCGCGAGTGCTTCGCGCTTTTGTTCAGCCCGACAAATCCAATCTCTGCGTGGTCGGCGATCCAAAACAATCCATTTACAGATTTCGGGAAGCGGACGTCACGGTTTTTGAGGATTTTTGCAACGAACTGCCAGTGCAAGTCACGCTGACGAAAAATTTCAGAAGTCGGCCTGCTGTGATTGATTTTGTAAATCAAGTTTGTGTGCCAATATTCAAAGAATCTGATTTACGATACGATCCGCTGGAGGCGCAGCGTGAGAGCATGTCCGGAGGGCAAACTCAAACCGGAGTTCAGGCTTTGGAATCCGCGACGCCGCAAAAATTCGCACGCTGGCTGAGATCCGAAGTGGATTCGGGCCGTGTGAAGTGGGAGGGATTTGCTCTCCTGCTCCGAAAAATCAGGGGTAACGAACATTGGCTTCGCGCACTAGCGGCCGAGGGGATTCCGCTGGCGGTGGGCAGCGGTGGATTGTTTTGGAGCGATCCGCGCGTGCGAGAGATGGTGGCTTTTTTGCGGTGGTGGGATGATCCGGAGACAAATCGGCTTTCGGGCGCGGTTTTCCTGCGAGCGCCGTGGACTGCGATTCCGGACGAGACGCTGGATGTTTGGCGAATGCATGACGTGACTTGGAGAAAACCTTTTTTTGAGTCTGGCCACCGATGGGCAAAAAAACTGGCGCCGTTGCAGGATCAGCATCTACGCCCGGGGCAATTGTTGTTGGAACTTCTGGGAGATGTGGAAACCGAATCCGAATTGGGAGCGCCACTCTTGGGGCTCTGGCATCGAGCCGAGGAGTTGTCGTCGATGGGAATGGATTTTCATCGAGTCGTGAGGGAGCTGCAAGCCTGCGTCGAGGAAGAACGCCGCGAACGCGATGTCCCTCCACCCAGAAATCAGGGGCAGCTCTCGGTGCTGACGATTCACAGCGCAAAGGGACTCGAATTCGACCACGTGATCCTAGTGGATCTCCCGTCCAAACCAGCACGCTCCAAAGGTTCGTCAATCCTGTTCTGGAAACGCGAACAAGGAACGTACCTGATGCCACGAGACGAAGACGGAAAACGCGACGATCGATCCTCAGAAAGCCAGTACTGGAAAGAACACGAAAAAGCGCAGGAGCTAGCCGAAAGCAAGCGAGTCTTCTACGTAGCCCTGACAAGAGCACGTGAGCGCCTGGTCCTAGTCCTACCCGAAGGCGACCCACCCACCGAGCAAAAAATCCCCGTAGGCAAACAAGACTTCTGGCGCGCCTGGCTCTCCCCCTCGATCAAAAAAGAAATGATCGTAGCGCAGTCACACACACCTCAGTCTGCCACTGCTGTTTCTGCGTCAGGGGATTTAGAGATTCCGGATCGTGGATTTGCGCGCCAGGAAGGCGCCAGCCCGAAGGGCGCGCTCAAAGACAGGAGGTCTGTGCCACGAGCCGGAATCTCTAAATCCCCATCGCAGAAACCTCCTCTACCAGCATCCCGCATGGTACGCCCACGTCACAGCGTCTCTGAATGGAATTCGCTATCTAAGTGTCCACGCCAATACGAATGGCAATACATCCGCCCCGTCCTCGAAGCAGAAGACGAAGAACTCCAAGTCGAACGTCTGGGAAATCGCGCCACGTTAACCTCAGCAGAAATCGGCACGCGAGTTCACCGAGCCATCGAGCTCAAAGATTGGGATTCACTCCATGCCCTGGAAAAAGAAGTCACGCCCAAGCGATTTCGAGCGCAGCCGCTGCTGGAGTGGATCGAGAAATTCCCCTGGATGAAAGATCAGTACACGGCTTGGAGCGAACTGCCTTTTGAGGCTCCGGTCGGTGGCGAGGTTTTGGTGGGCGCGATCGATCGCGTGGTTTTTGATCCCGTACACAAACAATATGGAGTCATCGATTTCAAAGTCACGTCCGAGAAAAAAGCAAACGACCCGGACCAACTGATGAGACGCTATCGCGGGCAATTGGCGCTCTACACTTGGGCACTGGGGCAGCTCGAGCCTCAGGCGAGAGGAAAAACTCAGGCTTGGATGATTGTGATTACCCCTGAGAGAGTGCTGGAGATCCAGTATCCTGCGCATCAAATCGAGGGTCTGCAGCCGGAGTCTTTGGCCAAGCTCGCAGCCGAGATTGTGCAGGGCCAGACAGCCAGTCCATTACCAGGTTTGCCGTGCATTGATTGCGCGGTCAAGAAGAGCTGCCCTGACGCCAGGTAGATGATTTATTGACGCTTGCTGAGTGTGACTTAAATGGTCACACTAGAGAAATGACCCGTCTGGGCCTCTGTGGACTAATGATCGCTATTCTATTGAATTCAGGGCCAAGCAGCTGGGCTGCTCCGCAGCAACTTTTCAGCATGCCGCGGATCGGGCTTTCGGAATTCATCGCAAAAATTCGCCAGGATCTACTGCGACAACCCCTCGATCCTCAAGTGCGGATTCGAATCGCGCAGAACATGACCCAGGCTTCTTTTTCGGGTGAACAGCTGGTGGTCAGCACTCCTGGAATCACTTTGGGGAGAGCGGGTGAGGCATTGGATTCTGTCGATGTGACCTGCAGGGATGGAAAAATCCTCATGGTGCTTCGCCAAGGCTCCGCAAAAATTCCGCTCAGCACGCAAAGTCCGTTGACGTTTGAGTCCAGCAAATCTCAAGGAAAGCTTTCAATGTCAGCCTCGGGATTATTCCGAGAAAAGCTCACGCTTCACCCCACCCAGTCAGGGTGCGATCTCATCAATACACTCGATTTAGAAAAATATCTCATCGGCCTCGTCAACGCCGAGTTCTCCACGCAGTGGAACGAAGAAGCCGTCGGAGCGCAGGTGATCGCCGCGAGAACCTACGCACTTTTTAGAGTCCAAGAGGCGTCCTTGGATTCGGATCGCTATTTTGATTTGGAATCCACAGTCAAAGATCAGGTGTATCCAGGCGCAGGAAAAGAAGACGATGTTGCACAAAGAAGCGTCGAGCGGACGCGAAGCTGGATTTTGAGTGCTAGTCAGACGGGTGTGGTTTCGCCCGTTCAGGCGTTTTATCATTCCACGTGTGCCGGCATGACTCAGACCCCTCAAAAGGTCTGGGGTCCGAGCCGCTCGTCTGCTGGAAACAAAGTTCCAGTGAGGTGTTCCTTTTGCGCCAATTCGCCTCAAATCAGATGGGAAGTCGAGCTGACGCTGAACGAGGTTGAGGCGGCATTGAAACAGGCAGAGGCATTGAAACAGGTCTCTTCGAATTCCCAAAACCAATCCGGAAAATTCGTCGGCATCCGGGTTTTGGAGCGCGACATCAACGGGCGAGTGAGTCGAGTCGCTGGACAGTGGATGGTGAACGGACGTGTTCGCGAGACTCCCGTTCTGGCCACCGCGTTCCGCGACGGAATTGGCTCACAAAGGCTCAAGAGCACGATTTTTGAATGGCAGTTGATCCGTCGTCCCTCCGCTCCGGGGGGAATGAGTTACCTGGTTTCTGGTCGAGGTTATGGACATGGTGTGGGAATGTGCCAGTGGGGCGCCAAAACCATGGGTGAAAAAGGATTTTCGATGGCCTCGATACTCAAGCATTATTATCCCAGTGCGATTCTGACAAGGATTAGGTAATACCGGCGCAATGAAGCCGGATCTGAATTTATTAAATGCCTACCGATACGAACTTCCGGATCATCTGATCGCTCAGAGGCCAGTGAATCCCAGGGATTCGTCGCGTTTGATGGTCATGGATCGCGCGAGTGGAAGTTGGAAACATCGAAAATTCAGTGACATGGTGGAATATTTCGGGCCTCAGGACACATTGGTGGCGAATAATACGCGTGTCATTCCAGCTCGTCTTTTGGGAAATCGAGTTTTACCCGATGGCCGAACCGGGGGGGCAGTTGAATTCCTGATGTTGGAGGAAAAGTCTCCCAGAATTTGGGAAGGAATGTTCCGTTCCAGCGCGCGCACGGTCCCGGGACTTCAGTTCAAAATTCCGACCCGTACGGGTGGCTGGCTGAAAGGCGTACTACTTCAAGGAGCATCCGAGAGTGAGAGTGGCACTGTGGTGGCTGAGTTTGATCAAGATCCGCTCAGCAGTGAAGCAGGGAGAATTCCTTTGCCGCCGTATCTCGGGCGTGATCCGGACGAGTCGGACTCAGAACGCTATCAGACGGCCTATGCCAAGGCTCCCGGATCATCTGCGGCGCCCACCGCAGGATTACATTTTACACCTGAGTTATTGAATCAGCTCCGCACGCAAGGAGTGAGCTGGGCCGAAGTGACGTTGCAGGTGGGGCTGGGGACGTTTCGCCCCGTCAAAACCGAAGAAATTCACAAGCACCCGATGCATGAGGAGAAATTCGAAATCGATCCCATGGTCGCGCATCGTCTAAGTCAGGACAAAAAATCAGGCAAGCGCATCACTGCAGTGGGGACAACCTCGGTCAGGACGCTCGAGAGCGCATGGGATGATAAAAAATCAGAATTTCGTTCAGGCGCCCACAAGACATCGCTTTTTGTCCGTCCTGGGACTCATGAGTTTAAAGTCGTCAATCGAATGATCACGAATTTTCACCTCCCCGAATCCACGCTGCTGATGCTGGTGTGCGCGTTTGCGGGATACGACTTCACGATGGCCGCCTACCGCGAGGCTGTACGCGAGAGATATCGATTTTTCAGCTATGGCGACGCAATGCTGATTCTTTAGGATGAGCTCAGTCTACAGCTGGATAGTCTGCAACAGCTTTTTCGATGGCTTGAATGATTTGCTGGTCATCCGAAGTTTGATCGCAAAATCCCAATGTCGTCACGAGAGTGATCTGACCCTGAAATTCCAGATGAAATGTCGGATTGCAGTACGCATCATCCCCAATGACCCGAAATGATGTTTGGTTCAGCAGGTAAGCATTTTCGCCCAAAACCTCTCGGTATTTTGGATTCTGCTCAGCTACTCGAGCCATTCTTTTCACAACGGAATAAATCCGGTCTGCACAGCCCGCAACGCCGCCCATCTGTGTTCCAAAGTTTGGCGCGTCTGCTTGAGAAACTGCAGACACCAGTAAAAAACCAATCATGGCTGGAAATTTATAATTCAAAAATTTGTGATTCATTTGATTTCACCCCTTGTTCCCGGAAAATCCTGTATCCTAAAAATTTATAATTTACAAATTTAATTTAATGTAATATATGGCCTCTGGGAAAAAGCGAACAGAGGTGGGGTATGATTTTTCTTTATTTATGTTTTTTGTCAGTTGCACATGCAGATTTAGCGCATGCAGATTTAACTGTAACTCAGTTCGGCCTGGTTTCTGTAGCGGATACGATTCGATCTTTTTATGAATTTGCTGTGACAGAACGGAGCGGAACCCTGGTTTTCAATCAGTCTGAGGCTGATTTGGGGTGGACCTCACCTCAGTTCATCAACCCTCAATATTGGAATACCGCATTCATTTCCGCATCGGCAGATATCAAACTCGTTGGAAATCAAAAGTACTATCGCATCATGCTCAATGGCGGCGCGCTCCGTCGGCCTGGATTTACCCGTGACGAGACTGCGCTGATCGCATGTCACGAACTCGGCCATCTCATCGGAGGTGAACCGACCAAACTCACGAATGGCGGGGGAATTTCAGTGATTATCGATGGGGAAGACGACTCAGGATTTAGGTATAGAACTTCAGTGGAGGGGCAATCCGACTACTGGGCGGCTTCTCGGTGCCTTAAACAGTATTTCAGTGTCCAAAACAATGCGGCCTGGGAGACTGGTCTGAATTCACCACGCAATCAGCAAGCCGCTGCCCTCTGTGAAAAAAACTATGTAACGCGAGTTGAACAATTGATCTGTGAAAGATCAATCGAATCCGCCCTTCGATTCGCCTATGACGAGTGGGCGTACTCCAAAGAGCGCAAATCTGGAATTCCTGCCCCGCAAGTCAACACTCCAGACTCAGTCGTGGTCGAGCAGACACGCATCAGCCATCCATCTCCCCAGTGCCGGTTGGACACGTTCGTGGCGGGAGCGCTTTGCAAAGAATGTAATTCTGACCTGAATGTCACCATGGGTCCGAGGCCATCCTGCTGGTACCATCCGTAGTAGGGTTTTTTTTCTGGTTTAAATAATAGTTATTTAGAAAATTTTAAAACATAAATGTTTTCGATAATCATAAAATGTGCTTGATAAACGCCTGGTTAAGTGGAAAAAACAATAAGGTTGCATGGTGCAACCTTATTTGTTATACTGGGAGGAGTCAGTGGGACTGAGTGATAGTCGTAGGCTGTTCTTTGAGATTAGAGCTAATTGTCAGGTCATTGTGAAGAACCATGCTTTTACGGACTATCCTGAGCGGGGTTTTTCCAAACCTGAGATTGTAAATCTGGTCAGATTTGGAACTGGCGAAGTTCGAGGGAATAAGTCACCGGAAGCAATTGATGGATCTTTTTTGTTTCTGGTGAAAGACGATTTAAAAAAGCTGTGTAAATTGGTCGTACTGATCGAGGAAGTGATAATCGAAGATGTGACGAGTTCAGGAGGAACGAAAAGCGAAACCATTATTATTTGTAGTGCTTACCGTGAGGTGAAAAATGAAGCTAAAAAAAATTAGAATCCCTGAGTTCATCAATACGGATGATTTTGGTTCATTCAAAGCTCATGATGTAGAGATTCTCTATTCTCCCGAAGAGAACGAGATCACTTCTGATATTTTTGATCAAAAAACACACATTTATTATCTCAGTGCTGACGAGATTGAACGGCTTTCAAGAGAAGCTGCGCAAAAGTTCTATGATGAGAATGGTTCTGCAATACTGAGAGGGGATCGAAAATTTAAGAAAAAAGAGATTAATGCAGTTAAATCACTCTTTAAAATTTCTGGAGCTGAATTGGGTGACTTGATCGGACTAGAAAAATCGAGCATTAGTCGTATTCTTTCTGGAAAACAGAATTTACAAATAGACAAAGCGATGCTTCTTTTGGAGAGATTAAGAGACGAACTTGAGCATCCAGGAAAAAACAAAATCACACTCTCCCAAATTAGGGATGGAGTGTCTTCCTCTAGAAATATTAAGTCAGTATGTCTTCCTGCGCTAACGGTAGCAGATTTTTTTATCCGGGAGTTTTTTGATAGCCAAAGGCCAATTACTCACCTCAAGCTTCAAAAGCTTCTCTATTATGCACAAGGGATTGGCTTTGGCCGAAAAAACGTAAAACTCATTAGAGAACCATTTTTAGCATGGGAACATGGTCCTGTGATTCGAGAGGTTTATAATCATTACAAAGCATATAGAGACGAGCCACTGCCCAGAAACGAAAGCCTTGATCTTAGCCTTATACATGCAGACGAAGTTGTTAAGACTCTTTTAGATGAAACAATTTCACTGTATGGGGTTTATGATGCCTGGTATCTCAGAGAAAAAACACACAATGAGGCTCCGTGGGTGGACGCAAAAAGAGACGCAGTGATTACGGATGAAGCAATGATCCGATTTTTTAAAAAAATTTTGGTGTGATGAGAACTGTGGAGTTCGATAACCCAAATTCAAGCCGGGTTTGCAGAATCAGATCGCTCAGCTGCTGCTTAGAGTCTCTTTTATAAACTACGGCTGATCAAAAATTTTGCCGTCCCGAATACTTCGAGACAAGCGCAAATGCTCAGCATGCGACCAAACCAGCGGGCAGGGGACTCCTTCGCCGATCACTGAGTGTCCTTGCGAGAATCCAATGATCTGCTCCGGAATTAAACCGGTTTCATTTCCTGACGATTCCATGGTTGCGAGCTGGTATCTGGCCTGGGTGAGCTGTCCCGATGCGATCGCGTATTCTCCTCGTTCTCCAGCCAACACGGGCCAATAGCCGCCGATGCGTGAGCTGCCGTAAGCATCTCGGTTGTAGCGTCTGTAAACGCCGCGAAGTTCAAGGTCGGGGGTAGCACGATCATACATAGCCAATGTGGAAACAATCTCGGGTGAGTTCCAATCGCGAATTCCCAGGCGAACCAGCTCCAAAAAGCCACCGTCCATGATGTCCCAGTTCCATGCCAGGCCACCCTCGTTGGCGAGGTCGATTCGCTCCGGAGTTTGAGTGTTGCCGCTGCGGCTGACTCGCAGATAATAGTTTTTGCCCAGCGAACCTTCGCGGACGACCGTCCAGTTTTCGATCTGCTGGCTCCAACTCCAGGCTTTTTGGTAGTATTGATTGTCGCCCAGCAACCGAGAGGCAACTCGGAGCGCGGCAATTTCTGCAGCGATGGTCGAAGGGATGTAACCACCGATTTCTTCCCAGCGATCCTGTTCGGTGACAGGTCCATTTGCGCTGATGTAATCAGCTGCTTTTCGAACCATGTAGAGATCCTGTGAGGTCAGCTCAACCCCAGATCTCTTCAACATGGACGCTAGAAGAATAGGGAAGGAAACCTGGTCCATTTGAATCGCATGCCAATAAGGGGTTCCATCGAGGAAAAAATTCTGGTGCCAGGAGCCATCTGGTTTTTGGCGTTCTCGCAAAAATCGCAGAACATCAGTGGGTGTTTGGATATCCCCTGCCGATAGCAATCCGATCGCTGCGTGATACAAGTCGCGAGGCCATACCAGGTGATAGCCGCCCTGATTGGACTCGGGTGCGCGGGTTCCACCAGGGATTGCAGGAGTAGTCATCGATGCGATGATGGCACCACGTTGGGTTTTGTCCTCGTGCATCTTGATGACAGCGGCGGATAATCTTTGGTGGCCCTTGAGTCCCAATCCGTCTAGGTAGCGATTCCAGCCTGCGCGATAATCCTGCAGAGAGGCCTGAAACGGAATACTCATGGAATCTCGCGCTGACTGAATTGCCTGCGACTCGGTTGCGCCGAATCCCAGTGTGATTTCAAACTGAGTCATGCGAGTCAAATCGGCGGCGAGTTCTCCAGTGAGAGCTATGTTCCCGGGACCTACGGATTGCGCAGGTTCGGTGATTTGGAAATGCTTGGAGAGGTCTTGCCATCCGTCGGAAACGCCCACATATCCAGCAGAATTCACGCGCCAGCCGGTGCTCGCCAAAACAGCTGCGTGTACAGGCGCCAAGTTCGAGCCCTCAGTTGCGGTCATGGCGTCACCCCGAATGCTGCCGGAATCGCCGCTGCCTGTGTTCGAAATAGCGGGCTTGAAAAGAACGAATGCACGCAATCCAGGTTTGAGAGGAATGAAGACCGTGCGGATTCGGACAGCCGAATGCTGGGGTTCGGTGATGATGTCCTGCTCGATTTGATACGCGCCGGAAATTTCCTTACCGCTGATGTGAACCGACATTCCCTCGCGATCCATTTGAACCTGAGAGACGACGTCTCTTTTTTGCTCGGAGAAAAATCCTGCTCCGTCGGTCACAATTAACTGCAAATCTCCGATTTGAGCTTGATCAATGGATGGATAAAAAACCTCAGTGAGAATTCCGCTTTGTACGGTGAACCAAACCGGCGACTGTGCTCCTCGAGCTTCGAATGCAGACCCGATGGCCTGCTTGGCAGCCGGTGCCCAGGTGTGAGGGGCGCCGTGGTCAGCATCGCTGGGCTTTTGTTTTGCAAAAGCTGTTGAAAAACTCAGACTCATACACAAAAGAACTGCAAAAATTCTCATCATTTTCTCCCCCTCATATCCAGCGCCACCGCCGTGATGATAATCACACCTTTGATTACTTTTTGATAAAATTCAGTCACATCCAAGAGACTCATCCCGTTGTTCATCGCGCCGATCAGGAATGCACCCAGGATTGTTCCCTGGACGCTGCCCACGCCACCCGTCAAACTCGTTCCGCCAATCACGACCGCCGCGATCGCATCCAGCTCAAAGAGCTCGCCCGCAGTCGGGAGCGCACCATTCAACCGTGCAGCCAGGATCGCGCCGCTCAACCCGGCCATCGCTCCGAGCGCCACATAAATTCCCAGAGTCATCCGTTGAATTGAAATCCCAGCTAGCCAAGCCGCCTCGGGATTTCCCCCGATAGCAAGGACGGAACGTCCCAGGCGAGTGTGGTCCAAAATCAAAATCCCCACGAAAGCGATCAACGCGTAAATCACAACTGGAATTGGCAAACCTCGGTAATTTAAAAAAGCCCAGGCGCAAAATCCGGCAAGCGCAATCGTCGCCAATCCTGAAATCCATCGACGATGCCGCAAAGCCAGTAGTGCTGGAATAGCGCCAGCAATCCCGATCATCCCGATACTGAGAGCGGGATCAAAATATTCTTGTCCAATCCAGTTGAAAGTGTCGTTGAGGGGCGCAATCGCGGCGCCATTAGCAAAAATCAGAGCCAAACCGCGTGCGATGACCATCATTCCGAGCGTGATAATAAATGGCGCGATTCTCAGACGAGTGATCAAAAATCCGTTGAATACACCGCAGATTGTTCCCGTCAAGACCGCGGCAAAAATTGCCAGGACGGCTCCGAGCACGGGACTGCTTGCAACTGTTCCCGTGAGGAAAACCGTTTGTACCAAACCTGCAACAACTCCGGCCAGAGCCGCAACCGATCCAACCGATAGATCAATCCCCGCAATCAGAATTACATAAGTCATCCCCGTGGCCAGAATCCCGTTGATCGCAACTTGGCGGGCCAGGTTGGTGAGGTTTCGTGCAGTGATGAAAGTCCCGTCGGTGAGATAGGTCAGAACGATCGTTAACAAAATCAGTGGAATGAGGGTTTTTAAATATTTCATCGTTATTAAATGACTACAAAGCCGCCGCCTGCATCATCCTTTCCTGTGTCGCTTGTTCGATCGGCAAGTCAGCCGATACATGCCCTTCGCGCAGCATCAGCACGCGATGACAGAGCCCCAAAAGTTCCGGCATCTCCGACGAAGCCAAAACCACTGCGATTCCGCGCGAGGCCATTTTGTGAATCCATTCGTAGATCTCTGCCTTAGCCCCCACATCCACTCCGCGTGTCGGTTCATCCAGAAACAAAACCTTCGGTTCGAGCATCATCCACTTGGCCAGAACGACTTTCTGTTGATTGCCGCCGCTGAGTTCAGAAACCGGCTGGTCGATGTTCTGGTGTTTTAGGAGCAGTGTCTTGGCCCAGTGCTGGGTGCGTTCACTCTCAGCCGCCGGATGCAGCCAAGGATTCACGCCCTTAAACAAAGCCGCTAGATTCATATTGTTGCGAATGGATTGATTCAAAACCAATCCGTTGCCCTTGCGATCCTCGGTCACCCAAGCGATCCCCTCGCGGATAGCATCTGCGGGCGTCTCGATTGAAACTTCTTTCCCTCGGATCCAGATTTTGCAAGTCGTCCGATGCTTGCGAAACCCCAACGGTCCTGTCGAATGATAGGCACCAAAAACCGATTCGAAAATCTCGGTTCGTCCCGATCCCAGTAGCCCGCCCAATCCCAGGATCTCGCCCTCGCGGACTGAAAACGAAACTTCCGTCAGGCGATTTTTTTGCGTGGCGAGTTTCATCAAGCTGAGATTCTCCACCCGCAAAACTTCCTGAGTGCCGACTGTGTTTTTCTTAGGATAAATATCCGAGAGCTCGCGCCCCACCATCGCCGAAATAATCCGAGGCTCCAGATCCGCTCGCGCGCCTCTCAAAAATTCCGTGACATACCGACCATCTCGCAAAACCACCATGCGATCAGCCAAGTGAAAAACTTCGTCCATTCGATGAGTGATGTACAGGATGGCCTTGCCCTGGGATTTGAGTTTTTCAATCACAGTGTAAAGCAACTCCACCTCGGATTGCGTAAGTGCCGAAGTGGGTTCGTCAAAAATCACCACCTGTGAATCCTGCCGGATCGCCCGTGCAATTTCCACTAACTGCCGCGAACCAATCGAGAGAGTCCCTACTTTGCGATGAGCGTCGAGTTTGAATCCGATCTCATTCAAAAAATCCTGCGCTCGTTTGAACAAGCTGGGCCATTGAACCCAGAAGGGCAGAGTCTCCAGTTCCAAGTGCTCGGCCACAGTCAGCTCTGGGAAAAAAGCCAACTCCTGGTGAATCATCGCCACGCCGGAGTGCTGGGCTTGGCGCGTGTTCTCAAAATGGCAGGGTTTGCCTTGAAGACTAAATTCTCCCTCGAAACTTCCGGCAGGCCAAATCCCCGAGAGGATTTTCATGAGCGTTGATTTACCAGCCCCATTTTCACCGAGCAAAACCAGGACTTCGCCTGCATGGGCTTGGAAAGAAACCTCTTTCAGAGCCGCGTGGGCTCCGAAGAGTTTTGTGATGGATTTGAGTTCAAGTACCGCTGCCATCTGTTGTTACACTTCCCTATCGAGAAGCTGTTTTTCCGTAAACTGCTTCTCGTGAGTGGAATCCGGTTTTAATAATTCTCTCTTCAACCGTTTTCAATTCCACCGGGAAAACAGGGGAGTGCAGGGTCTTGATTTTCCCTGTGCCGTTGTCCGTTTCGCCATCAAATGGAAAGGGTTGTTTCTGCGCGAGCTTCACCGCAGTCTCGGCTGCTTTACGAGCCATTTCTTCAATCGAAATTTGCACTTCAAACTGTTGCTTGCCCGCGACGATGTCACGAATCGCTGTCAAATCCGCATCAGCTCCAGCGACAAAAACCTTCCCGCTTAATTTTTGCTCCTCAATCGCCTGAATCGCTCCGTGGGCCATTCCCGAGTTATTTGCCAGGACTGCGTCAATGCGATTTTTGTTCTGGGTGAGGCTGTTCTCCATCGTCTGCATCGCCAGCTGAGGTGCCCAGCCTGCGTGGTATTGTTGGCTGACGATTTTGATGCCCGGATATTTTTTCAATACATTCATGATACCGCGAGTTCGGGCTTCGGCGACGGAGTGCCCAGCCTGACCTTTGAGGATCACGTAGTTTCCCTTGCCGTGAGTAAACTTGGCTGCGGCCTCGGCTTGCAACTCGCCGACCTTCTCGCTGTCCTCGGTAATATAGGCATCAATCGCAGCGTTGCGGATCAGGCGATCATAATCCACTACGGCCACGCCATCGCGCTTGGCTTGTTTCACCATCGCAGCGGCGGTGTCGCCGTTCACGGGTTGAATCACCAGGACCTGTACGCCCTTGGAGAGCAGGTTATCCACCTCGGCAGCTTGCGTTTGTTCGTTATTATTACAGGACGAAAAATAAACCTTCGCGCCCATTTTCTCAGCGGTTTCGGTGAATATTTTTTTGTCTCGTTGATAGCGCTCTTCTTGCAGAGTGCTGAGAATGAATCCGACTTTCACGGGAGCGGCATTGGCCGTGATTCCTAAAGCTAAAACTAGTCCAGTGAATCCCATCCAACGCATACGAGTTTGCATGCCTCGTGTTTAAAAAGTTAACCCGATATTGTCAACGAATTCCGCCCGGATTGACGATTTGAAACGATCTCAGCTCTTGTCGCCGGACCAGGCCTCCCCGGCGTTTGATTTCCTGTTCTGTGGCGGACCAGATCGGCACACCTGTGTTCTTGGGATTTTTCAGAATCACTGCGAGAGCTCTTGAGATCCCAAACGCGCCACGAGCGATTCCCTCAGGAAGTGCCAGGCGGTACATCCGGGTACGCTTGATTTTTTCCCCGCCGATCAGAACTTTGCCGACATGTGTGGAGCCGTCGGGTTTGCGAATGACCTCGATGTCTGCTCCCGAGGTCGCAAAAGTATAACCGAATTTCACGGCGACCTTCAGAGCCACCTCGAGCAAACCGCCCCAGGTTTTGACCACCCAAACTGTCCATCCGAGGGGTTCGTTGTACTGCCCAAAGAGGCGAGGGTAGAGATTGAAGAGATTCTCGCGAGTCACCGAGCCCGCAGGTTGGCGAGCACCCGCAAACTCAGGCACATCGAGTGCAAGATCGGCGGCATCCCCGTTAGGTGAGGATGCACGCATGGCTTCGACTAGGAGCTCCGACCACTCGGCTCCGCCTTCTCCCACAATGCTGATGGGAACGTCCGAGTGCCCCACTGTTTCCGTCATCCAGCTTCGGTCGTAGGTTTCGTAGATGGCTTCGCGCACAGCTGCTACTTGTTGCGCGATTTCTGGATTTTTAGGCGCCTGCGAGTTGACCCGCACCAGACGATAACTGATGACGCGTGCAGCTTGGCCCGGTTCAAAATCCACTGTGAGTTCTCCCACATATTCACCGTGTTTTCCGGCTTGAACGATCGGCACAGGATGGGATTTTTTATTATAAGCAATGATGGGAGTGGGGAGTAGGTCGTGCGAATGCCCGCCCACAATCACGTCAATGTCCCCCGTAGAATGAGCCAGAGTTTTGTCTTGGTCCAACCCGATGTGCGTCAGCGCGATGACCATGTCGGTTTTTTTGCGAAGCTCCGGCAGGTAAAGTCGCGCCGTGAGCAGCGGATCCCAAATCGGAAATGGACTGGTGAGTCCTCGAATGATCCAGCTGTAGAGGATTTGGTCCGTGGTGAGTCCCAGAATGCCAATTCTCAGGCCGGCGCGTTGCAAGATCGTATACGCATCGACGCGCTGGTTGGTTTCCGGCTGGCTTTTTTCAGCACGGTAGTTCGCAGCTAGGACTTTGTAATCGGCTGGAAGTTTTTTCATCATTTTTTCCAGCTTTTTTCGCCCAAGCATCCAGTCGTGGTTCCCGAAAGCGACCGCGTCAAATTTCATATTTCCCATGAGTTGGAAGGTTCGAAATCCCTGGTCCGCCAAGTAGAAGATACTGCCTTCGGAAAAGTCGCCCGCGTCCAAAGTCAACGCCTCAATTCCCTCGGCTTGGGCTTGGAGTTGGAGCGCCTCGATCGTTCCTCGAACCTCTGCATAACCCCCGGTAAAGATATCCTCTTTCGAGTCCAAGTGAGGCTCCAAATGAGCATGCATGTCATTCGTGTGAATGATCCGAATCAGGCGCGCTTGCGCAGGAGTCGCGGGAATCAGTGCCGCGGCCAGAATCGCCGTGACGCACAGAGACGAGACGAGAACACCGTGTACTTCCCCCACCAACCGATCTTTTACTTTCATGGTAAACAGATCGGACTTTTATTAGTTGATCTTTAATGTCGGGTAATGCTCTGCGTTATCCTTCTCATAATCTGTGACCCCGGATTTCACAGAATGAGTGTGAAATCGCCATCCACAGACCGTCTGTGACCGCTCAAATGGCAGGCTGGCTGTGAAATCAGACGTCACAGATTTGAGCAGGTTAAAATCGGCGTAGACGTTCGTCTCCCAGACAGAGGGCAGCGGCAGCGTAGTCTTTGTTTTTCTGCGTTTGAACGAGGCTTCGTACGGTGAAGTAGGAAATTCCCATGAAGCGAGCGAGTGTGCATTGATCATTCCATCCTTGATGAAGGGCTAGCCGGATAAAAACCTCCCGAGTTTTGGATTTTTTGGTTTGTAAAGAATCGGTCTCAGTGAGTTCTTCGGTGGCGGCAAAAGCCGCAGATGATATTTCCTGCAAGCTTCGAGTGGGTGAAGAGCTTGGTTTGGCCGTCACAGGTAGCAAAGTTCCTGTGATTGAAACACTCGGGTCTGAGGTGATATATTTGTGGGCTTGAAGCAATGAGCTGCTTCCTAATGCGGCAGTCAGGTTTTTCTGCAAAACCCAATTTTCGGACAGGAGTCCGAAAATCCGACAGTGCATCAGCACTGCCCCGAAGCACGATGCGGAGGGGAGGGATCCACAGCAGCCCCCATGGATCCGCGGTACGTTGACCACTTCCACTCCAAAGGATCTTTGCAAAGTTTTGCACGGCACGGATTGAGCAATACATATCAAATATTTCTTCGAAGCTTGTCTGAATCCACAATTAGCTCCGGCTCAGGAATCGGTTGCCAAAAGGGTTTGGGTTCATTGAACACAAATGTAAATCTTCCCAGCAGGTGCGCCAGAGTTGTCCGAGTTTGCTCCGGCGAGTCCGATTTCAGGACTAGGTGCAGGTGAGTGGGCATGAGCGTAGCGGCCAATGCTTCGGGAAACGCAGCCTTCAAACGATGCCAAACCCAGTGGGCCTTTTGGGGTTGAGTAAATGGGGTGAACTTTCCGAAAGTGCGAGCAACAACGTGATAATGCATGCGCCAAGTATCAGCAAACCTCGTGCCAACTTTTTGCATATGCAATGAGGAATAAACGGGTTGCTATTCACCTAAGCCGCTTGATGTGTAGGGGAGTGGCCATAATCTGTGCCGCCCCATTTCGCAGCCATCCTGCGAAATCCGGGATCACAGATTTTACAGCGTAAACTGCATCGAACCCAACAACGCCCCGGGAACCACGGCGGTGCCGAGCGCCCGGCGTTCGTAGGTGCCGGTCTCGGGTTGTACCTGTGTGGACTGCGTGAGTGCCTCGAGCCCGTCGCCGAGAATGTGGAAAATGCTCTCGTCAAACCGCAAGTTCTCGATCGGCGCGACGATTTCGCCACCCTCGACCCAGAAACACGCGTAGCGGGTCATCCCGGTGATGCGGCCGCCGGTGCTGTCGCTCCAGTTTAAATAGTGCAAGTTGGATAAATACAGCCCCGTGCCCAGGCGTTTGAGGACGTCCTCTTCGCGCAGATCGCCTGCCGCGACGTGGAGTGATCGTAAACTCTCTGATCCAGCCGCAGCGTTGGACGGCACGCCGTATTCGAGTGCTGTTCGCGAGGAGACGAGCGTGTTCTCCAGTTTTCCACGAGCGATCAAGGCCAGATGCTCAGGAGCCAGTTCACCTTCGTCATTGAATCGGGGCACGGCTCCCACGCGAAAATCCTCGCTCAGCGAAAAAAGCGGGGAGAATTTCTTCTCGCCATTGCGGACCTTGAGCAAAGGACTGAGATTTTGCCGAATCGCTCCCTCGCTGATTCCGCCCCAAGACAGCATCTTTACGATTTCATCGAATGCAGCAGGCGCAAGATAGGTGCGATAGGTTCCGCGCTCGAGTTTTTTCGCGGGTTTTTCCATCCTCTCGAGCAAAGACCGGGAATGAGAGATTTCTTTTTCAAATTCTGTGGAATTCCAAACCTTGCCCGCGTAGGTGCCTTTGACCGCTCTTTGTGATTTCGTGTAGAGAGAATAATCGAGCGCGAAGTTGTCGGTTTCAAACCAGTGCTGCAAACCCGCCGAGTTGGCCATGCCCACCGAAATTTTCCCGGAAGCATAGAATCCCGCCAGATCAACGCCAAGCATAGGACCGATGAGCACATCAGTGGCAGCAGCGGGATCGAGCAATTTGCCCTCGTTTTTCTCTTCGCTTGAGCCAGAATTTTTCGGTTTCTGCGCAAAAGGATCCACAGGCAGAGCAGGGATCTGCTCTCGTAACCAAACCAGCGCTGACAGGGCTCGATCGAGGTCTGCGGCGTCCACACCTTGCAAAGTGACACTCGCAGTACATCGTTTCAGTCCAGCCGAGGATTCGCTGATGTATTCCAATCCCAGCGTGTTGTCCGCCACGCGTCCTGTTTGACGAACCTTGGAGGCATTGAATCGGATGAACTGGCTGTCCTCGCTACTCAACGTGAGATTCAGATGCTCACCGCTCTTCAACTTTGAGCAAAGCCCCTTCGAAATACGAAAGAAATCACCTGACTTCATGATGCACCTCCGAAAACTTCAATGTTCTCAAAAAGACAAACCGGCGAAGCATGTCCCACGCGGATGACCTGATTCGGTTCACCCTTTCCACAATTAGGGGTTCCGTAAACTTCGAAAGTATCGCGGTTCCCCACCTTTTTTAAACTATTCCAGAACGGCACCGTAATTCCCCGGTAGTTCGGATTTCGCAAAACCTTAGTCACGCGTCCGTTTTCAATCAACTTGGCATATTCGCAGCCAAACTGAAATTTGTTCCGGAAGTCATCAATCGACCAGGATCGATTGGTATCCATCCAGATCCCGCGCTTGACCGACCCAATGATTTCATTCAGCGAAGAAGTCCCGGGCTCCAGATTCAAATTAGCCATTCGATCGATCGGCGCGCGATTCCACGAGCAAGCGCGTGAGTTGGCGACTCCCGGCATTCCGGTGCGTGCCTGACTTTCAATCCCTCCCAAACCTCGCAGTAGCATCCCGTCCTTGATCAGAAATTCTTTTTTTGCGGGAGTCCCATTGTCATCGAACGCATAACTTGCAAATTCTTTGGTCAGGGTCGGATCAAAACTCACATTCATCAAACGTGATCCGTATTGTAATTTGCCAAAATCCTCTAATTTCACAAAAGACCATCCGGCATAGTTGCGCTCATCGCCCAGGATTCGATCCACTTCCAGCGGATGCCCGATGCTCTCGTGGATTTGCAGCATCATTTGTGAGGGAGTCAGGATCAGCGAAGTGGTTTCCGAAGGACATTCCTCAGCAGATTCAACCAGCTCAATCGCTTGTTCGCCTACTCGATGAACTTTTTCCCACAGGTCAGATGTATAAAATCCTTCCCATCCTCCCTGATACGAATTGCCTCGGTACCCGCTCAAAGACCGGGTTTGAATCAATGATCCTTCCTTTGCAGTGGCATCAAAACCAAAACTCATCAAAGTGATGGATTGCTCGGCGTTGGCAGCGCTGGTGGAAACCATTCGCGTTTCGGATTCCACAGTGCGTGCGCTGGCTGAGGTGCGGACGGTCTTCGGCGAGAGTTTTAGTTTTTCAGAAATCTTGATCAGAGTTTCCGTGATTTCTTGCGGGGTCACCGTATTCAATGCGCGCTCGACGTGAGAGTGATATTGAGCTGTGGTCGGAGGGCGTTGTGATTGAGAGAAACGAAAAACGCCGATTTTGGAAGCCAACTCCGCTTGCTCGCGCGCACGATCCAACGCACGAAGGACCGAGGCCGAATCCCGTGCCGGAGTCGATACGTAGGCAAACTGCCCATTCACCAGAACTTCCGCCATGATCCCGTGGGTTTCAGAGCAGTCTGTTGCCTCCATTTTGCCATCGCGTGCATAACGAAGCGTGGTTTTTTCGCGCACTTCGCGAAGGCCTGCCCACTCGGCGTTGCCACGTTTCCAAGAATCCAGAGTCTGTTTCAATTCATTCATAGTGGTTCAGACTAACTTGACCCCAGACGGATTTCTATGCCATTTGTGTCGAAAGCTTAGTTTGGGGAGTCAACATGAGAAAAATCATCAGCATATGCATCCTGTGTCTTGCGTCGAGTGGAATTACTTCAGCCGCTATTCCAAAATTTCAATATGAGTTTGACCCGGCGCAGCTCGTGGTGAAGTGGGAAGCTTACAAAACCAATGAGAAACTCGCGGTTGCCGGCAAGTTCATGAAATCCGAGACAAAAGCCATGAGAACTAAGGATGCTTCCTTAGAGGTTCTGATGAAGGGTGTTCGAACGACGGTTTCGCTCAATTCGGTCGATAGCGGGAATCCAGCGCGGGACACGAATCTCAAGAAGGCGTTTTTTGAAAAATTCGTCAAAGCTGCCGCAGCCACCGCGCAGGGCCGGATTTTGAGTGTTCAGGCTGAGAATGAGGCTGAAACCTCGGGCAAACTGCTCATGGAGCTCAGAATGAATGGCGTGACCCACCCTGTGGAGATGCGCTATCAGGTGACGGAGCGGAAATCTGAGAAGGGCAAAGAGCCGACACTCGAGTGGAGCGCCAAGGGCTCATTTAATTTTCTGCAGTGGGGCTTGGACGACGCGCTCGATGCTCTCAATAAAGCCTGTGGAGATTTGCACAAAGGTAAAGATGGAGTTTCCAGAACATGGCCTGAGGTGGAGTTGACCCTGACGATGCCGCTCAAAAAAATCGCGATAGTGAAAGGTGGAGGTTTGAAATGAAATTGAATATTTTGAAAACGGGTTTTCTCACGGTGGCTCTGGCTTCTTGCGCAACGCCTCCCGCATTATTACGAACAGATACGTTGCATGCAAATCCTAAACTCAGCTACCTGGCTTTTCACCTTCAGTTCACCGCAGCTGATCCCAACATTCAATCCGACGGCTGCGAGATCAAACTTTTCCCGGCGAAAGGGCAGGGTAGTTTCAGTTTGCCGGTTTCGGTCAAAGATCAGTTTGTGATGGCTGAGATCGAGCCGGATACTTATTCTCTAAAAGAAATTTATTGTTATTCCGACGCGCATTGGACGGGAATCAGCTTGGGGACCACCACCCCGATTCACATCACCGAAAAGTCTGTCAATTATCTGGGTTCGCTGAAGATCGATGTGGGGACAACCGAGAACTTGAGCATGGGATTTCATTCTCAGGAGCAAACCGCGAAAAATCTCGAGGGGTGGCTCAGGACAGACGCCAAGGGGATTCAGTCCCGGATCAAATCGGCATTCAGTGAAAAACCGATTACGCTTTCAATGTTTAAAAAAGAGGGTTCGGCGCTCGGCCTCAACTATGTTTTCAAAAAGGGCGCAAAGAAGCCGGATGAATCCGAATTCCATCCCGTCGATATTGATTTCTGCATCAAATCCAGCGAGCACAACCCGATTCGAATGGGTCGTCTGAAAATCATCGGCCGTTATGAAAAAGACAAGACGCCTGAAATCGTGAGGGAGCAAGACGAGAGCACTTACTCTGCCGAATTCGCAGATTGCGTCGAAAAACACATGCGTGTTTTCGAGTGGCACAGACCGGGGCAAGTCGAAATCACTTTCAAAATGTAAGGTTACTCTTTGATCAGCTGATCGCGCGCTTCCAGGTATTCTTGAAGCGAAACATTGTAGTCCGCGATCGCCAGGCTGCGGGCGGCGATGGATCTCAGATAGATGGCATAGTCCTGTGTGAGCTCAAAAGAAGCGATTCTGCCGAATCGAAAGTTCCTCTCTTGCTCAGCAATCACTTTTTCCCAGCTCTCTGAGGTCTCGACCGCAGATTTTGCGACCAGATATTTGGCGCGTGCGTTTCGAGCGGTGTGATCTACGGCTGCCAAAGTTTCAGCCTTGAGTTTTTCCATTTGAATCAGGCTGGTCTGATACTGGACTTGCTTGGCAACTCGTTCCGAACGAATCAAGTCCGAGTCAAAAGCATAAGTAAACTCCAGCCCCACAAAGTAATTCGGATGGCGTCCGTTGATCATCTCCGGTAGCGATCGGTCGCCAGTTTTCTCAACGGCATTGGCTGCCAGCTTGCCGACGAAATCGAGGGAAGGCAGATCGGCTTTCATCGCCGCCCCTCGCTCTTGTTCAGCAGCCTGCACGGCCAAGGCCTGGGATTTGATTTTTCTCAACGAGCCGACTTCTACCGGCTGAGTTTCTGCTGGAGCTGGGGGCAGAAGATCTGGGACTGAGAGTTCAACTTCCTCCGGAATGGGTTGATTCATCAACAAATACAGCCGCTCGATTGAATTGATGTAACCCAGAGAAGCCGTCTTGACGGCCCTTTCTTGATTGCTGAGTTCAGCTTCGGTTCGCGACAGTTCACCTCGGTCTGTCAGGCCTTGTTTGTGTTTCCGTTGGATGTACTCCACCAAGGTTTTGTATTTTTCCCGAGCGACCAGGTTTTCTCTGAGACTTTCCTTGGCAGCATAACAGTCCCAGTAAGCACGAATACTGTCCATCACGAGACGCTCGAGCGACTCGTCGCGATCAATGTGGGATTTCGTTCGGGAAATGTTGGCGACTTCGATTTTGATTCGATCCTGAAAACCGAACATATTATTTAAGAGCCGTTGTCGAAAATTCAGAGAAACGAGATCCTGAGTTTGATTGGGAGGGCGAAGGGCGCTGGTGAAATTGCTCAGAACACTTCGTTGAACCGTGCGACTGTACTGAACACCCATCGTGGTCCCGGTCGGTAGCTTCTTGCTCAGGCCTGTTCCCATCGTCAGGTTGCGGTCTTCGGGGTTGGTGATCCCGCTCAAGGCCTGCAGACGACTCAGCTCGTACCCGTAGTTCATATTGAAGTCGGTGCTGAATGGGGACTTGGCTGCATAAATCAACGATTCGCTGCCATGATAGGTTTGGTCGATGAGTCCACGATCCGGGCTTTTTGCCAGGATTTTTTGGATCACATCATTCACTGTGAGCGTTTCAGTCGCGGCGAATGCGGTACGATAGAAAACCAAAACGAGAATCAGCCACCTCATGGTTTGACTCCAATTCCCAACAGAAAGTTATGCTGATTGATCATGGCAGTGGTGCTGCCCGCAATACTGCCTGTGACGCTGCCGGCGATCCAGTATCGGAATTCGTACATAGCTTTGATGTAGAGCCAGGACAAAGGCATGACCTTGACTCCGGCCCCAGCACCAGCAAACCAACGATGACCAAACCAATTTGTGACGTTGTTTTGATCCGATTGATTGAACTGCAGATACCCGCCTGCCCCATGTCCCCAAACGGAGATGCGATCATTCCACAAAACCGGCTTTTCAAAATAGGGTCGGATTTCACCCAGCAAAACCGTCATGCGCACACGGGGAATCAGATATCCAGTGCTCGATTGAACCGGGAACACGCGCGATCCCGCCCCCGCATCCAGCGAAAATCCTAGGGCTGATTGGGACGCAAATGTCCAAATCGGCTGAGTCAGATCGGCTGCCAAAAAATGCCAGCCCCCTGTTTTGCTGATTTCGTACTGGTCTTTGGACATGAAGGGGACCCTGCCAACAGGGTGAATCCATTGCCAAAACAGGCCCCATTCGGTTTTGTAGGAGCTAGAAACTGGCGGAGGTTCAGTCGGCACTGCAACTGGAGACACTTCGGGTCGGGGTTCGCCGGTCGAGTGGGGGAGGGTCAGCTCGTCCTCGGCTTTTTGTTTAAAATTTTCTACTGGTTTTTTTGCAAGCGCGGTACCGCTCCAGGTGCTGATCAAGCAGATTAAGAGAAAAAATCGGTACCCCATCTAACTTAAATCCTCTTTAGAGACGGTTGAAAGACAATTTGACACTGTTGGTGTGCAGCGTTATGCGATTCCACAGCAACAATCAACCGTTTTTAGGGGGAGTTTAAATGAAAGCAATAGATGTGCTCGGAATTACGGTTTTGTTTTTTGCGGTATCGCTTCATCTGACAGGCTGCGGAGATGGCGTGACTCCCAACTTGTCCAAACAAGCAGAAATTCAAGACCGAGAAACTCTTCTCGGCGTCATTAGCAAAGTCGTGGGGACTTACTCGGGAACAGTCAAGAACAACCCAGACGGAAGCGAGGACTTCCCGATCAGTTTGGAACTCTACACGGTTGAGGAGCCAAACGGAGTCAACGAAGCGGGCGAGGCCAAGTTCAGGCCCTCACTTCGTGGCCGATATCGCCGAACGGATTTTCCCTTGGATGGAACCACCGACAAGAGTCTTTCGGGGCGCTACTACCAGGAGAATGGCGTAGTCACATTGTTTTCTTCAAATACCCAAACTGAGAAGGGTTATGTTTCGATCACGGCTAATTTCATCGACAACCAATTGAAAGGCCAGTTGAGAAACCAACAAGGTGTTCAGGGGGATTTTACTCTTGTACGGAAATAAACCTCTGCTCGTGTCACTGCTGATGATGGGGACCGCTCTGTTGAGTGCGTCGTGCGCACAAAAAATAGAAAATCCCATCCTGGCAACACCCATTCATTCTCAGGACAAGGCAGCGCCAGGGAGCAGCGGCAGCGGGCTTGAGGCTCACGAAGCGCCCAACACGGATGATTGGCAGAGAGTGGTGTGCGTGGGTGGGGCGTCGGCTTCAAATTTGTTAACATTCACTGTTGAATCAACAGAGGCAGCCAACCCGAGCACCACATTGATGATGGATCCAGGAGCCAAAGATTATCCATTGATCGAGGCGTCTCATGTGCAACTTTTGGAGAAACCTGACCCAGCCAGCGATTTGATTTATTTGGTTTTGACAGCAAAGTCTTTGTCCTATTCTGGCGGCGGTTTGAGTCAGGCCAGTATTTTGCCTGACTTGTTTTGGGTCGAATTGAATCGAAAAATGCGGACCACGGTTTCTCGCAGATTGGCGACTCTTGCACCGATTAGCAATCGACTGGCTGCAGTTTTTAAAAAGATGGGAATTCTCAATCCAGCACGCCAAGGGTGGAACCTATCGGGTAATCCAGTGGTTTTATCTGGGAGCGGCAGCCAATCAACGATTCAAGAAATATCGGATGCTCCAGCGGTGACTCCGCTGTCCAAAGGCGCAGAATTTTTTGCTGATCCACTGGCCTCAGAAAAAGGATTTTTGCTCACAGGCCTCGATGGAGCGACGGGCACGTTAAGAAAATTTTATCTGTCTCGAGCTTCAAAGGCGGAATTGCAGATTTTGCCAGAATCTCCTTCGCAAGAAAAACCCTGGGGAGGAGCCGCGCTCAGTGCGGATCTTTGGTTTTGGTTTGAGTCGGGTGAGTCTTCTTTGAGTGTGGCTTTTTGGTCAACTGCTTCAACTGGAGCTTTGACCCGAGTTGCATTACCGACAGATGGAGTTTTGATTGCTCGATCCGTGACCTGGAAAAAATCCGGTTCGAATTTGCAGATTTTTTATGCCATGGAAGATGAAAAAAATATTTTCTTCCGAGTGGTTTCTCTTTCAGACCAAACAAAACAGACTGATGAGGTCAAATCTATTTCTCGCCAAGTCGTATCTAAAAAAACATTGAATCTGGACAATGTCTCTTTGGCCTCGGGATTAGGGGAGATCACTCCAGCGCCACGCTTCGAGCACGCGCTGGTGCTCAATCTATCCAAGCAACCCTTGAGTCGAGTGAGTGTGGTGGATTTGAAATCGGGTGAGGTTTCGGTGAAGGCGCGAATTGCATGCCGGGAGATTGGACAATGAAAAACCTCATGATCTCCGTTTTGATTTTTCTCAGCATGGCAAACGCGTTTGCCGATGAGGCGCCCATCACTCATTTCGTAGTGAATCCTCAAACTCTGAGAGAGCGATTTTTATCAGACTCCACCACGGTTTTCAGTGCAGCCAATCAAGTCCATAAAGCCAAGGATCAGCTCAATCTGGCACGCACGCAGCTTTTGCCCAGCATCAATCTCGGGGCTTTGCTGGGAACGATGGTCAATCCAACGTTCGTGCTGGCGTCGGTGGAATACACGCTGCCATTTTTGATTCCTTCCAAATGGTTTCAGAAGGCATCAGCCAAGCGTTTGATGGAGGCCGAGAGGGTAGCTTTTTTGGTTTCCGAGCTGAATGTGTATTCTTCTCTTTATTCACTTTATATTCAAATATTGAGTGATTTTAAATCGAGAGAGTTTGTGGCTCAGGATCTTCGCGATGTCATCTTGATCGAGAACATTGTTGCGCGTGAATACGAGTTGGGTGAAGCGACCGAGCAAGATTTGCAGCTGACTCGCAGCGAAACCATGATGGCCAAAGTGCGGCTGAACCGTTTTGAGGAGCTATTGGTTCAGGAAATCGCCACGTTGAGAGAGTCGATCGACTTGCCTCAAGAAACTCAAATTGAATTTGCTGGATTCGAGATGATCAGCTCTCCGCTGGAAGACTTGGATTTGGCTCCAGCGACAGACATGGCAAAAAATCAAGCGCCCGAGTACGAGCAAATCCGCTGGTTGGTGGAAGCCGCAAAATGGGAACGCTGGTCCGGGCTTTTTGGTTTTATTTCGAGCGCCTCGGCCAGCAATCAGCTGAATCCGATGGCTGGGCAAAAACACGCCAGCACAGCATTCAATGCTCAAAGCGGGAGTTATGGCTTTCACTTCGGATTTGATTACTTCCCAGCTTTGAGTCTCTCCAATCGCAATCGAGACACCCTGACGCTCAGATCTGAAGAGATGAATGGGGAGATTTCAAACTTGGTGGAAACCCTCTTGGGCCGGATGCAGTACGTGCAGAAGCGTAAACAGGAAGCCAATCAAAGCGAGGCCGCCATGCGATCCGTGTTTGAGAACGAGCGTCGACAGTTCGCCATCGGGCAGGTCAGTCTGCGCGAGCTCTTGGTGATTCAAGGCAAAGCTCGCCAAGCCGCGCTCGAGAGCCTGCGCGCGGATACGGATGTGAATCTGATCCGAGTGGCATTGCACAGGCTAATTCGTACTGATCAATTCGCCCTGTTCTACGGGTGCGAAAACCTGCCCGACGTTCCAGTGGAGAAAACGCGTTGGTGGCAGTTTTGGAGATGGTACAAATCGAAAGATGCCCCGATTTGCAATCCGGATGCGGTGGAGAAGAAGTTTTCTGGCGGTCAAGCTTCCTGAAAGCTGGCGAAATCAGTCCTCGATCTTAATCCGCAGTCCGAGCCGTCAGCAAATCACTGACCACTTCGCTGGCAATGCGTTGCCAGCCAATGGGCGATCGGCAGCCTTTTTTCTCTTGAATGGATTGATCAACACGGACGATTCGAACACGCACCATGCTCGAGCAAGTGTCGGGTTCAGGGACTGGCTTTGCGTCCATGGCATCTGCGAGTGAATCGATGGCTTCCTGGGCGACTTCGCGTGGGACGGGGCGTCCTGAATCGGCAAAGAGCTGTGCCTCGCTGGTCCAGGTGATTTGAGCGGCTTCGTTGCTCGCGGACAAATTCACATGGACGAAGAATCCACTCGGCCCCGACCATCGGGCGTCGGGTCCTGGGTATTCGATCCAGGCTTCAACGGCTGGATTTTTGGGATCCCCGCTGACGACTTCTAGAGCAGGGGAGTTGCGCGAGCTGCTGCAGCTGTTGATTAAAAGTCCTATTATGGTGACTAGACTGAGTTGGAATGAACGCCTGATCATTGCGCGCCTCCCCAGCCTATTTTAGCAATGCAATCCTGAGTTGCGGCATCTTGCAGCCCCGGAATTTGGCATCCCGTGGGCGTAGCTTGCGCGGCCACAATCGTGGATAAAGCCCAGCGCGCCTCCCAAGGATCGGTGATGTGCAGACAACTCAGCAGATCACTCCAAGGTGCGCCTTCGAGAGGCCAAGCCTGAACCAGCAAACGAGTCAGTTCGAACTGCCCACGAGAAGGTTGGGCGTGCAGGTTTTGTGCAAATCCACCGCCCGTTCGAAGAATCCAGGCCCCTTGGGAATCGCGACTCAAGACGCTGATTCCTCTCCAGGAAAGATCGGGTTCTTCGTTCGAAGGAGCTCTCTGGATTTTGAGGTCAGATGTGATTTTTTCGAGTTTCTGTTTCACGTCAGCACTGAAGTTTTTGGAAGCAATCCAGGTTTTGAGTCGATCTTTGCTCTGATGGTAGACGCGGATGGTGAGTGCCCAATCTTGAGCAGAAACGACGGAATGCGGTCCAAAACCAGCCGATTCGACTGGTTCACAAGTCATCGACGAGACTGGAAAAGATTTCGAGTCAGTATCGCTTTCATCCAGAATTTTCTTTTTCGCGCCCTTTTTCTCAACCGGAAAACCGTCATGTCCGGCGTGCCCTGAGCTTGAAGAAGGTGAGGGGCTAGCTTGAGCGACGATAGGAACTTTTCGAGCGGGGCTCATCCGCCGCCATGCGAAGTATGCGCTGCCGATTGCCAGCACAATTGCAAAAATTCCTACACCCCAGTAAAGTCGAGAATCATTTTGTGACACGATTGTAGTTTCATTGTACTGAGGTCCCTATGAGTCGTCAAATTATCAAAAATATTTTATCCCTAGCCATCGTTGTTTTCGTCGGTGGATGCTCATCGGGCAAAATCACCAGCAAGCGAGGTTGGTCCTCCGAGGATCCCTCTCGTTCTCGAACCGAGGACATCGAAAGTATCGTGATTTTGGGTACAAATGATATCCACGGCGCGGTTTTTCCGATGGAGTTGAAAAGCAAGGAATCTGATTCAGTTCAACCAGCCGACTATGCCTCGGGCGGTGTAACAGTCTTAGCTTCGTATATCCGCAGGCTGCAAGGCCAGTACAAAAATCGGCTGATTTGGCTCGATGGGGGGGATGAGTTTCAAGGAACCATTGAGAGCAATACCAACGGGGGTGCACCCATCGTCGATTTTTTTAATCATGTCGGTTTACATGCGGCAGCCGTGGGAAATCACGAATTCGATTTTGGTTTGAGTACGCTGAAAGAGCGGATGAAAAGCGCCAAGTACACTTATCTGGCTGCCAATTGGGTGGACCGCAAAACCGAGAAGCTCCCGAACGATTATTCTCACTTGTCCACTCGGCTCATGATTCCTGTGAATCAAGTCAAAGTCGGGGTGATTGGGCTCTCGACTCTGGACACTCCTACAACCACTCGCGCGGAATACGTTCAGGGGTACGATTTCAATCCGTTGAAAGAAGCGACGCTGCACGAAGCTCAGGCCCTGCGGGCCGAGGGAGCTGACGTAGTGGTGGTCGTGGCTCACGCTGGCTTGATGTGTGAAATTGGGCGAGGGGTGCGCGAGTATTCCCTGCGTCGCCCGACGGATCCTCAGGGCGAGTGCCGTGATCAGGATGAGATTGTGCAACTTTTAAGATCGATTCCAGCGGGAACCGTCGATGCGGTCGTATCGGGGCATACTCACCAAGTGATTCACCATTGGGTCGCAGGCGTGCCAGTGATTCAGGGTGGCGCGCGCGGTCATTATTTTAATTTGATTCATTTAAAATATGATCGCGTGAAGAAAAAAGTTTTGAATGAAGAGACGATCATTGAGGGACCTGTTCCTGTTTGCGAAAAAGTTTTTGAGAACCAGGATGACTGCAATGGAGACCGACCTACGCCGAAGGGGGGCCGTGGACCGCTCGTGCAAAATCAATTTCGGGGCGACGATATGCACCCTGACGCACAATTGACGCAGGTTTACGCGCCGATTGCGGAAAAAACTTTCAAAGTCCGCAAAGAAGTCATTGGTCGAGCTGAGATGCCGCTCGATCATGATCGCTTCAAGGAGACCCCGCTGGGGAACTTGGTGACGGACGCGATGAGAGAAGCTACGGGGGCGGATGTGGCTCTGACTAATCCGGGAGGATTGCGAGAACGGATTCCCGCCGGAGAGATTACTTATGAGCATCTTTTCCGAACGCTGCCTTTTGATAATTCAGTTTGGGTCATTGATGTCACTGGCAAGGAATTGAAGCTGCTCCTGAGAGTCGTCGAGAGTGGTTGGAAGGGATATTTCCCGACATCGGGTTTGAAGCTGCGCTTAATCAGCCTGGATTCAGACGCTCCTTCCTCGGATCTGAATCGCAACGGACGGATTGATCCCTGGGAAGTGGATCGTCTGAAAGAAGTCCGACTTGAGAACGGCACGAAGGTTTCTGATCGCAAAACCTACCGCCTGGCGATTGTGGATTTTTTGGCGACGGGCGGCGATCAGGTGGGGTGGGTGATGGATCAGATTCCTAAGAGCCGGATCCATTTTGAAAACGCACCGCTGCTGAGAGAGGTTGTGCAACGCGCGATCATGAAGCGCAGTCCTCTGAACACGGCAAAAAATGCCCTGGTGAGCACCAGTCATCCTCGTGTGGTTTACGAAAGAATGGGGACTACGCATGTGAGAAAGAAGAAAAAGACGAATTAAGTTTCCATATGTTAGACTGAAATCATGAGCTCGAACCAGGTCAGCCAGGCACTGAAGGATCTCGAAACCGCTTCCAAGAAAAGCTTCGCTGCGGAGCAGACGCTCCTCGGCTTCTCGGAGTACCTAGCGATTCTCTTGGAGCGCCCGGAACAACAAACGCGTGGATCTGCCAAGTACGCGCAGGATATGATGGATCATTTTGGAAAAATTCCAGATCCTACGAGTCCAGGTGAGTTTCGATTTCATCTCTTTGATGAAAAAGTGGGCGAGCATGACCGCCGTGTCGTGAATTTGGTCGGAGTTCAAAACCAGATCTATCGCGCGCTCAAAACATTTCATCGCCAGGGATTGAATAATAAACTGCTCTTGTTGCACGGCCCGAACGGCAGCGCCAAGACTTCGATGCTTCACGCAATCATGGGGGGGCTCGAGCGCTACTCAAAAGAGCGGGATGGAGCGACTTATACTTTCAATTGGATTTTTCCTGTCGAGAAAATCAACAAAGGAAGCCTGGGACTAGCGCAGAGTTCATCTGGGAAGAGCTTAAGCACCTACGCGCATCTTTCGGACGACGATATTCTCGCAAAAATCCCGAGCGAGCTTCGCGATCATCCTCTTTTGCTGATTCCATCGGGGCAGAGAAAAGCGTTTTTGGAGCATATTTTGGGCAAAGATGTTGCCCAGAAGCTTTGGCTTTCGATGCCCCGAAGCCTCACTCACGGCGATCTATCGCATCGATGCAAACAGATTTTTGAATCGCTTCTGAATTCTTATCAAGGTGATCTGGAGCGAATGTGGATGCACGTTCAGGTCGAGCGATTTTATTTCTCCCGAAGGTACCGCAAAGGTCTGACCAGCATTGAACCGCAGATGCATGTAGATGCGCACTGTCAGCAGCTCAGCGTGGGCAAGAATTTCAATGCGCTTCCGCCTTCTTTGCAGAGCCTGAATCTTTTTAATCTCTCCGGGGATCTGGTGGACGGAAATCGCGGGATGATTGAGTTCAGCGATTTGCTCAAGCGGCCGATTGATACTTTCAAATACCTTCTGGCCGTGTGTGAGACAGGTTCGGTGAATGTGGGTCCCACGATTGTCCAGTTGGACACATTGCTCTTGGGTTCGACGAATGAGCTACAATTGGACGCGTTCAAGGAGTTTCCGGATTTCATGAGTTTCAAGGCGCGGATCGAGTTGATTCGAGTGCCGTACCTACTGCGAGTGAGCGAAGAGTGCCGTGTGTACCAGCCCGAGTTGGAACAAATTGCAGTCGAGAAGCCCGTCTCACCCCATACCGATTGGGCGCTTGCGCTTTGGGCAGTGCTGACTCGTTTGAAAAAACCGAATCCCTCGCATTATTCCACGGAGACGGCATCGCTCGTGGCGGCGCTGAAACCTTTGGAGAAAGCCAAGCTCTACGACGTCGGAGAAATGCCCCACCATTGGACTCCGGAGGAGCGCAAGGCGGTTCGTGCCAGCATGAAGCGCTTGCGTGAGGAGTACAACGGCGTGCCTTATTACGAAGGTCGAATGGGTGCGTCTCCGCGAGAGATGAAGTCGATTCTGTATTTCGCGGTTCAAAACGTCGAGTTCCCGTGTGTTTCGCCATTGGCAGTGATGTGCGAGATGGAAGAGTTCACCAAGCGGATCAGTGAGTACGAGTTTTTGAAGGAAGAGCCGCGCGATGGCTATCACGATGCCAAGGAATTTGTGAACATCGTGCGCCAAGAGTACACAACGATGATTGATCGCGAAGTCCGGGATTCGATTGGGCTGTATGACTCCAGTCAGTGGGAGGATTTCCTCCGCAAGTACGTGTTGCATACGTCGCTAGCGATTAAGAAGGAAAAAATCAAAAATCCGATCACAGGTTCGATGGAAGACCCGGATTTCTCGCTGATTGATGAATTCGAAAAAATCGTCGAGGCGCCACCAGCGAAAGAGGACAAACAGGGCTTCCGCCAGAACATCATCTCACACGTGGGCGCCTGGTCCCTGGATCACCCCAAGGAACCGGTCGTGTACGCCAAGGTCTTCCCTCAGTTCTGGGCCAAACTCGAAAAGCACTACTACGAGAGCCAAAAAGCCCTATTGACCAAAATGCACGGGGCCCTGGTCACTTACGGCCGCGAAGGTAAGGTCGATGTGACGGACGAGGGGGGGCGCCTGGCCCGCAAAACCCTGGATAATATGTGCTCGCGGCTGGGGTATACCCAGGACGGCGCGCGAGAAGTCATTACTTTTTTAATGAAAATGAGATACTAAGTCGCAGAAGCTTTTTGCTTCAGTGCGGGACGCGGTTAGGAAATACGCAGCGAGGCACAGACCTCTGGACCTTCCCTACGCCTCCGGCTTCGGGACGGTGCGGATGCACCGACGGCTTCTCGGACTCCTGTCCTCGAAGTTATGCGCGCCCTTCGGGCTCGCGCCATCCTGGCGCGCAAATCCTCGCTGCGTATTTCCTAACCGCGTAAATCGCACTGAAATCGAAAAAATTGCGACTTAATATCTCATTTTGAGGTCCCGTGATCGAGAACACTGTCATCCCACAAGTGGGTGAAACATACTTACTATCCCACCTAGTTACTCCCTCACAGAGTGGCATGCGTCTTGATGCGTTCTTGAAGCATAAGTACCGCAGACGTTCGCGAGCCAAATTAAAAACCGTCATCGAAGAAGGCCGAATTCAGCTGAAGCGCGATCCAGATTCACATTTGATCCCAGGGCGGCTTAAACCCAGCTTTCAGGTCCAGACCGGCGATGAGGTTTTGATTTATGCCGTCCGCAAGGCCGAGCCTGAGGTGTGTTTTGATTACAAAGTTTTGTACGAAGACGAGCATCTTTTTGTGATCGATAAACCGCCCAATTTGCCAGTGCATCCGGCCGGAAGCTACTACTTTAATACTCTGCTGATTCATCTCAAAACAGACGGGCATCGCAAACCGCTGCGTGAGGAAGAGGATTTCTTCCTGCCTCATCGGATCGACAAGGAGACGAGCGGCGTTCTGGTCATCGCCAAATCGATTGATATTTGCAATCTCGTGACCACGCAATTTGCCGAACGCAAGACTGAGAAATATTACCTAGCGATTGTGAACGGAAATCCGCCCGACGAATTCACCGTCGATTGGCCGATTCGCAAGGCGCTGCGATCTAGAATCGGACTCAAGATGGAAGCTTTAACCGGCGATCTCGGTGTACCAGCCGGTGCGCTGCCGGCTGATGTTTGGAGCGCTTTCACAGAATTTAAAAAATTAAAATCAATCCAAAAAGCCGACGGCCGAGAGTTCTCACTCGTAGCGTGCTACCCCAAAACAGGCCGCCAGCATCAAATCCGTGTTCACCTGGCGGCACAGGGATTTCCCATCGTGGGCGACAAGCTTTACAGCGTCACCGATTCTCAAGCCGCACTGATCTTTGATTTTCGCAGAATCACCCCAGAGGCCGAAGCCCGATTGATCCTTCCCAGACACGCGCTCCACGCCGCCAGCCTCAAGCTCACACACCCCGTGACGGGTGAACGGATGGAATTCGAGGCCGCGTTGCCTCGCGATTTGGCTGATTTTTTCCAATAATTGTTCATCTTTTTAGCGCCGTAATCTCGAACCGTCTTCGATCGATGGTGAGAAGAGCAAAGAAGTTGCAGGTTTTCGAGTTCATTTGATCCGTTTTTCGAAAAAGGATGCTTGTGATCGACCTGAAGTGCAAATTTTGATGTGCAGCGATGCCCTGTAAGAGGGTCCTGATACTGGCAATGACCTCGGGCGTGGAGCCAGAGTTGTTTTTTTACGGTTGAAGGAATGTATCGAGAATTTTCTGTCGAAGCAGGAAGGAGCTTCGGCGCCGAAGCTCCCTCTTTTTGAGGAGCACGAGTTTTCTTTTGAGCAGGATCCAGCTTTTGAACCGCAAGCTGAGTAATCTTTTCAAGAACCTCACCGTATCCACCACCTGGTGGTGGTTGATTTGGCCGAATTTATGAGTCAGTAGCTCTACTGACGAGAGATGGCTCGCATTCCCAGGATGAGTTCGTGATTGGATGCTGCTACAATTTCATTCAATTCTTGGTTTCGCGCTTCGCCTCGGACAGTTTCCATAGTCTCAAAAAGTGCGATCGAAATGTCTCCGTTTAAAATGTAGTTGTTGATGTCTTCTTGAGCTAAGTCGATGTGTGTTTTGCAGATGCTGGAGTTGTAGAGAGAGACCAGAGCAACTACAGTCAAAGCTGCAGCAGCCGGGTATTGACCAGCGCTCAAGGCGATGAGTCCCGTGCCCAGAGTTGTGGCGCCCAAGGCGCTTCGTCCGCGTGGATCGCTCGTCATATCCACCAATTCTTGGGGAGAGGGTAGATCGATTGCGTGAGAAAAAGAATTTCCGAGAGTTAAAAATGACAAAAGAACAAAAGCAAAATACTTCACACGAAGCTCCTTTTTGGATTTTGTCCACCATTACGTAATGGCACTTATATGACACAAAACAGAAAACGTCAACCATTTTATACAAAACATATTTAATTATTCTTGATTTGAATGAACTTGTTAGCCATTTCGGCGAATCCTGCTCCGCTCTTGCTCGGAGTGATCCAGCGCGGGGGGGATTTTAGTCGATCCAAGTAAGGCCGCAGATTGGCAACACCCACCGTGTTTTTAAACCATCCAAATAGAGGCTCATCATTGGGCGAATCTCCGATGTAAATCCATCGATCAGGAGATCGCATTTCTTCGCTGAGAGAGGACAGGGATTTCAAAACATGCGCAAACCCCGTGCGTTTGTCGTAATCCCCAAACCACGCATTGACATGAATGCTGGAAAGCTTGGCATGTGCACCCTGCGCATCGCAAAATTCCAGCAACCGCTCGACGTCAGCAGGCTTCCACTTCGGCACGTCCTCGCAAATATCGATCGCCAAGTCATACTCGCGATAAGCTTGGTCCGACGCCCACTTGGCTTTTGGGAATTTTTTCTGAATCGCTCGTCCGAGCTTTTCTATCGCAGGTCGAGGGTCGGATGCCGCACCTTTTGTGAGGGTTCGTTTCAGTACATTTTTATCCATCGAAAGTGTAAACGCCCCATTTTCTCCCACAACCGCATCCACCGGCCAGAATCGCGCAATATGATCACACCACCCCGCAGGCCGACCTGTGATCGGAATCACCACAAACCCTGCTTTTTTTAATTTCCAAAGTGAATCAAAAGCCTCGCTCGTGAGTTTGCCTTCGGTCGAGAGCGTATCGTCGATATCCAGGCAGACGCCACGGATCGAACGCAAGTCAGCTGCGGACGCATTGGACCAAGGCTGGGGTGCGGCGGCGGCGGCCTTAGGGGTAATAAATCACTCCGGCCGAGATATAGGTGTCAGTATGAAGGAGGCCGATTCCCAGTTCCATCACGTAGCGCACGTGTTCGCCGCCTTTGAACATCGATCCGACCACGACTGACGTGGTGGGCTTGTAAACAGTTTCCAGAAAAGCCAATCCAAAAGGAACTGCGACGAAGGGTTCGAACTCTCCGCCTTTGGTCACGAAATTCTTGTGAATGTAGGGTACGAGAGTGGTGTCCAGTTGGCCGTAGTTATCGGTCGTGCCTTTGGTGTGCATTCGGTAATAAATCGCCTGAGTTCCCAGGCCGATTCCGGGCTGACCTTCAATATCTGGGACGAAATCAAAAGTGAATGACGGGCCAAAGCGCAATCTGCGCAGTCCGCTCCCGGTGCCGGCCGTGAGTTGCAGGTTGTTCAGAGAGGTGAGCCCGTAGGTCACGCGAGCATTGGCACCGATACCAGCACCGCCCGTAAAGTCCAAGAAAGGCTCCGCACCGAAGCCAAAGTGATTCTGCTCGACGAAGTGATAGAGGTTAAAGACCCCCACAATGGCGTGAGCGGAAGGTGAGTAGGCCAGTAAAGCGACAAGGAGTAAGCGAAGTTTGGACTGAGTCATAGATGAAGCCCCTTTCCCTATGGATTCCAATATATCCGCCTATGGAAGTCAAGTGTGCAAAGTGGGTCGCTGATCGATTGACACAGGGGTAGCGGGCGTCGTATGGAGAATGTTCTGTTATTTTAAAAAATGGAATGGTGGCCATAGCTCAGTTGGTAGAGCACCGGATTGTGATTCCGGGTGTCGCGGGTTCAAGCCCCGTTGGTCACCCCAATTTTTTCAAGGGTTAAACGATTCAATCTGAAAGAAGTAGGTAAAGTACCGAAAAATCAGGGTGAGTCGATTCCATCAGTTAGATCGAGTTCCAGCCTGAACATTTCCCGGTCAGTCGCTAGATTTCGGGATTTGACTATTTTCTGCCTACAAATTGCCTACGCAGCGGCCCGCTCAACACCGTGTTTATCACGGAAAGGAGCGGATTAATGAACCTACAAAACTAACAAACACAAAATGAAAAAGCCCAGGGTTGCTGCCCCAGGCTTTTCAAACTTTACCGTCATCAGCTCAGGATCTTGAGAGGTCTACGAGCTGAAGCTTTCAACTAACCGGAGTTGCATTTGATGCGGCTCCTGGCCGGTACATCTTCATTCTTAATGAGACGTGCCGCCACTGTCAACACGAATGGAGATCAACATGAATCAGTCACAGTGTCCTATTATTGCAGTTACCAATCAAAAAGGCGGCGTCGGAAAAACAACCACTGCCATCAACCTCGCGCAAGCACTCGCGCTGCAAGACCTGCGCGTGCTGCTCGTGGATCTCGATCCACAAGGAAACGCCACTCAAGGCGTTGGAATTCAGCTCGAGTCCATTCGCGCGTCGATTTCGGATCTGATTCGAGATCGAAATATCCCCATTGAAAATGCCATTTACCAGGGCGACGGATTGGATCTCATTCCCGCAACACCGCTGTTGTCTCGCGTGGAGCGAGAAATGGTCGCCATGACCAATTCGGAATTAAGGCTCGCTCGGCGTCTGGATTCTGTACGCGATCGGTATTCGATCATTCTGATCGACACTCCGCCGACCTTTGGGCCTTTGATGAATTCGGCTTTAAACGCCGCAAATCAGCTCATTGTTCCCGTGGATTCGAGTTTTTTTGCGCTCATGGGAATTAAGGAGCTTTTGACAGAGGTTGAGGAAATCCAACGAGGAACAAATTCCAAATTGAGTGTGCTTGGTTATTTGCTGACGCTCGTGGACCCCACGAACATCGCAAGCCAAACCTGGGATACGCTGATCGCAAATTTTGGCGAGGCTGTTTTTGAAACCAAGATCAGGCGCTCGGTAAAGCTCAAGGAGGCACCTGCACTGGGTAAAACAATCTTCCACCATGCACCCGAATCAGGCGGAGCAAAAGATTATCTTGGGCTTGCCAACGAAGTCATTTCACGGCTGGGAATTGGAGAAATGAGTCTGACGAACAATCGCCCTGCTCTTTCGCTCGTTGGAGGTTCCCATGAGTAAGGCAGATCTAAAAGCAGCGATGGAATCCTTGCAAGTCAAGAAACCGCTCAAGCTGCAGGACCGACAACCCCAGTTCAGGGTTCCGGCCACGGTTTCGGACCCAACCTGGGTTGTTGAGGAAACCCAGGTTGCTTTGGGAACCGAGGTTCCTGCACAAACCCAGGTTCCCGTGGCAACCACGGTTGCTGTACCGACCGAGGTTGCTGGAGCAACCCAGGTTCCCGTGAGAACCCCGCTTGGCGTACAAACCCTGGTTGCTGTACCGACCCCGGTCCCCACACAAACCCCGGTTGTTCCAGCAACCCAGGTTCCCGTGGCAACCTCGGTCGCCGTAGGAACCTCCACCCATGAATTGGGAGGCGAGCTATGAATGAGTTGACTCAGTTTGAGATAGCTCGAAATGAGAGAAGTAGCGCAGATACAGCGATTCCAACGAAAAATGGAGGCTACTTTCAGCTCTCGCATTCTGTTTTCCAGGATTCAAAGCTCCGCGATTTATCTGGGGACGCTTTTAGGCTATTTTTGTGGATGAGCAGTCAAGCATGGCGCTTTCGAGACTCTGACGGGATCACGCGGGCTTCCATTAGTTTCATCACCGAAGCCACTGGAATGTCGCACGCAACAGTTTCACGGAGCTTGAAAGTTTTGAAAGAGGATGATCTCATTCGGCTCGTTGAAAATGATTTCAAGCAGGGGAATCGGTGGTGGATTTCTCCCCGAGCTGTTTGGTCTCTGCCGGGAGACGAGCTCCCTCAGAACGAGGGAGCTCAATCTGAGATTGCTTCCACCTCAAATCGAGGGATTAGGTGCCTCAAATTGAATAAGAAGCTCCCTCAAATTGAGGCAGAAATAAGAAATACAATCACTATAAAAAAATCTAAAAACTCTCTCTCCGAAATGCTTCCGCACCCAGTTCAAGATTATTTGGAAGGTATCCAACTTCCGCGCAAAAAAGCGAAAGAGAGAGCCTATTTTTTCCAATTAAACTCAGCCTATGGAGCAAATGAAATCATACGGGCACTCCAATTTCTTCGCGAGAATGGAATGCCAGGGTCCAAAGAAGTTTGCCATTCTCCGATGGCATTTTTGGCTCAAGGAATGAATGAAGTACTGAGTGAGATTCAAAAATTAGCTGAGATTAAGAGCAAAACGGAAGAAAAGGCTCAAGAACGGCAAACTATCGAAACCCAAAAACAAGAAGAAGATCATCGACACCAGCAAGAATGGGAGCGGAAGGAGCAGGCTTTTTTGGCTGAATTTCCAACCCCAAAAAGCCAAGAAGCCGCTGTTCAGACATGGAGTGCATCATTGCCATGGAAATCTTCAAATCCGCAAGCGGCAAGAAGCCTAGCGATTTGCGGATGGTGGGAGTCTAGACAGGATTTTCGAGTCAGCGGGAATCTTGTGGCTCATACGGACTAGCTTTTGTCGGGGTTGAAAAGCGGTGTTGAAACGGGAGCGCCACTCAAAAGCAAAGGTGGCCATCTGCCTATGTATGATAATCAATCATGTCCGTATGAATATCTTCTAGAAGCTTAAAGTGTTTTCCAAGCCTCAAATATCCACAGTGCGACCGATAGGAGCAATTAAACGAAATGATTTCCTCTATTTTTTTCAGTTCCAAATTTTTTAATCGAGATCGAAACTTCTGCACACAGCGCCGTCTTGGCAGCAGATACTTATCCCTAACCACGTAGCCCACAAAATCAATTCCAGTTTTCGCAGATGCCATTTTTGTTTTTTTATCATTGATACTCAGGCCAAGCTCTATCCTAAGAAAATCTACAATTTTACCTTTCGCCAAGATCAACTCCTCTTTTTTTCCCAGAATCACAAAATCATCGACATAACGATAATATCGCTTTTGTTTGAGCTCTCTTTTAATAAATTGATCCAGTTCATTGAGATAGACATTGGCAAAAAACTGACTGCTCAGGTTTCCAATTGGCAAACCCTGACCTTGTGGCACATGAAACAAGGATTTCCCCGGTCTCAATTTCATGGCAAGCGTAGGATCGCCTTTTCGAATGTAATGTTCGGTCGGATCATTAAAAATAATAGTCCGGCATAAAAACAACACCTCCTCAAACCACAAGCGATTTACCGTCTTATCATTTTCAGATTTGAATTTTTTCAAATAGATTTTTTTGAGGGTTGTCTCGACAAGCTGAAAAAGTTTCTCCTGTTGGATGCTCATAAAAAATGAACTAATGTCCATTTGCAAATAGGTGGGGTATTCGCCGTGCTGATCCCGATACGATTGAATGCCGGACCTGAGTCTCCGAATGCCCGTCAGGTTTCCTTTACCTTTGCGACAAGCCAAAGAGTCATCAATAAATAAGGGATCAATCAGCGGTTCGATCTCATTGATCAAAAGATGATGCACAATCCGGTCCCTGAAGTTTCCGGCAAACACCTCTCTCATCACTGGCTGAGTCACGATGAAACATCGAAAACGCCCCACTTTATACTCTCTTGATTTCAGATCCTGTAACAGCTGGTAGAGGTTCCGCTCTAGTTGAACCACAAACTTCGCATGCACCAAAGTGTTTGACTTTTTTCTTTTGCATCTTAAATAGGCCCTGTAAACTTTTTCATACGTAAACAAATTCATAAAAATAGAGGTTCTCCGATTTTTTGCTAACGGACGCAGCGGAACGTGTAGGAGTTCTCGTTACCCGTGTTGTACCCGATCCAGTTCCAGTTGGCGAAAGTACAGCCACCGTTACCGAAGATCGCCGAGTTCACCCCGTTGTTGGCGCCGTTGTACATAGGAAGCGCGTCTCCTGCACTTCGTCGAGTAAAAAAGAGAGACAAAACAATCTTAAGTACTCTTTTGTGGATACCCAAAAATCGGGCGGCAAGGGCCAAAAAAATAAACACTCCTAGGTCTCACCCGGAAACCTAGCTCTGGTTTGTGAGAGAACCTCTATTTTTCTCAAAGTTGGCTTTCCGCCAACCCTCCAATTGTCGCAAAATTTCGCAAGACCTCTCCGTGAGGTCAAACCAAGCGTTGCCACTATTTGGAAAACATTGCATGTCCTTGGCCAAACGGAGCTGCAACTGCCACATTTCCATTTTCAAAATCGCCTGAGACAATGCATCCCATTTATTTCTAGAAGAATTAGCTGCGATAATCGAATTCATCGCAGCATACAAATTGCCCTGCATCTCGGCACCCAGTGTATACTTGAACGTTTTTGGAAATCGCCTAATGCTCTGTAACGCTCCTTTCGTCAAATCATAGGTGTCCTTAAACACCTTCAGATGTCCATACTTTGCCATGCTAAAACTCGAGTAACTCCAGTTTGGTTTTGATCCGATACAAAAATTCAAAAGCCTCAAAAGGAGTTTTTTGCAGAAGTGGAAAATCAAATATTTTTTTGAGAAGCTCATTTCGTTTGAGATCGTCAATTTTTGGATTCAACGAATGAATGAGCCTCAATGAGTTTTCGTTGCACCATTTTTCAAAGTCCTCTTCGAACTGATCGGGGATCTCAATCTGAACAGAGTCTTTGTTCGTCAGCAAAAAATAACCATGCGATTTACAAACCTCGTGAATGGGGTCGAGGTTTTGTTTTGGAAAACCCAGATAATAAACAGGCCGTTCCAGTTTTTTGATGAATTTGGACAAGATTTTATACTTACGAAATAATTTCTCAAACCGCATCGCAGATTGGTTGTAGGCACGGAAAAAACTTCCTTGCTGGTACAAGTATATCTGGTTTTTGTTTGAATCTTCGCGTCTGAAGATTTCGTCGATTTCCATTTCATTTGAGTTATAAACGAAGTCCTTCTGAATGAAATAAAAAAAAGCCGACGCGTGGGTTAAGAATTTGAAAGTGGAAAAATATTTTTTAAATCGAAGCGGCTTCGCCGCTGAAAAGGGGCTACAAGCAGGGAAAAATTACCAAAGAATCAAAGGGTCAAATCACCCATGTTGCTAACGGACGCAGCGGAACGTGGAGGAGTCCTCGGAACCCGTGTTGTACCCGAGCCAGCCCCAGGCGGCGAAAGTACAGCCACCGGTACCGAAGAGCGCCGAGGCCACCCCGCCGTTGGCGCCGCTGTACATAGGAAGCGCAAAATTAGATCCCCACTCCCAGTCGTCAATCATGGTCCCTGAAGTCGCCATGCTCCAGGCCACTCGGTTGTCGCACGCGGCCTTCCACTCGAAGGGTTCGGGCAAGCGCATCCCCAGCTGCAAACATGTAATCCTGGCTTGAACCCAGGTCTGAGCGACTCGCTGACCGCGTTCGATGATGAAGCCCACGTCTCCAGGTGAGCAGTCGTTACTTCCCACGCCACTCGATCCTCCGACGGATGCTGCTGCGGTGGTGGCTTCGCCTCCCGCGTGAATATCGTATTTAGTTGTACCGGATTTAAAACAAACCTCCGTGTAATCAGCTGCTGGGGTCGTGGTTTGAATTTGATTGTTATAAAGTCCGCTGTTTGCAGTCAGACTAAACAAGCTTTCGGGTGCCACTGTTGCACTGGCGGCATCGACATAAGCTTTGTTTGCTCCGTCTGTGCTGGATGTGGGTGTGGCAACACTGGTGATTTTCTTGGAAGCTGCATCGACCGTGCCTGTTCCAGTGGGAGCTAAGTTGACGTTGGAGTTAGCGCCGCCAGCTGTAAAAGTCAGAGCTCCCGTTCCCGTAATCGAACCCGTGGCCGTGCCAGTGCCTCCGCGAGCTACCGCAAGTGTACCCGCAGCCACGTTGCCAGCGTCGAGGTTGGTGAGACCTGAACCATTGCTTGCTCCGAGAGTCCCCCCTGAAACTTGAGAACCCGAAATCGTGGGAATATCTGCTGCCACAAGTGCGCGAAAACCGGGAGCGCCCCCTGCACCGTTGGGTGAACCGAAAACCTGATTTCCTGAACCGACTGTAGTGACACCAGTGCCGCCGCTTCCTACCGCAACTGTTCCGACCTCCCATTTCCCTGTGCCTGAATTGTAAGTGAGGGGTTGTCCTGTCGTCGTAGGAGCGGTCACATCAATGCTCTTGCCAATAATACTGGTTGAGGCACCGCCTCCTGCTACGGTTGTAGGCTCCCACTGGGAAGTTGCGCTATTCCAAGCCAGGACTTGTCCGTTGGTGATAGAACTCAGAGCACTGATTGAGTATCCGCCTAGAGCGCTGTCCACATACGTTTTTGTGGTTGCATGAAGTGCTGCTGAAGGGGCTCCCGAAAGAACAAGTGCTCCACTCAAGGTTCCGCCCGCGAGGGGCAGGTAGGCTTGCGATAATTTTGCGGGGGTGATGGCTGCGTCGGCAATCTTAGCCGTCGAGATGACTCCTGCTGCAATCGTGGGGTTGGGGTAGGTCCCAGAGAGGTCCCCACCGGCTTTACCGGTGGTTTCTGCTGCAGGGTCTGGGGCGTTGTCGTCAATTGCAGGTCGGCAAGCGGACAAGGCTGCACTCAGAATCACTAGGCTGGCCATCGTCCTTATGATGGGCTGACTAAGGTATGAGTGCACGTTCCGCATAAAATTTTCCTCTGCCACCTCGAACTTAATGATAAAGTATCCGATTAAATATATCAACTAAAATAATTAGCTTTATATTGATTTAATTTCAATGACTTGAACTTGATTGTTAATTTTCAATACGCTGCAAAAATAGATTGAGCGGCTTCCTGAAGTTGCTGTTCCAGGCAATGCTTTTTGGTCACAAGCTCACACCAAATGAGACTCCAGTCTCAAGACTTAACGCGTTAAATATTCACTAAGTCTCATTCAAAAATAGATGAAAAGTTTGTAACTGTTCAGCCTGATTATGCGAGCAGTGGCTGAAGCGGTGCACCTAAAA
>CAYILR010000027.1:0-57648 GCA_964364175.1 uncultured Bacteriovoracaceae bacterium
AATCCTGTTTATAAATTATGCAAGTGAATCACTCAAACGGGCTGAACAGTTACCTTTGGTTTTAAATTGTTCTGGACTAAGTCGGTTCCCCACGACACCTACTCCGATGGTACTTACTACGGAGCCTACGAATTCTTTGGACGTAATGGGGGCTTCTACTACGACCACCGTTATCCGGATCGCTTTTCGGTCCGGTGCATTCGCTAGTGCGGAAGTCTCACGCATATAGAAAAGCACTCAATGCGGGTCCCAGCACGGTCTCAAATCAGACCACCGACAACCTTTCGGCAAGACACTGTTCGTTTACTCGAAAATCTCAAGCTTTTATGCCGAAACTGCAGCCACTGACTGCTGGCTTGGTTAGCAGATTGCCCATAGGGGTACGCCCGGAAAAGCCAGTCGTAGCTCATCTGTCAAGAGATCAGATCCTGGGCGGGCGTTCCCGGGCCCGTCATTTCTTCGCCCCCAATTTACAGAATATTTAAATACTAATTGAATAATATTTCGATTCGATGTATATTTCCGCGCCATGCAGACAAAAAAAAGGCTTGCCGGATTCCATCTTTTTACTTTAATTTCCTTAATCGGCCTTAACTTTGCCATTTCTATTCGAGCAGAAGAGGGAATGTGGGATGTGACGAATCTCCCTGTCGAACAAATTCAAAAACAGTATGGGTTTCACCCAAATAGCCAATGGGTGAAGCATGTAATGCAAGCTTCGGTGAAATTCCCGGGGGGCTCAGGTTCGTTTATCTCGGCTCAAGGCCTGATTCTCACCAATCACCATGTGGCCCGCGGAGTGATTTACAAGCTATCAACGCCCGAACAGGATTATGTGAAGAACGGATTTTACGCAAAAACAGAGCAAGAAGAGCTCAAGACGCAGGATCTCGAAGTCATGAGCCTGATGACCATCGAAGACGTGACCGATCGTGTGCAAGCGGCTGCCTCGGTTTCAGATGAAGTCAAAAAAATTGAATCTGAAGAAGTCCCTGCCAATCTGATGATCCACAGAGAAGTAGTGAAGCTCTATGGGGGCGGAAAATATCACCTCTACCGATACAAAAAATACACTGATGTACGCCTGGTTTTTGCCCCAGAGCATGCCATTGCTTTTTTTGGCGGCGATCCTGACAACTTCGAATTTCCTCGCTACGATCTCGATATGGCTCTTTTGCGTGCGTACGAGGACGGGAAGCCTGCTCAAATCAAAAATTTTTTCAAAGTTTCAAAACAGGGACTTCGCGAAGGTGAGCTGGCGTTCATCACTGGGCATCCCGGCAGAACAGATCGCCAGCTCACTTTTTCTCAACTGGAGAGCCAGGTTCGCCTCGTTAATCCATTGATCACTCGCTTGTTAGAGTCTCGGGAAAAATCGATTTTAGAATACATGGCCAATGGCCCGGCCCAAGCGCGGGAAGCGGAGACCGATCTGTTCAGCATCCAAAATGGTCTCAAAGTGTATCGGGGATTTAATCGTGCTTTTGCGGACGGTCAGTTGCTCAACACCAAGAGAGGTCAAGAATTGGAAGCGCAGAAGAAAGCGCAGGCTGATCCGTCCCTGGAAAGCGATCTGGGCGTGTGGAATGAAATCGAGGAGACACAGACTGTCTACCGCGAACTTGCCGTGCCTTTTTCGCTTTTTGAAAAGCGCTATGGGTTCAATTCAAACATGTATGGATTCGCAATGAATTTGGTTCGCATCGCGCGCGAATCGACGAAGCCGAATTCAGAACGTCTCCCCGAGTACACTGAACAAAAGCTCGTGTCTTTGAAACGCCAAATTCAGTCGCAGGTTCCGGTGTTCAAGGAAATGGAAAAGGCAAAGCTCAGTGCGTCGCTGGAGTTTGTGCAACAAGAATTAGGAAGCACCCATCCCGGTGTGATCCAAATGCTCGCTGGTAAAACACCTGCAAAGCGTGCAGCTGAGCTCATTGAGGGTTCGCAGCTCGATCGAGCAGATGCCCGAAAGAGCATTCTAGAAGGAGGCTCGGATGCAATTGAGAAGTCGCAGGATTCGCTGATCCTGCTTGCCAAGCAGCTAGATCCTCTGGCTCGCTCATTGAGGAAAAAATTCGAAACAGAAATCGAAGTTCCGAATCAAAAAAGTTTTGCGAAGCTTTCAAAAATTTTCTTCAAGCTCTTTGGAACCACTCTCTATCCCGACGCGACTTCCACGCTGCGGGTGACCTATGGAGCAATCAGGGGTTACGTCGATCCGGCGAAAGGAAAAATTGCTCCCTTTACTGATTTAGGCGGTGCATTTGACCATTCCCAAAGCCATGGCTCCGAAGAGCCTTATGCGCTTCCCTCGAGCTGGATTGCAGCCAGAGACCGAATCCAAAAACAAACTCCAATGAACTTCGTATCCAATCACGATATCATTGGAGGCAATTCGGGAAGTCCCGTGATCAACCCAAATCTTGAATTAGTGGGACTGGTCTTTGACGGAAATATCCATTCCTTGTCCGGAAACTACATTTACGATGGCTCGCTGAGCCGAGCTGTTTCAGTCGACGTGAGAGGCATCCTGGAATCACTCCGAAGCATCTATGGAGCCAAACGAATTCTTCTTGAGACCTGTGGCGAGTAAAAATCCAACTGGGCGGGCGTTCCCGGGCCCGTCATTTCTTCGCTCCCCCCTAAAAGCCTGATTTTGTAGTTGAAGTGTAGTGTTGATGGTCGAGATTAGGCTAGGGATGAGGGTAGGGGAGTTTTCAGTGGGCGTTTGTAACTCTCATCCACCCAGCCCTACATTATAGCCGCATATCCCCAGCTCAGCCCCAAACAGGGTCCAGCCGCCCAGGAAGCGGGGAGCCCTCAGGAAAACGGACTATCCATCATAAGGCACCTCATCATTCCGACTCTTGTTCGTGGCCTGTTTTAGAAAATACATTTCACATTGAACACATCATTGGGGTTCGCATCCGTGTCGCCCATTCCGCTGCTACTATTTACGAGCGAATAGCTACGATTGGTCGATGTGCTCTTTGCCCAATAAAAAGCACCTAAGTAGTGGTCGTCGATGTCATTAAAACCATCCTGAGTCAGCTGGCCACGCTTACAATGATGATTGCGCTATAGAGTGAGTTAACAAACCTCATTTTTATTCCCCCTGCCTATAAAAACGGTAGCATAGCTCGCACAAAGGCAATGTTTTTCCTTTGATTTTCTATTATCAACACCGGCTTCGACGCCGAAGTTGGATTTTTTTTGTTGAATGAATAGTGTTTCAGATATGAAACACTATGTTTCTTATTTTGTTGAAAAATTATTATCTGTTCTGTAAATAGGCTTCCGTATGCAAGTGAAGAATGTCGTAACTACTGATTATCGATCAATGCTCATGTCAGAGCTTTTGAGGCGTATTGAGGGAAACCCGGCTTATAGCCTACGCCGATTTGCTCATCAGCTTGGGGTGAGCCCAGCCACATTGTGTGGGGTCCTTTCTGGCAAGCGTAGACTTTCCCTCAAGTCGGCGTTGCAAGTGAGCAGTCATCTTGGCCTCTCGCCATCGGAAACTGCAAAATTCTATCAAGCAGTTGCCTCGGGATTGATGAAAAACGGTACTCAGTTTTTAACATCGCCTAAAGATGAATATTTCAACCTTTCTGAAGATGTTTTTAGGACGATGTCGGAGTGGTATTACTATGCCATTCTCGAGCTGACTTTTGTCAAAAGCAGTCGTCCTGATCCACGTTGGTTTGCCACAAAACTGGGCATCAACCACAACCAAGCTGTTGATGCTATTGCGAGATTGACTCATTTGGGACTTCTCGAATCAAAAAATGGACGATTGGTAAAAACAAAAGTTAGCATTGCTTCCTCGACGGGGGTTCCCTCAGCTGCGATTCGAAATCGACACAAACAAATTTTAAAGAAAGCCACTGAATCTTTGGAGGAGCATACCGTTGAGGAGCGTGACTTCACCTCGATGACGATGGCGATAGATCCTGCTCTATTGCCCGAGGCTAGAAAAAAAATTACAGAATTTAGAAGAGATCTTTGCAGATTTTTGGAATCTGGCAAGAAAAAACGTGTTTACGAAATGTCCGTTCAACTGTTCCCATTATCAGAAGGAGAAGAAAATGAAAAAAATTGATTTAGTAACTGTAATTTTGTTTGGACTGCAGGTTTGTTTGAGTCCCTCGGTGTTCGCAGGAGGGAGTGAAACAGGAAATGGCGGGGACAATCGAGAAAGGCAGTTCATTCGTCTGGGCGAACAATTGGTTTCTGACTTGAACGAAATTCCGTTGAACACAGTACCTCAAATTGATCTCGAGCAATTTAAAAACGCAGTCGCGAATACAAAAGTGTTCGTAAAAAGATATGTGGTGAATGATCAGGGTACAGAAATTGCTGCTAAAAATTATCCTGACGAATTACGAATTGATATCAATGCGTATATTTTCCCAGAACTGAAATATCATGAGCAATACGACATCGCTTTGCATGAGTATTTATGTATTCTAAGGCTTGAGGAATCGAATCGATACACCCTATCTAGCGCCCTCATTCGGATTATGAAAAGCAATTCTAAATTGAATTCGCTGGAAGAAGGGCAGTACAGGCCGAACGAGTTTGGTGCTTTGGATCGATTTTTTAAACTGTATCATCGTGTCACTGTAAATGCCGAAGAAGCAAAAATCAGAGTTATGTCTCCGACCGGTGTCGGTTATTTTGTCAGAGCAGTGTACCAATGTAATTATCTGGGAACCCACTGTAGAGATGAAGACCCCCCTTTGATCCCAACAGGTGAATTTAAAATTCTTGGGGATAAGAGGCTGAAGCTTCCGAATGGAACTAAAATCTACTTGGATGAAAATTTCTAATTAGTCAGCAAAAATGGTGTCTGGACAACTTTTGGCAACGCTGGCAACACATTGTTGCCGATTTTGTTGTTTTGTTCATATTAATTGTGTAAATAGTATCTCGTTATGCAAGTCGAACGAGATCAACACGCCGTACGGGATTTACTCGTACAAAAGCTTTCTGGCTTTCAAGCAAAGAACCCTCAATTTTCACTCAGGGCCTTCGCTCGGAAACTGGACGTGGACCCGGGATTTTTGTCCCGGATTCTCAACGGAAAGCGTCGAGTGACTCGTGCGTTGGCCGAACGCTTCTGCCGTGCAATGATGCTCGATCCGACTGAAACAGCCAGGATTCTATCGCACTTTCCTCAGAGACGCCGTCAGGTTTCTAAAATGGATCAGGTCGATGCCTCTTATTTGCAGCTCACAGCAGATCAATTTCGAATTGTCTCTGACTGGTATTATTTTGGAATTTTGTCACTCATTCGAACAGACGATTTTCAATCCGATCCTGAATGGATCGCGAAGCGGCTGGGGATTCGAGTCGACGAGACCAAGCGAGCGCTGGATCGCCTATCTCGGCTGGAAATGATTGAAAAAGATTCCCGAAACCAATGGTGCCGAACCCAAGTCTCGTTAGAAACCACGGACGAAGTCTTGGATCTCTCCATTCGAAAATCTCATCTTCAGACCCTCGATTTAGCAAAGGCTTCCATAGAAAAAGATTCCAATTCAGAAAGAGATTTTACAGCCACTACGATGGCTATCGATCCCAGTAGAATCGACGAGGCCAAGGTTCTGATTCGCCAATTTCAAGATGACATGGACTCCCTGCTCGAAGGGCAGAGTCGAAATAAAAAGGAGGTTTACCGATTAATGGTGGGCCTTTTCCCCCTCACTCGGAAAGAAAAGAAAGGCAATACAAAATGAAAACCAAATTGATATTAGTTCTAGCACTGATCGGAGCCTCTGCGCTTCAAGCACAAGCGGGTGACAAAGTGAAAAATGGTGGAGGCGGTTGCCCGGCTGTTTTTCAAAGCATTCAGTTGCGGATCGCCAACGATCAAGATCTGATGGAACACCTGAAAGAAGTGATCGTCCGAAAATTCGGGCAAGGTAAGTTTAATGAGTTCAAGAGAAAACTTACGGCGACCCGCCTTGAAGTCTGGGCAAATCTCAAACAGGATTTTGTGACTGATCCTCAAACTGGAAAACCAGTGGAAGCCAGAAACGATGGAAATCGAGAAATCGAACTCGGAGCTTTCTGGTGTCAACGAAGTCCGGGGATTCAAAGAGACGCCGTGGTTTTGCACGAGATCTTTGGGGTGGCAGGCATTGAGGAAAGTTTAGATTACCAAACAACGAAAGAAATTTTTTCGGACACCCGAGAGTCCTACCACCTATCCACTCATACACACGTAAAAGTCGTGACCTCGGAAAAAGAAAGAAAAAAACTTTATGACCGCGAAGATTTGTTGAATCGCAAGCAGCAGAACGGTGGAAGCCAGGTGTTTAAATATTATTATTTCCCTGGCGTGCAAGACAATATTATCGGCAGGGCATTTGCTAAAGCCTTGCAAGATAAGCCAGAGGCTCTCATTTTTTCATATGGTATTTGCTGGGACTCTGATGTCAGGAAGCTGAAAGAATGCTCGTCGAGCCTGGCGTTTGAACGACTCTATCAAGAAGTGATCAAGGCAGAACCTGCACTTGATTCAGAGCAATTTAAAAATGAGCTGAGGCAGTCAGTTTCGCTTCAGTTTGAGTACCGGCTCATGGGATACCTTTCCCTCTCCGAATTCAGCGAGGCATCGGCAGCAGTCAGCATGCTGACGAGCGTTGCGATTCCAACTTATGCTTTAGAGAACATCGTGAGCGTCTATGCGGTGAGAAAAAATATCCTACTACAGAATCGTAATCTGTTTTTTCCATGGAGCGGTGAAGGATCAGTAGAACGGATTCTCGAAACAGCAAACGAGATCCCTCAGGGAGAACTCTAAGTTGTCACTCAGATGAAGTCCCAATCTGAAAAAAGTCCAAATTGAAACCATACAAAGTTTCTTCGGAGGAGATTCGAACTGTTTTTTTAATCCCCTCAATGGCCTTGGTCAGTGCAATTTTGACTTTGAGCGTGTCCTCGAACGAAAGGGAAACAATCGACGAGTAATGAAGATCCTCGGTAAGTCGTTTTCCTCGATGAGGTTGCGTCAGGGACTCGATGGCCTTGAGTCTAAGATTCGAATGATGAAAACCCACCAGATCCGAGTCGTGGGGCAGGTGAATTCGAGTTTTTCCAGGCTGGAATTTTTTTCCGTCACTCGAAACGGCCATTCCAGATGAAACAAGAAAAGAAAGCGCTTTTTCGATTTTCCGTGGATCAATATTGAGAGTCTCGCTGAGTGTGGAGACGGTGCGCAGCGACGGAATGGTGAGAGCAATGTGAATTGCAGAGTATAACCACGAGCTGTAATAAGTCGCCTGCTGTTCTGGAGGAAGTTCATGGGTTCCTGAGCCAGCGGCAAATCGGTTTTTGAGAGCCAGTTCTTTTTCGATCACTTCGTTGATTTCTGTTTCGCAAAAAAGTCTGAGGTCCTTGCTGGCGGCGCGTGCGTATTGAACCAGCAGAATGAAAAATCGGCTTTCTGCCTGAGAGTGGCGAAAGTACTGATTGATCCGATGCGCTTGTTCCAGAGTGAGTTGGATTTTCCCGGCGAGGATTCGAGAAATGACGATCGGTTGGCATTGAGCTGCCTTGGCCAGGCGGCTTTGCGATCCGTGAGTATTGAATGGAGGAGTGCTTAATTTATCGTTGAGGTATTTAGAGTAGGACTTGTATTCGAAAAGATTCATCGTTTTTATAATTCCTGGTTTATATAAATTATATAAAATTTTAGATTAAATATATACAAAAAATATATCTTTTGATTCTGCGTGTGTATAAAACTCATCCTGTGAACAAGCTAATGTTGACTAAAACGATTAATTATTATAATACACAGGAGTAATTTATGAAAAATCCAAACCGCTATACCTCGAAGTTTTACGCTGCGCTATTTTGCGCAACCGGACTTTTCGTCGCAAGTTTCGCATTTGCAGCAGGTGGCGACAGCAGTGCCGGTGGGCACGGGGTCTTGAATCAAGGGAAAATCGAATTCTTGGATTTGCTGACTCAGGACCAGGCAAGCCTCGTCAAGAAAATCGATGTCGTCGGCGATCCGGCATTCGCGGAGGCATTGAACCATCTTCGCAAGATTCTTGCTGGCTTGCTTCCCCCCTCTGGAGATTCCGAGGAGATTTTCTACAAAACATTGATTGAAAACCTCGCTCAAATTGAATGGTATTTTTCAGAAAATCCTCTCGAGCAGGTCAAAGATCATCAGCTCGACCTGGATATTGGAAAAAATGTTTTACCCCTCCAGCTTGCAGTTCAGGACGAATCGGGGCACGTAGTTGTCAACTCGACATTTTTTGGATTGATGGATGTAGTCCAAAGGTCAGCGCTAATTTTTCACGAGGGGCTACTTTATAAATTGGGAACTTACGCACCTCGAGAAATGATCAGGAAAATAGGCCGTTTAGTTTATGATTTGAACTTAACCAGTGTCGAAAAAAGATCTAAAATCAGGGAAATCTTGAATCCCATTCATACGGCGATATTGAAAGGCGAATATGAGATGGAACTCGAGTATTCGGATGGCTTTTATTCTAGATTCGAATCGTATGGCCTGATTCGTTTAGCTAAGGATTCGTCGATTGTGATGAATTACAAAAATTTCGATGTTTTGCAACGCTCTGCCTGGAGTTCGCCGGGTCGGCAGATTTTTGCGGCTTCCAGTGATTTGTTTGGAAGTGAGATCAGCTTGAGAATGGCTATCGATTGGAATGATAACCCAGATCAAGTGACTCAACCCATAAAAAATTGTTTCAACATATTCGGAAACTTCAAAGATCAGTCCCCTCGATGTGAAGATCTCCGTTCTATAAATCGGTGGAGAATGAGAGATGCGATGATGCAAGAGGGAGATGAGGTGACCCTGCGATTGGTCAAAGGATACGAGCCAATCAAAGAGTTCAGGGTTGCGGTTCGGGTCAATGGTATTGTTCAGACGATTCAAAAGATGGCAGTATCGAACCCTATTCAGGGGTATGCATCAGTGGTCAGGGAATGCTCGAGTGAATTCTTTCGAAGGTACCCGTGTCATGGTGGGATTACTCGGATATATGATTTTAATCTGAAATTTAAATAACGTATCCACCGCTCCGCGGAAGATCACGCCGGTGCGTCTCCTGCAGATGCTCCGGCGTGATCTTGGCATAACTATAAAGGTATTTTTTATGAAAAAATCACAGCATATGATTCGTTTTTTGAGTCAATCTCTCATTTTTGTTCTGTCTTTGAATTGTTTTTCTGGATCCGCTAACGATGGAATTTCGATGAAACCATCTTTTCAGGAATACCAAATATTTCAACTCAATCAGCCTATCGAGGATTACCAATATCTCGTTATTCATGGGGATTCCGAGCAGGGCGTACGAGCTGAGCTAATCAACAATCTTGTCCAAGATAGCAGGGTTAAACAACGGACTGTTTTTCGTCAAGAAAGTGATTTCGTTGTCGATCATAAAAGCAACCCAGTGAGCTTTGGAAACTCTGGAGCCTCCGTTCCTGGACCTTACTTCACGTCTTTTCAACATGAGGACTTGGGTCAATCTTCGGATTCAAAGTTTTCAAAGCTCCTCATTCCCACCGATGATTCCTCTCATGTTTTGTTGGATGGTAAGGTTATTTCCGTTGCACGGCTTCGGGCAATCGCCCCCGATGAGAAGGTTTTTCTTTTACGACATCCTATTCATGGACGTTCCCGTTATGTCACTTTGTCGCCGGGTTTTGAAAATGGTTCGGAAAAGCTGCATTTTAGGACCTCGCTGATTGAAATCGCTCATCCAGCCAATGAAAGTCTGCCTCAAATTGAAATGGGCTTGAATACGCCGTTCATCGTAAATCGCAGGGGACATGCAGTCCGATTTGCTGGAGGAGAAGCGCCTTCGTCTCAGCCGCCTTACTTCAAGGGCATGTTTTCAGCAGGCGATGATTAGCTCAGACGGAAAAAGCCTTCTCATTAAAGGTGCAGATGGACAAAAAACTGTGCGTGTCGAGGAAGTGAACATTTGGGCTCCTGAGGAAAGTTGTGCAGATCTTTTGCGTTCCTAGTGTCTGATACCTAATTATTGTTGATGTTTGAAGAATCCACCGGTGTTTGGATCTGCAATAACCACACACCTAGACATGCTGTAAGGTCAGTTGAAAAAGTGCGTGAACTGACCCGATTAAAAAAGTGTTCTGGTTGGGACTTCGTTAGACAATGATTCAAACCAAGAAAGAAAAATCACTGCAAAAATTTTCCTTGGTCCAAACCACTCGTTGATTTGAATTCTGCCTGAGAAATGCTTTGGATAGATTTTTGACCCCGTCGCTCCATTTGACTTCGAGGTACCATTTTTCTCGCATATAAAAGTCAATTTCACCCTGAGGTGAATCAAAGTAGCCCATGCGTGAATGAGCTCCCAGTCTGCGCCTCAACTCTTCGTGCGCTACCTGTTCGGCCATCGCACCGATCCATGAATCCGGGCGTCTTTGCCCGGAAACTTCGATGGCCAGATGAAAAAGAAGAGGGTCTGTGAAATAGAATTTTTTTTGTTTTTTGAATCGAAAAGCTCCTGTGCTCGGATCAATGGCATACAGCGTTTTGATGGCGAACAGGTCTTCGAGGAGCTGAATATACCCCATTGCAGTGTGATGCGAGCCCATCTGAGTTTGGCTTGCGATGCTTTGCAAGCTGAGTTGAGAGGAAAGAGATAACGACAAGCGGCCCAAAACCTCTCTCAAATAGACTTCCTGTTTTTGTTGTTTCAGGCAATCGCCCCGCAGCCACTTCCAATAATCTTCGATGGCGTTTACCGGGGATGTGAGTTTTGGCCCAGCTTCCTTTAAAGCCGGAGGAAATCCTCCGATGTGAAAAAAAGCTTCCAACAATGCCACGCGATCTGCTTGAATTTCACTGCGGGATTTCCAACCCGCCTGCTCGACCATTTCTAGCCACTCCGAAACCCCCATGGGCATGAGCAGGTATTCTCCCCCATGCCCCCATCGCCCAGGCATAGTGTCGGCGCCTTGCCTGAGGTCAATGGCGCTCGAACCTGTGAGTACGATGGTCACATCCAATCTGCTATCCAAAACCCCTTTGACCGAGCGCCACCATTCAGAAACGAAAGTCACCTCATCGAGAAAAATATACTTTCGTTCTGAGAGCGTTTTGAGAAGTTCGGTGAGTTGAGCATGATTTTCGATAGGTTCGCAGCTCAGATAGTAAGCCTGGTGAGGACCCAACTCAGGATTCTGGCAGACTTGGAAAAGCAAGGTTTTCAGCCAGGAGCTTTTGCCCACTTGGCGAGGACCACGAATTACGTACAGCCCTGTGTCGAGAGAAATTTTTGGATAAGAGCGGCGAAAAGGCATCCTTTGAACACTGACTAGATGCCGATCTTCAAGTTCCCAATCTTGTTTTTCCCAGAAATTCTGCACAGTTAGAATGTATCACGGTTTTTGGGCAGCGTACAGCCTGAAATTGGGCAGTGACTGTTTTATTCAGCAAACAAACAAGACGCCTGATGCTCGTTTTTTCCACCCGAAGGATAGGCTTTGAGCGCAGGCCGTTCATGCTTACATCGATCCTGAGCAACCGGACACCGAGGATGGAAGTAGCAACCACTTGGTGGCGAAATCGGCGAAGGCACATCACCTCGCAAGATCACGCGGTCTTTCTTGTAGGTCGGATCGGGAATGGGAATCGCGGACAGAAGTGCTCTTGTGTAAGGATGCTTGGGTTGGGCGTACAAATCTTCGGCATCCGCGATCTCCGCGATTTTTCCCAGGTACATGACCGCCACACGATTGGAAATATGCTCCACGACTTTCAGGTCGTGCGCGATGAAGAGATAGGTCAATCCCAGTTCTTTTTGCAGGTCCTGCATCAGGTTGATGATCTGCGCCTGAATCGAAACATCGAGTGCCGAAACCGGTTCGTCGCAAACAATGAATTCCGGTTCCATGGCCAACGCACGGGCAATACAGATCCGTTGCCGCTGGCCGCCCGAAAATTCGTGGGGATACCGAGAAATCGACTCGCGTCGCAATCCGCAAAGATCTAGCAGCTTCAAGATTCGATCCCGTCGATCATGTTTGTCTTTGGCGATTTTGTGAATATCCAGCGGTTCGCCCAAAATACTCTCCACCGTCATCCGAGGATTCAGCGAAGCATAAGGATCCTGGAAAATAATCTGCATATTGCGGCGAAGTTTGCGCATCTCTGCCGGTGGGAGGTGAGTGATGTCTTGTCCCTTGAAGAGAACCTGGCCCGAGGTAGGTTCGATCAATCGCAAAATACATCGTCCCAGTGTAGATTTTCCGCAACCCGATTCTCCAACAAGACCTAAAGTTTCGCCTTTGCGAATTTCAAACGAAACGTCTGACACGGCCTGCACGCTAGCCACTTCTCGAGACAGCAACCCACCGTGAATGGGGAATCGTTTCACCAAGTTTCGAACAGAGAGCAGTACATCTGAAGAATTTTTAGTTTCCAAGTTCATATATCCTTCACGCAGCGAATCGCATGGGGCAGCACGGGATCAGCCAAGATGACCCGCAAATCCGGTTCTTTTCCACGGCATTCGTCCACGACATAAGTGCATCGCTCCTGAAATCGGCAACCTTGCGGCAACTCGAGCATATTAGGAACAATCCCGGGAATTGGCTCCAGGCGTTTTTTCTTGATCTTGCCGGTGGGATCTTTGCTCAAGGTCGGAATGCTGTTGAGGAGTCCCTTTGTGTACGGATGTTTGGGGTGTGCAAAAATTTCTTTTACTTCACCTTGCTCGGCGATTTTTCCAGCGTACATGACCATGACTTCGTCAGCGACTTCGGCCACGACTCCCAGATCGTGGGTGATGAGGATCATCGCCATGCCCACTTTTTCCTGCAGGCTCCGGAGTAGATCCAAAATCTGCGCCTGAATCGTCACGTCGAGTGCTGTTGTGGGTTCGTCAGCGATCAGAATTTTTGGATTGCAAGAAAGAGCCATGGCGATCATCACGCGCTGGCGCATTCCACCGGAGAGCTGGTGAGGATAATCCTCGACACGTTTGTCTGGCGCTGGGATTCCGACTAGCTTGAGCATCTCTACTGCTTTGTCGGCAATGTCCTTGCGGCTGAGTCCCTTTTGATGAAGCGCAATGGTTTCTCTGATTTGATTTCCGATGGTGAACACGGGATTCAAAGAAGTCATCGGCTCCTGAAAAATCATCGAGATTTCGTTGCCACGGATTCGTCGCATATCACCCATGTTGAGTTTCAGCAGGTCGCGGCCTTGGTACAAGATTTCGCCACCCACGATTTTTCCCGGGGGGGATTGAATCAGTCGCATGATCGAGAGGCTGGTGACGCTCTTGCCGCAGCCGGATTCACCGACGATGCCGAGAGTTTTGCCAGGATAAACGTTGAAGCTGACACCATCGACCGCACGAACTTCACCCCCCTCGGTGAAGAAAGAAGTTTGGAGATTTTTGACTTCTAGAATTTTTTCGCTCACTGTTGTGCTCACTGCTATCGTTGCTCCTTGGGGTCGAGTGCATCTCGCAGTGCATCCCCGAGAATGTTCAATGCCAACACTACCAGAAAGAGCGCCGTGCTGGCACCTGTTAATTGCCACCACACGCCTCGGGTGAGCTCGTTTTTGGAGTCATCAATCATGATTCCCCAGCTGGGTAGACCGACTGCTCCCAGGCCCAAGAACGAGAGCAAAACTTCGGACTTGATGGCCGACATGAATTGAATCGAAAAGTGAATGATCACGAAATGAGAAATATTGGGGAGGATGTGGCGAAATATCCGCTTTGAATGACTTGCGCCCAGGCTTTGAGCGGCGATGACGTATTCGCGATTTTTGTGCTTGGCGACTTCGCCCCGAATCACGCGAGCCAAGCTGATCCAAGCCGTGACGCTCAGAGCTGCGTACACAGCCGTGATTCCCCGGCCCATGGCGTAGGCGATAGCGATCAAAAGCATCATATTGGGAATCGAGGACAGAGTGCTGTAGATCCAAACGACGACCTCGTCGATCCAGCCGCCAAAATATCCGGCAGCGGCACCCAAGCCCACGCCGATCGGAATGCTGATCAATGTGGTGATGAGCCCGATCCCCAAAGCAATCCGAGCACCGTGCAGAGTTTTGTACATCACGCTTCGGCCGAAGATGTCGGTACCCAACCAAAGTTTGAATTCACTCAAAGACGGATGTGTGTAGGAAGGAGCAACGGCCTCGTTCCAAGGAGAAGCGATCCACTCGAGTTGAGTGAGCAGAGCAATCACTACGTAGAAACCAAACAAAAACGCACAAGCAATGGCTGTTCGGTTTCTGAGGAATACGCGCCAAGATCTCATCTGGACATCCTCGGATCAAAAACTCGGTACATAATATCAGTCATCAGGTTTCCAAAAATCATCAGGAGTGATTGGAAAACAGTCATGGCCTTGATCACCGGAAAGTCACTACCGTGAAGCGCATCGATCGTCATATTGCCGAGTCCTGGGACGGCAAAAAAACTTTCGAGCAAAAACGATCCCAGAATCAGCATGGGGATTTCGACGACGACGTGAGTGAGGACGGGGACTGCGCTGTTTTTTAAAACATGCTTAAAAAGCACGACCCGTTCGTTGAGACCTTTCGCCCGGGCAGTTCGGACATAGTCCTGTCGCACTTCTTCGATCATCGCTGTACGAAAAAATCTCACATCGTATCCCATGCTCAGGATGATCCAAATCAATCCGGGGAGTGCAATGTATTGCAGTCTCTCCGACCAGTCGGCTTCGTACCCTGAGATGGGAAATAACCCAGCTTGGAATGCGAAAAAGTATTGCCCTCCGAGAATGTAGGCCAAAATAGGCACGCTCATTCCCAGAATGCAGGCAATCGAAACGACTCGATCCACCCATCGCCCCAGAAAATAAGCAGTCAGTAGCCCAAGTGAAAGTGCAATCACCGTAGTGAGGAAAAACGCGGGAATCGCAATCGAGAGAGTAGGGCCGATTCCTCGCGCGATCATCGAAGTGATCTGCTCGTGAGTGGCGTAACTCCGACCAAAGTCAAAGGTTGCAATCTGCACAAGATAATCCCAGAACTGCTTCCAGAGCGGTTGATCCAATCCCAGCTGATGTCTGAGCGCGATGACCTGTGCCTTCGTCGCATGCTTGCCCAACATCTGATAGACGGGATCGCCGCCTACGACATGGAAAAGCAGAAATACTGCCAGTGCCACGCCAAACACAGTGGTCAGCGCGCTGAGGATTTTGCGGGGAATTTCGGTGACTAACGAACTCATGGTTTTTTTTTACTTCACGTTTTTTAAAGCCGGATCAATGCCATAGTACTTGAACATTGCATGATCAAACTCAACAAACTTGTAGTTCTTGAGCCATGGCTGAATCGTCGCAGCTAAGAGCCGGTGGTAGTGAGGCACGTAAGGCACGTCCTCGTTCATGATCATCAGCATTTTCTTGTACAGCTGAGTCCTTTGAGGCCCGTCCATGAGATTCAGGGCTTGTTCGTAAAATTTATCAAACTCAGGATTGATGTAGTTGGCGTCGTTGGGTCCAGGAGAAATATTTTTGGAATAGAACATCTGAAGGAAGTTCTCCGCATCGGGATAATCCGCGCCCCAGCCCCATTGCCACATCTGGCCTTTTTTGTTTTTGATTTTTTCTTGGAAATCCGGCCAGGTCAGTGAGCTGACATTCAACTGCACTCCGATTTCAGACAGGGATTTCTGCATGAATTCACTTTTCTGCCGACTGTTGGAATCCGATAGGCTGAGGTAGTCGATGGGAGCGAGTCCTTTCCCGCCGGGGTACCCCGCCTTAGCCAACAGCTCTTTGGCCTTTGAAATATTATATTGGCGAAGTGGATTTTTATAAGCCGGGTCGTTGCCGTTGAGTCCAGGAGGGATGATGCCCTGTGCGAGCTCGACCATGCCTCCAAAGAAGAGTTGCCCCATTTTTTCTGAGTCAATGGCCAGGCTGATGGCTTGGCGCAGAGTCTTATTTTTTCCCAGCACGGGATCTTCCATGTTGAAACTGTCACGTACCACTTCGAGTTGAGGAACGAGAACCAGGGAAATTCCCTTGGCTTTCAAATCGGGTGCGATTTCTTTGTTCGGGGTGATTGCCTTTCCGTAAACATCTTTGGGGAGTTCCACCTGATCAAATTTTCCAGCCAGGAAGTTCAACCAACGAGGTTGCTCTTCGACAACGATGTTGAGAACAAATTTTTCCGCCAGAGGTAGTTCCTTGCCCGCATCCTTGAGGAGTCCTTTGGCTTCGTCACCTGGCGCGCCTTCGCTCGGGTAGTATTCTTTGCGGAAGGTGGGATTTTTCACATAAACGATTTTGGAGCTTCCTTGGAAATTGACCAGCCGGAATGGGCCGGTTCCCACCGCGTGGTTTTGGAATTCGAGCCCATAATGTTCTACTGCCTCGCGAGGCACGACGAATGCAGCAGGCATGGCGAGGAAGTAGCTGAATTGAGAAAGTCGTTTGACCAGCCGGATTTGAAGCGTGTAGCGATCCACCGCTTTTAACCCTTCAACGGAAAGTTTGTAATCAGCCTGGCCTTTTTTGTCGGCCAGATCTCTCCAGTCATTCAGGCCCGCGATCCGGCCATCAAAGATCCACCAGGATCCGGCTCTGAGTTTGGGATCGGCGAGGCGTTTGAAGGAGTAAACAAAATCTTCGGCTACGAGTTCGCGTCCTTTGCCTTGAGTGGATTTGAAGCTCGGGTCGTCTTGAAAAAGGACTCCTTTTTTAATTTTGAAAGTATAGGTCAAGCCATCCTGGCTGATGTCGGGCATTCCATCCGCCAAGGCAGGAATTAATACATAAGGTCGTTTGAGATAGTGGTACTGCAGCAGCCCCTCATAAACGAGTCCTGTGGCTCGGCCTGCATAAAGATCATCGGCGAGTTGTGGATCGAGGCCTTTGACCCGCTCCTTGCTCATCCAATTGATGGTGTAGGGGGAGTCCGGGATCTTTTTGGTGCAGCCGGTTTGAACGATGAAAAGTAAAATTATATTGGAAACGGATAGGAAAGTACGACGGGAAAACATCCTCGACACCTCATTATTTATTGACGCAATGATGGCCGTTCACTAGCGCAGATTTTGCAGCCAGCTTTCCCCCACCGAGGGACTTACCAGAATCCGAGGCGTTTTGTAAAGGACCCGCTTCAAATATTTGCGAGCAAGATCGCTTCGGCGAGATCTTGTGGGGTGGCTTGAGTGAGGGCAGCGATCTCTGGGCTAAGATCAGCTTTTCGAGCAGCCAGGCTTGTGATTTTTTCTATGGAGTCGGTAAATAAAATATCAGCTTGGCCGGTTCTGATGAACTCTGCGGCGCTGTCTTTCGCGATAGCCAGCTGTTGTCGGAGTGCCATGGCCTCTTCGGCTTCGAGGGCTAAGGCCGTTTTTGTGGCTTCTGGAGTTTTGTCAGTGGAAGTATTTTCGAGGGAGTCAGGAAGGATTCGTTCGCGCATCAATATCCCTAGGACGAGTGAGCTCAAGCCGACGCTCAGAAGGCCGATCCACGCGCCACCCGCACCCAAAGTGACTGCACCCTGGCTGCTGGCAATGTTCATTTCTAGCATTGCACCCCCTGCCGAGATGATCCCACCGTGGACTGAAACGCTAGCGATTCCTTGATAGATTTCGCCGGCGGATGCTGTGATGGATGTACTGAAAAGAGCCAATGCTAGAACTGAACTTAAAATTTTCATCGAGGGTTGTTTATCAGTTTTGACGCATATTGTCAATTTGAAGCGAAAAAAAAATCATCAGACTTTAAAAAAATCGAGGCAAAAGGAATAAAGCTCCTCTTCTTGGGAGGCGTCGAGATTGAATTTTTAGAAATTGAGATTCAATGCGTTTTTTTAGTTTGGGTGTTCCGGATCGAGACAATTGAACTAGTAGTAAAAAATATTTAGCCTTTCTAATAATTTCATTATTTATGAACTTATTATGATATTTTTCATTAAATATTTCTATTTTAAATAATAAATATGAATTATTAATGCCTTCGATATGAATTAAGGCTTTTTAACGAAAGGAAATGATATGAAGCGGTTTAAATGGGTAGCGATAATGATCCTGAGTGTTATGGTGTTGCAGTCAATTGAAGAAAAACAGGCTCATGCCGGAATAGCAACGCTAGTGGTGGGTTCTAGTGCCATTGATGAGTATAGACTAAGTAAGGCGGCAACTGCCACAATATGGGTTGCAGGAATTGCTATGGCAGTTACGGGTTTTTCACTGGTCAGTGCGGCAGCAGTGATTACGCCCAATCCTACAGTAGGTGTATTGGCCTATAATTTTATCGTGGGGGTGGGGGCAGGTCCAGTCCATGCCGTGGCAGCAGCCACAAAGGTTGCTCAAAGTGCAGGTACTTATACCGTTCCTTATTCGACAGCAGGTTACTTCCTGCTTTTTCTCGCTCAGTCGCCTCAAGAGCAAGATCAAGCTATGGCACTGGTGTTCAAAAAGGACTTTCCTCAATTGTCTTTGAATGCTGGGGCTACGTGTTTGGCTCAAGAGGTGCGCATCGCAAGTGACCGTGCTGATCGGCTTGATACTCAAAATATTCGTGAAATTCCCGAAGGAAGTACCGTTAAGTCAATTCAACTCACGCAGGAGCAAGTCAGCGGCTGTGTCAGTCGTGAAGATCTGAGCGAAGAAGAGGCTGATTCGCTCACTCAAGAAATTTTTAAACAAGTACGGTGATTTATGAAAACCGCTTTGATTATTTCCCTGTTTTTTACTTCGGTCCTTGCTTCAGGAGCAGGGGCCGAATTGAGTGCTGAAGAAAAGTTGTGTGTCGAGTTGGTCAAAAAAAATAAGAGCACTGCATTTTTCAGTGAGATCTACCTTGGATTGTCTTTAATCAACCTTTCGCGTAAGCCAGAAAATTATATCAAACCCCAGGTCAGTGAGGTCGAGACGCTTAAAGGTCCTTTGCCGCTCTATACAAACCAATCTGCTGTTCCAGCCAAAATTTTGAGCAAGAGTCTTAAAAATTACATTATCTCATTGGGTCCTACAGACTCCGATTTGAATGACTTTTTTCGCCCTCGCAGTGAGGGACCTAGCTTAGCTGACAGATACGAGCAGTTTCAAAATGAATTGAGTGAGCAGCAGGACAAACTATCACGAGTCCTTGACGAGAGTTCGGATCTGATTTCTTGCCTAAATGCTGTTCAAAAGTATCAGTACTCCTCGTCACATCATGATGAGCTATTGCGAGAAATGGCCCAGATCCAGGTGCCAAGCCAGCTTGAATCCAGTCAAAGCATTCAAACCCATCTTAAAAGCTGGGCTCGGGGCATGTTTCTGCTGTCTCGTGGTTGGACGTACAAAAGCTCAGGCACACTGAATGAAGTGCTTGAGATCCTTCGTCATCCTGATACCGCAAATGTGATAATTATCACTCATGGCGGGATGGGTAGCTTGTTTGATTCACGCTTAGATTTGTATCCAAGTGGTTTTTTTAAAAATCTTTCTCCTTATTTGTTTTCAATTTCCATTTATTCCTGTGAGAGCGGAGCTGTAGTTCACAACTACCAGATCGCGCAGAATCTGGCGCGCAGCCCCTCTGTGTATTCGAGACGTGCTGTGATGAGCGTGGCGCCAATTGAAGGTAATTATTTCTTAAGGCGAGTGACTTCTGAACAAAAAGACAAGGTCCCGATGTTCGTTGCGTATGCGTTCATCAAACAAGTGGACTCTTGGATTGGCGAACACATGCCCGATGAGGTTTTACTCGCAGATGAGAGACCTGAGTGTCAAATTTCAATTTCTGGATACCACTTAAAAGGAGGGCGTGTGTTAGTGAGCCTGAATCAGAATTTGTTGGGTGTTTTAGAGGAAAATGCAGCGGACTCAGAGGGGAGCTTTCAGTTTCCGTGTGAATGGTGGAATTCGTTGGGAAATAATTCGCTATATTTTGGGAATGTGAGTCGAGGATCTCGGACAGAGTGGGAAATGGATGAGCTCAAAATCGAAAAGACCCCTACCGCTCAAAAGGCTAAGGGTATTAAACATTTTTTCGATTCACAGAATTTGTGGCAAAGCTCAAAAATTTTACTCGGAGAAGTATGACGTGTTTATAAATATCAACTATTTAACTTTAAGTTGAGTGTTTTTTTAATATGAATTGATTTTATTTAAAATAATTGATATAATACGTCAACTATTGGTGTCAGGAGAAAAAAATGGATATTCTAGCCCTTCAAAAATTTTGCATTAAAGCCTTTACCTTAGCGGTGGTAATTATGACTGTGTCGGTAAACTCGTATGCGGGTGGTGATCACAGCGGCGGTGGAGATATTTGTGAAGCTCGAATTAAAATCATTCGAGATGATATAAAAAATTGGATCGTTAAAGGCGGACACAAAGAATTGAGTTTACCCTCTGAATTATCCGCGGATGAGTACTCAGACAGAATGCTGAAGCAAATTGCATCAACAAAAGTTATCCGTTGCGTGAGTTCAGGCGATGCTCAGTACCCCGTTGCGATCAATAACTCACCAAAGACATGTCGTTTTGACATGAAATTGCAGCAATCGCAGATTACATGTGACTCAGAAAAATTTAATAAAACTACAGACACGGATCAATATGTTTTGATCCATCATGAGTTTGCGGGTCTAGCAGGTATTGAGCTTCCTGACCAAGAGGATTCAAAATACGAAATTTCTAATCAAATTTCTGATTATTTGGTGGATGTAGTCATTAAAAAACTTGCCGTCAAAAATTCAGCAAATAATCCAGGAATTCCAAAGCTAACTTGTAAGGAGATCGCTAGCAGCTTACGGTTTGATGGCTCTCCGTGGGCAGATAGAGAACTATTGGACTCATACAAGGCTATCGGAGTGCGTTGTGTGACCGAAGCAGGAGTGATTCTTGAAAAGGTGGATCCAAAAAGATTTTTCAAAAACTACGGAGGCGAAGGTGATGCTTGGAGAAGTAGAGGCTTCAGCGGCTCAGAAAACGGTATCGTTTGGGCGCAATTCAACTCTGATCATCGCATCTATGGCACTCATTATAGGGCGAGTGAAAAATGCGCAAGTATGGGAGCAAGCCTTCCAACCATTCGTGATTTTGACTTAGCCCAGGCGGATAGATTATGGGAAATTTTTGATGGCAGAGGGTATTATTGGAGTTCTTTGCCCAAAAGCTGTGAACAGGAAAAAAATGCTTGCACACATGCGAAAGTATTTTATGTAATCACTTATGTCTCTGAATTGAGTGGGTCATATTATCCCGATCGTCCTATGAGGGCCAACCGTTCACGAACTCAAGCTGACTTTTTGGTCACCTGTATCAAAAAATAGGCACGATTTTACAGGAGTAAAATCGACAATACCGGAGCGTCAGGCCCAAAGGCCTGTTCGCTGACACGAAGTCAGCGAAAGTGAGGAACTGATTTGGCTAATCTAGAATGGCGATCCCGGCAAGATTCGGCCTTCGGATCGCTCGCTTCCGCTTCGCTCACCTCGGCATGGACAATTTTCTAAGTCGCACTTCCTGTGCGACTTACCCGGCCAAACGCTCCCTGGGGTCGCGTCTGGACCGGGCCGAAAATTCTCGTTCGAATCTTGCGGGTTATTCCACAGGATAAAGGGCTTGATGATGATTTATGCTGATCAGTTTTTTGTATGGCGATCCCGGCAAGACTCGAACTTGCGACCCTCTGCTTAGAAGGCAGATGCTCTATCCAACTGAGCTACGGGATCTTCCGAAAGTTGAAATAACACAAGGTCTTATGGATATGGAGTATTTTCCTCTTAAAGAATGTACGAGACATAAGAGCTATCAAAGTCAGCGACGATCAAATTGATCAGGAAGATGTACTCCCAGAACATTGTCACGGCCGCAGCATTGGCATTGTCATTGGGTTTGCCTTGTCTTTCGAAGCTCCATTGGTAGCGCGTGTGATTGTAGAGCACGTTCTGGCCCAATGTTGGGCTGAAATAAGGGATGATCCCTCGGGCGATGGTTCCATAGAGTTGGCTGAGGATGAGCGTTGCAGCAGCGAAATGATTTCCGGACAAGTACTGAAAAAATGGATTGTTAGGATCTCTTTTTTCAAAAGTCTCATAAAATTTTCCGTATTTTTTATAGTTTTTTGAATCCATGGCCTTCCACAGCAACATGCCCACGGCGTGCAGATGCAGGTTGAAGTCAGTTGCCACTTGTGTCGCTTGAAATTTGATCATCCAGTATTGGTTGTCTTCTCTTTCGTATTTGCTCAAAAAATTTGAATCGTATGATGTAAACATGTAATTCCAGACCGCATTGAATTCTTTTATTCCGTCGTTGCTCATGCTGCAGCTGTCGGCTATTTTTTTGCGGTCTACGCCGGATTGTCCATTCCAGGCGATTTCAGGATACTGATCGCACATCCAGTGGGAGCTATAGATCAAACCCTGGCCGGTCGGATCGAGTGGATGGCGGTGATGGTTGGACTCAATGTATTGTTTCCAAGCAGTGGCTAGGGTCCCGTCTCTTTTTTTCACTAAATACGCCATCGTGCCGAGAGACATATCGCGGCTGAAAGTGGGTCCTTCTGTCTCGACATAAATTCTATTTTTCGCGCGGTGAGGACTCCGCCACATTCTCCCCTCGAAAGATTGAGATTGTTTGACCATCTCACACTGGTCTTCCTCGCCGCTGAGGCAGAGCAATCCGGCCCAAAGCATGGAGTCAAAATCACCGTCATCATAGAAAGTGATAGGAGCGTCTTTGGCAGCCATTCCATCGCGAGATTTTTTGACGAAGGGTCGAATCGTGTTGCTGATATCAAGCAGCAGGGCCTTGACTTCAGCGGTGATGGGGATGATTTGAATGCTCTTTGAGTACTGGTCTTCTTCAGCAGGTTGATTCATGCAGTTGGGCAGAGAGAGGAGCAACAATGCTGCCAGAACGGTGAGTTTAGTTTTTTTAGATTCCCGCATAAAGTACCACCGCGATTTCATTGTCAGACAATTCTGGCATTCCGATGAGGTCACGAACGGTTTCAAAGGCTTCATCCAGCTCCAAAGTTCGAGTTCCGTCGATTAGGTAGGCTTTGGCTGATTCTTTGGCCATTTCAAGCTGTTTTTTGCGTTTGAACAGGCCCGAGGTCGAATCCGACGCCGAGTCGACTTGATCTTGTGAACTTTCCAGGCCTTCGTTTGTGGAAGGCTTGTTTAGCAATAGAGAAAGCAGGCTGGCGACTGATGTGACTGCCGAAACTGGGCAGGCAAGTGGGGTGCCGCTGGCGCAACCGGTGCTGAGGCCTAGGGCCATGCCAACGGTAGTGCCAGGGACTTCGACTTCGCGTGCCGAGCCTGATGTTGGCAAATGAGCCACGGAGGCGGCAAGGATCAGGCTTTTCAGATGTTTCATTTTCATTCAGGACCTCACCAGCGAACTGCCGAAATTATAAACTAATTAGATTTACTATTTAGCACTTTGTATCCAACAGAGCAATAATATATTATATGAAGACATGCATGTTTCTAAGACACGGTCCCAATCACTGCTCAGCCCGGCAGTGATGATTGCGGCATTGGGGTATTTCGTTGATATTTTCGACCTATTGCTGTTCAGCATTGTCCGAAGGCCGAGCCTTCAATCCCTGGGAGTCCCGCCAGATCAACTGGTGACGACGGGTTTAATTCTCCATAATACTCAAATGGCTGGGATGTTGGTGGGAGGAATTCTTTGGGGAATACTCGGGGACAAACGGGGGCGCCTGTCGGTGCTGTTTGGATCGATTTTTCTCTATTCAATTGCAAATTTAGCCAATGCATATGTTCAGAGCGTCGGTTGGTACGCTGTATTGCGCTTGATAGCGGGTCTTGGGTTAGCTGGGGAATTGGGCGCAGGGATTACGCTGGTGTCAGAATGCCTGCCCAAGGAAAAACGTGGCTATGGGACGATGATTGTAGCCACCGTGGGCGTGACAGGAGCGGTGGTAGCGGGATTGTTGGCCGAGTTTTTTGATTGGCGGACGACCTATTTGATCGGTGGTGGTTTGGGGCTAGCTCTGTTGTTTTTGAGGGTAGGTGTTGCTGAATCTGGGATTTTCTCGGACTTGAAGGAAAAAGCAGTAACGCGCGGGGATTTTTTGAGTCTTTTTCGTGACCAGGCTAAGCTGCTTCGTTTTGTGAATTGTATTTTGATCGGTGCTCCCATTTGGTTTGTGATCGGAACCCTGATCCAGTTTTCTCCAGAATTTGCAGCGGCGTTCGGCGTACAGGGCTCGATTACTTCTGGAAGGGCGATTGCATTTTGTTACACAGGATTAGTGTTAGGTGATTTTGCAAGTGGGTTTTTAAGTCAAAAGCTAAGAAGCAGAAACCGTGTTGTGAAACTGTTTTTAGGTTTGGTGGGTGTGGGCATGATCGTTTTTTTTACATTAAACTACGGTGCTCAGGCACTGACTTACTATTGGGTGTGTTTGTTTCTGGGGTTTGCGGTGGGGTACTGGGCCGTGTTTGTCACTATTGCAGCAGAGCAATTTGGCAGCAACTTACGTGCGACGGTAGCGACTACTGTTCCGAATTTTGTTCGTTCAATGGTGATTCCAATCGCCCTTGTTTTTGCTCCGATGAGCAAGGCTTATGGGATTGTCACGGCGGCGATTGTGGTGGGAACAATTACTTTAGGAATCGCTTTCAATTCAGCTTTTCGCTTGAAAGAGAGCTATGGGGTGGAGCTGGACTATCTTGAAGAGTAGGTATTGGCCCTAAGCCGTTTTTTCTTTGGTGGGGAGATTTTCTTTCAAGAGCTCTTCAAAAAAAGTTTTTTCTTTGGGGAATAGCTGGATTGCCGCATTCATGTTTTCATTAGCTATATCAGTCATCCCAGCTTTGGCTGAAGCTCGGACCATGATTTCGTAGAGCAATCGATCTTTGATTTGCTTCTTCACTAAATCGCGCCCCCGAGACACAACCTGGGAGGGAGCAATGTCTGGGATTTTTGAAAAAATGGCAAAATCCAAAACGAGGTAAAGCTCTGTTTGATGAGAATCGTTTGGAATTCGTTTTAGGAATTCTCCCGCTTCTTTCACCATATCGAACTCGAGCAGCGAGACAATGATTTCTTTGAGCAACTGATGCCTTGCTCCCGCTGTAATAGCTGCTTTTTGGAAAAGCTCAAGAGCTCGACTCACGGAATTTTGTCGCAGATAGTATTTCCCGCAAACGACCAGCCCAGCACAAACGTATTTGATGACTTCTTCGCTTCGGGCCTCGATTTTCGTGAAGGCTTGGTAGTATTTTTCCACGTCCTCGTAGTTTTTTGTGATGATGGCTAATCTTAGGACTTGAGTGAGTCGTTCTGGATTGGCTGGGAAATACTGGGAGATTTTTTTTACGATGCTGTAGGCTTCGATGAATTTTTTTTGATTGTAGAGGAGCTCAAATAGGCCCACCATGCATTTGTAGTGAATTTTGTTATAATCTAATCCTTGTTGATAGCTGCCTTCAGCGACCTTGATGGCTTCCTTGATCAGCTGGACTTGTCCTTCATAAAAACAGGCCAAGGAAGGTGTTGGGTCCATCGTCTTCGCCACCGCAAATGCCTCCAAAGCAGCGTCATGGTTACCAGCCGCCATGAGGTCCTTTCCTTCATCGATTTTTTTTTGGTATTCACTGGGATTGACTTTATTGAGGACAGTTTTGACGAGAACGTTTCTCAGCGAATCTGCTGTAAATGGTTTGATGATGTAGGTGTCGACGTCTTCTTCGGCTGATTTTGCTACTGCAGTTTGTGAGGTGTTACCAGTAACAATGACGAAGACCGATTTTTTTGCATCTGCGTTGTTCTTGCGGCGGGTTTGCAGCAATTCGAGCCCTCTGCCTCCACCTAGGTCGTAATCGGCAATCACGACATGGGGTTTGATTCGATCCATTTCAGTGTGGGCGTCAGCAATTTTTCCAGCTAGGGCAATATTGGTAGTTTTCGCTCCCAGCTTGACCAGAGTGGATGCAAGGTTTGCGCGGGTGGTTGCCCCCGGATCTGCGATCAGTATTTTTTTGTCGCTGATGTATTTTTCAAAGGCTACGGTTTTTGGATCTGGAGCTGCCATTGTTCAACCCTTTACCATCTCAAAATAGCGCAAGATATCGTCTTGTCGGCTATTGAAATACCCACGAAATTTGTTCCAACCTGCTATGTCCCCTTTTTCGATCAGCAGGAATACTTTATCTGGGCCTTTGTGGATCAGAGTAAGCTCTTCAACTTTGCATTGCAGTACAAAGGCAAGCTTGTGGGACAGCGGGGCTAAAACATCGATTTTGACGTTGATCGTGTCTGCTCGCTCTGCGGTTCCAGGGGCGAGTTCGAGTGTCATCGATTGCTCGTCGAATTCTTCAAGCTGAACCTTGAATTTTTGATCGAATTTCGTCTTTTTTTTTGGGTGAGAAACGGTGACCAAAGTTTCAATGGATTCCAAATGAGTCAGATCTAAATTGAGTTCGTTTTCGGAGGTGCCTCGAGAGATGTCCATAGGGTCAGAATCTCATTCTGGCACGTCATGGACCGCCTGTGGAGAGCAAATAATTAAAATCCTGTTGTGTCAAAACGGTATGACTAGGTGTTTGACCCTGTGCTTCCTCAGTTTCACAGAAGACCGCATCAAAGGTTTTGGCCTTTCGGCTTTTGAGAACTTCGATTTTTTCTTCCACGGACTCACGCATGATGTAGCGGTAGACCTGAACGGGCCTGGTTTGGCCAATACGATAGGTTCTGTCTGTAGCCTGGTTTTCTACCGCAGGATTCCACCAAGGTTCGAGGTGAAAAACATAGGCCGCCTTCACTAAATTTAACCCAACGCCCCCGGTTTTGAGTGTCATCAACATGACAGCGCCTTTTTTGCATTCCTGGAATCCTTGCAGGGATTTCTCGCGTTCCTGTCGGCTAGATTTTCCGGAGAGCGAGTAGCAGGGCACTGCTTCACGAGCAAGGTCCCGTTTGATGCGCTCAAAAGTATGGATGAATTGCGTGAAAACAACAGCACTCTCACCACTCTCTGTGATGCTCTTGAGTGCATCTGTGAGAACAGAGACTTTGGGTGGGGTGCCTTCGTATTGTGAATTGGGAATTGCAGCGGGGTCGGAGCAGACTTGGCGCAAGCGCAGGAGCGCGGTGAGCATGATGACTTGGCTCTGGGATTCGCCCAGTTTGAGCACAGATTCGCGCACCTTCTCGTTCCAAGAAAGAGCGATATCCCGGTAGATTCTCTTCTGCTGCTCATCGAATTCGAGTTTGACGGCGGTTTCAGTTTTTGGAGGGAGCTCTTTGAGAATCTCGGATTTGGTTCTGCGTAGGACCAGGGGCCGGATCCTGAGTTTGAGGTCGCGCATGTCTTCTGCGGCGATTGTTTCATTTTGCAGGTAGCGCATCCTGAACTCACGCCATTCGCCCAAGGATCCTGGGACCGCGATGTCCATCAATGAAAATAGCTCGCCCGGGTGATTTTCGAGCGGGGTGCCTGAGAGGCAGAGCTTGAATCTGGCCGGAATTCGACGGGCGGCTGAAGTCCGTTTTGCAGAAAGGTTCTTGATGCTTTGGGCTTCATCGTAAATGTGAATATTCCATTCGGTTTCTTTAAAAAATTCTTCATGTTCGATGAGCAGTCCGTAGGTGGTGACCAAAACGGAATGCTGATTCTTGCGGATGAAATCCAGAGTCTCGACCTTGGATTTGGAGTTGAAGCGGGAAATGGTGAGGCCGGGCGTGAATTTTTCGGATTCAGCGATCCAGTTGTAGGTCAAGGAGGTGGGGACGATGATCAGGCATTTTCCCAGCTCTCCCCGGCTGCGCAAGAGTTCCAGGAATGCCAAAGTCTGGAGTGTTTTTCCCAACCCCATGTCGTCGGCCAAAATTCCGCCCAGGCGCAATCGGTAAATATCGTGAATCCAGGTGATGCCCCATTTTTGGTACTCTTTGAGGTCGGCTTTGATGGTGTTGGGTAGGGGAATGGGTTCTCGCTCTTTTTGAAGGGCGTCGTAGAATTTGACGATATCATCCCAGGCTGCTGTGCCTCTGACAGGAACGCCAGCAGCACGCAACGCAAGCATCTCCAGGGTTTGACTGCGAGCGAGTCGGACAAATTTAGGCGCTTTTTTAGGGCCTTTTTTCTTTCCGCCACCGTCTTCGCCGACTGACAGTCCCAAGCGCTCCCAGAATCGTTCGAGGCGCTTCATGGAGGGGACTTTGCGGTCCTTGAGCAAGAAGTACTTGCCCTGGAATTCAATGATCCCGTCTTTGGCCAGGCGTTGCGCGGCTCCGAGTTCGACTTCCTCACCTTTGAAGAAGAAACGAGGGTGAAGCTCGAACCAGTCGATGTTGACTCCGGCTGCGGCTCCTGGTTCTTCGCGCATTTCAAAATCAGGCACGAACTCATCAACGTTCATTTCCTCGAGCGGGCGATCTTCGAAGAAAATCTGAAACCCGTGGTATTTCAAATCAGCGAGGTCGTGCACATCAAATCCGGGGTGATAGGCTGTTGCCGAGGCCAGAGGGCGATCACGTTCTTCTGAAAATCGAGCCGCCAGATCCGCATCGTGGCTGCCTTCTTGTGTGAAAAATTCTGGGAAGGGATGGGTTCGAGCGCGGCGGAAGCATTCGCCATCGGTTTTGAGAGCGGATTTCTCGATCAGGGCCAGCAAGAAGCGCGCAACGTGGCGATGAGCGCCCTGAAGCTGGTAGCGACCTTCGGGAAGAAAGATGTCCAAGGTATCGATGAGTTCTTTCTCGATCAAGTTGACGGCGTTTTCAATTGCCTCCAGAACCGAGCGCGAGACCATGAATTTGAGGTGGTTTTCCGCTGAATTTTTGATGCCTTCCCAATCTTTCAGCAGGACAGCGAGGCCTTGATAGAGCTCTTCCAGCAACTCTGCCTTGGGTTTTCCGCTCAGCAGTGCCTCTGCAGTTTTTTGATAGAGATAGAGGAACATTCCCGAATGGCTGAGGACTTTGAGGTCCCGTTCGCGCCGCTGGCTTTGTCGGGGATGGGCGAGTTGCTTGGGGTCAGTTCCTGCGGAAAGCGTGTGGCGAATTCCGTCTTGGAATGCCTGCAGGATGAATTTCGCACCCGACGAAAGGTTGAAAGCCCACAGTTTTTGTTGATTCTCAACAGTGGCGCAGAACCCGAATTTAACGGAGCCGTTTTCGTAAATATGAAGCTGCGGAATGATTTTCTCTGCTGGGACCGCCACCGATTGAGGAGTGACTCGAAGGGAAGCATTCTCTTCGCTGAAAAACCTGGGAGCGATTTCCAGATGAGTTTGCGCGGGCGCGTGGCCGATGATCACGAGTGCGACTTGGAGAACCGTAGGGTCATCTGAGCTTTCACGCAAAACGGGATCAGCCAATCCCAACATCGAGGCCATTTCGTAAAGCTTGCGGATCCGGCTGGCTTCTTGGTGAAAAGTGAGTAGGCCTTTTTCGAGGTTCAGATAAAACGAGGGGAAGAAACGTTCGCCTTTTTCGAATTTGCAGGAGAACCCCAGTTCAGTTTTTCCTGCAGTTCGCGTGCAATGCAATCGAAGTTCCAGAGGGTGTCTGGATTCGCGTTGAACCGCAACGGATCGAATGGGTAAAAAAGAACGTTGAGAGTTGCGATCCACGCCAGCGCAGAGGAAAATCTGGAATTGATTTTTTGCCGCGATTTTTGTGGCTTCCTCTAAAATCAAAATGACTGAATGGTCGAGGTCTCGAGTGCTGGCGGCGTCCTGACCGGTATAGAGACAAGTGAGTTCTTCTGAAAGTTCGTGCAGCGAACGCCTTTCGTAGAGGAAAGGCAAGATGGTGCGAGGGACAGCCAGGCGAGAGTAGGGATGTCGTAGTATCTCGTCAGCGTGGAGGGCGGTTCCGTCCGAAAAAAGATACTGAAGACAGGCGCCGAAGGGTGAATAGGCGGGGAAAAGTGGTGGGGAAGTCGGATCTTTGTAATATTCTGGATAAACTGCCTCGGCGAGTTCGTCCGTTCGAGGTTTTTTGCAGGGATTGATTTTTTTTGCACCACTCAAGCCTTCGATTTGAACCGCCAAAAGTCGACTGGGACAGTAAATCAGTGCTTCCAAGCGAACTTGCTCGCTCGCGGTCGAAGAAATGTGAATCGAGTCCGTATCCTGCGGGTCCGAAAGCATCGCCATGAATTGAGAGATTTTGCTCTTGGTCAGTGGGGTAATTGCTGGGTCCCATTGATGCGGGTGAACGATGTGCCAAAGAACCTGAGCCGCACAAGCTTGGTGCGAGCAAATTCCGCGGTGCTTGAAATCCTTGCAGCTGCATTCTGCGTCTCGCGGAGTATAGGGAGATTCAAATCGAACAATGTGCTTTTTATCGCCGAGGTGATCGTCGACTTGCACTTGAATGACGGTGTCGCCGCTGTTTTGAACCAATTCAAATTGATCAAATCCGCCGCGTCGGAAAAGTTCGATCCCTGGCTGCTGAAGCAGAGTGGGTAGGTAGGACTTAAATTTTGCCGGACTCATTTCGGCGATTCGGCGCAACAACATAGAAGCATCTATTATCGCCCAAAACTGAAGATAATGCTACCAAAGAAGTAAACGGCATCCATATATACTTCTTCATATTGGGAGGATGTTCCTCCTGCGCTGCTCGCCGCAGAATAGCGCAGTGTTTTTGCAGCATTGCTGGAGGATGCGGCTGTGCTGCCCCCCTGGTATCCAATGGAGCGCAATTCGTAGAATGCTCCAAAGCCGAGCCCCCAGCGCTTGTCAAGCCAGTACATCGTTTGAGCTCCTGCTCCAAAATTGCGCGAGACAGCGGGGCCGCCCAGTTTTCCGGATCCTGCTCCACTCAAGGTCAGAGGGATGAAATAAGCAGATTTGACTCCGAGGCTCCATTTTTCTGAAAACTGCTTGCGAATGTCCACTCCGACCGAGGGTCCAGCGGTCCAAAGAGGGAGATTGGCGATTCCTAGAAATTCTCCCTTACTGATCACGGGAGTCAGCATTTGGTATTGGCGGTATTCGACACCGAGTTTAGGTGAAATAAACCAGCCGAATCGATCTTTGCTGAGAGCGAGACGGTATTTGGCATGACCTTCGAATTGTAATCGGCTGAAATTTTGGCCGTTGAGGGTAAAGAAAGTATCTTCCATCCCAAAAGCTCCGCCAAACGACGAGCCGCCGGGCCAATATTCTCCACTCAGGCGTCCCGTCATTGCGAGCGAAGATGCGCTTCCTTCGAACCCAGCGGAGGGGCTGACGATTTTGAGACTGTAGGGAGCAAGCATGGTCGAGAGAGCGATGTAGCCGAATCCTTCGACGTGAAGGGCAGAGCGGTCGAGTTTGAAATCCATGGAGGAGGTTTCGCCTAGTGACGAGGCGTGTACGCTGGCGATGTTTCTGACCAGTGGCGAGGATGCAGTTGGGGTAGTCGGTGGGAGTGTGGCGAGAGCTTGAACCTTCCACTCGTACTCGCCCTCGGCTTGCAAGTTCATGGCGACTGCAGTTTTGTCAGTGGTGAATTGCAAGAGAGTTTGGTGCGTGAGCTTGTTTTGCACTTCGAGGAAATAACCTTTCGCATTTTCGACAGGCTTCCACCTGAGTGTGACTTTGGCATTTTTAGGGGGAGGCTGAACGCCTTTGGGTTCGATTTGTTCGGGAGCTGGGAGTTTCTTGATTTCAATTTCAAATTTAGATTCGGCTTTGGCCGATGCGATCTCCCAAGACTTATCTTTGAGTTCAAAAACGGGGGTAACGTTCCAAAAATATTTTCCAGCGGGTGGATCTTTCAGGGTGTGCTTGGATTCGGTCACAGTGAGTTTTTGTTTGGGTTGGTCGGGGGCTTCGATTTCGAGAATGTATTTTTGCACGCCTTCGAGAGGCTGCCACTCGAGTGTGATGAGATTTTCTTGTGAGAAAAACAGGTGATCTTTTCCGTGTTCCGGTGAGATGATTTTCAGTGGGTTTTCTGGTGACACAATGAGTGCGCGAGCCTCACTCCAGCGGCCGGGGCGATCCATCTTGTCGATGGCTCGGATTTGGTAGGTCAGTAGGCCGGGGTTGAGATTGCCTTTCCAGTGGGTTTCTTTCACGATTTTTTTGTGAACGGGTTTTCCGTTTCTAGAGAACACGAGTTCGTATTGCGCGGCAGAGGGGATTTCTTTCCACTCGAGCGAGACGGATTTCGCCTGTGCCGTCGCCGTGATTAGGAGAGTGAGAAGGATGAACCCGATTCTCATTATTGAACCTCCGGAGAGGTTGGCTCAGGAGCCTGGAGTGGTTCGCCGTAGGTGATGCTGAATGTTTTGGCGATCGACGGTTCGCCCTTGCGGTTGAGTTTGTCGATGGCGCGGACGGTCCAGCTGTAGTGGCCTTCGGGGAGCTTCTCGAGTTTGAATTGGGTTTCGTTCAGTATTTTTTGCGCGACTTGTTTTTTGCCATTGCTGACGGTGACTTCGTAACTTGTGGCGCCTTCCATCGGTTGCCAGGTCAGTACGGGAGTTTCTTCGGTTCGGATGACGTCGAAGGCTTTTCCGGGTGTGGGCTGGATGGATGATGGCGCACGCAGAGCTGGGAAAACATTGAGCGAGACTTGCTGGATCGGGCTGGCGCGAAGCGTGTTGCCGGCGCGATCGAGTGCTTTGACTTTCCAGTAGTAGGTTCCATCGGTGAGCTGAAATTCTGCCGTGGGGATTTTGGATTTGTCGGTCTTGACGGATTTCAGGCGTTCTTGGAATTTTGAATCCCGTGCGAGTTCAAATTCGTAAGTGGATTTTTCATCCTCGCGATAGGATTCGTCGTTCCATTCAAATTGAAACGGAGGAGGTTTGTCCCAATATTGAATCGTTTGGTGATTCTTGGGTAGCGAAAGAGCAATGGGTTTCCCAGAGAAGACAATGTATTTGCGCCACTCGGTTTCAGCCAAGACTTTCGAGATGGAATCGTTGCTTCCCTGTCCCCAAGCCAATACGCGCCAACGGTAGGTGGCGGGCGCTGCGTTTTTCACAAGGAACGAAAGCGTGCGGACTTTTTCTTTCACGACCGCTTTGTTGCCGTCGACAGTGATGGCTTCGAGCTCGAATTCAAATTCCAGATCGCGTGCGCTGTCGGATTCCCAACTGAATCGAAGTGTGGGTTGAGGTTGGGTGGAATCTTCGTTTGAGGGGCTCAGCTGTGCGAGCGAGGGTTTTTCGGAAAACTGCAGGTTGAATTTTTCGCTGCTGCTGCGGAGTTGAATATCTCCGTACGTGCTTTTCACGCGCCAGTAGAATATTCCTATTTTGAGATTTTGGAAATTGGCTGATCCTGAATCTGCGGAGATAGATTGATTTTTTACGATTTGCTTGAACTGCGGGTCAGAGGCGATTTCGATTTCGTGAGTTCCGGGCAGAGTCTCGTCATCACCGACCGAGGGTTTACCCCAGCGGAACTGCACGGAGGATTTTTCGCCGAAGATTCGTAGGGAGTCCGATGCGGTGGGGAAGATGGGTTTCAGCGCGGATGCGGCGATGATCTGTAGAGCGCGGGTTTCAGTGATGGCTTTGCCGTCTTGAATTACGCGCCAAAAATATTTTCCTTTGCTCAGGTCAAATTGAGTTTTTGCTTCTGCCAGTTCGCCAATCGGTTTGCTCTGGGTGCGTTCGGAAGAAAAAATCTTGTCGAGAGAAACTTGCAGAACAGCAGATTTGTGAGAAGCGTCGGTTGCATTTTTCCATTCCCAAAAAAAAGGGATCGGACGAACGGATGTTGAAGCGTCTGCTGCGACGAAGTATCTCGCCGAGAATGCGGGTTGCAAGAGACGAATCGGTAGTTCTTCCGTTTTTGTTTTTCCATCTTTGCCTACGGAAATTTTTCGATCGCCATTTTCGCCATGAACGACGGCAGTACCCTTCATGAAGTTCAGGGACATGTCGTTGACGTTGTCGAGAATGATCAAACTCTCTTCGCCGAGTTCGAGTACAGTTCCGTCGTTCCACTGAATCGCAGCGCTGCCGCCGGATTCAGTTTGGATGGAATCTTTGCGATACAGATTGTCGCCCGATTGAATCGGTGACCAGAGGTAGCTATTGGAAGCTTTTCGCCTGACGCGAGATTCCTTGCGCTCGAGTTTGGCCATGACCGGGCCGTTGCCACCACCGAGAGAACTCGTGAGGTCGACGTAAAGGAAGTACGATCCCGCCCCTGCCAAGCCGACAGAGAAGAGCGTCAAGATTATAGCAGACAATTTTCTGCGTGTAGACGAACCCATCCATTCGGCAGATCGGTAAAAAGCGGTGTCTATATGAGATATTCGTGAGGCGAAAGTAGCCTAAACATCCGCGCACACATGGCCGAAGGGTGCTTGTGAATGTCATACGTGTGTTCTTTTTTTTGACGATTTGTTTTCCCAGAGCTTATGGGGTGGAAATCGGATCCTCGCCCCATCCCGACTGCACTGAACAGCCCATGAGCATCGATGAGCTCGATCGACTAGCCAGTTCTGACAAAATCAAAACCATGCAAGATTTTTTGAACGCTATCCCCAAGAGTTCGATGCAAGATTTTACATTCGTTTATAATTCGCTCAGTCTTCAGCGGGGAAACGAGCATTCTGATGAGAATGGCCAAGGAAAAGTGAGTCCCCTATGGCCCAGGGTCCTTCGAAGCACAATGGATGGCAAAATCACGATGTCCTTTGTGTGCGATCCAAAAAATCCTGCTTACGGTAAAGTCGAAATTTTACACTTTGATGAAGAAACAAATGAACTCAAGTCCAAAGAATTAGATTTTACTCAGACCCCATCACGACCCAACACTCGAATTCACAATAATCCAGAGAGCTGCGTGAGCTGTCATGCAGGAGCCAAAATCGACGGAAAACAATCTCTCAAATACAATTGGCAGGATTTTTGGTTTTGGCGCGATTGCGATAGAACTCGAGGCACTTCGCTCTACGGAGGCAATAAGGATACTTTTAATAGTGAGCCCCGAAATGTTAGGGCAGCTCGCTCTAACAGAAATCCACAGGGCTGCACTGATGAGAAGGACACCTTGGCTGGCAACGCTGAGAAGCAAGATTACAAGAATTTTCGAGAAATCCAAAAAGACAATCCTTGTTTTGCTTCGCTGCCATGGTTAAGCGGAGCCAGTGCGAATTTTCCATATGAGGGTAATAGGAGTGGGAGTCTAGATTCGACTTTGATCAATTCACCGAATTTCAGAAAAACTCTTAATTACTCGCGGTGGACTGCTCGCCGAAACTTAAGTCTATTAAAAAGGTCTGCAACTGATTTTGAAAAGCTCAAGTACTTTATTGCAATGGATGGACATAATTGTGTGTTATCGCCTGAAGAAATAAAAAAAGCAGGAATTTTGTTAGACCGACCGCTGGAAACAAGAGGCTACTCACCGATCCGCCTCGATGGATATAGTTATCTACGATCAGGGCGAACCTACCCCATTCTGGATAGTTTTTCTAAAAAGGCGGGTTTGACCAACCGAGATTGGGCATTAGAATTTCGTCGAGACGACTTGTCCTCTTTCCAAAGTGGAATCGGCACCCTGCAAGAAATCGTTGGCGATATGGTTCATAGAGAAATTGCAAAAACAAATCCTAATGTGCAAGTTGAAATTCAACCACCTCGTACAATAATGCCTGGTGATATTCTCCCTACTGTTTTGGAACAAGACTTTAAACAAGAGCGATTTTCTTGTATTACAAAAGATTTAGATATGATTAGAGGTTCTCCAAATACGTGTGAAGCACTGCGCACCGAGAACAACAAACACATTGCTAAATATCTGGGGAATCAACAACAAACATGCAGTAATTGTGGGAACCCTCCGTCTACCCCTGATCAAATTTCAAGAATTGAATCTACTCAAACCCATTTGACTCAAGTTCAAATCAAATTAAATCAAGACTCAGTAGCTCGTGGAAAGGCATTGGTTCAACCCAACTCCAAAGGAAAGTGCATCATGTGTCATGCAATGGGCGTAAATTCTCCACTTCCTGCAGGATTTAGTCACCTTTCGAAAGAAATGAGATTCATTCCTAATGAAAAACCTAACAACAACGCAAATATTAAAGAATCAATTAAGATCCTCAAGGAAGGAGTTCAGTACGGGTTATTAGATAGTGTCAGGGAAGTGCTTTTACAAAAAAAATCCATGCCTCCCCCCGAAGTTGGAGGTGCCAATCTTACGCAGCAAGAGCGCGAAGATATTCAGGCTTATATTGAGAGCTTGACTCGATAATTCAAAATCTTTGGTCCCGGTACCAAAGTTATTCACAAAGTTTCGGAGAATTCCTATTCAGCATTTTGGTGAGTCCGGTTTTCGTACAAGACGTTTGATTTCCGTCACGGATCTAGTCCAAATCACGTGTAAAGCGGTTAGGACTGGCATAGGATTTGCTCGTGAAAATTACAATTTATTTTTAATTACAAATAGTTATATAAATTCCGCCTGCATATGCACTTGACTCCAGTCAGTCAAATTTAGCTCTTGCTTGCCTAGGACTTTTCAGTTTGCGAGGTGTCGCGGGGCGGCCCTCCGTGGCCTTGCACACCTGAAACCCTCCTGGCGTGTGAACCCGCTCACTCGCAAACGGAAAAGTCTTGGCGGCAAGGAAAAAAATGATTCACTGGAGTCAAGTGCATATGCAGGAAATTCCGACTGGCGTTTTGTTTAACCCTAGTTCGGAGATCTTATTTATGTGTTTTGAAAAACATAAGTGTGATATAAAACATATATGAAAGCGGTGCTCTTGTTTGAGAGTCACCGTTTGTTTCGCGCGATCTCTGACAGAATCGTGGTTATGAAAATGGATTTGTATGAATTGGAGTTGCTTGAGACGGAAGCAATCTCTGATTCTAGCAGCCGCTATCGATTTAGCTGGATCGCCTTTGATCAGGAGGACCCTGAAATGCGTGTTTTATTTGATAGTCATTTACCGAAAGGACCTCATTTTCATATTGATGGAGATCAAGACGGACAGCCCTTTGCTTGGTTTTCCATTCAAGATGCTATTCAATTCTTTCATACAAAAGTGACAGAGCATTTTGGTGAACTCTCTGAAATTTCGGATGAGGGGGAACAAGACTGATGAAAACTTTCACCTTCCGGTACGACCCGAAAGCTACGCCGAGCGAAATTTTTGCTCGTTTAGAAAAAGCGGTAAAAACTCGTGTGCCTGATATTCAACAACACGAACTTTCATCAAACTCGATCAGCGCACTACTTGGAACAATGACGGCAGTTCGCATCCAATTGTTCTACACCGTTGCTGATCAACGCCCAGATTCGATGTATCATCTTGCGCAGATTCTCAAGCGCGATCCTGCCAACGTCATTCGTGACGTAAAGGTTTTGGAAAAAATTGGAATCATTCAGCTTGTATCCGAAAAAGATGGCGAGCGTGAGCGTATGCGCCCTGTGACAGTCTATGATCGTATCATATTTGATTTTGGGGCGGCGGGGCGTTCTGGTTTGTTGCGTGGCAAAAAGGTTGCATCGTAGACGTAGATTCTATTCGATCCTGTTTTCGTCAAAATTTCGTTAAAATCAATTTTTCGCGAGAAAAATCCGAAGGAGAGGCATGAAGGTAAAAATATGTGTGCGTGTTGTTCTGGGTTTATGCGTCGCAGCGGTAGCTGTGGCAGCTGAGCCAGGTATTTCTGAAAAACTGCTGCCATTATTTGACGGTAAAGTCGTTAAGTTAGAAGGAAATAATTCTGATTTGTTGGTTGAGATGAGCCGATACTTAAGCCAGCACGATGTGAAACAAACTAGCGATGAGCATATCAAAAAGTCCTTGAATGAAGTGGCGCGAAGTCATAGCGGACTGACAAAAAATGAATTGGATATTGGCACTCAGGCCACAGCTGATTACATATTGAGCATTGATGGCAAAAAGCCGGTTAAATTATTGATTACTGATGTCAAGACAGCCCTGGGTGATGCCCGAAAATTTGCAGATGAAGAAGCGTTTAAGGACTGGATGGATCCTGATCGAGCACCGAAGCCTTGTGCAGATTGTGGTAAAAAAGTTGAGCCTGTTCTCCCTCAAGTGGATCAACAGGAGAAGGATGTAGAGAAAGTATTGAAGAAGGTACAAGACGGGGGAATTGTACTTTGTAGTGAGTTGAAATCTGGAGATCCTCGCAGGCAAGAGATTGGTCGAAAGTGCAGGACAGGTACGGGGTCTGAATGGGAACGGGTAGCGAGGACAGGATGGAGAGAAGCATGGTTGGCTCCAGATAAGAAAACGATTTGGAGTCATCGGTTGGCTGGAAAATTTGATAACAGAGGCCGAGATGAGAATGGAATTGTCGTAAATTCACCGGCAGCGAATGCATGCAAGAAATTGGGCAATGGAGCGAGGTTGCCTGAGAGAAAGGACTATGAAGCTGCCGCTGCAGATCATGTATATGATTTATTTCAAAACAATGAAGACCATGACGTTTTTTGGTCTTCATCGGTTGGCGCCCCTGTTCAATCTGACAGTGCCTATTACTTTGATGGAGACGATGGGAGCATCCGCATAGGTAATCGGGGTACAGATGGCGGCATTTCAGTTCGTTGTGTAGTTACACATTAGCGCATAAAAAATATCTATATTTAAGATGTTTTTTGGATGAAAACGTTTTTGAGTTCATGATATAATTCCGGAATTCTACAGGGGAAAAACATCATGAATCAAAATCTCATTTCACTCCACGAACAAGCTGTAAAATTAGCTCACCAATTCTCAACTCTCCAAGGAGAGCTGCTCGACGTTCTTCAAAAAATTGAAGACTGCGATGGTTACCTTGAATTCGGTTCCACTTCACTTCATCGATACGCAGCGGATATCTTAGGACTGACGGACGACATCGCCTACACTTTGACTCGGCTTGCTCGTAAATCCAAAGAGGTTCCTTTACTCAAAGAGAAAATTCAATCTCGAGAAATCCCGATCAGCAACGCTCGGACGATTGTTTCGATTCTCACTCCTCAGAACCAAGATGAGTGGCTTGGAAAGGCCGCGACTCTTTCTAAGAGAGAACTTGAAAAGGAAGTCTACGCTCAGTTTCCTAAAGAAGAAGTGAAAGAACGAATTAAACCTGTTAACGCAACACGCTTAGAACTCAGGATGGGGATTTCGGAGGATCTTGAAAGCAAACTCAGACGGATTCAGGACTTGCTGAGTCAGAAAAATAAAAAGGCAGTTTCGTTAGAAGAGGCTGTCGACGCGCTGGCTGATGAATTTCTTGAACGACATGATCCGATTCAGAAAGCTGAGCGTGCTCAAAAGAGAATCGAAAAAATGCAGTCCACAACTCCGATTGAAACGAAAAATAATTCAGAAAGTCCTAAAAAAATAGATAGTTCATCACCTATTATTGAAAAAATCATGTCAACTTTGGTACCGGTACCAGAAAATGTTACAAATTATTCACGAACTCCGATTCCTGCTTTTTTAAAGCATCAAGTTGTTTTGCGCGATCAAACTCAATGCGTACACAGAGATTCTTTGACTCAAAAGCGTTGTTTCCGCCGTCGATGGTTGGATATTCATCACATTGTTCCAGTTTCTAGAGGCGGGAAAAATGAATTGGGTAATTTAGTAACCCTCTGCTCGGCTCATCATCGGATGAAGCATAGATAAGATCGTCAAAACTTCGTCACTAAGATTTGAAGACAATTTATCTTTGCAGATTTTCGTCCGAAAAGTTGATTGATGCGCTTTCCGTTATTTAAATTTTTCATTCGAGTCATTGTTTTGATGTCTTTTTGTTTTAGCGCGTTCTTCTATCAAAAATTTGTACATGCTGAAGATTCAAGTTCAACAGAGACAAAAGATACTAAAATAGAACATCAGGCATTTCTTTGGCTCAACCAAGCAGTTAACTATATTCCCAATTTTGAACTCAAAAATGGAGTTAAAAAATATTTAGAAATTCTGGGACTAAATAAAGATAAAGCTTTTTACAATCAGGCTACTGGTGGGAATAATCCAGGCTTCGAAACATTTTTTGAAAAACAAATGGAACAACCTTGCTTCAATGCGCTTTTTCATAAATTCTATACAAGGTTAGATCAAATTGATGTAAATCGATTTCAACGTTACAAAGGCAATCCACCTCGTCCCAACCAAGGACTTTTTTCGGACTATCCGTCACCAGAAAATCTTACTCCTGGGTGGCTTTGGAAAATAGCAAGTGAAGTTTCTCAAGGAGACTCCGGCGTAGCTCTCGCACTTATTGGAGCATGTGGACATGACGATTGGTCATCCGGTGGAGGAATGTTGAAACTTCCCCCCAGCTGGACAATTGAAGGGAGATATCTCAAACCAGTTGCTGATACACAACGTGAGAACATCAAAAATAAAACACATGCCTACTCTAAAGAGGTGTTGGATAAACTCAATTACCTTCTTAATCAAAATCCACCCACTATTTTTACTGATTGTCCTGAAAAAAAATCAGCCATGTATCTGAATCAAAGCCTAGGTAAAAATACTGATATCAATCAAGACTTAAGGAAAGAATTAATCCAGATCTCTGGTAGAGGAAAATCTGACCGTGTCCCTAGTAAGAACTATCATATATATGCAGCTGCTTTCATGGCCTGCCAGCTGAAAGAAGCCGGAGTATCTGATGTCATCATACAAAAGATCGAAGAAATGACTGCATATGCCTATCGGACTTTGCATATGAAATCTGTCATTGATGATGGACTTAAAAAATATAATAAAAATCAAGAACAACTCCTTGAGCTTAAGAAGAATGGATTGTCCACAAAGGATATTTTTTCCAATATGGATCGAGCCGAAGTAAGTCTTGCAGCATATCTTTTTTCTCAATGGCAACCTTTGACATTAAAATTTAATGGAGAAAGTGGGATCTATTTTGACAAATATTTCAGGGCACCTATCGATTTAATTGAAAGTAAAATCACATTTTTAGAAAAAATAAATCAGCCAGAGGGTTACACAAAAGAGCAATTTCAAAAAGCTAAACAAATTGCTAAATCGTACTCATTGGATTGGAAATGGACTGTCGAACAACATCGCATTGGAGCAGATTTTGGTGCTGAACATTGCCGAAAATCTGTTAAAATTTTTTCTGACCTAGAGTCAAGATCTTGCGATGCAATCAAAAAAACGATTTCTCCCGAATTTCCAAATTTAGATCTATTATTACCTAACTCCCCAACTCTGAACCAGTGTGTGAAACCATAAATTCAAAATCAAAAAAAGTGCCCACGCAAGGTAGTGCCTTGCTCTCTTTTTGATGCCTACTGTGTATCCTGGTTCCGTCAAAACTTCGCCGCTAAGATTCACCCCAAAATTTCCGATAGGTCCAAGGAGATGGAGACTCGTACTTGAGCGAAGTTCAACCTACAACCGATCAACCAGAAACGTCTCAGGCTGCCGTGGCGGCGCCAGCGCCGACTGCTGAACCGGTGGCAAAACCTCGGACAAAAATCCGGGTTTCGATCGGGACGAAACTCATTGGGTTGATTTCGGTACTTCTCTTGAGCTCCGTCGTAAGCCTGGTCATTTTGGCTACTCGCCTCTTCATTCAAGACAACACGGCCTTGATCCAACAAATGAACGCCGACACTGCAGCGTCAATTTCTGCGCAGGTTCGCGAGGTATTTACCAATGTGAACGAGAAGATGCGGATTGTGGGAACTGTGCTGATGCAAGAGGGTGCTTCGTCGTCAGGTGCAGTGAATCCAGTCACTCAACAAGTTTTTTCAAAAGACTCGGAATTTTTGGGTATGTTTGTTTATTATTATCCGGATTCGAATCCAGCGGGTGAGGTGATTCATCGTGCTTTTTCTCCCGACATGGAAACTTGGGGCGACAAGGACGGATCCAAAGTTCTGAGCGCACTCCAGTCCAACAAGGATTTCAATCCCAGCCTCGTGGCTAAAGGTGAAGTTCAAGTGACGACGACGACGCTCGCGGATGGAAGTCCGGTGGTGGTGATTGGAATTCCTTTTGTGGAGAACCAGGGCAAATTTACTCACACGATGGTGGGCTTGATCCGCCAGGCGCGGTTTGCGAAAATTTTTGGTGAGAGTGATCTTGTGACTAGCTTCATGTCGGATCGTAAGGGCAGATTGCTGGCACATCCGGATGCAGCTCGGGTGACGGCGGGTGAGAACGTTTCTTCTCTAGGAATTGTTCAACAAATGCTTGAGGGAAAATTCAACAATGGGCAGACCCGCTACGTCGATGGAGCCACTCAGGAAGCTCGATTGGGAGCATTCCGCCTCGTGGGTTTTGGAGGATTGGGAGTCGTGGCAGAAGTCGCGGAAGCCAAAGCTTTCGAAGCGGCTCATCGTGTGGAATACCGCGCGGGGCTTCTGGCGTTGATTGTTTTGAGTCTGTCATTGCTCGCTGGATATTTTTTCTCGGGCACGATCACTTGGCCGATCAAGCAATTGGTTGAGGCCGCACACCGAATTGCAGCCGGGGATTTCAAAATTTCTCTGAAGCCAAAATCTCGCGATGAGATCGGACTTCTCTCGTTTGCGTTCAACGATATGGCTCTTGGACTCGAAGAACGGGATCGAGTGAAAAGTACATTTAACAAATTCCACAACAAAGAAATTGCAGACAAGTTACTCTCAGGCGAAGTGAGCTTGGGGGGAGAGCGAATTGATGCCACGATTTTTTTCAGCGACGTTCGGGGATTCACCGCGATGAGCGAAACGATGCAGCCCGAGGAGGTCGTCGTCATGCTCAACGAGTACATGACTCGGATGGTGTCCATCATTCGTAAGCATGGTGGGATTGTCGACAAATATGTGGGCGACGCAATCATGGCTCTTTGGGGAGTGCCGCTTTCTGTTGGAGATGAAACCTATCGTGCTGTGCGGGCTTGTCTCGACATGCGTGCGGATCTCTACGAATTAAATAAACTGCGACTTTCACGTGGTCAAAATGAGCTGCGAATAGGAATGGGTTTGAACTGCGGCCAAGTGATCGCCGGAAACATCGGATCTGACGAAAAGATGGAATACACTGTCATTGGAGATGCCGTGAACACTGCTTCGCGGATGGAGTCCATGACCAAGGAATACGGAACAGATTTTCTGATTCCTCGGGCAATTCTGGATCGAGTCAAAGATCGATTTGTTGTCGAGCAGAGCAAGTCGGCCAAAGTCAAAGGCAAGACCGAGGCACTCGAAGTTTTTAAAGTGAAGGGCTATATCGACGAAGCTGGTAACCCAGTGATCGTGGAAACCCCTTACAGCTCCTATGCATCTGAGAAGAGCGATAAGATGGTGCATGATAAAGAGGAACCTCCCAAAGAGGAAGCTGTTGTTGCAGCTCCTGTGGTTGAGGACGAAGCGGTGACAGTGGTTGCGGTGCCGCCTCCCCTCAGCGACGCGATTCTAATGCAAATGTTAGAAGAAGGCCTAGCACGCGAAGCTGAGGAAGCAGCAGCCCTCACGGCAACGCCGCCGCCACCGAATCACGAAATGTTGATCGCCCTTTTGACGCCGCCTCCGCCCAACGCAGAAATGCTGTCCGAAGGTGATTTGACGAATCCGGGTTTTGCCAATGAGATTACTGCAGGCTGGTGGCGACCCAGTGCTCGCCCCAAAGCCAAAATGATTTCTCCGAGCGCATCGAATTTGCAGCCTGCCAGTCAGCAAGCCACATCACCGAGCACTTTGGAAATGCCAGCGTTGGAGATTCCTGTTTTGGAAGTTTCCCTCGAAAGTGCAGAAGATCCGGGGAAAAAGAAAAAAGCTGCTTAAGCTGCTTTTTTGAAGTTCAGCTGATTGCCCACTTCTGGAATCGTGCTGAAAACTAATTCTTCGAAGTCTTTCGAATTCAATCCCTCAGCAGCAGCGCTTTTCATGATCTTGAAAAGTTTTTTCTCGAGCTCGACTTTGTTGAGGCTCTTGTGGTTCAGCTCATCCTCGTGTTCGCACGCAAAATAAGCAGATTGAATTTCTTCAGCATATTGTTTTTTCACAGCTTCTAAAAAACCTTCGCGATTCATACGTGCTCCTTAGTTGGTTATAGATTCCTATCGACGCAATGAATCATTTTTAGAAGCACCTTAACATTTTAAATATAAACAATTGAATTAACTCATGAATGGATATCGATAATCCTTCGGTGGAACCAGGTTCTCTTTGATGGTTCGAGGTGAAACCCAGCGTTGCAAGTTGAGCGCACTACCCGCTTTGTCGTTCGTACCAGAGGCCCTGGCTCCACCAAACGGCTGCTGCCCGACCACCGCGCCTGTGGGTTTGTCATTGATGTAGAAATTCCCCGCAGCGTTGCGGAGTCGAGAAGTGAGTTTCTCGATCGCCAATCGATCCTGCGCAAAAATCGCTCCAGTCAGCGCATAGGGAGTGCTGTTGTCACAAAGATCCAGAACCTCATCCAGACGTTCATCCTCATACACATAGATGGTTAAAACGGGGCCAAAGATTTCCTCGACCATCGTTCTGGATCGAGGGTCATCGGTGAGTAGAACCGTAGGTTCAATGAAAAATCCTTTGCTCGAGTCTGCTTTTCCGCCCACGAGGACCTTCACTCCAGACGTGTTCCGCGCGTCTTCGATGTATCCGGAAATTTTTCGAAAGGCTCGTTCGTCGATCACGGCGTTCATAAAGCAGCTCAGGTCACGCACATCGCCCATTTTAATCGTGCGGACCATATCCAGCAGGCCGGATTCCAGGCTTTTCCACAGTGAGCGTGGAATATAGGCGCGAGAAGCGGCTGAACATTTTTGGCCCTGGAATTCGAATGCTCCACGGACCAAGGCAACCGCCAGGGCCTGCAGATCCGCCGAAGGATGCGCGAAAACGAAATCTTTGCCACCCGTTTCACCCACGACACGGGGATAGGTTCGATAATTTTTGAGATTCGTGGAGACGCCCTGCCAAAGTGTCTGGAACGTTCCAGTGGATCCGGTGAAATGAATCCCTGCGAGATCTCGTTCTGCCAACAAAACCTGGCTGCTCGTGGGTCCGTCGGCTGGAATGAAATTGATTACCCCGTCGGGCAAGCCCGCTTCTTGAAAAAGCTTCATGGTGTAATAAGCGGACAACATCTGAGTATCAGACGGTTTCCATAAAACCGTGTTCCCAGTCATGGCAGGCGCGGCACACAGATTTCCTGCGATCGCAGTAAAGTTAAACGGTGTAATCGCCCAGACAAATCCTTCCAACGGCCGATAATCCACGCGATTCCAAATTCCGGGCGAAGAAATCGGCTGGTCAGCTAGGATTTTCTGATAAAAATGAGCATTGAATCGAAAGAAATCAATCATCTCGCATGCCGCATCGATTTCTGCTTGGTAGGCGCTTTTGGATTGCCCTAACATGGTGGCCGCATTGATTCGATCGCGCCACGGGCCCGCCAATAAATCGGCGGCCTTTAAAAATACAGCAGCTCGGTCCGTCCAAGGCAGAGCTTCCCAGCCCTCTTTTGCTCGAGCTGCAGCTGCCACTGCCTGCCGAATTTCCTCGGGGCCTGCCTGATGAAATTCCGCCAAAACCTCCTGATGCGAATGGGGTTGAACGACTTTGACCTTGCGGCCAGTGCGGATTTCGCGTCCCCCGATGATGCAGGGGATGTCAATTTTCTCATGACTCATCCATTGCAGGGTTTGTTCGAGGTGCTTGCGCGTGGGATCTCCGGGTGAATAATCACGAGTGCGTTCATTCACAGGATTCGGGACTTGGAACAATGCGGATTCTTTCATATGATGGATTTATCTCATGAAGGAGAAAAATGAAAATGCCTGATTTCAATGGAATGAAGTTTGGTGGAGGAAGTTTAACGCGCTTTGTTGCGCTGCGTCCACCCACGGATTGGAAAACCGAGATTCTCTCGGGAGTGACCACGTTTTTGACCATGGCTTATATTCTCTTTGTGAATCCTGCGATTTTGTCTGCAGCAGGTGTTCCGTTTCAAGCTGCGGTTACGGCGACTGCGCTCGGAGCAGCTCTGATGAGCATTTGCATGGGAGTCGTGACGAACCGTCCACTGGCTCTTGCATCGGGGATGGGAATCAACGCAGTTCTTGCGTTTACCGTGATCGGGTTTCAGCAAGCCAGAATGCCTTGGCAAGTCGGAATGGCCGCGATTTTTGTGGAAGGCTTGCTCACGCTGGTTCTGGTGCTCACCGGATTTCGTGAAGCAGTGATGGAAGCGATCCCAGTCAATCTCAAGCGCGCGATCGGTGCGGGGATTGGATTATTTATTACATTGATTGGATTAAACCAAGGCGGATTGATCCGTTCGGCGCCGATCACCCTCGTTTCGTTGGGAGATTTTTCTCAAAAATATGTTTGGGTCACGTTGGCTGGGTTATTCATCACCGTGATCTTGATGGCCTACAAAAAAAGCAGCGCGATCCTCGTGGGAATGGTCTCTGCGACGATATTTGCGATGATTCTCAGGCTCGTGGTGCCTTCTTCGGCAATCATTTCGATTCCGCAATTCACCACTTTCTTCGCTCCGTTTCAAGCTGCAGGCCCAGGCGGCAGCATGGCGATTTGGCAGGTATTCTCACCGCTTGTTCTGACCGGGGTATTTGGAATCATGCTGACCGATTTCTTTGACACGATGGGAACCGTCGTTGCAATTGGTGAGCGAGCTGGGTTTGCGGATCACGAAGGCAAGGTCGAAGGTCTGCGCGAAATTTTGGTGGTGGATGCGGCGGCTGCAACTGTGGGTGGGTTGTTTGGTGCAAGTTCGATCACAACCTATGTAGAATCCGCGTCTGGTATTTCGGTTGGGGGAAGAACGGGTTGGGTTGCGATCATTGCAGGAATTTGTTTTGCTCTGTCGGCGTTGTTTTCGCCCCTGATTCAGTTGATCGGTGGCGGTGTTTTTGTTCCAAAAGCAGAAATTTACAAACTATTTACCGCGGCTGGATTCCAAATGACCCAGGGAGACGCGGTGGTTTACCCCATCACGGCGGGCGCATTGATTACGGTCGGTTTCATGATGATGGGAGTTTTGCGCAAAATCGACTGGGATGATTTCAGCGAAGCCTTTCCCGCCTTTCTGATCCTGATCGGAATTCCGCTGACCTACAATATCAGCTACGGAATCGGGCTGGGAATGATCACCCACACCGTGATTCGATTTGCACGCGGCCAGGCTGTAAAGCCACTGATGGCCGTGATCTCGATCGCGTTCCTGGTGGCATTTATCGTAGCAAGGTAAAAAGGTGTCCCATGCAAGGCAATGCCTTGCACCCTTTTTGATGCTTGGTGCGTCATTAGTCAGTTTTGTGCTAAGGGCTTCGGCAAGTCGATCAACCCGCGGTAGGCGCGGGCGAACATGCAGATATCGCTGAGGCCGGTGTAGGGAAAGGCTAGTTCTTCTTCTGGGTCAATGTCCTTGGAGCGGCGCAAATCGTTGAGCTGAGTATTCAGCCACTTTTCTTCCACGCGAGGCATCTGGTCCGGGGTGTTTTGCATGGTCCATTCGTAACGAGCCAATGCCATTTTCACGGTGTCGGTGATTTCTTGAACGTTTTTGTAGCTGGGCAATTTTTTGAGAGCTTTTTTGAAGCGCGAGGTTTTGTATTCCAGGCTGGCGTAGACTTGTTTTTGGCCTTCTTCGAGGGGCAGCTTTCCTATGCGGAAGGTGTCTCCTGTGTTGATATCAAACAAATAAAGATCAGCATCCCCAACTAAGAACACGCGATTCGTGAAAGCGTTTTGCATTGAGAGAAACTGTTTCAGGGTTTCTTCGTAAATGGTTTTTTGAGAAACCCGGCTGAGCTCTGACATTTTCGCCAAACCCTTTTCATCCGATCCATACACTTTTTTCAAGGCATCCTGATAAAGCATCATCTCGTTTTCATCAGAAGGATTCATCGGCGAATTTTGGCAAGAATTCATCGTCAGGTAGCGCGCAAAAGAAACGGGATTAAAATAATATTCTGAATGGCGATAGCCCAAAACGTACCGGGGAGCATCGTAGAAAATCGCTTTCAATGTTTGAAATAGAATCAGTCCAGTGGCAGCTCCAAGTGAAATGACGCCAAGTCCAGTCGCGAGCCCCACCTGAATTGTCGCAAGTGCGCCGGTCTGAAGGATATCCCAGGACCAAAGCAGCGCGACGACTCCGATCGAGAATCCCTGAAATAAAATCGATTTCATCACAGCCCAAGGAACCATCAAGACTTCCAGAGGGTATTGCAGCAAATCAACGACGGTGAGGAGTCCCTGCAGCGTAGCGATGAAAGTTCGGCTGACAATGTTCCAAGCGAGTTCACCCACAAAAGTCCCTGCAGTTGCGAGGGTTTCCATGGGAAGGGAAACGAGGAGGAACGCTCCCGCCTGAGTGATGACCCAAACGCCGTGCACGATTTTCATTCCTGTGCCCGATGGAGCAGGAGCTTCAAACATGTCCCCCACGTACTCGATTGTTTTTGGAATCATTCCTGCTGTCTCAGCCGTTGCAGGAAATCGAAACGCTGATTTGAAAAATTCCACATTAAAACTATCGAGTTTATGAAACTTGATATCGCGGAAAGAAAGATTTCGGACGTCGGTCGCGACGGTTCCCTTGCTCGTGTATTCTTGTTTGATTGCTTCTGCGACTTGTTTAGTGTTGCTCCAAGCGCTTTTGAAAGAGTCTTTTTGAAATTTGTAAGCAGGCTTGAATCCGAGCACCAAGAAATCCTGGGAATCAAATCCGTCGATCGCATGATCAGCAGTCCACTTGAAAATACTCATGAGTGAGGAATGTTCAGGATAAAGTACCTCACCGTCATTCGCTGATGCGATTTGAGTGCTGAACGCTATGAGTAAGGAAATAAAAATCTGTTTAATGCGCATTTTTAAACCTCAGAGGGAGTTTGATAAATCGATCACCACAAAAATAAACGAGGTGAGTAGGCGTAGGATTGAGCTCGGTGCAAGTTTGTTCCTTGCCCGCCGTCGGAAAAATTCTGAATTTCGCAGGTCTTTCCAACCGCAATTCTTTCCCGTCCGACGATAGTGCAGGCACGATCAGTTCTGAACTGATTGAAACTCCAAGAGAAGGTGGAAAATAAAGTGCTGGAATTCGAGAAGCTCCGTTCGAATCTACAGAGAGAGGATAATAATATCCGTCAAAGAGGTTCTTTGAAACGAAACCGAAGCGTTTAATGGTCGTCGAAGCGTGCAACCCTGAACTGAAATCCTGAAAATCGATTTGGAACAAGGACTGACCAAAGGCTTGGATTCCGCCAGCAGCGTCCCTGTACACTCCCACCATGCGATGAATCGCGGCGAGAGGATCCTCGGGAGCAATTGTGATTTGTTGAACTTGAGTTTGATCAGGCAGGACTAGGCTCAATCGATGTTGCCCCAGCACGCCCTGGCTTCCATAGGCAACGCCTGCGCTCGATCCAGCAGCTGTTTTGTCGAGTGACAAAATCATCGTCGGAACCAGCCCGCCGATCATGTGATAGCTGGGAAAATTCAATGCAGCGGGTGTTTGCCAAATTCCATTTGAATCAAACGAACTTCGGAAAAATTTGCGATCATATCCTTTGCCTGTAGTAAAAGTGGCCTCGTGTGAGGATAGCCACTCCACAGGAGCAAAATCCTGCGGATGCGGCAAAGTGTGAACGCCGGTGGCATTGACGTAGTAAACCCTACGCGCTGCTGGATTCTCGGGATTTTTCTCCCAGGGCGTGGGTTTGGGTTTTTCGGGGTCGGGGAGCTTTCCCATCGCAATCCAGGCAGGGACGCGTTCTCCACTCAACCAGATCCAAAAAACCGACCCGGGATAAAATCCGAGACTCCCATCATATTGATATTCAGTACCGATCGGCTGGAACTGTGAATTCAGGTTCAACCAGTGAAGAACTGCGAATTTGTCTTTTCTTCCGGATTTCCCAGTTTTTTCAATCTGCGTTCGAGTCGACCAAACGAATCCCGTTTCGGTCTGGTAAATATTTTGAACATTCGTAGAGGCTTCGTCGAATGTGTGACTTGCTGAAACTTTGTAGGTTTGCCCTAAACGTTGGAGCAGGAATGCTGCTGTGGATTTTGCCCCTGTTTTTTTGATCGCAACGTACTGTGGATCTGCAGTGGGTGAGAAATTTTCGAAGACAGGTTGGATCCATCGAATGTCGGTGATGCCCTCGCTGTCTCGGATCAGGGCAGCATCCTCAGTAGACAAAGTCAGGGTCTCTGACTCGGAATCTAGAAACAGAGGATCCAAGGGAACAATGACTTCGGCTTGCATGTGAACCGGAGGTTGTGCGATCCCATCGGCAGTGAGATTCAGTTCAAATTCGATTTCACTAGGAATTTCGGAATGAGATATTTGAAGTGTTCCTGAGAGTTTTTTGGTTTCTCCGGACGATAGGCTTCCTAATTCAAATCGCGACGTTGGCAAACTAAAGCCACGCTCAAGTGCCAGGGCAGAAAGTTTAATCTCTGCCGCGACATTCTCTGCAGCCATCCAGAAATTTTTCAAATCCAATTTAATCGCGAGATGATTGCTTTTTCGATCCCAAGTCAAAAAGACGACTTCTTTTTTCACGGGAGCGATCCAGGGCCGGGGCAAAGCGTTGAGGCTTCGAGCTAGGTCGATATTGCCATTTCGAACCCATTTTTTTCCGCTGGCAATGTCAACCGTGGATGTGCGCACAGGACGTGTACCGATCATCAGTCGGGCATAGGCCTCGTCAGATGAAGCCCCCGAGTTCAAAATTCTCGCAAGCACACCTGCAGTCATGGGTGCTGCCATCGACGTTCCGCTGCGGAAGTCATATCCAATACGATCCGTGTAAAATTTTTGTTTGCATTCCGGCTTCATGCACTGTCTGAACCAAGTACTCAGAATCATGAATCCGGGGGCTGCCACATCGACGCTTCCGCCATAGTTGCTGAATTGAGAAAGTGCTCCGTCGGGACCGTGCGATCCGACGCAAACCACTCCATCATAGAGGCAAGGATAAACCGGATTCGGGTTAGCAAAATTGTCTGCTGCAGCGACGACGAGAACTCCTTTGTTCTGGATCGCCTTCACCAGCTTGCGCATCAGCAGCGAGTCCATGTACCGAGGCCAGTTCAGAGACATATTGATCACCTGAACATTGCTACGGAGAGCGTAGAGCATTCCGCGCGAAATAATATCGGCGTAGGTTCGGATTTTTGGAAGATCACGTTCGATGATCGATGGGGGCACGTCGGAGTCAGCGTCGGCAGGTCGCGCAGGTTCTGGCTCTGACTCACGAATGACTTTGATGGACAGAATTTTTGCCGACTGAGAAACTCCGCGAATGCCGACACTGTTTTGTGCTGCTGCAATAATACCAGAGACATGAGTTCCGTGCCCAATGTCATCATCGATTTGGTTATTGCCGCGAATCCCAGTCTGACGATCCACTAGACTCAACACGTTCCATCCCATGCAATCCATGGGATATCCGTTGCCATCCGTGTCGACCTTGCCCCAGATTCCCAGGCATTTTTCCTCGTTTTTTTCTTTATCTTTGCAGGCCAAAAATTGTTGGTACGCCTGGCATTCACTTTCTTTGCGGTAAATTTGCGACTGAAGATCCGGGTGAGTCACATCAATCCCCGTGTCCAGAACGCCGACCACAATTGGGCGGGAGAGGTTTTCAGGAGGAGCACGATCCACGCCCACGTCTTCGTCAGGAACTCCCTGAAACGGAATTCCCTGAATGTCAGAAGTTTTCAGCAAATAAGTCCCGCCAGTATTTCGTAATCCCCATTGTTCTTTGAGTAATGGATCGGCAGCAGACGTCGGAACAGCAGGGCTCTCGTTCAGAGTAACAGGAGCATTCTCTTCAAACTGAAACAAATCTCCATGAGCATGCGACCATTTGCGAAGGCGCTCCAAAGATTCCAGCGATGAGGTTCTAATTTTCAAAGCCCGAGCCAACTCAGGAGCCGAAGTCTGGCGAGCCAGATAATCCGACTCCCCAGCATCAAAAACAGCAACACTTGAAGCAATGTCAGGGTTTTTTCTGAATTCTTGAATCACAGCCTGAGTTGCAGTTTCAGACGGAACCACAATCCACTCCAATGAGTCTGCAAGTACGATGGTGCTTCTGGTTGCCAAGAACAAAGAAACAATGAAAAAACAGGTCCTAACTTTTAAACAAATTCTGTCGCGGGAGGGCCTCCTTGCCCCTCGCAAACGCGCCATCGTGGCGCAGCTCGGACCCGGACAGAATTTTTTAAAAGTTAGGACCTGTTTTCTCATTGTTTTAAAATCCTGTGCTGAAGTATTTTGCGTACATTTCGTAGGCGGATATTCCGTATTTGCTGCCAAAGTCCCGGAACAACCCGAATCCGATGTCATTATTAAAGTTTCCTAATGTGCTGGATAGATACTCCGACGTCCCTTCGTTATCATTCGTCTTAAATCCGCTGACCTTCACCGCCAGAACATAAGAATCCGAATCAATGATTTCGAGCAATCGATCCATCCGGGAATTTTTCTTCAAAATCGTGATGACCTTGTTGAACCAATCGGTTTTGAGTTTTACGTCCTGAGGAAAATTTGCTCGAAGGTCCAAGATATCGTTGAGTGCCGATGAGTGGCAGGTCCAGAAATTTCCTCGAATCAGTTGTGCGCGAGTCGTAATAGCAACCTCACACTGATCCATTCCGAACAATCGGTACAGGGTATTGATCGCAACAGCCTTGCGCTCGAAAATCTTCTCACCGATTTTCAAAACAGCCTTGGGATAGAGAATCAGCGTGGATTTGATTTCGTAGAGTTGCAGCTCATCAATCGTGCCGAATTTGCCGCGATTGATCAGGCGGTGATCCAGGTTCAACGGAACAAATTTTTCTTCAATCTCGTTGAAAATCCGGAAGAGCTTTTTGCGAGGCAAGGACCATCCCGCCCAGACGTCCTCCATGAGCGAAACTGGCTGAAACGCTGCCCCTTCGGTGATTTCCGACTCCGTAGTGATTTCAGTCCAATTGGCTCGTCCAAATGGAGTGCCGCCGGGGTTAGTCCCCTCGGGCTGCTCAAATAAATTCAAATCGTTTTTGGTCAATTTCGAGCTTTTTGCGAGTCCCGAGATAATGGAGCCAAAAAATCCCAGGTAATTATCCCCCGTGCGATCCACCCAGCGATTGAGATACAGTTTTCGCTCAAACTTCCTGGGATCCATCGGTTTTCCATCGGTCGAGAAAGCCGCATCCACAGGTGGCAAAACTGCAACCTCATGCTCTTCTCGCAGAGAATCCCAATGCCTTGAAATAATCGTGCGATTTAAAATCCGCGCAGAAATATCATGATCGAGTTCGTAGTGGGGAAATGCGGAATCCAAAAGCTCAGCCTCGTTGTGAACAAAAAGAGCTTTGAGTGCCCGAATCGTTTTTTTATTCGTCTCAAAATCAGCATCGCTCAGATCTACGGAGTAGAATCGCGTGTGTCCCAATCCGAGACGGTGCCTTTGCTGAATCGACAAAACATTGGTGTAGTAACTCAGGCTGACGCCGTAGTTAATTCCCGGACTTCCCAAGGTTTGAAGGTAGACCTGCACGCCCGTTTCAGTTCTCACGAAATGAGTGCGACGCAGAACTTGATAGCCTAGTCCGAGATTTGCGGAAACGGAGGCCTGTTCACTGACTGGCTCATGGAGCAGCAAGGACAGGGGAGCGCCGACACCCAGGTCACCGCTGAGGTTCAAGCTATCGACTACGATAAACGCTTCGCCCTTTTTCATTTGCGAGAGAAAACTATTCAGATTGCCTTCTGTTTTATGTTCGATCAAAGCCTTGCAAGCTTCTTGGCCTTTGACTCCGCGAACGAGGATCTGATTGGGGATGACGTTGGAATCGATCAGTTCTTTTTTCTTTTTCTCTGCGAGTTCAGCGGCCCCCGGCTGCTCGGTATCAAAAAGAATTTCGTAGAATTTCATCCCTTCGGCATCTTTGAATTCTCTCACCCAAATCGGATTGCTCTGCAAATCGCATTTTTGTTCAGGCTCCAGAACTTCTGCCAGCTGGGGCATGAATCGGCTGACCACTGTATCGGCCCAATTTGCCTCGAGACCTTTGCCAACATCCTCGATGGGTCTGACATGAATATAGTTCCGGCTCAGAGCTGCGTTGACTGAAAATTGAGGAATGACCGTGGAATTTTGTTTCGTGTCTCGGTTTAAGTATTGAAGGCTCGGATCGAAGTAGCCCCAAAGATATCCAACATTTCCTGAAATCCCCACGGAGTCGACCAGCTGGAGTGGAGCACTGCTGCCATAATAAGTGCCAGTTGTGACCGATCGGTTGGCGCTGATGTTGAATCCGCCAAAGGGTCCGCCATTCCACCATCCGACGGGTTCCGTGTAGGTTTTGCTGGTTCCCGCGTACTTATTGATGACCTGTTGCTTGAGGGTGTTGCTCTGGACTCTTTGTTGATGCTCCTTGATTACGTCATCTGTCATGTAGCGGGGCATGGCTTGACTGATGCTCTCCGTGAGTTGACCGATGCCAGCGCTGATAATGCTCAACTTGAAGAATTTAAAAATTTCACTTCGGCGAATGGGTGAAAGCGGATCGGGGTCCGAAAAATGAGACGGGTATCCCGGGTAGTCAATTCGTGTGAGTTTGCCTTTGTCTACATTTCCAATGGAAATATTTGGATTATAGTCCAGCAGTGGCAGCTTGGAAGTTAGCTTCAAAATACGAATCAGGTGATTTCTGCGAGAAATGAGTTTTTCCAAAACCAGCGCTCGGATGTCAGTCGGAAGTCCAGAAATCGCTACAATCTCCTCAAAGTCTGCGCGTTTCAGTTGCCCCAATCGAAACCCAATCCATTTGAAATCGTCAAAGGTCGCTTCAGAAAACGAAGTCGCGGCGTAAGCTTCTAAAACCAAGTTCTCACTAAAAACACTTCCGGATTCCCAAAGATACTCGTTGATGCTCTCGGGGAGTTCGCCCAGCAGGATAGGAATCAGCAGTGACCGCATCGCCCGTCGGTCACGAATGAATTTAGCGTCGATGGTTCCCCAATGAACAGGAAACCCGGTCAGTCGGCCCGGTTCGAGAGTCACTGCCTGAAGCGTGACCTCGGGTTTATCTTTGGGGAGGTTGCGCACCCACCGAGCTCGAGTTCCCAGAGTGGCAGAACTCATTTCGTCCAAGAAATGATCGCGGGCAGCGATGCTTTCGAATTGAACTGTCAGCGCGTGGTAAAATCGCGGAGCAGGGATGCTATAGCCCAGTTTTCGGAGCAGCCCCGAGCGAAGCAAAGCAGCGTGGTGCTCGAGACTCACGGTCAGGGTCAAAGGCTCTGGATTGCTGTCGCTCTGGATACTGGTACGAAATAAACCGGGAGAATTTAATAATTCAGAGTCATAAGTCACTCGTGCGCCGTCTTCGGGGTACGCAGTCGTGTCAGGATAAATCGGAAGCTTTGTATTGCTCCAAATCAGACTTTCCTCGGGGTTGAGCCGCCAGATTTCCACACCTCGGCGGCGCAGTTCTGCAGCCTGGTTGGGGTCGATAGGTTGTCCTTGGTAAATGAGGTCAGCCGCAGGGGCCCCCGTCGAGGCGTCCACTGGGGTCATCAGCTCGGACGCATGGGCAGTCAGAATTACCTGAAAACTGAGAAGAAATAGTGTGAAAAGGACGCCCGCCCGGTAGTTCATAAAAACCTGGACGCGGTGTATCAAGATATACTGTAAAGGTCAAGAAAATGGGCGAATCGGGAAGCTAGTCCTCGACAACCTTAGGTAGAATTCCCCCGACTCTTCCATAATGGGGTTGAATGGTCTGCGGCCGTGATTCCAGAGGAGGCGTTACAAACTTTTTTTCCAAAGTGGAATAATAAAGGCATCCAACCTCGTCAGGAGGAAGATGATCGATGAGAGTTCGGGCATCCTGAAGCATTTTGAGCCAAGCTTCTTTCATGGATACCAGATCTAGTTTTGCGTTGAGCTGGAGGCGGTTGAAGTCCTCTGGGTGGTACTTCCCCCTTCTTTGCAGGAGTTCAAGCAGGGAATGAGGCGTGAATCCCGGGTCTTTTCCGCAGGCGGCCCAGCACAGTGCTCCCAACGGCAAGATGCGCTGATGGATATCATGCACATCAACATAGTCCCGGACTTCGTCTCTCCCGGCCAGGGCAAGAACTTTATTGGTAGCTAAATCAATCGGGTGAAGTGTGTAACCTCGATCTTCAAAATAAAGCGGAGGCATAAATCTCCACGCAGAATCATGCGCCCATTCAACTTTTGTAGCTTGGTTCTTTTTTTTGACAATCGCTCGAACGTATCCCGGTTGGTGCATTTCAATTTCGACTGTGTAATCATTTTTTGATAGGAGCTTTTGATCTTGCTCAAACGCCTCTGCCACTCGTTTTTCTGAGTCGTGGAAATAATCCAGATCGTTGCTGTATCGTATTGTTTGAGGCTCAAAATGGAGGGCAGTGCCCCCTGCCAAATAGCTGTCGGGTGAGCGATTGACCGAAATCAATTTGGCGAGCTGAGCTTGAAATGCAGTTACTGGCACAGGGCTTTACCTAACTTCCAGAGTTTTTGGTTTCCGTGCTTGATCAGCTGTTGTCCCACCCAACGCACGTCGGTTATCGAAATTTTGAGATCGGGATCATAGGACCAAAAACATTCACTATGATAGTTTTTGTAGATTTTGCGAGCTTCTCGGACCTTCACCATGGCTCGGGCAGTACTAGAATCCAGCTTCCGGCGACTCTTTCTGCCTCCGCGACGACCGATCATGGAAAGGTAATTTGTGACTGCTCGATCCATGATCGATATCATAACCCGCTTATGATAAAAATGCAATAAAAATACCTACTCAGCGAAACCGCATAATTGTTAAGATTTATTAAATAATTATTGAATGTTATGCCTTTTGATGTTGGGGTTAGCTGCATCGTCAAAATATTGACGAAAAATTCCACGCTTATTATGAGCTGTGTTTTATCGGGCTAATCCCAGTTTTTTCAAAGAAGAAGTCACTGCTTTTCGATCGTGCGACGACAGCGTTCCTAGTTTTCTCAGAATCAACCGAACGTCCAGAGTGAATATCTTCATTCTGACTTTGGAAGGGGAGGATAATCCAGCCGCATCCAAAGTTTTGAGCGGGACATCGAGTGGCCAAGGCGGACTTTCTTCGCTGGTGATCATAGCCAGAACACAGTGGCCAACTTTGAGATTAAATTCTCGAGCACTCGAAAGAACCAAAGCTGGACGTCTTTTTTCTGCGTCTCGATCAGTAAAGGGAAACGGGACAACTACCACGTCAAATCGTTCATGATCTCGGTCAGAGGTCACCGTAGGCCTCGTCATCTTCAGCGGAGTTCCACTCCGAAAGAGTACCTTCCAATGCCCGGGTCCATTCGGGATCGATCCATGTGACTTTCTTCAGAAGGACCGTCTCGTCGTCCTTGATCTCAAAGGCAATCCGGTCCCCTTTCTTCAATTGAAGTCGTTTACGGACTTCTAGAGGCACGGTGGCTTGATACTTCTCTGTTAGCTTGGAGGTTTTGATAGCACCCATAGGTAATACAGTATTACGGTATTACCTATTTTGCAACTCAGAAATGAGCTGAGAAGCGTGTGATTTCTCAAAATTCTCTCGGTAAGGTTTTGTATGAGTCAATACGCGAAAAGCCTAATTATTAAGATTTATTAAATAATGGTTGAATAATGAAATTGTTTCGATATAATACACATTAGGTCTTAGATTTCTGTGCCCCGGAGAGGTCGCGCGTCAAAATTTGAGGAAGTATTTTTTTGACG
>CAYILR010000028.1:0-56862 GCA_964364175.1 uncultured Bacteriovoracaceae bacterium
ATTAGGAAAGGCAGAAAAGGCAACTTTGACGCTCATCCTCTCCGGGGCACAGATTTACCTCTAGGAGGCGGAACGATGACAGGCGCTTTGGTGCTCGCCGCAGATCCCGCAGCAGCGATGCAGGCTGCAACAAAGCAGTATGTGGATGCGCAGATTAGCACCGTGTCAGCGGCTGCAGGTTCTGTCATTAGCAACACTGCCTATACTCAGAGCACATCATCGAGTTCGAACTGGAGTAGCACAACGATCGGTGCTTCGCAGAGTGCAGTCTCTACTGCACTGGAGGTGATGGTGCCAGCTGGAGTAGTTTGGCCTTATACAGGGGCGACTGCTCCCACCGGATTCTTGCTCTGCGATGGCACAGCCGTTTCACGCACCACCTATGCTCGGCTCTTTGCGATCCTGGGAGCGACTCATGGTTCAGGGGACGGAGCGACCACATTTAATTTGCCCGACTATCGCGGAAGATTTTTGCGAGGTGTGGACGGTGGACAAGCGAGAGACCCCGACGCCGCTGGCCGAACTGCAATGAATGCGGGCGGAAATACTGGGGACAATGTGGGGAGTATTCAGGCTGCTGCCTACGCGAGCCACACGCATACCAATTCTCTGACAGACCCGGGACACACACATTCTGGATCTTCATGGTTTTGGGGCGTAGGAGGAGCAGGCGGAGGAACAGTCTGGTCGGTCGATCCTGCAACTTCAGGTAACTCAACAACAGGAGTTACGATCACCAACGCTGCATCAGGCGGCAACGAAACCCGCCCCATCAACGCCGGCGTCAACTACATCATCAAATATTAAAAACTTGAGAAAGGAATATGTTTAAAAAACGGATCAACAGCACGTCAGTCGAATTCCGAAGCAGCCGAAAAAGGTGGATGGGAATTTATGCACTGGTTTTGCTGTCTAGTCATCTAGCCTGCCGTCCAGCTATCGACGACAATGCTCCCGATCCAGCTAGCGATTCCTCGTCATCGACGACAGTGACGGATGCATCGATTACCCCCGAAAAATTATCTAAAGCTTATTTACCTCTGGGAGGTGGAACGATGACGGGTGCATTGGTACTCGCCGCAGATCCCTCAGCAGCGATGCAAGCCGCAACCAAGCAGTATGTGGATGCACAAGTTGCTTCTGCCTCTTCGTCCGCCGCCGCCGGAAACTTGCCCCTGGCCGGGGGAACGATGACTGGAGCCATTACGCTCGCTGGAGCGCCTACCGTTGCCAACCATGCCAGCACCAAAACTTACGTGGATTCTTCCGTCGCCATAGCAGCACCCACCGGGGCTATTTTTATTTGGGCCACGTCGACTGCACCGACAGGTTGGTTGTTGTGCGATGGAACTGCAGTTTCTCGAACAACCTATGCCGCCTTGTTCGCAGTTCTAGGCGTTACACACGGATCAGGAGATGGAGCAACCACATTCAATTTGCCCGACTATCGCGGAAGATTCTTGCGAGGCGTGGATGGAGGTATCGCGCGCGACCCCGACAGAGCCACGCGCACAGCGATGAATGCAGGCGGGAATACGGGTGACAATGTAGGGAGTGTGCAAACAGATGGATTTCAGGGGCATTTTCATACAGAAAGTGCTCCAAACACCGGCTATTATACGATTTCTTACGCGGGTGGTATCCAGACTGACTTGCAGGTTGGATCAAGAAATATTTCATCGTCGTCACCGACTAACGACGGTACTAACGGCGTGCCGCGAACAACATCAGAAACCCGCCCCACCAACGCCGGCGTCAACTACATCATCAAATATTGACCTCTTCTTCAATCACCCATTGAAGAAAGGTTATGTAAGTCGTGTTTGAGCAATTCAGCTTTCCTCTATCTTTTTTGGAGAATAATCGGTTCAAGCGGCCGCACGATGCGGCTTAAGCTTGAGATCACGATGATCGGAGCGATTATTCTCCAAAAAAGATAGAGGAAAGCTGAATCTTTATGCCCTCTTATAAAACCTTATGAAAAAAATTTGACGTGGCGGCAAACTATGCCTTACCCTAAATAAGTGACCGATCAAAAATGACCGGACATGTTTGAAATGGAATTCAAAGGGGGAAAGCATTGATGCTCACAGTCAGTACGCCGTTGGTGGGTGAAAGCCCAGAGATTCAGGATGTGTTCCGAACCATCGCAAAGGTGGCTCAGACGGACAGCACAGTCCTGATTACAGGAGAAAGTGGAACCGGAAAGGAGCTAGTGGCTCGTGCCATACACGAGAACTCATCCCGGTCGTCCAAACCATTAATCACAGTCAATTGTGCCGCGATCCCAGCCGAGTTGCTGGAAGCTGAACTTTTTGGCCACATGAAAGGCGCCTTCACAGGTGCGATGCAAAATCGCCTCGGGCGTTTCGAAATGGCCAATGGTGGAACTTTGTTCCTGGATGAGATCGGTGAAATTCCGATGCATCTACAAGCAAAGCTACTCCGGGTTCTGCAGACCCAAACATTCGAAGTGGTGGGTTCTTCAAAAACCATCAGCGTCGATATTCGGATCATCGCAGCTACGAATCGCAATCTCGAAGAAGCGGTCCAGAAAAAAGAATTTCGCGAAGATCTCTTCTATCGGCTGAATGTAATTCCAATGAAGATCCCCGCGCTCCGGGATCGTAAGTCGGATCTGCCGATTTTGGTGAAGTATTTCTTGGACCAATTCAATCGCATTACCGGACACTCGGTCGAGTATCCTTCGGCTCAAATCATGAGTGCTTTGATGGCGTATGAATGGCCAGGGAATGTTCGGGAATTGGAAAACTTATTTGAACGTTTAGTGATTCTGAAAGGAAAAGGACAAATGGATATGTCTGACTTGCCTCATCGTATTTTTCAAAATTATGCGCAAACTCAACCCGAAGCTGCTGGAGCAGTTTCTGAGTGGGAATTCCCGAAGATGGTTCTTCCCAAGGATGGTTTGGATCTGAAGGCCATTGTTACGGCATTCGAAAACCACTTGGTAGATCAAGCTCTGGCACGAACGCAGAACAACAAGAACCGCGCCAGCGAGCTTTTGAAGATGAATCGCACGACGTTGGTCGAGAAGCTTCGCAAGCGTGGCATGATCGTTTCGATTGGCAGCAAGAGCAAGCTGACCTTCCAAGAAGCCTCTGGCAACGAAGGCTGATCGGCTTCGATTCTTTCGAGAGAATGATATTTGCGCGTCTACTTGGTAGGAGCAGCGCCTTCGTCGGCGTTCTCGTTGTCCTTGACGGTCTTGCGGACTAGGTTGCGCATGATGCGGTTGCGATTAGCGCCGCCGAGGAGCGCGCGCGTATCGTAGTACAATCCTGGATCATTTATCAGAGCCCCCAAGGTGCCAGTGCCATTATTGACCTTCTCTAAAATACTGTTGAGGTTGCGAATCGTATTTTTGAATTGAGTGCTTTCGAGCTCTGAGTTCAATTTTTGCGTCGCTTCGGCGAGATTGTGTGAAGTTTTGGTGAGGGATTGGAAAAAACTATCGTTTTTTCCCCCTTGGTCAAATGATTTCAGGATTCTGTCGACGCTCAGGGAGATGCTGTTCAAGGTGACCATGAGCTGGTCGCCTTTGTTGATGAACTGATTGAGGCCCTGACCAAAGTGTGGCTGCACGATGGCTCCTGAGACGAGCATGGGTTTGCTGTCGGTGCCGACACTCAAGGAAACAAACTTGTCTCCCAACATTCCCTGGGTCATGATTTCGGCGGCTGAATCTTCTCGGATCCAGGACTCGTATTTCTTGGAGACTTTCAGGGTGACGACGATGTCGCGGGTTTTTGGGTCAAAATCAACTTCACTCACGATGCCAGCGTTGATCCCGTTCAAAACTACTTTGGCGCCTGCAATGAGTCCATCGGTGCTGGGAAAGTGCGAGACGTAGGTGTTTTGTCTGGAAATAATCCCCTCGGCTCCACCCAGCAGGAGAATGGCCAACATGATCATGGCCGTTCCGACAGCCACAAAAATTCCAACTTTGATTTCGATTTCGACAGTACGGTTCATAGGTTTCGGCCTCTCATTCGTGTGTCACTCATGGGTTCCTTGCAAAAACGATCGTACCAAGGGATCGTTGGATTTCTTGATGTTTTCGATGGTGTCGACAATGTGGATTTTTCCGGCGTACAGAATTGCGATTCGGTCGCAGATCTCGAGCGCCGAAGGAATATCGTGCGTCACGAATATCCCGGTGATTTTCTGTGTTTTTAATTTCTTGATATTATTTAATAATCTGAGTGTGTTGACTGGATCAAGTCCCGCGGTAGGTTCGTCAAAAAGAATAATCCGGGGTCCCAGAATAATCGCTCGTGCAAGTCCTGCACGCTTTTGCATCCCTCCCGAGAGGGCGCCAGGCAAAAGCTGATTGCTTCCTTTCATATCGATCAATTCCAGCATCTGATTCACTTTTTCGTGAATTTCGTCTTCCGAGAGGGTGGTGTGCTCTTGAAGAGGATACGAGAGATTTTGCTCCACGGTCAGTGAGTCAAAAAGAGCTCCGTTTTGAAAAACATAGGCGATTTTTTTTCGAATCGGTACGAGTGCTTTTTCGGTCATTTGAGTGATGTCATGATTCTCAAAAAGAATCTGCCCCTCGTCGGGCTTTTCCAAACCAATGATTGAGCGCAGGACCACGCTCTTGCCGGTCCCTGAGCCTCCAAACAACCCCAGAATCTCACCCTCTTGGAGCTTGAGTTCAACGCCCTGGTGCACCTTTTTGGTGCCGAACGCTTTGTGGAGGTTGCGGAGTTCGAGTACGGTTTCCATCAGAATTTTGGAAACACCGTAAGAATGAAGAACTTCGTTAAAAATAAATCACTAATCATAATAAAGATGCTCGATGTGACCACCACCCAGGTAGTGGTGTTGCCGACTCCCTGTGTGCCGCCCTCGGTGTTGAGTCCTTTCCAGCAAGCGGTCATGGAGATGAAAAAAGCGAATACGACAGTTTTAAGCAATCCTGTGTAAATATCATAGGCTCGGCAAGTGTCTATGGTTTTTGCAATGAAAAATTCAGGATTGATGCCCAGTTCGCTGGACGAAATCATCATGGCACCAAACATGCCGATGTAATCTGCAAAGAGGGTGAGTATCGGAAGCGTCATCATAGCTGCGAGCATTCGGGGGATGACAATTTTTTTCACGGGGCTCGTGCCCAGTGCTCGGATCGCGTCGATTTGCTGGGTGACATTCATTGAAGCGACTTCGGAAGCGATTCCTGAGCCGATTCGGCCTGCAACGAGAAGGCTAGTGAACACGGGGCCCATTTCGCGCAAAATCGAGAGCGATACGATTTTTGGGATATAGAGTTTTCCGCCGAACCTCGCCAGTCCGTGACCAAATTGCAGGGCGAGAACGGAACCTGTGGCCAACGCTGTGACCGCAACCAAGAGAAAAGATTGAACTCCCAGCGTAAAGCATTGTTGAATAATCAAACGAGGGTAGTACGGCGGAGTCACCATGTCCTTCATGGCTTGCCAGGTCAGCATTCCGAATCCGCCGCAAAAACGAACCAGCGATAAAATGCGATTGCCTAGGCGGGGGATGAAGCTTTGTTGGACGGTGACGTTCATTCTATTATTGTCTACGGTTTTTATTTAATTACTAGGGATTGTGCAAATTTCAAAAAAGTGTCTTCTTGCTTTTCGAAATCCGCGGGTTTGCTGATGTACATCAGGTCGTATGCACAATTGTCTTTTTTCAGGACGATTGTCCTGATCTTGACGAATGTACGGTTCATTTTACCGTTTACGGTGGTCTGGAGCGCGTCTTGATCGGCTATTTTCAGATGGATTTCGCTGCGTTCCGAGACGTCGCTGATTCCCAGCAGAAGCTGTTGAGTGAATCCCCCCAGCTCCCGTTCTCGTACGCTCGGTCGACACGCGGAATTCATCGAAATAATAGAAGAAGTCAGTTGAGATTGAAAGGCGAGGTCCGTCGTTTCGCTGGTGTCTGGCTCAGAGTTTTTGATTTCTGAATTGGCTGATACGGAATCATGTGCGACTTCCGCGGGGGGGAGCTTCTTCCATTCCTCGCGATTGAGATCCATCACCTTGTAGTTCTTTGATTTTTCGTCAACAGGTTTGATGTTCCCAACGACTACGCTGCAACCCGCGTTCAGGAGGACGCAGATGAAACTGATGCAAAGTAGATAGCGATTCATTTCGTTCGATCCTAACACAGAAAAACGTCAACTCGCCACCGCGAGTGTGATTTTTCCTGACACTTTTCGACACGAGGCTGACGGATGGCTGTTCTGTGCCGGAACCGAAATGCCCGGGGGATTTTTGTTCCGAGTTCAAAATTGCCCAGCATGATCGCGGGGTTTATGGGAAGATCGACCCGAAAACCTAAGCTGGACTGCCCCCAGGCTTCAGTTGGCATCAGTTTTGCTTAGTATTTATCGAGGCAGTATCGAGGCAGGGGATCAGAAGTGGATTCCTATCCAGGATGGATGGGGATGAAAACGAGCAAGATGCGAAGAAAACTGACCAGACCGATTTGCAACTGGATCTTGGGGGTGGGAATGTCCTATGGCATTTCTGCCTCAGCTGCTCCCATCGAACTCAAAACTTTCCCCACCCACAGTCGCATGGAGTTCGAACTCGATGCGGGAGCCCAGGCAGCTTGGAAAGACCTGCCGGGTGGATTTGAGTTGAGTTTTCCGTCCGTAGGTCTGGCTGACCTAGGAGCACCCCTGGGTTCTGAGCGCGACTGGTCCCTTATGTTGCAGCGCCAACTCAGAGACTATCGCGTGGAGTCGGTGGCCTTGTCGGAAGAAAAAGGCGGTGTGGTCATCCGCGGGAAGTGGAAATTCCCGACAGGCGCTCAAGCTCTGGCAGACCCCAAAATGGAGAAGTTTTCGTACCATGATCGAGCCCCCGCTCGGTTTGTAGTGGATTTTTGGGTCAAGCAGGGTCCAACCGTAGCAGAAGCTGTGGTGATTCGAGAGCGCAAAAAACGCGAGGAAGGCCGGAAGCTGGCCGCCCTGCGGGCCAAGCGCCGCCAACAGAGGGCGATCGCGTCCAAAAAATTGGAAAATTTCGAGGAGTTGACTGAATTTTGCCGCAAACCCTTCAGTGAGGACACGGAGGTTTTCCTGCCATTCCGTGCGGCACGCGAAAAACTGGATCTGAGCCGCTACTTTCCCCAGCCCAATCCCGATGATCATTTTAAATATTCTGAGTTGAAGGCGGCCAGCGCTAACGAGAAGGAAGATCTGAAGTTCGTTCGCCTTGCGCTTTCCCTCTATCGCGAGGGAAAATATGCACTGTCGATCAAGACACTGGATTTTTTCGACGCAGAACAACCCAGGAGCCAGTACCGCCAGGAGATGAAATTTCTCAGAGCGAATGCAATGCTGCGATTGGGGATGGGTGAGGCGGCAGTTCGGATTTTGCGCGGGCTGTCCAAGGAAGAGGCGAATCTTGAGGGCAAGGCCAGAACAGCTGTTCAAATCGCATCGGCTTATGTGGCCTGGCAGCAATTTGAAAAAGGAGATGTCCTGTCTGCGCTGGAGTCATTTTTAGAGCTGACTCGCCGATTCCCGGAAGAAAAACTGAGCTGGGTTTATCACTTAGGCGCAGCCGAGGCGTTGTTCATGTTGGGGCAAACGGAAAGAGCCGCTAGCGAATACGCCTGGGTGACGACCAACGGCCCAGATGCGCAGGCGAAATCAGCAGCGGCGTTTCGGGTGGGGGACCTGTATCTGGCACGCCTGCAATACGAGCGCGCGATGGCCGCATATTTTGAATCGATGACTCGATTTCCTGAAGAGGCTAAAAAATTTCCGCCCGTGTACTTGAATCGCGCGGAGTCTTTGTATTGGCTCGGTCAACTCGATTCTGCAAAAAAGGAATTTGAGAATTTCCTAAGGCTTTTTCCAGTCCACCCAGAAGGCTGGAGGGCTACTCTGAGAATGGCTGAAATTGTTGGCCGTCAGTCGGGTGAGAACGATTCTCTGGCTGCGCGCAAATGGTTCCTAGAAACCGTAGACCGCTACCCCTATAGCACGGGTGCAATTATTTCACGGGCGCGGTTGATTCCCTGCGGAGATCACGGTGGGTTCAGTGCAGCTATGGCCTCTCATTTTTTTGAGAAGGATGTTCCTCCCTTGAATGAGTCCAAAGATCTGAGTGCGGCCCAAATTCAGCAATTCATCGTTTTGCAGAGAGTTCGCTCATTGATTGCGTTTGAGCAGAATCATCAGGCAATTGCTCTCGTTCTGTCAGTGATGGAGAGCGGGTCTCCGTCGGAGACGCTAAAAAAATCCTATCAGCAGATTTTCTGGGCGTTGCTGAGAAAATCTTCCATCAAAATGCTGGCGGAAGGAAAACGTTACGAAGCGTTGAATTTTTATCACCGAACGATGGCAGTGGTTCCTCAGGTTCTGATTTCCAAAAGACCGTCAGAAAACGATTATCTTTGGAAATTATCCGAGGCAGCTGCGGAGCTCGGGTTTTCCAGAATGGCGCTGGAAATCGCGAAACAAGCTCAAGAAAATCGCAGCATTGCGGCTATAGCCGATAAAGATCTCGAGAAAATCGACAAGGATATCAAGGTTTCTTCCGAGGCTTTCGTCAAAGCCAAGGCGCTTTGGTTGCAGGCAGGGGATAAGAAACTTGATGATATTAAATCTAATTTAGATAAAATTATAAGTGAGTCGTCATTTTCCTACGAAAAAGAAATTCTGCTGGGGCTTATGGATGAGCTAAACGAAAAAAACGCATCAGCATTGGGGCACGCACTGCGTGCAAAACTGTTGAATCCGGATCCTTCAGCAAAGCTCAATGACGATGCATTGCGAATTGACGCCTGGATATCCCGGCTTCAAGCATCTGCGGGTCGAAGCAGTGAGGCAATCGATGGGTACCGCAAACTGAGAACATTTGAAAAAAACAAGAACTGGGTTCAGGGCAGCGCTGCGGTGCTGGGTTTGTCCGGAATTGGCGATCCCGAGGAGTGGGTTGTAGCAGAGGGAGATCTGCTGGGCAGGAACGGAAAATGGGGCGAGGCCGCGCAAGCGTATTCGGGTGCAGTGAAAGATGGACTCGGGGGCAATCGCGTCCTGTATCATTACGCACTTGCGTTGTTGAAAACGGGATCTCGTCCAGACCGCGAGTTGGCTATTCAGACTTTAGAAAAAATTACTAAGAGCACGGATTCAGGTGATGGGTTTTGGAAAAAACTGGCTTCAGAAGCTTTAGCAAAACGATAGCAGGATACGAAAGGAAGAGAGATAAAATGGACTTAATGACAACAGATCGTCGAATGAAAGAAATCATTCAACTGGCCAAGACAGTCGCGCAGAGCAAGGCGACGGTTTTGATTCAAGGTGAAAGCGGAACAGGAAAGGAATTAGTTTCTCAGTTAATTCATGAAAGCAGCAGTCGCGTGGGAAAACCTTTCGTTGCGATTAACTGTGCAGCGATTCCTGAAAATCTGTTGGAGTCTGAGCTCTTCGGGTATGAAAGAGGTGCGTTTACAGGTGCGGCTGCCAGCAAGGCTGGGAAGTTCGAGTTTGCCAATGGTGGGACGCTGCTCCTGGATGAAATTTCTGAAATGGACATTCGCTTGCAAGCCAAACTCCTTCGCGTGATTCAGGAGGGCGAAGTGGATCGGATTGGCGGACGAAAACCGATTCCCGTGGATGTTCGAATCATAGCGACCACAAATAAAAACCTGACGGAATGCGTGAATGAAGGCTCGTTTCGAGAAGATCTATTCTACCGCCTCAATGTAGTTAATCTGACTTTGCCGCCGCTTCGTGATCGAATTGGCGATATCCGTATCATCGCAGAATATTTCATGGGTGTTTATGCTCACAAAAATGGCAAGGACATCTTTTCTGTTTCGGAAGCTGCGATGGGGTTATTAAACGCCCACCTCTGGCCAGGAAATATTCGGGAGCTGGAGAATGTGATTGAGCGTGCAGTGATCACATGCACAGGAAATTGCATCACCGAGAAGGAAATTTCGATCGAGCGTCAGAAGCTGATGCAGGCAGCTGAACTGTCAGATGGAAAATCCCAAAACTGGGCGCCAGGTCGGACGTTGAACGATATCGAAAGAAGCGTGATTTTGGAGGCACTTCAGTACCACCAGGGAAACAGGACTCACACAGCAAGAGCGTTGGGAATTTCGATTCGGACACTGCGAAATAAATTAGCTGATTACCGGCTGATGGGATTGAGGGTCTAGCTGAGTGTCCAATAAAATCCTTGACCCCACGACAGGCGCGCTGAACACCTCGTTGAATTTGAGGCTGATGAATCAGAATGTCATCAGCTCAAATATCGCGAACGCAGACACGCCTGGCTACAAATCAAAGGCGATGGAGTTCGAGGGGGCGCTGCGCGAAGCACTCAATGTGGACGGCCGGTTGCCGATGGAAGGGTCGCATCCTGAGCACATCGTGCATCGAGAGACCGATGCGGTTCATCCAGAGATTTATGATGATCCCAACGGTGTCGAGTCGCTCGATGGAAATACGGTGGATCGGGCGGCCGAGATGGCCAAGATGGCGGAAAACCAGATTTTATATAATTCTGGGGTAGAAATGATGCGTAAAAAATTGGGTATGTTGAAATACGCAATCACCGAAGGCGGAGGTAACCATTAATGGATTTCTTTTCGTCAATGAGAGTCAGTGCTACGGGGCTCGACGCGCAAACCAAGCGGATGAATACGATTTCAAGCAATATCGCGAATGCAGAAACCACGCAGGCTGAAGGCGGTGTTGGGCCTTATCGCAGGAAGGATCCAGTCTTGGCAGCGCAAACTGACCGAGAAAGTTTTGGAGAGATTTTGCAGAATCAGTTGGATGAGGATGTTCAGGGTGTTCAGGTGACGGAGATTCATGAGGACGAGCGGCCACCTCGAATGGTTTACAACCCGTCTCACCCTCAAGCGAATGTGGATGGATACGTGGCGATGCCGAATGTGAATCCGGTGGAAGAAATGGCCAATATGATTTCCGCGCAGAGATCCTATGAGGCGAATGTGACTGCCATGGGGGCTGCAAAGTCCATGGCACAAAAGGCTTTAGAGATTGGAAGATAAACACCTGAAGCTTAACGCGGAAGGAGATTAACAGATGTCTGAGTTTGGAATACAAAGAATTCAGTCGGCAGTCGAATCCGGAGATGCGGAAGCGATCATGGGTCGAGGCCTTGAAATGCGTGGAGCCCGAGAGGCTAGTGCTCCGGGGGGCGGGACATTTTCGGATGCTCTTCGTTCAGCTGTTGACCAAGTGAATACGCATCAAGCGCAAGCGGATCATGCCATCAAGGAGCTAGTCGCAGGCCGCAATAAAAATCTGCACGAGACCATGCTGGCTGTGGAGCGTGCAGATGCTTCGTTGAAATTGATGATGCAAGTTCGCAATAAAGTGATCGATGCATACAAAGAAATCATGAGAATGCAGGTTTAGAATGGGAGAATTTGAATGGTAGAATACATTGGTCGAGTTTATGGCCAGATCGCATCTTTCATGTCGTCTCTGTCTGCAGCAAAGCGGGCGGCGATGGGCGCCACCGGATTTGGGATTATTGCGGCGATTGTCATGTTGTTCTATTGGGCGGGTGAAAAAACCTACCAGCCCATTGCTGAGAACATGTCGTCGGACGATGCCACCAATGTCATGAAAATCCTGCGGGAAAAAAGAATCCCGTTCCGAGTGGATCCATCCGGAAAGGCGATTTCAGTTCCTCCAGAATATATTCAAGAGTTCAGGATGCAGATGGCCTCGATGGGTGTACCCCTCAGCAGCATTGTGGGAAATGAGCTTTTTGACAAACAAGCTTTGGGAACCACCAGCTTCGTTCATAAAATCAACCAAAAGCGCGCCCTCGAGGGCGAGTTGATGCGGACAATTAAATCCATCAAGGGAGTGAAGAGCAGTCGCGTTCATTTGGCGATGGCTCAAAAAAGTGCGTTCATTGAAGATCAAAAAAAATCAACAGCATCTGTAGTGATTGAGTTGGAGCCGGGTAGCATGCTTTCCGAAAGACAAGTTTTTGGAATTGGAAATCTCGTTGCGAAAGCGGTCGAGGGCATGGATACCAACGATGTCGTGGTCATGGATGCAAACGGGAAAGTGCTTTCAAAAAATGCGAGCGATCCTTTGACGGTTGCCACGGCATCGCAGGTCGAGTTCCGGCAAAAAATGGAACAGGAAATGGAAAAGCGGATCGAGGCAATGCTGTCTCGTGTGGTGGGTGAAGGACGTGTGGTCGCTAGAATTGCGGCCGATCTCGATTTTTCTCAAGTGAACGAAGTTCAAACCACCTATGATCAAGACGGTGCGGCTGTTCGTTCTGAGCAAAAAGACCAAAAATCAATGGAAGGCAGTCGTCCTGGTCCTGTTGGAGCAGCAGGAGCGGCATCGAATTTGCCCGGGGATCGCGGTCCAGCAGCCACTCAAGGTGTGAAGACAGATACAAAAACTGAAAACGTAGTCAAAAACTACGATGTTCCACAAACCGTCCGCAGGACGACCAAACCTGTCGGAAGCATCAAAAAACTTTCTGTGGCTGTCCTCATGGATGGAAGAACGGTTAAAACTACTGGGGCTGACGGAAAAGTTCAATCCAAGGTGGAGCCATGGCCGGCCGATAAAGTCCTAGAGTTTGAAAAAATTATTACTGGAGCTCTGGGGATTGACCGAAAACGAGGGGATGTTCTCGAAATCAAAAATATGGAATTCACGCACGAAGATTTCGACGAGGCTTCCCGTCTGATCGAAGAAAAAGAGAGAAAAAATTACATTCAGAACATGATTGTGTATGGCGTGATTGGTCTGACTATTCTTTTGTTCTTCTTGTTAGTGGTTCGCCCATTCATCAAATGGATCACGGATAACACAGTGGACAGCGTGGATACTTTCCTTCCACAAACCATCGAAGAGCTAGAGAAATTGCAGAAAGGCGTCAATCTCCCCAGCATAGAGGACACCATGCCGGTCCTGCCCGAAAAGATGGACCCGGAAAAAGTCGAAGGGGAGATGATCCGAGAAAAAATCGTAACACTCGTGGATTCCAACCCGCACAAGGCCGCACTGATTTTGAAGGATTGGCTGCATGATCCTAAGAAAAAAATGTCAGCGAACGCGGCAGCTGAAAAAGAGGCAGGAAAGGCGAAAACAGCATGAGTTTTGACAATTACGACGACATGAGTGGCCTGGAGAAGTCAGCCTTGCTGCTGAATATTTTGGGCAACCAAGTCACGTCTCAGATTTTCAAAAAAATGAAAGATAACGATGTCAAACGCCTCGTGACCGAAATGGGACGTGTGACCAAGGTGCCGATTCCGACAGTGAAAAAAGTATTGGAAGTATTTTATTCGGAGCTTTCCGAAGAAGAAGATATTATTTTTGGTCATGCGCAGGGGCGAGAATTCGTTTTGCAAACCCTGGGAGAAGAAAGGGCAAAAACAGTTTTGGGTCAGCTTTCCGTGGTCGAGGGAAGTCGGACACTCGAGGCATTGGAATTGGTCGATCCTCGAACTCTTGCCAACTTCTTGGTGAACGAACATCCTCAAACCACCGCATTGATTTTGGCGCACTTAGAGCCATCCAAAAAAACAGAGGTTTTGAAGCGTCTGCCAGAAAATATTCAAACCGAAGTGGTTTTGAGAATCGCGAACCTCGATTTCATCTCTCCGAACTTGATCGCGCAGGTCGACGAAGTTTTGAAGGCGGAGTTGGCAACATTGGGTTCGATCGATACTCAGCAGCTCGGGGGCGTTACACCGATCGCAGAAATGCTCAACGTCATGGACAAAACCAGCGAGCAGAACATCATGGCTCGTGTCGAGGAAAAGGACCCTCAGTTGGCGGAGGAGATTCGCAAACTCATGTTCGTCTTCGAGGATATTATTTTCATCGACGACAAGGGAATGCAGATGCTGCTCAAGGAGACCCCGAACGACAAATTGGTCATCGCGCTCAAAACAGCCCCGGACGAAATCAAGGAAAAGATATTCAAAAATATTTCCAAGCGGGCTGCCGACCTGCTCAGAGAGGATTTGGAGTCGCGCGGACCGGTTCGTCTCTCAGAAGTCGAGGGAGCGCAGCAGGAAATCGTCAACGTGGCCAAGCGGCTTGAGTCGGAAGGTAAAATCGTCATCAGCCGAGGTGGTGAAGGCGATGCGATGGTATAAGAGACGAGGCTGAATGAAAGAGAAAAACATCAAGGTTTTTACCCCAGACGAAAAGGTTTCGCTCAACGAAATTCGCGATTTCTCCCCCAAGAAATTAGAATCCAACCAGAAGCTTAGTTCCTATCAGGAGATAAAAAAAACATATGGCCCCCTGGCGGCCACTGATCCTGATAAAAAAAGCATGGCCGCTGGAAATTCAAAATTCGCTCTCAACGAAGCTTCCCGCCAACGCCTTCATGTGGATCAGGAGGAGCAAAAAAAAATTGATGAGAAGGTCAAGAATCGTGTTTTTGAGATGGCTTCACAGGCACAGGAGACTGCAAAAAAGTCTGGTTATCAGGATGGTTTGAAATCTGGATACGATGAGGGCATGAAAAAAGCCCGTGAGGAATTCAAAGCGCATGTGACTAAGCTGGATCGGTTTCTTGAAGCTTGTGAAGGCGCTAAAACTGAAATCATCAAAGCCAATGAACGTCTGATTCTTGAAAGTATTTTTCAAATTTGCCGGATGGTTTTGCAGAAAGAAATTAAGCAGGATCCAGAATATTTGATGAGGTTGTGCCGCACGTTGATCGAGAAGCTGGATTCGCGTGAAAACATTCGTGTCCAGGTCAATCAGGCTGATTTGGAGTCGATGAGCAAGTTGCGTGAATATTTGGAGAAGACTCTGGGCGAAATGAAGAACGTGAACATCGAGGCCTCCACTCTAGTCCAAGCGGGTGGCATTGTTGTGGATGCACAATGGGGTGCGATCGAAGCAAACTTGGAGGGGCAGCTGAAGGGCATTCATGATGCGCTGGTTGGGGCAAAAGAAGGATGAATGAATTTCAGATGGATCCCGATTTGCTTCGCGAGCGTCTCAGTCATGCGGTTTTATATCGCGAGGCTGGGAAAATTACTAAATCTCTTGGGTTAATTTATGAGGCTCAGCTGCCGGGGGCATCAGTCGGGAGTCTTTGCAGGATTCTTCCTTCCAAGGACTCCAAGGCCGACAGCGCAATTGAGGCGGAAGTTGTTGGGTTTCGTGACAAGCGCGTAATTTTGATGCCGTTTGAAGAGGCCACTGGGATCAACAATGACAGCCGAGTGCTTCTGCAAAAGCGTGATTCAACCGTCCAGGTCGGAGCCTCACTTTTGGGTCGAGTGATTGATGCTCGCGGTGAACCTCTCGATGGCAAAGGTCCTTTGTTCATGGGGAACAAAGGGACTGAGCAGAGAAGCCTGTATCGTGAGCCCGCCCACCCATTAGATAGAAAATTGGTGAACGAGCCTCTGGATTTGGGCGTACGTGCGATCAATGGGCTTTTGACTTGTGGCAAAGGCCAGCGCGTGGGGATTTTGGCCGGCTCGGGCGTCGGGAAATCTGTTTTGTTGGGGATGATGGCAAGAAGGACTGTCGCCGATGTAAATGTCATCGCGCTGGTGGGCGAGCGGGGCCGTGAGGTCAGGGAATTTATTGAATCCGATTTGGGCCCAGAGGGTTTGAAGAGATCAGTCGTTATTGTCGCGACGTCAGACAAGAGTCCTTTGTTGAGGATGCGAGCGGCGTTCTTGGCGACGACTATTTCGGAATATTTCAGAGATCATGGCTTGGATGTTTTGATGCTGATGGATTCCTTGACTCGATTCTGTATGGCCCAGAGGGAAATCGGGCTTTCCATGGGTGAGCCGCCCACATCGCGCGGATACACTCCGAGTGTTTTTTCAATTATGCCAAAAATTTTGGAGCGAGCTGGAACTCGAGCTGGAGCAGGTAGCATCACTGGACTTTATACAATATTGGTTGAGGGAGACGATATTGATGATCCTATTGGAGATTCAGCAAGGTCGATTCTCGATGGCCACTGGGTTTTGTCGCGCAAACTTGCTCAGAGAAATCAATTTCCAGCGATTGACATTCTGGCCAGCGCCAGCCGGGTGATGAGAGCCGTGACAACGCCCGAGCATACGGCATGGGCCTCGAAGCTGAGAGAATGGATGGCGGCCTACAATCAGGCAGAGGATTTGATCAATATTGGGGCCTATGTTCGTGGCAGCAACGCCAGGATTGATACCTCGATCGTGGTCCAAGAAAAAATCCTGGATTTTCTCAAGCAGGGGATTGGTGATGCGGCAAATTTTTCCGACTCATTGGCCAACATGCGGGCGATTGTCCAGTCAGCGGAGGCCTATTCAGCCTCCATGCAACAAATGCCCAAGCAGCAAAAATAGCCGACGCACTAATTTCCGTGCGGAAAAACATTCAGTCTATTTTTTTTAAACAAAAGATACAGAATATAAATGTGAGGAGAATCTCTAGGAAATGAAAGGCTTCGTATTTAAGTTCGAATCGCTCGAAAAAGTGCGCAAAATCCGAGAGGACGAAGCGTTGCTGGGTCTTGCAAGAGCGCAAACTGCTTTGGTGCAAGCGAGGCAGAAGAAGCAAGAGCTTGAACAATGCATAATTGACTCGTACGAAAGAAAAGAAAAAAATTCTGGATCCGACATTCCTCCTTCTCAGATCGCAATTGAGGCTGAGTTCGTTTTGGGAACAAAAGTCAGAATTTTACATGCAGAAAGATTTATTTTGAAATCAGAGCGGGCCGTGGAGAAATCCCTGAGGACTTATCTCTCTGCACGCAGACAAACTCGGATGATTGAGATTTTGCGCGAGCGCGCCATTTCAAATTTTAAAACAGAATCTCAAAAGAAGGATCAACGCAGAACAGACGATCTCATGTTGATGAGGCATACGTTTCAGCAAGAGGAGCGTGAGAGTGAGTAAGCTGATGCTGATCCTCATTTTCTTGATTGTTCTTCCGTCGCAGGCGGCTGATCCAGAAACTGTGGCCTCGTCGACAAGTCCGGTTCCGGTAGCGAGTGGAAGTGCAGCGGCTCCCAAGAGGGTGAGAAAAATCGTAGATCCCAATGCTTGTTTGACCGATCCTGCCGCGGTTGAGGACATCCAAAAGCAGAAGCAGGAATTAGAAGAGAGAGTTCGATTGCTGGCCAAACGCGAAGCCGAGCTTGTCGAAAAACAAAAAGCTCTCGAAGAAGAATTGGAACGCCTCAAGGGAATTCGAGCAGATATTGATAAATCTGATTTATTGAAGAAAAAAGAAAATGAAGAAAAAGTCGCAAAACTCATGGAGACAATGGAATCCATGAGTCCAAAAGCGGCAGCTCTTCTGCTGGCTAATGTGGATGAAAATCTCGCTGTCACAGCGATGATGCAATTGCCGAGTGGAAAATTGGCAAAAATGATGGGGCTGATCGAGCCCGCGAAGGCTTCGAGGCTTTCGGAAAAATTAACCGGGATTGCTCCTAAAGCAGAGCCCGAAAAACCTGCTGTACAGAAGGGAGGCTGATCCGATGCAAGTCACAAAATCGACACAAGCACCAGCGGCCCCCTCCCAGCAGGCAACATCGCCAGCAAAAGCAGCTTCGCCTCATAAATCAGCTTCGGCACAGAAATCAGCTCCAACCCAGAAGTCGGCATCGTTTTCCGAAACGATAGCGGCAGCAAGCACAGCAGGCAGCGTGCAAAAACCCGTTGCTTTGCAGGTTAAGACAGCTCAGCCAACGCCAGCGATCCCAGTACCAGCAGAAGTCCAAAAATCTGAGCTGACTCCCTCCTCAGTAGCCATGCAGCAGGCAGCAGTTCAGTCCGCGATGAATATGCCACCGATGGCACCGATACCATTGACGCAATCGATGCTTCCAACACAGTTGCCAGCTCAGACGCAACCATTGCCAGCGCCTATGCAACCCGCTGCCCAGTTGCAGCCAACAGCTCCGATGCAATCCGCGAGCGGTCTGCTGTCAACAGGCCCGACTCCGGCAGCACCGCAGATGGCGACAGCAGCTCAGCAAATGCAACCCCTGCCGTTGCAGGCGTTCAATCCAGCAAACAGCTTGCAAAGTTCGCAGCAGTTATCCGCTCAACCCATGCTGAATGGAGCTAAGCCTCCTGTCATTGCTCAACCCATGATGCAGCAACAGATGTCTCAGCTTTTTGCACCGCAAGCATCCACTCCCTATGCGCAGTCAACTCGAGCAGGCATTGCAAGTCCTGCGGGGATGCAGTCAGGCTCATCCTTAGGTGTTCCAGCAGAGGAGTCCTGGCAGGTGATTTCTTCGGATCTAGAATCGCAGCAGTTAGGAGTAGGAACCGCTCTCGCACAAAAAACTGCTCCGCAGTGGTCGAGTGAAGATTATGTCAGCACACTCAATAGTGCTAAAAAACCATTGCCTGGAAAAACCCTGCCAATAGGTGGATTTCCTCAAAATGGCCAGGCACCCAATCCTGATGTGATTGCTCAGCCTGCTCAGAAGTTTTCGCCAGGTGCTATCAATCCGAATATTCCTCCCAGCGGATTGGGTGTCATGATGACGAATCCAGTTGAAAAAAATCTGCCTTCACAGAAAAAGTCCTTTGGACCAGGCGTTCTTGAATCCGGATCTGCACAAACCACTGCGCAAGCAGTTGCCGCTGGGTTGTTGGCAAAGCAAGCAGGAGGAGTAGGGACTCAGCCAGGCGGAGTTCAACTGAACGCTCAGGTAGTTCAGGGAGCCATGGCAAAACCTCGATTGGCGAGTGAGTCCGTTCTCGGCATGAGCCAACAAATTCGTACATTCTCTGAGCAAAATGGTGGCGGTGAAATTCGCGTGAAGCTCAAGCCCGAAAATCTGGGTGAGTTAAATCTGCGTGTCATCACTCGAGGTGGACAGGTAGGTCTTGAAATCAGAGCCTCCGATGAAAATGCAAAACGAGTGATTGAAGAAAGTGTTCAAGCTTTGAGAGAAGGTCTTTCGTCACAAAACCTGACACTCTCACGATTCGACATCAGTGTTGGACAACCGAGCGCAGCATCTGCTGATGCGGGCTCGAATTTTCTCAATCAACAGTCTGATTTAATGCAAAGTCAATTAAATCAAAATCAAGGTCAGAGACAGGATCAGGATTCCCGAGATTCAGCACTTTCGGGAGGTTCCATGCGTGATGCCGAAAGAACGCGCGGGATGGCAGCACAGGCTCCCTTAACTTCTCGCTACACTCGCCCCGCGAGCGGAGATGGCAGGTTGAATGTCCTTGCATAGTATGAGCGCTCCGCAACCGAATATAAATACGCCCGTGGTTTCCGGGGGCGCGACATCGGATGGAATGCATTTGAGCCAGCAGAAGGATGCCAAGGAAGCTCAAACTGACGCTAAGTTTGGCGAGATTTGGCAGAAGCTCCAGAGCAAGTACGGAGAAAAAGCCGAAAAACCGCGAGAGATCAAAAAGACTTTAGGAAAAGATGATTTTCTCAGAATCATGATGACTCAGATGAAGTACCAAGATCCGACTTCTCCATTCAAGGCAGAGCAGGTTGCGTCGGAGATGGCTCAGTTCGCTTCGGTTGAACAGTTGAACAATCTCAATCAGACGATGAGCAAAATGGGGAATCAAAGCGCACCGCTCGAGCGATTGGCAATGACCGGCATGATTGGAAAACAAGTCACGGTGGACCGAGATCGATTTCAACATACGGCGGGTAGTTCGGAATCTCTTTCGTTTAAACTGAACGGCGATGCCGATTCTGTGAAAGCCATGGTTTTGAATGAGTCGGGTGAAACAGTTTTTGAAAAAGATATTGGTTCTCAAAAGGCAGGATTAGTGAACTTTGATTGGGATGGCAAAAAAGGTGCGTTTGATTCGAAATCAGGGATGTACTTGATTCGAGTGGAAGCAAAGGACGAGCATGATCGCCCGGTCCAAACGGGAAGCCAAATTCAGTCCAAAATTATCGGAGTGAGCTTTGAAGGAAGTGATCCGGTATTTTTGATCGGTGATTCAAAACGCCAGGAAAAAGTCACTCTCAAGAATATTGTTCGAGTCGAATCTGATCCAAACAGCGTAGTAGCTAGTGCGGCACTTGCACCTCAAGGTGCACAGGCAGCAGCAGCGTCAGCTGCAGACCTCAATGCACCTCCGCCTCCGCCAGACCCAGCAAAAAATATTTTCACGTTTCAAAAAGGAATAGGCTCTCGTCCTCTGTCGCAAGCAGAGGCCGCGAATGTCTATCAACAACAACAAGTGCCAGCGCCGCCACAGCAACCCATTGAAAAAGGGTTCCCGAACGGCTTGTCACAAAATAACATGAGAGGAGGTGAAAATCCGTGAGTAATAGTCCATTTCTCTATCCCAACGTTACATCGTTGCCCGGCAACCGGAGTGTTGATGGGATTGAGTCTAAGCAGCCTTTAAAAAAAGAAGGCCAGGTCAGTGAGTTCGATCGTGTATTGGAAGCACTGCCAGGAGTGGACCTCAATCAGGTTCGTGAGCCGCTTAAATTTTCTGCTCATGCTACGCAAAGGCTCAGAGATCGCAAGATTCAGCTGAATCCTGAGACCATGAGTCGTTTGAATGAAGCAGTAGATCGAGCTGCAGCGAAAGGTGTTGAGGATAGCTTGATACTCACAGACCAAGCAGCGCTCATCGTGAGCGTGAAAAACAGAACTGTCGTGACTGCAATGGATCGCAAGTCAATGGCAGGAAATGTTTTCACGAACATTGATGGCGCAATTATTATTTAGTTTTTGAGTGTAGAAAGGCTGGACCCGAAAGGGAAGCCTACCGGTTCTGAATGATTGAGGAACTGGAAATTAATCAAAAAACGAAATGTTAAATACTGTGTAACAAAGTGGCTCGCGCCACGTTAACATAACAGGAGGACTTCCTATGGGTATTTTATCGTCAATGTATACGGGGATGAGTGGCTTGCAAGGGCAAGGCGAAGCACTATCCGTTTATTCCGACAACCTCGCCAACGCCAACACGACGGGATTCAAAACCAGCCGCCCTGAATTTCAGGACATCGTCGCCAAGTCCCTCAAGGGATTGATGGGAGGAAACCAAATCGGTCGTGGTACTCGATTAGCAGCGGTGACGCCGTTGTTTGCTCAAGGGACACTGACTCAAACTGAATCCGCGACGGATTTGGCAATTTCTGGAGACGGATTTTTCGTCGTGAACGGTGTCGATGGCAGGAGCTTTTCTCGGAATGGCGCGTTCCACTTTGACAAGGATGGCAAGCTGATTAACTCGGATGGATTCAAAGTCCAGGGATTCCAAACGGATGAAAACGCCAAGGTGACTTCTCGAATGGGAGACATCTCTGTGGAAAGAACAGTCATCGATGCGAAAAAGACCAGCAAAGCTGACGTCTATATGAACTTGGATTTAAGAGCAAATCGAGAGATCCAGTTCGACCCTGAAAAGCCCGAGCAGACCGCGAACTTTGCGACGGGAGTGACGATCTACGATACAGCGGGTGCTGCTCACATCGTGACTTTGTATTTCAACAAAACCGAGGACAATACATGGACATGGAGAGCAATGGCTAAGGGTGATGAGATTGTGGGAGGAGAACCGGGCAAGCAAATTGAGCAGGCTACGGGAACTCTCACCTTCGATACGGATGGCCGTCTGCTGTCCTCCAATACAGACAATTCATCTTTTTCATTTAATAAAGGTGCGTTGCCGGATCAAAAAATTGATTTCAATTTTGGGTTGCCAAAGGAACTCGGCGGGGCCGGGTTGCAGGTCACATCCTATGGAACAAACTCGGAAGCGTATAAGACCATGCAGGATGGCTACACTGCAGGGACTTTGTCGGGTCTGAGCTTCAGTGATGATGGAATGCTTTCTGCGATTTACAGCAACGGCGAAACCATGAGCATGGCTCAAATGGCCTTGGCTAAATTCGAAAATGGGGAGGGCTTGTTCAAGCTGGGGCAAAACCGATTCCGTGAAAGCCGATTGTCGGGACTGCCAACGATTGGCGCGCCTCAAACCGGGGGCCGTGGGCAGGTGATCGCGAAATCCTTGGAGGCATCCACTACGGATATCGCCAACGAGTTCATCAGCTTGATGCAAGCTCAAAGAAACTTCCAGGCCAACAGCCGCACCATCAGTCTCGCGGACGAGATGATGCAGGAAGTGTTGAACTTGAAACGAGGTTAGTAGTTCAATCAATTGAATAGACTCAGGAAATTTCCGGGGTGCCATAGTTTTGGCATCCCGGGATCCTGATTCAATAGGCAGACTTTTCCTGGCATGGATAAGGCTTGCTCCGATGCGACTTTCTATTGCACAATATTAGTGTAATACGCGGAGGATCGAGCCTACATGTCTGAAGAAGCAAAAACTGAAAAAGCACCTGCAGAGGCACCGGCGGCGCATGCGAGCGGGGGCGGAGGTGGCGGCGGCGGGAACAAGCTGGTCTTGATCCTGAGTGCGGTGAACTTGCTTGCTGTTTTGGGCATGGGTGCAGTGCTTTTCATTTCGTTTCAAAAAGAAAAAAACAAACCCTCCATCGAGGATATTGCAACAGAAGAAGGCGGCGAGCATGGGGCAGCCGCTGGCGCGCACGGTGGCGGTGGTGAGCATGGAGCACCTGCGGCTGCTGGTCACGGGGGGGGCGGTGGCGAACACGGTGGCGGCGGAGGCCACGGCGGTGGTGAGCACGGCGGCGGTGCAAAAAAGCATCAATCCAATGCTGGCGCAATTATTAATCTGGAACAATTTACTGTAAATCTGTCGACTCCGGGAACTAACAATCCAGTTTTCGTTCGAGTCAATATTTCTGTTGAAGTTCTCAGCGCAGATACAGAGCAAGAAGTGAATCAGCGCGTTCCTCAAGTCAGGAATGCGATCATTGATTTATTCAATAGCAAGCGTGCATCCGATTTGGCAACGGTGGAAGGGCGCGAGCTGTTGAAGGATGAAATCAAAAATGCGATCAATCATTTTTTAGTGACTGGAAAAATCAAGGGAGTCTTCTTCACGAATTTTACTGTCACAGGATGATGTCGGCCCGGAAGGAAGGTTGTAGTGAATCAAGTTCTTAGCCAAGCAGAAGTCGATGCCCTGTTGAATGCAGTTTCTGCAGGCAATGTCGATGTAGATGGTCAGGGTGCTGCAGGTGGAGCTGCTTCAGCTGGAGGAGCGCCTGCCGCGGGTATGGATGCTGGTATGTTGGGTGGCGGCGGTGCTGAAGCGCAGCCTGAGGTGACTCCATACGATTTGACGAACCAGGATCGTGTGATCCGCGGGCGAATGCCAACGCTGGATATTATTTATGAACGCTTCATTCGCTTGTTCCGGATGTCGCTCTCCAACTCACTCAGGAAGATTGCCACCATCAGTATTATTTCCACAGACCTTTTGAAGTTCGGTGAATTCGTAAATACTCTGCCAATCCCCAGTTGCATGTGCATTATGCGATTTGAGAGTTTGAGGGGGCCTGCAGTTTTAGTTTTTGAATCTAAGCTCGCCTATGCGCTCGTAGACAGTTATTTCGGCGGGACGGACCGCCCTTACACAAAGATTGAAGGAAAAGAATTTACGCGCATCGAACTGTCCATCATGAAAAAAGTGATGGATTTGGCGATTAAAGACATCGAAGACGCTTGGGCTCCCGTTCATAAAACAGATATCAGCTACGTGAGGACTGAGGTGAATCCCCAGTTCGTTGGAGTTGTGCCTCCTTCCGAAGTCATTATTTCCACTACTTTTGAAGTCGAGCTGGAGAATGCCAGCGGGACCATTGCTCTGGTGATTCCGTACTCCACGATCGAGCCCATTAAAAATAAACTCAATGCATCTTTTCAAACCGAGTCAGATCGTGTGGACAAGGAGTGGACGGAGCAATTGGAGGAGCATATCCGAAACACCCAAGTCGAGGTGAAGGTGAATTTAGGTACAGCCTCTATCATGGTGGGGGATCTCGTCAATTTGAGTGTGGGCGATATCATTCCGCTCGGGCAAGATGCGGACGGGGAGTTGGAGTTCATGCTCGAGGGCGTCGCAAAATTTAGATGTTTGTTTGGAGTATCACGCGGGAATCGGGCGATACAAGTCACCCGAGTCTCGGAGACGGCATAGACTAACCGAAGGAGAATTAGAAAATGGAAGCAGCATCACCTTTAGGACAAATGGACGCTGGAGCGATGGATCCAGGAGCAGCATTTCAAGCAGCGGGAGCCCCAGCGGCCGTACCCCCTGCAGCAGCTGGACCAGCGGCAGGCGGTGCAGCTGGCGGAGGTGCTGCAAATCAAGACATCACCAAGCAGCCGCCCGTTCACTCCCTCGATTTTATTTTGGACATTCCTCTGAAGGTTTCGGTCGAATTGGGAAGAACGAAAATGCCTATCCGAGATGTTCTTGCTTTGGCGCAAGGTTCTGTGGTCGAGCTGGCGAAATTCGCGGGTGAGCCGTTAGAAGTTTTGATCAACGACAAGCTCATTGCTCGAGGCGAAGTAGTGGTCGTGAACGAGAAATTTGGAGTTCGTCTTACCGATATTATTTCTCCTGTCGAGCGTATTGAGCAGTTGAAATAGCGTCAGTTAGTTTGATGGAGCTAGGATGGCTCTGGAAGGAAGGAAGCATGAAGCTTCTGAAGTGCATTTCTAAAAAAAACCTTGCTGTGGTTTTCTTGGTGCTCAGCGTGGGAAACCTGTTTCCTACTCTAGCGCAGTCAGCGATAGCGCCTGCTGGAAACCAGTTACGAAAAGTGCAGGTCTCCGAGGGAGCTCGTGTTGACCTCGTTTTTGATGCAAAAGTCAGCACTTCCCAGGTCCAACTTGATTTTTTTAATGACATCGTCCAGCTGACTTTGACCGATGTTTTCGTTTATCCTGCAAAAATTTCCAGTTACTCAGGCTCGACATTGCAAAAAGTTTTTGCTTATCAGTATGCGCCACGAGTAGTTCGATGCCGTTTTACAGTGAAGGGCAAGGCAGAAACGCTCAAAGAAAAAATCCACCTCCAGCACTCTGGAAAAATGCTTTCAGTTTGGCTGGAAGGGCAGGCTGACAAAATTCAGTCCACGGCTTCCAAAGCCGAGGAGGATTTGCGGGATCAGTCTTTGCTTCAAAGAGTGATGGCATCCCAGCCCGCGCAGCCAGTTTCTCAGCCTGAGATCGCAGCGATTGCTCACATTGTGACAAAAGAAAAAGAGCCTCGAGAAAAAGATATTTTAGGTACGAAAAAAAGTATCCCCTCTCCTCAGCCTTGGCGAGCTCTCATCATGTTGACTGTGGTTTTGGGCATGTTTTTCGTATTTGTGCTGGTTTTGAAAAAAATCAAAACGGGCCAGGCTGGAAAAATTGCCAATTGGCTAGGACCTCTTAAAAAAGGAAAGATGATCGAGGTAATTGCCACGCATCACTTGGGTCCCAAGCAGAGCATTGTCGCTGTCAAAGTGAGTGGAAAAGTTTTGGTTCTGGGGGTTTCCAACGACTCCATCAATCTCATCACTCAGCTGACGGATGAATCTAAAGTGGGTGAACTTGAAGGACACCTCGACGACCTGGACGGACTCATCGCGCCTCAACCTAATTCCAGAAATTCCGGTTTGGGCGCCATGTCGGCAGGACCTGCGGTTTTCTCAGATGTTCTTAAGCATGAGACCAGTATTCCTGGCGCGCGTGCGCGCATCAAGAGTCGCCTGGAGGGATTGAAACAATTATGAGAATTACTCAGGAGGCCATAAGTAAGTTGACCTGGGCATCGCATCTTTCGGCAGATTTGAATTCGGCTCAATCGAAAAAGACTCGAAATAGTCCTACTATCTCTCGCCTTTTTCTCAATCGCCGAATTCAAATCTGCTCGAAATCTGCGCGCCGATGTCAACCTACTTATGGCCTCCTGAGTATCCTCTCCTGCTTTTTTTTCGTGCTCTTAGCCGCCCCAGCTTTGGCCATGGCTGCTGATGTCGGAGGAGGCGTGGGATCGGGTTATTCTCCAGGAACAGCAGGAATTACATTGCCGTCATTGAGTCTTTCGTTCGTGAATGGCCAGAAGCCAGCTGATTTGGTTTCCGTTCTCAGGATTGTATTGATGCTGACCGTGCTGACTCTGGCACCAGCGATTTTGATCATGATGACTTCGTTCACTCGAATTGTAGTTGTGCTCAGTTTCTTGAGGCAGGCTTTGGGAACTCAGCAAATGCCTCCCAATCAATTGATCGTGGGCTTGTCTTTGTTTCTGTCATTTTTTGTCATGGCTCCGACGTTCAAGGAAATCAACTCGGGATCGATCGAGCCTTATTTGAACGAAAAAATAAATCAACAAATGGCATACGAAAAAGCAGAAGCGCCATTGAGAGCTTTCATGTTCAATCAAACACGGGAAAAGGATCTGGAATTATTTCTTTCGCTCTCGAAGGAAGCAAAACCTAAAAACAAGTCGGAAGTTCCAACCTATACCCTTGTTCCCGCGTTCGTGATCAGTGAATTAAAGACCGCGTTTCAAATTGGATTCATGCTTTACCTTCCATTTTTAGTTCTAGACATGGTGGTGGCCAGCGTTCTGATGGCCATGGGGATGATGATGTTGCCGCCCGCAGTGATTTCGCTGCCGTTCAAGCTGCTATTGTTTGTTCTCGTGGATGGATGGGAATTGGTGATTGGAAGTTTGATCAAGAGTTTTGGTTGATTTTAGCTAGGAGGAAAAATGACAGAAGAAATCGCTCTAAGCATCGGTGCTGAGGCAATTAAGACCACGATTTATCTAGCAGGGCCGCTCTTGATTGCGGCGATGCTGGTGGGTCTGGTGGTCAGCGTTCTGCAGGCAATCACTCAGATCAATGAAGCTACGCTGACTTTTATTCCAAAAATGGTGGCCATTGTCGTCGTGTTGGTGGTGATGGCTCCGTGGATGTTGCAGGTGATGCAGGCCTATGCGACGTCTGTTTTTGGAAACGTGTCGGAGTGGATTAGGTAAAGAGGTCAATTGATGCCGTTTTCATCTTTTTCGATCGCTGAGATCCTACTTTTTTTTGCAGTCCTAGTCAGGATGAGCGTGATGGTTGCGATCGTACCTTTTTTGGGGGATCGCACGGTGCCGACCCCAGTTAAAATTCTTTTTTCCCTGGCAGTGACGTTCTCGCTTTTTCCAACTTTGATTCATCTGGACTACATCCATGTCGACGAGGCTGCCCGATGGGGAATGACCACAAGCGGAATTGTGGGGACAACCTTTATGGAGGTCGTTGCTGGGCTTGTGCTGGGATTCAGCGCGCGCCTTATTTTTGAGGCAATTTCGTTCGGTGCAAATTTGGCTGGAACTTTCATGGGTTTTTCAATGGCAAATATTTATGATCCGCACATGGAGACTCAGAGCCAGGTTTTTGCTCAGCTTCAAATGGCCATAGCCATGCTGCTTTTTATTATCTTGGATGGACATCATTTCATGATCCGAGCGATGGTCGATAGTTTTCGAATCGCTGGGATCGGTCATATCAACATGGGCAGTGCTTTGTCAGATCGCCTTGTTGCATTTACGACTGAGGTGATCCGGTTTGGTGTCCAGGTGGGTGCCCCCGTGGGAATTTCAATTTTTGCTGTGAACATAGTTTTTGGAGTGCTTTCCAAGGCAATGCCTCAGCTGAACGTGCTTTCGATGTCGTTTGCCGTCACTATTTTGATCGGCCTGGTTGCTACCTGGATCAGCATGCCGGAGTTCGGATCCGTGGTGGCGTCGCTCATCGATCACATGGACATTTGGATGCGGCAAGCAGCGAAAGCGATGGCGGCGTAGATGGCAGAAAATCAAGAAGACAGATCCACAGATGACTTGACGGAAGACGCGTCACCTTACCGGGTCGAAGAATATCGCCGCAAAGGGATTGTCTCGCAGAGCAAGGAGCTTTCAAATCTCGTGGGTTTGGTGGCTGTTTTTTCAGCGCTTTATTTTTATGCGCCTTCGATTCTGACTCAGCTTTTGGAGTTCATGCGCGAGATTTTCCGCATGGATATGTCGTCCAGAAAAGATCTCTCCGATATGACTTTGATCGGGAAAACCATGTATCGCGCGCTGGGGATATTGGCGGTGGTTTCGCTGCCAGTCGGATTGGCAGGAATGGTTTTTGGGGTGATCAGCAGTTTTGCTCAAATCGGAAGTATTTTTTCTTTTGATCCCATTGCCATGGATTTGTCCAAAATTGATCCGATGAAGGGCGCCAAGAGAATGTTTTCCATGAGGCAGCTCTGGGAGGCACTTCGACTCATTCTCAAAATTGTAGCGACAGGAACAGTGGCATATTATTTGATCCGAGCAGAAATTTTTACTGCTCCGCAGACCATTATTGAAGACCCCGTCAAAATAATGGCCAGCATGTCGTTGACGGCAAAAAGCATTTTTATATCTATGATTTGTGTACTGATGGTTTTTGCTGCCGCTGATTTTTTCCTACAAAAACAAGAGTTTGCGAAAAATCTTCGAATGACGAAGCAGGAAGCAAAACAAGAATTCAAAGAACGGGAAGGGGATCCGCAGATCAAGGCAAGGATTAGATCTGTGCAAAGAGAGTTGGCCAGACGCCGGATGATGCAGGCGGTGAAAAAAGCTGACGTCGTGATCACAAACCCCACACACATTGCGATCGCAATCGTGTACGATAAAGATAAGATGATGGCTCCTAAGGTAGTGGCAAAAGGTGCGGACTTTGTGGCTCAGAAAATAAAAATGATTGCAGCAGCTTCTGGCGTTCCACAGGTGGAAAATGTTCCCTTGGCAAGGACTCTCTACAAGAGCGTGAAGGTGGGCCAAAATGTTCCGCGAGCATTGTATCAAGCTGTGGCTGAAATTTTGGCATACGTCTATCGCTTGAAAAGCAGGAAGGCGTGATTAGAGAATGAAAGATTTTTTTACCAAAATTGCAAAAAGTTCTGACCTGGTCTTGGCTTTTGGATTGATTGCGATTATCGGAGTGATGGTCGTGCCACTGCCCGCATTTCTTCTCGACATCATGTTGTCGTTTGGGATTGCGATTTCGATCAGCCTGCTTTTGACTGCGGTTTACACGCATCGCGCGCTGGAATTCAGCATTTTCCCTTCATTATTGTTGATCACGACTCTTTTCAGGCTTTCCTTGAGCGTTGCGACGACAAGAAGAATTTTGCTGCATGGCGCGGATGAAGGATCGTCTGCAGGTGGAGAAGTGATTCGAGCTTTTGGTGAGTTCGTGATCGGTGGTAATTATGCAGTAGGTATCGTTCTTTTCATCATTCTCGTCATCATCAACTTTGTAGTTATCACCAAGGGCGCTGGCCGAGTCGCTGAAGTTGCAGCTCGTTTTACATTGGACGCCATGCCCGGAAAACAAATGTCCATTGATGCCGACTTGAATGCCGGAGTCATCAACGAAGAGGAAGCTCGCAAGCGCCGTTCGGAGATCGCGCGTGAAGCAGATTTTTACGGAGCCATGGACGGTGCCTCGAAATTCGTCCGTGGAGATGCGATTGCTGGGATTTTGATCGTTGTGGTCAACATCGTCGGTGGAATTATTATCGGAACTTTGCAGCGGGGAATGGATATCGCCAATGCTGCCCAGACATTCACCTTGTTGACGATCGGGGATGGATTAGTCACGCAAGTTCCCGCTCTGATTATTTCCACCGCTGCGGGTATCATGGTGACTCGCACCGCGACCGGGACCAACTTCAGCAGCGAATTTTCCAGGCAGCTGATCATGCAGCCGAAGGCTTTGGCTGCCACGGGTGGGATCATGTTGCTATTGGCATTGATCCCAGGATTGCCATTCATGCCATTCATGATTTTGGCCACGATTCTTGGCGCGGGTTCATATAAATTATTTCAAAAAGATGAGGCGAAGGCCAAAGTTCAAAAAGTCGAAGACGAAAAAGAAAAAAGCAAATCCACTTCCGAGAAATTGGAGAATCTTCTCAGTGTCGATGTTTTGGAGCTGGAAGTGGGCTACGGGCTGATCAACATCGTCGATGCAGATCAGAACGGGGATCTTCTCGAGAGAATTTCCAATATTCGAAAACAATTCGCGCTGGATTTGGGGATTATTATTCCTCCCTTGCGAATCCGCGACAATCTGGAGCTCAAGCCGGGAGATTATCAGATTTTGCTCAAGGGAATTCAAATTGGTTCTGGCTCACTGATGGTGGGACACTTGATGGCGATGGACCCGGGTTCAGTCAGCGAGCCTGTTTCTGGAATTCCGACACGAGAACCTGCGTTCGGTCTCGATGCAATGTGGATTTCACCCAAGCAGAAAGAGCAAGCTTCGATGGTCGGCTACACTGTGGTGGATTTGTCCACGGTCATTGCAACGCATCTGACCGAGCTCATTCGTCAAAATGCGCCAGAATTGCTGGGACGTCAGGAGCTCCAGACTTTGTTGGATTCGCTCAAGCAAGTGGCTCCCAAAGTCATCGAAGACCTGATTCCCAATTTGGTACCGGTCGGAACCGTGCTGAAGGTTTTGAAAAGCCTCCTGAAAGAAAATGTATCGATTCGGGATTTAAGAAGTATTTTAGAATCGCTGGCAGAAATGGCCCCCTATCAAAAAGATCCCATGCTGCTCACCGAGCATGTGAGGACAGCGCTCGCGCGAGTCATTACCAAGAAGCTTGCCACGCCTGAGGGACAGCTGGTGCTCCTGACTTTGGATCGAAAAGTGGAGGAAGCTCTGGCTGCAGGGATTATCCAAACGGATCAAGGACAGCAGCTCTCCGTTGATCCCGAGTTCGTACGTCAGCTTGTAGCTCAGTTGAATGAGCAAGCAGCGATGGCAGCCAGCGAAACCAGTCAGGCCATCGTCCTGTGTTCGCCCCTGATCCGCGGGCATCTCAAAACATTGATCGATCGTTTCATTCCCAACGTCACCGTGATTTCTCACAATGAGATCACGCCCAACGTCAACGTCAAATCCATCGGTACAGTGAGGTTAGCATATGCAAGTTAAAAAATTCGAAGCCCCTACGCTCCAAGAAGCACTGGATCACGTCAAACGTGAGCTTGGGCCCGAGGCCATTATTCTGCAAACGAGAACGCACAAGGGAGGGTTTGGTCTGCTCTCGAAAGGATCTGTCGAAGTGACAGCAGCAGTTTCCGATCGATCCATCGCGAAAAAAAGCTTTTTCGAGAAAAAAGTCCCGGATAAATACAAGGAGTCTGTTCAAAAACTTCCATCGAATCGCCAAGTAGACGAATACGAAAAAGCGTTGGATAGGCACGTGGATCGCGCGGCGAAAACGACACGTGATCAGGTTCAGATTGCTTCAAAAAAAATAACCGCCACCCGCTACATCGATATTCCAGAAGCTCAGTCCTCGTCTGCGCCTCCTCCCAAGCAGGCAGCCTCTCTAGCAACACCCGAAACAGCAGCGCGCGCCGTACGGGCGAATATTCCCAAGCCTGCTCCGTTGGAGGAGGAAGTGAGATACCTAAAAAGAATGATCGAGGAATTGAAAAATACTCAACAAGAGCCACCAGCGCCATCAGCCTCAAGTGTTTCAGATCGCTCTGTTTTGTCATCTGTTCCGCTGCAAGAAGCCTATGAACAACTTTTAATGAACGGTGTAGAAAAAAGAATTGCGTATAATATTCTCAAGCGAATTGCGTTTGAACTAGGCGACCAGCAATCAAAAAATCCAGAAAAAATAATGGATTCGCTTTGTGAAGAAATCATGGACGGAACCGCAGTACATGCCCTGTTGGGTGATCTCGCTCCCACAAGCGGAAATGCAAGCAAAGGCGACCCGCTCATCATCAGTTTTGTCGGCCCCACTGGAGTTGGAAAAACAACGACTTTAGCAAAGATAGCTAGCCAAGCGATCTATCAAAAAAAACTCAAGGTTGGGATGATCAATTTGGATTGTTTCAAGGTGGGGGCCTCGGATCAGATGGAGACCTATGCAAAGGTTCTCAATGTGCCGTTTCGGACCGTGAATAACGTGAGCGATTTACGGTCAGCACTGAGTGATCTCAAGGGAATGGATTTGATTCTCATGGATACAACGGGCCGCTCGCACAGGGACACGGATTCCCTTCGCGAAACTCAAAAAATCATGGAATCCGTTCCAGGGATACAGTGTCAGCTCGTCATTTCTGTGACGACTAGGGACACGGAAATGAACGATATGGTCAATCGGTTTTCGTTGTTCAATCCAAAAGGTTTAATTTTCACTAAGTTAGACGAAGCCACGATATTTGGCGCATTGCTAAATGTTCATCAAAAATTTAAACTACCATTGTTGTACTTTACCACCGGTCAGCGAGTCCCAGAGGATATAGAGGAAGCTACAAAAGAGAGGCTCGCAGCTCTCGTTATGGATTTGTAACTCTGGAGTGAGTGGTGGTACAATTAACAGGAGTGAGTCGTTAGCTGAGGGGGAATATGAGTTTAAAATCCGTTATACAAAGATACAAAGAGACCAGTAGGAGATCGAGCAAAGCCCCTGGCTCCGCCGCGACAAAAGCAGTTGCGGATGAGGTTTCAAAAAAAGATCCCGATATCACAATCACTCGGTCAACGCTTGAGACCAGTGTTGAAGTGGCCGTAGAAATTCCTGCTCAAGAGGATGTGGAACTTCAAGCAGAGATCGCGAAGGAACTCGCGCAAGACGAGGCTCAGACTTCGAAGCTGGTCAAAAGCGATATCAGTCCGACGAATGCTCCTCGGGACAAATTGATTGTTGAATATGCTCCATTGATTAAATACATTGCCCAGAAAATCGCAGCCCGATTGCCTTCCAACATCGAACTCGACGATCTGATTTCATCGGGTGTCATTGGTTTAATGGATGCTATAGATAAATACGATTCCAGCCGTGACAACAAATTCAAAACCTATGCAGAGTTCAGGATCCGAGGCGCGATTCTGGATGAGTTGCGCGCTCAGGATTGGGTTCCTCGCTCTGTCCGCGAAAAAGCCAAGCAGTTGGAAAGGATCTACATCCGGATCGAACAGGAGAAGGGTCGGCAGGCGACGGATGATGAAGTATGCAGTGCTCTTGGAATCAATCAGGACGAGTTCTATGATCTTTTGAATCAAGTCCGGAGCGTTTCCTTGCTTTCTTACGATGATCTTTCGAGTTTTTCAAAAGCGGACAAGAAGGCCCTACATGGCTTCAACGAAGGCTCGGCCAAGGCGTCGAACCCTTACAGTGAAGTAAATCTGGCTTCGATCAAGAAGATGATTGCTGATGCGATTCACGATCTTCCGGAGAAGCAGCGCCTGGTGCTATCGCTTTATTATTATGAGGATCTCAACCTCAAGGAAATTGGACGAGTTCTCGATGTCACTGAATCACGAGTCAGCCAGCTGCATACGCAGGCCATCATTCGGCTGAAATCGAAATTGCGCAGTCATTGGGACGAAGTTTCTACGCTGCTAGGTTGAGTACGGGCCAGCTAAGCCGCAGGCCGTTTCAAAATCAACATTTTCTGTTTAGCTAAATCAATGCAATATTCCACAATTTGCTTTCGCTCTTCATCGGAGTCATAGAGAAACGCAATATTCACGCGATATCTGAACGACTGTCCTTCGCTCATGACGTTGCCTGACGTTGCTGCCTCGGCGCACCATTGAATTTTTCCGCGGCAAAAAAACTGCTGAGGGAGGTCGATTGTGAGAGAAATCTCCGCGCCTTGCTGAAAAGAATGAGTGGTAAATAAGGCGACGCTTTCTGGCGAAAAATCTGAAAGGATCACGCGCGCCTTGGCAATTACGGCAGGGTGCCCCAAGCTGCCGCCTGACTTGATTTCTGCAGTGACTCTGCGCATCTCCAGCTGCGGCGATATTTTAATTTTTTTCTTGGATGTTTTGCCCGAAGTACGGTTGGATTGCCACATTTTCTCTTTTCCCTCAGCTACTTCTCGGAAGAATTGAGTTAAATTTGAATAGATAATCTTAGCGCGTAGCGTCTGTCTTCGTAAGTGCCTATATTGTAACTCATTTCTTCACCATACGTGGCGAAGTCGAGGAGGAGTGCTTTGAGATCCAGTCCCAATCCTGCGGCCCAATAGCCTTGGTTCAAGCCTCCTCTGAGCCGTAAAACTCCGTAGGCGATCTCACCCCCCATGTGGATGAGGCGGAAGGTGCTGCCATAGGAGTTGTTGCCGATGTCATATGCCTCGATCGCCAGCATGGTTTTATCAAATTTCCAAAGGCTGTCCCGCTGTGCTGATACCCCGAAACCAAAACGCCGCTTTTGGGGCATAGCCGAGTTTGCAAGTTTCATGGGCTTGGTTGCCATGGGGAAATCTCCTCCCATGACATTATTCAACGAAGCTCCTGTCATCAACTGCCAGGACTTCCAGCTCCAGGGCAGCCGATAAGTCTCTCCTAAGTCGAAATCGACTTGTCCTCCTTCACCTCCATTTTTCAAGGGGTTCAGAGAAGCCCCTTGGATGATGTTGGTGAGCGAAATGCCCGACGCCATGGAAAGGCGGTATCGGCCATAAATATTAGCACCGATGAGCAGCGATTCGTCTGCCAGAAATTTGCGTGATACACCGATGCTGGGGCCCGCATCCACGATCACCGTCGGATCGATTTGAAAATTTCTGCGCAAAGACGCATCAGCTTGGGCTGAGGCGCTGACCAAGCCCAATGCGTAACTCATTTTCCCACCACCGACGTTGGGCAAATACACATGAAATGTGTTGAATTGAGCGCGACCGTGATTATTTTGTCCGGCTGTCTTGGCGATCTTCCCGATCAAAGCGGATTCCCCGCCGCTGAGCCCTCCTTTGAGGCTCTGCGCGAGTCGAATCATATTCGTATTGGTTTCGACCGACGCATCCAGCAGGTAGAATTTCCAAATTTTGTTGGAAGAGTGCCGAGCTGGGTTTCCACCCAGGAGATTCTGCTCGTAAAAACCTGTGGTCAGCTGAACGCCGCCCATCCCCGAGGTACGAACGCTTTGGAAGGGATGGATGATTTGTTCGAGTGCCCAAGCGGATGGTGTAGCATTTGCGAGTATCCAATAAACTATCAGGCCAAACATCAGCTACCCACATCATTTGAAATCAGTGCATACCGGATACAAGGTGCCTGAAGAACAGGATCTGATCCTAGGATGCTTCGCACGAAGCCACCCGTTCCCGTGTTGAATTTCCCGGAGGCGTTGAGCTCTTGTTGAAATGCATAGTTCACTGCATTCATCGCCCCGACAATCATTCCCAGGGTTGGATCGCCAGTGGAGAGGTCGATTCCGGCCAGGCTTCCTGTGAAATCAACCGTGGCTCCCGGCCCCAAGGTGCTCGTTGAGGCCGCACTGCAAGCAGGTGAGCCAAGGCATCCCAGCGTGGCAGCTGCTGAATCAGCGATGCAGCTGGATGCCTCACGGACGATGCTGTTTTTGTAAAGCGAGCCGTCACTTCCGATTTGCTCAGCCAGAATTTCTGCGACGAGAGCGAATGAAGCCAAAAATCGGATCAAGCCGCGGAGCTCTTTGCTTACGATGGTCGTGGAAGCTTTGTAAGCTTCAAAGATCGTTTGGCGTTTGGATTTTGATCCCGGTGCGATCAGTTCGGCCATTTTTGTAACGCCTTTTCCTCCTTGCCCTGCAGGAATTGCAGTCATGAAAACGCTCATGGTGACACCGGCATTGTCGAGCAGTGCGAATGCCAGCTCGCTTCCTGCTACATCCGCCTTCGCTGAGGAGAGTTTGCCGTACATTTTTTTCGCACAGGCGATGTCACCTTGATCGAAGCATGCGCGCGCCTCCGAAAGAATTTGCTCATCATCGCCGGGCGAATCAAAAGCTTCGAATACGTTGCAGGAAGTGAACAATAGGGAAAGGAATGCTGCTGTCACTAGGAGGAGGGATCGATATTGCGTCGGCATGCCTCGGAAAAGCTATTTCGCTTGAGGAAGCTTGTAAAGCTTCTTGAGTTGCGTAGCTATTTTTTTTACTTCGCCTTCCAGGCTTTGTAATGAACCGTCATTTTGAATGAGATATGTCGCGACGCGTGAGCGATCCTGGTCCGATGCTTGCGAGGCAAGCATTTTCTCAGCCAGTTCGGGGCTGATTTTGTTTCTTTCAATCAGGCGCCGCAGTCGGTTTTCCCGAGATGCTTGAACCACGATCAGGGCGTCGAGTTCTTTGTAGCGACCGGTTTCGACAAGGAGTGCGGCCTCGTACAAGAGCATCGGAACTCCCATCGCGAGCATTGTTTTCATGCTGCGTTTTTGTATCAAGGGATGAAGGATGGATTCGAGTTTCTTTTTTGCTTCGGGGTTGGAGAAAATCACCTTTCGAAGTTCGGCTCGGTCCGCGGTTCCAAAGGTCTCAACGAGCAGGGGGTAGGCTTCGCCATCGGGTGACGAAAGTTCGCGCGCGATCTGGTCGGCATCGACCACTAAAATCCCATTTTTTACAAAAAATTTTGCAGCTGTGGACTTTCCGCTCGCAATCCCTCCGGTCAAGCCGATAACCCGGATCTTGTTTTTAGATTCCGGCTTAGGTCGCTTTTTTTTTGGCTTGGTTCCAGAGCGCATCCATCTCCTCAAGTGAAGACTGTTCGGGGCTTTTTCCTTTTTCTTTCAGAGCTTGTTCAACGAATCTGAAACGAGTTTCAAATCGATCCAGCATTTCCCGCAAACTGTCCTCAGGACTGATTTTAAGGAAGTAGGCGATGTTGCACAAGCTAAATAGAACATCCCCGAGCTCGGCTGATATTCGTGATTTCAGCTTTTCCTGCTGCGCTGGATCTTGAGTGTTTTGAAAGGCGTTGATTTCTTGCTTCAGCTCGCCCAGCTCCTCTTCAAGCTTTTCAGCAGGTCCCTGCAGGTCTTTCCATTGGAATCCCACCTTAGAGACCTTTTCGATCGTGCGAGAGGCTTTTTGCAAGGAAGGGAGGCCTTTCGGCATTCCTGCTAGGACGCTGTCTTTTTTTTCCTTTGCCTTTTGCTTCTCCCAATTGAGCAGGGCCTCGTCTGCTGTAGTGGCCTTGTCGTCACCGAAAACATGGGGGTGGCGGCGGATTAATTTTGCGTTCAGTTCTTGAGCCACTTCTGTAACGTCAAATGCGCCGACTTCAGAAGCCATTTCGGAATGAATCATCACTTGCATCAGGAGGTCGCCGAGTTCCTCGCGAAAAGGAATGCGTATCTTGTCTTTTTTTAAGTCCTCGGATGTATGAATTTGATCTACGATGTCCAGAACTTCGTAGGCTTCCTCAATCAAATAAGGGCGGAGGCTCTGATGAGTTTGCGCACGGTCCCAGGGGCATCCGCCCGGAGCCCTCAAACGATGAACGGTCTCGATCAAATCTTTCCAAGATTGAGATTGTGTCATTTGGCGTATATAGAACGAACATGACCGTAGTCCAAGCCAGAAAACGACTTTCTCTCGTCCTGAAGAAAGTACAGCTCGTTGTAAAACCACAAGTGCCATGCAAGGAGGCCAATTTGCTTTGGGTCGGAACGCGTTCTCGGATGGCACGGATCAATCGCCAGGCGAGAGGGAAAAATCAACCCACCGATGTTTTGAGCTTTCCAGCACCGAAGGTGTTTCAAAAACAGGGATTCCTGGGAGAGCTGGTGATTTGTGTGCCGGTTTTGCGCGAGCAGGCGAGGGAACAGGGACACTCCATAGCCGAGGAATTGGATATTTTATTGGTTCATGGGGTTCTTCATTTACTGGGCTATGATCATGAGCGTGGCCCTGCTGCGGCCCGAAAAATGGCAAAAATGGAGCTAAAAATCCTTTCGATCTTGTCGAATCAGCCCAGTTACACTGGCCTGATTCAGAGAAACAGCTGATCCTTCCCCCTCATCAAAAAAAAGATAACTTTATTATTGTACTAAAATAGTGTAATAAAACGAATGTGAATCAATTCAAATTCCTGCTGGCAATGCTGGTAATGAGTATTACTTCGGGGCAAAATACAGCAAAAGCTGACTGGAACGCCGCAGCCATGCAGTGGGCGGAGCGGTTTAGTTCGCAACCCGTCAAGTTCAGCAACGGCGGACTGATCTCGATTTGGGCCAATGCTCAGGTCAAGCGATATGCGATCAGTCCCCCAGAGTATTCCAGGTTATTTATTACCTATCCCAAATTCAAAAACGGCGGCGGTGTCAACACCGTCTTGAGAAACTTGGGCAAAACTGCGCCATTGGTGGTTTATCTATCCGGGGTTTTCGGGAACGCGGAGGATGATTTTGGGTTCCGCGCTGTCGAGTGGTTTGCCAGTCGAGGCTATCATGTACTGGTTCTTCCCAACGCCTGGGGACGTAGTTATTTGGAACGAGAGCCATCTTACGATCCAGGAGACGTGGAGAACGAAGCCAAATTTGTCCTGGCTGCCATCCGTCAGGGAATCCAGGCGATCGGCGAGTCCCAAGTGAGTCGAGTGGAGCTGGTGGGCGAAAGCTACGGAGGATTTCTGGCCTCAGCGGTAGCAGTGCTCGACGCCAACAGCCGCAAGCCCTTGATTCAAGGGTCCTATACATTGATTAGCCCGCCATTCAATGTTTTGAAGGCAATTGCCAATATTGATCAGATCATGAATGAAACCGATGGAGGTTTCAGGCAGCGCTGCGTGGGTGATGGGTATCGAATTTACAGATATTTTGCAGAAATGCTTCTGGCCAGTCGAGAGGCATGGATTTCAAGTGAATTGGAGTCTTGTGGCAGTGCTCTTCTGGTGCATTGGATGCAGGATTTAATGGTGGATGCGGCCAGACGTTTGGATCGGATGAGGGGATTGGGCAAGGCACCTGATGCTCAGCGGAATTTAACAGCGTTCGAAGATTGGAAATCCAAGCTAAGATTTGAAACGGTTGTTCGTGAATACACACCAACAGTATATTTAAAAGCCATGAGGAATAGAAGGTCGCAGACGCTGACTGGCATTCTGGTGAATCTGCCCAGAGAGGCGCAAAGTCGTGTCCGAATCATCACTGCTCAAGACGACATGCTCAATTTAGGAGCAATCTCCTGCAACGCCAACGAATTTGGCTTAACGTCATCCAACCTCATTATGTTGCCATGGGGCGGTCACATCGGTTTTACGGAATTGCCAGAATTTCAAAATTTTATCGATGTAATTTTTACACAACAATAATTGATATACTTGACTAATATATTGAAAATATGTAATTAAGACGTTGCATGAATTCCGTATTGAGATGCTATTTTGTGAAGTTGTTGGTGGTGGGTGCTTTATTGCTTGGGGCTTTGACTGGCTCGGTAACTGTTGTTGCTGCGCAGAGTCCTAGTCTTCGTGAGCTAGTGCAGGAAAGTCTGCAAAAAAGATCAGGCAAAGATCGACTTCTTGTTGAGATGGTTTTCCGAGTAATCCTCGGAGATTTGGATTCTGAAAAATCTACTGAGGCAGCTAGTACTGGTAATGAATTCAACTATCTTGTAGGCCGAGAAAAAGAAATTTCTGAGATTCTTCAAGTTTTAAGTCGTGTTCGTGGAGCAAAATCTGTCGCCCTTGTAGGGGAAGCAGGAGTAGGCAAGTCAGCAGTGATTCAAGGTGTTTTGAAAAAGATTAGGAATCAAAACGTAGGCACCGAGGAAACGGTTTTATCGCGTGCTTTACCTCCGGGTACGAAAGTGGTTTCGATTAATCCACAAGGGCTTGTTTCGATTTGGCAGTGGTTAGTTTTAGCTGAACTCATGCCTGCCAATCTACCAGAGCCCATGGCAGCCCGTCTTGTGACCAGTGAATTATTTAGGGCAATACACCTGGTTCAATCTGATTTGAATCAAGCAGGCCATAGAGCGCCAATCGTTTTGCGGATTGAAAGGCTCGAGGAATTTGATCCACCTCAATTTATTGCAATTCAAGATGAACTCAACGGACCTGATCCAATTACACTGATCTTGGAGGGGACTAAAGAGTCCTACGAGCAAATGATCAGAATAGCGCCTGCGTTGAATAGATGGATTGTCATGGAGGAGCTCACTGAGCCTTCCGAATCAGAAACACTTGAGATGATCAAAAAAAGTGCTTGGCTAGATCAAATCAAAAATCAATATCGGTTGCAGTATTCCGAGGAAGTGCTTGCAGCTGCAGTTCGAAATTCCTATTTATTGACGTCACATACCAAGGCCCAGCCGGAGGCATCCTTTGAGTTTATTCAGGATCTTGCAATTTATGTTGGATACCGTGATTTAGAGAATAGTGATTCAAACAAAACAAAAATCCCCACACTCAAAGACGTGAGTGAGTATGTTTCGACTCGGACTAAGTTGCCTGTGGATGGCAGTGATCGAAAGGCTGTTAATAAATTTTTTGATCGTGTTGAAGAAGAAATGAACAAACGGATTATAGATCAACCTCGACTCACCAGAGATTTGGTGGCTGCTGCCAAAGGCTTAGTTACGTCAGGAGCCAAAAAACAAGTTCGAAGCGTAATGGTACTAGGACCCACTGGGGTTGGTAAGACTGAATCCATTGAGGAATTAGTCGATATTATTTTCGGATCTGCTGGAAAGGAAGTTCTTTTCAAACTCAAGGGTACAGAACTCCAAATGGAAAATGATGTCACCAAGCTTGTAAGCTCTCCCCCCGGTTACATAGGCCATGACCCGCTCGGTGGTCCTTTGGTCAAATTCATGAGAGGAAAAGAATTTGTAGTTCTACAGGTAGATGAAGTCGAAAAGGCACATAAAAACGTCAATCAGCTTTTGATGGAGCTTAACGATAAAGGAATTATATCGGACGTGGAGGTTGGGAAGCTTTTAATTGTCTACACGGGCAATCAGGGAGCCAAAGAGATGGCTACGGACCTGAGTGTTAATGCGTCACCCGAGCAGATTAACGCTCGAATGGACAAACTCACGGTGTCGGAGATTAAGGGATTTTTTAGATCAATTAATAAAAAAGGTGAAGAACCCAAGTGGACCCCTGAGATGCTTCAGAGAATCAGTGATTTTATTCCTGCTGGACCCATCTCTTTTGAATCAGCTGTGAAGATCGCTACACTTAAAGTTGAAAAATATAAACTTGAACTGATGATGAATGAAGGAGTGGAAATCAGTGTTGATCCTGAGGTTACGCGATGGATGACACAAACAGCATATACACCGCTTGAAGGCGCAAGAGTGGTAGCAAACCAAGTTAAAAAAGTATTGGAGCGAATCACTGACAGTGTTGAAGCAGGACGTGGTCAGAAATTCAAAGTCGAACTAGCCACAAAACCTAAGAGCAAAACAGCTGTTTGGATCCCCACCTTAATTGCTACGGATTTGTCTTCTGGAAAGAAAATCACCGAAGTCACATTTCCAGATCCCCCCAAGTATCTGGCCATTCAAGATCCAAGATATATGACGATCCTAGATAACCTAGAATCCAATATGAATCAGCATATTCGCGGTCAGACTCATGCAATTGGCCCAATCGCAAAAGCGATTCGGAAGCGTTCGGTTGAGCCGTCTGAGATTAGTCAAATGTTGACGATCTCTCTGAATGGCCCTACCGGAAACGGCAAGACAGAAACGATGAAGGCGCTTGCACATGAGCTTCTCGGAGACAACAAAAGGGGAATATTGGTTGAAGGTGCGCAGATTCAAACGATCGAGCAACTCAGAGAAAAGCTGTTCGATGTGATCGATCAGGGCAAGAATACCTACCCCGAAGGTTTTGTGATCACACTAGATGAGTGGAATAACATGGGAAAACAATATAACTCTACAGCACGAGAATCATTGTTTGATGCGCTTTATACCCTGATTGACGAGTCCAAATACACCAATAGCAAAGGTGAGGCTAAAGAGTGCCCAAATGTGATTTTGATGCTAACGAGCAATATCGGAGCAGAGCGTTTTGATGGTGCAGCTGACGATAATATGAAACAGTTGCATCTCAAAAATCTGACAAAGCCAGGGGTGGTCGAGCAAATGATGATAGCGGATGGAATTCCAAAGCCTCTTGTCTATCGAATACCTTACAAGCTGATTTATGGTCCGCTATCAACAGGTGATCGTATTTTTATTCAAGAAAAATTTATTAACAAATATCTTGTACCTATTGCAGAAAAACATGGAATCAAGATTGAAGTCAGTGAAGAGACCAAAATTCAGCTCAGTCGATTGTTTTTTCCGCTTGAGCAAGGATCTCGTGGGAATCGCAATTTTGTGAAGAACGACTTGGGATCAGTGATTTCAGAGAGTATTTTGAGTAATTTGTCTCAGATCGATTCTGCAGTTGCGAATGGGCAGATTCCTGTGTTGCGAATCTCAATCGATTATCCGTTTCCAGAAAAACCATGGGCTGTGGATTCAGAATTATTTCTTCAATTGAAAAAAACAAAACCGGTGTTGATTGCAGAATGGGTGAATGCTGGAAAAGGTTTCAAGGGCTATCAGGCAGAGGCTCAGACGAGTTCGGAAGACCGAATTGTTGAAAAGCAGCATGCATTACAAATTATTGGACATGAGAATGGACATTTGCTGACTAATGAGCATCTCAATAAACCTGCAGGCCCGTTTCAATTTCTAACTGTTAGGGGTGCTGCTGGTTATGGTGGATATTTTAATTCCGAGGAGGATCTGATTACTTTTGAGAATCATTCCCGTGATTTGAAATCCTTTATTCGCGACATGGCGGTCTATGCAGGGGGAATGGTCGGACAGGGCCTTTTGGGATTCCCTCGAACTGCTGGCTGGGGTGGCGGCAAAGGATCCGATTTAGATGGTATGTATAGAATCGCTCACCGAGCGATTACGGAACTAGGCATGGTTGAGGGAATGGAATACTCTGCCCCCGAATCGTCCCGAAGTGATGCAATGACGAGTGAAGCAAGGAAACAGAAAGTTGAAGCAAAAGCACAGCAGTTGATTTCTGCTGCAATTGAACTAGCAGAAAAAGTACTCAACCATCCGATGGTCAAAGAGCAGCATGCAAAGCTTACAGAAATCGTGCTGAATCAGGGGACACTCCTGCCAGAAGAGCTCAATAAACTGATTGGTAAAAATATTCTTCCTAAAGCTGAGATGGAAAAAATGGTCGATGAGGTGATCAGCAAGCACCATATTCAGGGAACGGCCTGCTCAGATTTGCTGAGTTCCAAGGAATAGTAGTTAATACACAAACCCGCCCATTATTGTCCTGTCAGCTCCTTGCGAATCACCTGTAGCTCCTCTTGAGTCAGATTCCCGCCTCGGGGCATGTGATCCGGGCCGTCGCTGATTATTCTACGAAGCATTTCCTCAGCCAGAGTTCGCTCGGGATGGGTTGTGCTTTTTTGTTTTCTCAGAATTTCTGAATCAGAAAAAGGGATGTTCGTGTGACAAAATTGGCATTTTCTATTGAAGGTATTATCCGCAGTGACAGAAGAGGGTCCGTCTTGCGCGGGTTTTTTTCCGGGAGGACGCGATAGCTGAGCGGGTGCTGAGCTTTTGAGTGTAGAGCATACAGCCTCGAGCTGAGGACGTGTGACTGCAGCCCGATTTGCTGTTACCGAAAGCTGATTCCAGTAATTTCTGACTAGATTCAAACACTGATCTTTCTTAAGTGAAGCCGCGATCAAAATCGGATTAAAATCTGGATGCTTGCAAACAGACTTCCACTGCTCACCCAAGAGGGATAATTTTTGTTCAGGTGAGTTCTGAGGAAAACATTCTGCGCAGACGCCGTTCTGGTTCAAATATTTGAAACGATAATCGTAACCCTCTCCCCGATTGGGGTCGGCCACGACGAAACTGAAATTTTCATCTCGATCGTCGATGTAAACAACTTTTCCGTCTCGCCTGAACACCGGAAAATAAGAACTCGAACCTGGAGGGTTGGCCGTCAATTGACGAAGCCGCTTCGATTCTAAATCCAAGACATAAGTATCTGTGGGGATACCCCGAAAATTATCATAGAATTCGACGGTGTCCTCGGGGGTAGCTTTGATATGAAAAGCCAGTTTCTTGCCATCAAAGCTGAAGTCTACTTTGCCGGTTTCGAATCCAAGATCGTGTTCCAATTCGCAAGAGCCATCATCCCCAATTTTAAAAATCTTGGTGCTGCGAGGTTTGCTCGAGACGTCCAAACCAGAAAAGCGCTTTCCGTCCTTCGACAGCATAGGCAGCTTGAGATCCATGCCGGGGCAAACCGAGACGACATTTCCTACGGGTTCGATGGTGATCGGCTGGTTGTCCGTGCTCGGCCGATAGCGGTAGTTACGAAAGGCTGCTCCCTTGGGAGTAACTAGGGCAATGCGGTAGGCTTCTTCTCCGGATGGGGACGAGCTGAGCAGACCTACGGACTGGTAGTTGCCATTCATTTCAGGGTCTTTGTAAATAGGATCTCGATCTTCTAGATTGGTGTTGGGTTTTTCTACTCCCTGGAGAGAGAAAAAAGTGAGAGCTTTCTGAGTTTCATCATTGGAATTGGAGTTTTTGTAGTCCATCGGTGTAGTGAGGACTTTTTCATTCCAAAGAGGAACTGGATCAAAGGGTCCCGGTACTCGGGTCCGACTCCCTTTACGCAAATCTAGAATGATGTTTGTACCGCTTCCATTGTAACAAATGCGGTCTGAATCGGGCATCGTCCGGAAAAAATAGTTAGGTGTATCGTCCACTTCGGCCCGCAAAAGAGTGGCATTGTCCCGGATTTGGCAAATCGGATTGGTTTCGGATGAAAGGGGTTCGGCCGCTGAGGCGAGCTCCATCCATGAGGCAGTGAGAAGAATCCAGGCGATCTTTCTCACTCCAGCAACCCCTTACGCAGCAGGGCCTCTAGGCGAGGAATTTCTTCGTAGCCTGGGCGAACCTGAATTATTTTTCCATTTCGATAGAAAAAATAGGTGGGATAGTGCGACGATTGCATTCTGCGGTCCAACTCAATCGAAGCCAAACGACGCGTGTGTTCCTCTTTGACATGATTTCGTCGGAGTTCTTTTTTTGCAGTATTTGTATTGGCTCGAGGATCGAGCAGAACAGTGACGGGGATTTTTAGTTTTTTTCCGAGAGCGCGAGCTTCTTCCAATCCTCGAATCGAGAGATACATATGGGGCGACCAAACGTAGATCAAGCCAGCGGATTTGTTTTTTCCTGATTTTTTCAAAATCCGGTCTAATTCATCATCAGTAAATCCATTGCTTGCTGCGTGTGGTTTTGGCTTGAGGGATTTGACGGACATCTGTGTGACGCAGTCGTTCTTCGGTGCCCATGTGACAGTGGTCGTATCCGATGGTGATACCCGCCGGAGGGTTGTGTGTTCTGAATCAAAAAGCATTTCTAGCCAAACCCCTGTAACAACGGTGGGTGATGTTAGGATCACGTGACCGGGCAAAGTGGATGGATGTTTGCTCCAACCGGTAGGAGCTTCCCACTCCTCCAACATCTGATAAAGCTGTTGTGCGCAGGGTGGTGTCTCACTGAGTGTGGAAGGTGATGGATCGCGAGGCGGCTCCTCAGCAGAGGTCAAAGAAATGACAGAAAACAGAATTATCTGAAGCATTAAATCCCCGTCCCAATCCAGGTTAAATTTGAAGCCAATCAAATTCCAGGGAAATCATCTGTTGTTTTTTAGATATAATTTAGGTATCAATCAGCCGCATATGAGAAGAGCCGTTTTTGTTTTATGGATGAGTTCAATTTTGTCATTAACTTGTGCTTCCTCATTTGCCGATTCAGAGGAAAATCCTAATCTGTTCCGAATCGTGAGTCGCGGGGTGACCCAATATGGGGCCTATCTTCCTTTTTGCCAGCATCAGGGGACCGTAGGTGGGGCTCTGTGTATTTCGAATGTCAGCATCGCCTACGCGCTTTTGGTCGGGACGACTGCCGGGATCGAAGCAGGTCCTCTGGCCAGTACCGGCGCCTCAATCGTGTTTGAAGGAACGATTTTGACCACGGCTCAAATTTTGGCGGACACCGAGGATGCAGCGGCTGAGAATCCCAGTGCTGTACCCGATGCACGCATGTATTTTCTGAACGGAGAGGTGACCACGGCCCTCCAGGAGTCGATTCTGAGGCTCCGCGAGCGTTTCGCTTTGCGGTCTGTAGGGTTTGCTAGCGCCGTTCGGGATGAGTCGATCATCCTAGCATTCGCAGCGTTTTAGTTCCCAAGCTCAAAAGAGGGTTCTTTTAGGCGTTCAGCTAATTCCTTTTGCTGCGCTTGAATCACAATTTGTGCGCAGGCGCGTGCGTCGGATAAGGCCTCATGGTGATTGAGTTCAATTCCGAGCTTGCTGCAAACATTAGACAGCTTCGTCGGGAAGATCGACCAGGTCTTTCGGGCCAATCGCACAGTGCAGACGGAACGCATCGGCGGAATCTCAATCAGGTAGCGCTTACACAAAGCCGATAGAACACGGGTATCAAACCCAGCGTTATGCGCCGAGATAAAATCCACACCCTCAAAAAAATGCCGAATCTGCGGCCATAGCCGACCAAAGTCCGGCGCTTGGCGGACGTCTTCCCAGGTCAGTCCATGGATGTCGGTAAACGTAAACCACTGCTGAGGTGGTTTGATCAGGTGCACGACCTCCTCGACGACCTGCTGATTCTCCACCCGCACCAGTCCAATCGCGCATGCGCTGTCGGGGTAGGGGTTGGCGGTCTCGAAGTCGAGGGCTAGAAACTTGCTCATGCTGCAGGAGCAGTTCGCCAGAAAGTGAGCGAAAACGCCAGCGCATTTCTGGCCGCTCATCACAAAGTCGTCAAACGCGACAGAGAGGGGATGAGCACCCTCTGGACCTCGTCACTCTGTCGTCAAACGCGACTTTTCGACGAAGTCACAGAAGTCGCATGGTTTTTTTCACCAGAATGCGCTATCACCCCACCATGGCATCCACACTCGCACCCCACGAAATCCGCACGCGCCTGGACGAAATGAAGTCCAAGCTCGCCTTCCTCCGAGGTTCACTTTGACCTGACGGTCAAACAACGTCGGGTTCAAGAAATCGAGTCCCTTTCCACACAAGACGGTTTTTGGAGCGACAATCGTCGTGCAAAAACGCTCACCCAAGAAAAATCTCGTCTTGAAGCCGAGATCAAAGAATTCGAAGACCTCGAGCGCGCCTACAACGACGCCGCCACTCTTTTTGAGCTCGTACAGGAAGAAGGCGCCGAGTCCTCCGATGCCTATGCGGAAATCAGCACCCTCGTCGCCGATGCCTCCGTGCAATTCGATCGCGCCGAATTCCGCAAACTCCTTTCCGAAGACGTCGACCCCAAGAACGCCATTCTCACCATCAACGCCGGAGCCGGCGGAACCGAGTCCCAGGACTGGGCGCAGATGTTGATGCGAATGTATCAGCGGTGGTCGCAGGACAAAGGATTCAAAACCGAACTCATGGATGCACTGGAAGGTGAAGAAGCTGGAATTAAAAGCGCCACCCTTATGATCTCGGGCGCGTACGCCTACGGCCAGCTCAAATCCGAAGCCGGCGTACATCGGTTGGTTCGTATATCCCCATTCGACTCAAACGCCCGCCGGCACACCTCCTTTACCAGCGTCTTCGTGACGCCCGAAATCGACGACGACTACGAAGTCGTGATCAACCCAGCCGATCTGCGCATCGATGTATTCCGTTCGGGGGGGAAGGGCGGTCAGGGCGTCAACACGACCGACTCCGCTGTAAGGATCACGCACTTGCCGACCAATACCGTGGTCGTGTGTCAGCAAGAACGCTCGCAAATCAAAAACCGCGACTTGGCGATGAAAGTTCTGAGATCACGACTCTACGAGAAATACCTCGAAGAAGAACGCAAAAAACAAGCCGCCGTCGAAGACAGCAAAAAGGACATCGCCTGGGGCAGCCAGATCCGCTCCTATGTTTTGCACCCCTACAAAATGGTCAAAGACCACCGCACCGGTCACCAAGTCGGCACCGCCGAGAAGACTCTGGACGGTGATCTGGATGGATTCATGAAATCTTACCTGACCTGCCGTCTCACGGGCGAATGGGCACGCGGCGGCAGTGGAGATGACGTTTAGTTCTTAGAATTAAAGTGCTACGATTGAACAAATGGTCACCTCCCAACAAAAACGACGTCTGTTCCGAGATCTAGAGAAAGTCGACCATGACTTTGTCGAAAAGCTCTATCCGTTTTTCGAGGGACTCTATAAGCATTACTTCCGAGTAGAAATCGACGGTTGGGAAAACGTCCCCGACAAAAAAGCCCTCTTCGTCGGCAATCACAACGGCCTGCTGACCTTCGAAGTCGTGATGCTCTACCACGCCTGGGTCAAGCGATTCGGCAAAACCCGACGAGCACTCGGCCTCGCGCACAGCGTGGCGCTGAACAACCCGTTCTTCCGCTGGCTCGTCCCGCGAATGGGCGCCATCCCCGCTGATCCCGAAGTCGCGATGGAAGCCCTTCAGCGAGATTATTCTCTGCTCGCCTATCCGGGGGGAGAAAAAGAATCCTTCAGGCCCTACACTGAACGTAAAAAAGTCGACTTCTACCAACGCAAAGGATTCATCCGCCTCGCACTCAAAGGCGGCGTGCCGATCATCCCCATCGTCAGCATCGGAGCACACGAGAGTTATATTATTCTCCATCGAGGAGAAGAGATCGCCGAGGCACTGGGCCTCAAAGAAAAATTCCGTCTCCACGGAATGCCCATCACATTCCGCTCGATATTCTTCATGTGGTGCATGACCACCGGGTTATTTACCTTTTTCCCGCTCCTCATCGCGCCCGCAGCATTCGCCTCGATTTTCATTCCGATGCCCGCCAAGATGAATTTCAAAATCATGAAACCCGTCGACGTCACCGCCATGGTGGATCCGGCCAAGAGCGAAGACGAGAACCTGCAATACATCTACGACCACATCCTGGCGCAGATGCAGGAAGTCCTGACTCGCGAGTATGAGAAGCGGATTTTCCCGATCGTGGGGTAGCACTCCGCTTTTAATTTCTATGAAGAAACCCCCAAAAATAAAAAAACCACCACCTCACGAATTTGTCCTGGACGCCCTGACAGAGGCCGGTCCCACGACTCGCCCAATGTTCGGCTGCCTGGCCGTCTATGTGGGTGAAAAAATCGTCCTGATCCTGAGAGACAAAGGAGATCGCGCAACCCGCACCGACGATGGCGTATGGTTAGCAACGACCCAGGAGCACCACAAGAGCCTCAAAAAGGACTTTCCCTCGATGCGATCGATTCGGCTTTTCGCGGACGGCGGGCCCACCGGGTGGCAGTGCCTGCCGGTCGAGTCCGAGACGTTCGAGGAAGAGGCTTTGCGAGCGTGCGAGCTGGTTTTAAGGGGAGACACCAGGATCGGAAAGATTCCAGCTAAAAAGTGACGCCCTATTGACATCCAAGGGGGTTTCCGGCTATTCGATGGGCTCAGTTCAAGTGTCCACTACACCCATGCGGGGGCGTAGTTGAGTTGGTTACAACGTCGCCCTGTCACGGCGAAGGTCGTGGGTTCGAGTCCCATCGCTCCCGCCAATCACATGCCAGGACAACCATTTCTCCCCCATCCGTGACAGGGGGGGAATCGAGGTGGGCCGGAATCGCCCACGTCAGCTTGATCTGATCCCCATCTAAAACTTCAATTTTTTCAAAGATTTCTCTTAAGAACCCGCGTTGCTTAGCCGGGTCGGCTTTCATCAACCGTTCAAACACATTTGCCAGTACGCCACGGGTGCGACTTGTATTCACGTCACAGCTTTTCAACAAGTCCCTTTCTTTTTCAAGCTCCATAGTCCGAGCCTCCAAATCCAATCGTTTGCTTTCATTCTGTCCGATCTGTTTTTCAAGCCAGGATAGTGCTGAAGATGTGCTGCTTCCGATCTCTTGCCGAAGTTTGCGCAAAACAGCTTCTTCCTCCTGTTGTATCTCTCGGAGCTCATTTTTTGTTGAAGTGATTTGTGAGTTCAGGAAATCCAACCTGGAAAATTTGGACTGTTCGATCTGCTTTATGTAAGTCGCAAGTTGAGTATCATTTTGATATGCCCGCTTGAGTTCCTTGAATATGGCGTTTTCAATTTCAATGGCATCGAGCCGAACACGGCCTTTATCGTTCCAGTAGTAGTAATAAGGATCACCGTTCCTGGAGATTCCTGAGACTCCGCGAAACAAATTGCCGTTGGCCTGGTTTACTAGAAGTCCTGTCAAAAGATAAATCCGGCGACCGCGTCGGTTATAATGGCCCCGCTTTTGATCCAGTTTTGCGAATTGATTTTGGACTGACTGAAACAAATCTTCAGGAACGACGGTACCGTGAGGAAGATCTACCCAGACTTCCTCCTCATAATTACGACCGGTTTTGACCATCATTTTTCCAATGAGTTTTTTGTTGGTCAACAACCGCTTGAGATAGGTGTAATCCATCTCATTACCCCTCTTGGTTTTGATTCCCATTTTAACTGCTTCAGCGAGAGTTTCTTTCAAAGAACCAGTTTCGCAGAAAGTTTTCATGAGAAATTTAACCTTCTCCAATTCTTCCGAGTTAGGTACCCAATAACCTTTTTGAGTAGGATGGGGATCGAATCCGATACAGACAGTACCACCGGGGATCTTTTTGTTGTTTAACATCGCGGAGCGAATGGAACTTCGGGTACGCTCTCTGATCATTTCGCGTTCAAGTTCGGAAACTACGGCTAATATTTGGGCCATGGCTTTTCCCATAGGGCTGCCGAAGTCGATACTTAATCCTTTTATGTGAACAGAAACCCCATTCTCGTTCGCTTTCTGCATTAAAGCGCAGAACATCGAAGTTGATCGACAAAGCCGAGAAATTTCTTTGGCGCATATGAATGAAATTTTTCGAGCTTCTATGAGCTTAAGGAGTTCCTGATACTTGGGACGTTTGTAGCTTCCACCGCTGACTCCTTTTTCTTCTACAAGAATATGTCTCACTATATGCTGAATGCCAGTGGACTCAGTAAGCTGATTTGCCATGGCGATACCCATGTGCTTTTGCTGCTCAAGCGAACCGTGCTGGACTTCAGCCAGCTCATCAGTACTCACTCTGCAGTAGAGGGCACCGATCTTGATTTCTGAACTTCCATACTTCATCTATCTAAATCCTCAGCGAAAACTTTCAGTCGATATGCGAATAGACGACGCTCAGGCTGGTCACAAATTTCCACTTTAAATTGATTGAAAGTTTTGTTTTGCCTTTGATTTTGAAATTTTTTCTGTCGATTTTTAAACCATGCTCTTTGCTTCGCCGCAAGTACACAGTCTTTACAGCGAGAATCACGGCGGCCATCACGACCCTTTGAATAAAATTCAATGGTATCTTTGCTCTGGCCACATTTGGTGCAATTTTTTGTGGCCATATGAGTGGAAAACCGTTGATTGTGCATAATTAAATGACTCGATTTTTTGCCATGGCGTGAGTGCCAGAAAATCTGGAGCCAAGCTTACAATTATTTACTGAAGCTTCGCCTGAAAGATGTTCGACATGATCAGCTGGACCGTGGGTAATTTGATTGCGATGTCTACGGACTGAGCCATGACATTCTTTGCAGCGAATCAAATTATGTTCGCTGACGTAAATGACAGGTTTTTCAATCCACTTAAAAATCTTGCGTCCGGTAAGTTTATCAAAGAAAGGGATTTTTGCTTCGCAGGTATAAATTTTTTCTGCTTTTAAACGGTGCACTTTACGCATTTTTGTACTCCTATTTGAGCTGAGATAATTCCCCAGTTCATATGAGTAGATTATTGCATCGCGTTAAAGTTTAAAAAATCCTGACTGAAACAATATAACTAGGGATAATGCTGTATTAATTCTAATTATTTGTATTTATTGATGTTTTTGTTTCATGTATGCGTATTCGGTCGAAATTTTTCCTGCTATATTTTACAGCACCATTTTTAAACCATTTACCGAATTTAGATTTTAAATATATGCCACCTTGCTCAAATAATTTTTTTTCTTCCTGATTTGTAAAATCACAATCTCGTCCGATTTCTTTTAAAATTCGAGCAACTAATTGCCATTCTAGTTTTGCTTTTTTTGGGTCACTCTCGCTTAAGTTAACCATTCCAACTCGATTGAACTCACTAAGAATTAATCTGAGCCGATTGTACTTACTGTTTCCGGGTGCTTTAATAACATATTCACTTAGTATTTTACCCAGCTTTCGTAGAAATTGCGCATCCGCTGTAAGGTCTGCTTGCCAGATTCGCCATATTACACATGGATCATAAAGATACATAATTTCATGACGAATCAATTCAAAGATGGTCTCATCTCTATTTATTCCGTGATTATATAATATACATTTTTGTTTGTTTGCCCGTTTGTGCTGAATTTTTGTGGGATCGCTAATGTTTTTCAAATGGTCTATAAATTTTGGTTTCATCCATGGACGTAAATAATTTCTAATTGATTTAATCTCTTCACGAGAGACACCTTGTTTTTTTAGTGTGTCAACAACACGGTTTCTCCAACCGATAAGAAAAGCTTCTGCCCTAACTGTAATTTCATCCCAAGGTGAATTGGTAAATGCCAACTCAGATATTATTACTCCCGCTTCTGTATATTGGGCTGAAGAGGCCAGAGCAACAAAATGAGCACCTGAAACATTAACAAACTGTTCTGCACGCTCTTGTAGATCGCGAATCATATAGGCTGTTTTTTGACGCCTATCCATTAGTGTCTTCTGTAATTCTTCCTTATGTTTTTGTCTCATCGATGCTCCTTTAAACTTTTAAAAAACTCAGGATTTTTTTCAGAATAATGATGAATTAAACCTCCGTCATGTTGAAAGTGAGGTGAAAAATATGGAAACGAAAGAAAAATCGTTAGTAAGACTTGTTCTTGATACAGCGAAGCCACGGCTTCCTGCTCCAATCAGTCTGACATCAGCTGAGCAATGTATGCTTTCCGGTGCAGTTGAGGTGGAGATCAGGGCTGTGGTTGATAGTCTAAATTCGAATGATGACCGTTCTGGCTTTGAGTTAGGAACGGATACAGCAAAGGGAATTGAAGGGCGAATCAACCTAGACGAAAAATTCAAGAACAATCCGGTGAAAAGAAAAATGGCCAGAAATATGGTCAAAGGTCTTCTCCGCGATTGGGAATGGTTCATCCGACGATCCGAGGGGTTTGCCTTGCTAGAGCAATCAGCAAGAGAGCTTCAGAAGGAAGTTGGTATCAAAGTCAAGGAGTGACAATCTAGGGCGGTAATCTGCTGGACATATGTCCATGGGTTGCCGCCCTTTTACTATTATTATGTTGAGTGAAATTCTTGGCATCGAATTCAAAACGATACCTCTTAATGAAATCAGAATTGACCCGCTTCTTACTCCGAAGGCATTAGCTATTCCACGGCATATTGAAGCTGATCCGGTTATTAAACAGAAGTATATAGAATTGGCTTCAAGGTTTGACTATCGTGAACCTCTCAAGCTGGGATGTATTTTCGATGAGAAATTGAATCCATGTTTGTTATCTAACTTCGAGTGTTACGAGGCTTTACAGGATTTATATTATCAAAACCCTTCAGAATTGGTTCAGGTAATAGTCATAACTTTTAGTGATCAGATAAATAGGAAAGCAGTTTCCACACAATTAGCCGCGCTCGAACGCGGCGAACAGCCTTACCTGATACGTCTTTATGAACTTCGTCAATATATTCAGTTGGAGCTCGATGCTCAAATGATCCGTCGAATCTACGGTATTTATAGATCTGCAAGTGCAGAAGGCAAGCAACTTAGACGCGACATGGCTATAGCCAAGCATGACCGGTTTCTAAGTCACATCCTTGGTAATCAGGCCGATACTATCGATCAAAATACTCAGAGCAGTCAATTCTTGAAGCCCAATCTTGGGAATGCAACACTACCATATACATTTGCCTTGAGACTTTTGAAAATTCTCGGTTCTGATAACAATGCGATCAGTGAATTTCTCAATCACTTAGAAACTTATCTCGCAGAACTCCGAAAATCTCACATGTCCCCAGAAGAAGAGACCAAGCCAATTCATCAGTGGTCGGCATATAATCGTACTCGCATCGAATCTTTCGCTAGAGCAGTAGCGGGAAGTCGTTCAATACCAAATTATGATGCTGAACAACTTGCGGATTATAACTGGGACCTACGATTTGATGAAAGATCTGGAGCATATCTAATCCCGCAGACCGAATTCAACGTCCACGATAGGAGCGATCAAAATATGAAGCGTATAGTTGAGATTGCTTACAAAGCTAACCAACTCAGTAAATCTTTGAAAGCCCATATCAAACGAATCCGTCCAGTTCGGCATGGAAGTAAACTGAAAATTGGAGATTCTTCTGTAGAGGCACGAATACCAATATCTTCAAATATTCCAAAGCTTGAAGATACTGAGTATCTTATCGCGATTCGGGAAGATAAGGTTCTGCGATTTTGTAACCGCTCACATTTTTTAAGAAGCACTCATCTTTGGCCAGGTATTTTTGGATTTGAATCTTCAGAGCCGAATTCCGTATCCACTTATGAATCTGCTCATAAAGGCTTTGAAAATTGGTATAACAATTCATTCTTAGCAGATGTGTTCAGATATCATCAAAACAATGCACCAGGGCATCCATTCTATTCGACTTACATTGCCATCCAACTTTATTTGTCTCGTCGTGCTAATGATCCAACCAGCATAACATTTTCAGACTTCTTCAATGAAGTATTTTCATACGTTCTGACTTCGCACGACAAAGACTATGAAGCCAAAAAAATGAGGGCTGACGAAATTGTCAATTATGAGCGGGATCTAAAGAGTGTGCTATGGACTGAGCTCGAATCAGCTCTGAATGATGGCAAAACTATTACAGTAGATCGATTTCAACTTGAATCTTTAATCCGTGAGAGAATTCACACGCATGAGCGAGATGTTGTGAGAGCTATTTCCCATCAGAATCAAATTTTAAGTCGGATTTTGGAAAACCCGCTTCTTTTGACTGAGGATGGTCAGGAAATCGTAAATAGCAAAGAGTCAAAAAATTTGAAGGAGGAGTAATGAAAAACTTTGATTGCCTATTGAGTGCAATTGAATCATTCGAATGTATTTCTATGGATGTTGAGACAACAGGTCTTGGAAGAACCTCCGAGATAATCTCGTTTGCTTTTGCTCTCCTTGACGCAGACAACTCGATTTATTCTCAATCATTTTTTCTGGATAGGTATTCTAACCGTAAACAGGAGGTTCACAATAACACCGTTATCGTAGAACACATCCTGAGCTCAACTCTATTTAATTCGAAGTTTAAAGGAGTGGTTCTATTTCATAATTTAAATTTTGATTTGCCGCTTATCATAAGTCGGTTTCGACCAGACATGAAGAGAATACGTTCAGCTGACTTTTGCAAGATGGCAGACACCGCAGCGATATCTAGAGTTTTCCGGAATAATGCCCAAACTTCGCATGTCGACGCGAAGTCGAGGAGACCTCATTCGTTGAAGTTCTTGGTTGAATTACTTCTGGAGAAATCTTCGATTAATGGAACGAGACCTAGCTCTCTGGATCAAGTTACTCAGGGGCTTTCGATCAGATTCTCAAACTCTAGTGATCTCGACTCGTATAATCGGTCTGATTGCGAAAATACGATCAAAATCTATATAGCGTTTCAGAAGCTATTATCTGTAGATGAGTGGAAGTACATAGAAGAGATCGAAATCCCACACAGCTTTAACCTTTTGCACCTAACATTTCATGGAGTACCTTATGCACAAGATAGAGCAGATAATATTGCCTCATCGATTGATGGAGAAATACAAGAACTAAATATTTGCTTCAATAGGTTAGTAGGTAAGAATGTAAATCTCGATTCTGGTATAGAGCTGGCAGGCGCGCTTTTTTATAATTCAAGACTGACTTACCGTTCAGAACATTGTGAGCGGCCAGAAATTCTAAAACCACTTTATATTACTGAGAGGGAACAGTCGAAGATTGATCTCGATACTTTGGAAGCCACATTCAAGTTTGTGGAAAGGCATGATCCTGAAAGTTTACTTCTCAATGCAATTTCCTTAGCTATTCGTTATATCGAGCTGAGTAAATCTAGATCGGCTCTTGAACGCTTGAATCATTACGCTACAAAGACATCAAAAGGGTATCGAATTTTTCCAAATATTTCGGCCTCTGCTGCGTCAGGTCGGGTAACTTGCTCTAGGCCAAATTTGTTAGGAATACCGAAGAAAATTTTTAAAAAAAGCCAGAAAACGATGCGGGATGGGCAAGATCTATGTCTTATTCCTGCTCATAACTCCGTTCTTGTCAAAACTAGTATCAGAAACACTATCCAAACTCCGACATGGTTTTCGATCGGTTCGATCGATATCAACGGACTTGATCTGACTGTTATTGCTAATGGCGCGGTGACTGCGAGTGGTAATAAAAATTTTTACTGGCTAAAGTTTATTAACAGACAATTTGGTGAAGTCATTGATAGCCATTTCGCTCTACTCCAGAAACTTGATAAGAGTACCTATCTAAAAGCATTTGAGCGCCTTGTTGCAGGAACTAATATAAGTCCACTCGATTTTTGGGCAAAAAAACCTTCAATGGAAGATGGAAAGAAATATATCCTTTTCCTGCATAAAATTACGGGAGAGCGTCACCACATTCCATTTCCAGATGACGGTCAGGAGAGTGAAAGATTACTGGAAGGGGTGCGTGATTTATCTAAGAAGTTCAATTTTGCGACATCATATCTTGTTGGGCCGCCAGCTTTTGCTGCAAAGCTGCGAGAGGTTAGGAATGATAAGACTACAAGTATCGAAGCAGAAATGATTCTTCGCAGATTTTATAAACTATTTCCAGAAGTCCGACGATTTCAAGACTCGATTGGTAACCTCATATATCAGCAGGGTTATGTACAATGTCCATTCGGAAGAAAATTTTATGCTGCCGTTTGGGACCGCCTCAATTCATATTATGAACAAATGAGCAGGCAATCCGATCCAGGTACGTATGAATTTATCCTGCGAATCAAGGACAAGTATTGGTTCATTCGTGCGCATGGTTGGATTGGCCGATTGCAGCTGAGTTGACCCACCCGTTTGCAAGGAACTGACCCAGGCGT
>CAYILR010000029.1:0-55531 GCA_964364175.1 uncultured Bacteriovoracaceae bacterium
GTACACCCCCCGCCCCCGATCCCTCCCCCTATCACCTAAAAGAATATCAGGGGGTTCACTGGATTAATTATTCTGATTCTGCGTAAGCGAGGTTTGGAAAGTGCCATGCGAGGATCCGCGCGGCAATTCGAGGCAGGAGCCGAGAATCCGTCAGTGCTATAGCACTGTCCCGGAGCAGGATGCGTAGGGAAGGTGGTCGATAGCCCGGAGGGCGCGCGCGAGGGCACGATGCCCGTTCCTCGCATGGCACTTTCCAAACCTCCCTGAGCAGATTCGCAATTCTTTTTTTCTGTGTGAAGCCCCTGCATTCACAGGACTTATCGGATTAATCCTTCAGTAAATTAATCATTTGAGCCGTGCGAATATCCTGAGGAGCAATATCTTGCGCATAACGACCCATCGCCTCAATCAAGGGCTGAGTGATTTCCAAAACCTCAATCCCAGCGCGGCGGCGCAGCAGAGCAGAGGTCCCGGCCAAGTGATAATAAGCCTCAAAATCAGCCGGATCCGTCGTAATTTTGGCGATCAGAGTGGCTTGAATCGATGCCACCTGTTTTTGAAAAGTTGACTGCCCAGCATTGCGTTCGATTTCTGTCAGCCGGATTTTGCTCAGCTCTGCCTGAATTCCTGAGCGGCTTTTTTGAAGATCCTCTTGGAAAGAAGCACTCTTGAGAATCCCGACAAAGAGAGTGCGCGCACGCTTCCCATGCAAGGTCCCAGTCGGGTAATTTAAAGTAAACCGCTGTTGTGTACCGTTGTGATTCACGAGAATCGCTCGGATCAGGGTTCTCCTTAACGACTCCTGCTCCAGCCAAAATCCGCTGATGCCAGTGGTTTCGAGCCAAGCGATTTTCCACTGAGAACCGCCGTCTCCACTCGAATCCGAATTCATCGCGCGAATCTCCGCCATTTCTGGAATCAACATCTGATTGCGGACATTCAGGCAAGCTAGAGATCGGCTTTCGACAGCGCACTCTCGCAATAAATCTCTAGGCGGAGCGTTCTCGGGAGTGATGGGGCCTTGTAGAGTCATTTGGATTTCAGGGGATTGCCAATGAGAAATGATCCGGCCCGGGAATTTTTTCGGTGGGCCTTTTTCGTACGGAAGTGTCGTGAAAATAGGTTTTCCTGCGAACTCGATGGGCCAATTCAGCAGAACGTAGTAAAACGGCAGAGCGCGGGTCTCCTCGTTAAGTTCACCCGCCTCACTGAAAATCTCGATCGATTGCAAAACGGGGTGCGACAAAATCGCGTGTTGAAACAAAAACAAAGTCAGCGTGGCAGAGACCCCGGTTCCGACCAAGGCCTGAGACAAAGCCGAGCCGCGCAAGTGTTTTTTCTGAAGCAGTTTTCCCGTACTGCTGGGTCCGATTCCCCAGAGCCATTCGCCCAGAGTACGCTCAAAAATCGCGCGTTGTCCCAGAATCCAACCCGCGCCCAGAGCAATCCAAACCCCCAGTCCGACAGCCCCCGGCAGCGGCGAGAGATGAAAAGAAATCACGCTGATGCAGTAGAAAATCAGCACAAAAGAAAGATCGATCAGGGATGCGATGACACGAGTAGTTAACGCAATGGGTCCATCCAAAGAACTAACGCCACGCGTCTCAGTTTGAAGGTCCAGCATGCCTGTATAGCTTACTGATTTCACAGGAAAACGCACACAAAATAAAGACGCTCAGATATCCGACTTTTTAAGTCGATCAGTTGAGGTCAGTAGGTGAATTAATCATTACAGTTTTTAGGAGGTACCCAGTATGAAGTCACGTATTACGTCCCTTGTTTTGCTCTCTCTCGCATTATCCCCCTTAACAGCATGGAGTGGTGGCAAGCCCAGACCGGCGCCCGCACCCAATGTGCCACCGGCAAGCCAGACGCCGGCCCCACCGTCGTGCCAATTGCCTCCCTCCGGAGGGAGTGGTGTTGCCAAGCTTCCACGCCGGGTCGTTGTAAAACCCGTCGATGGAGTCAAATCGTTTCAATTGCCCAATGGCAATACCGTGGACGCAACCGAACTCAGCGGCGAACTCACCAAAATGGTTCAAACGGCTGCAGTCAAAACCGGAATGTTTGTCCTTGAGGCTCCTAGCCAGAATCCAAGCGGGCCCTGCGATTATCACCTGGAGCTTCAACCCTCAGTTACACAAATTGAATTAAATAATTCCCAGCATGGCATCAAACTGGGATATTCTCCCACGGGCTCGAACCCTAACAACGGAAATTTCACCGGGACGGCTACGTTCAATATCGGAAAAATCCGGATGGATTTCAGCTTCTGGGAATGTATAGGCGTCGACAATTGTTCGAGCGCAGTGGTTTCTTCAGCCACAGAAAAAACAAAGGGAGTGAGTCTGTCGCTTGAAATCGGTTTCAAGGACATCACCACTGGGTATGACTTGATTTGGAACACGTCCTTGCACGACGCTCTTTCCAAAATCATGGATAATGGACTCGGAACTCTCGCTGCTGATGCCACGCTCAATGAATTGAGCTGGAGAGCAAAAATTTATCAGTACATCCCAGAAACGGGCACATTGATTTTCAACCGAGGCGTCTCGGACAAAGTTAAAATCGGCGATCGTTTTGTAGTCTACGCGGCTGCTGACAATGTTCTGGGAGACTGTGCATTGTACGAGCCTGTCGCTCACATTCACATCACGCAAGTTGAAACCGTCTCGAGTTTTGCGATCGTCGAGGATCTAGTGGGCAGCCGCGGAATTCGTGTCGGCGACATCGTGATGATTGAACACAATCCATCTAACAGCGAACACAATCCCAAATAATCCGAGGTCATTATGAATTGGAGAAGTAGGATTAAAAACACGCTACTCGTGTGTGCGGTGGGCTATCTGCTCATCGCCGCCGGGTTCTCTGCCGATGTCTGGGCATTCGGAAAAAAGAAACCTCCGGACCTAGTCGCGATTCAACCTGCGCCGCCCGCGGTGGGGAGGAAGGTCATTGGAATAGTTCCCGTCCAAGAAGTCAAAATTCAGCTCCCAGATGGGAATTGGAAGGATTTTGGCGAAGCCTACGAGGTAATTGTTCGCAGCGATTTAGAGCGAACTAAAAAATACATCACCACTCGTCCTCATGAAAAAGCCGGAGCGATGTCCGCGCTGAGTGTCGAGAGTAGAGCGGTTTGGACAGGGACGAATGTTCCTGCGGCCACAGTTCGAATCTCAGTAGATGCACTGACATTCGTCACAGGCTCTCGCGGAGATCGGATGTTCTATGGCTTCGACGAGCGTTTCAGAACCCCATTCAACGATGGAAATGGAAAAAATCCGAATGAATTCCCCTTGAAGTCTCTTTCCTTCGAGCCCAATTGGTTCGACCGACAGTTCGATGCCAAGGGGACTGCGCCCATGGATTCACTCTCGGGATTGGATCTCGGTCAGGGATTTGATTTGAACGTTTTATTTGCCTGGCTGAGCGTAAAGTACGCAAAATTCAAATCAGACCTACATTTGACGATTGATATCGATGCTCCTTTGGCAGGGCGTGCTCGAACGAGGCATCTCGTGGTGGTCAGTGGTGAAGGATATTTCTACGACGTAGCAGGTGCGTACGCGGGTTACAGCCTGGGGATTCAATTTGCGCGCACGAACGCGATGGGCAAGGCGATTGAGAAAGCGATTCAGAGCACGACAGCTCTGATCGAACAAGATCTGCGCGATCTGCCGCTGACTGCAAGAATCGACAATATCAAGCCTCTGAATGGATTGTTTTACCTGGGAACGGGAGAGGGCGCATTCATTCCAGTTGGAACAATCTACGAAGCCTTGGGTGTGCCGGGAGTAAAACTCCAAGTCATTGAAAGTGTTCACTCGGGCTCAGTAGCAAAAATTTACGCGGGTGATGGATCTCTTTTGTCGCCCAATATGTTGCTTCGTGAAGACAGGCCTGGACTCGGAGAACCTCGTCTGCCAGGACGGCTTTCTGCACGGATGTTGGCTTCTGACAGAAACTCATCTGGAGCTGACGAAGGATTTGCTGGCAATTGGGAGCAGCAGATTCAGACCCACGCAATCTCGCTTCCCCATGAAGTCATGGAGAAACCCAAGTTCAAAAAAGGCGACACGCCGATTGATAGCACCGTCTCCGCAATTTGGAAGAGCGTCACCGAAACAGCCTTGTTTGCCTATCGGGTGTGGAGATATTTTCAATACGATCGCCCTTATTCTGCTCAATCCGATTTTGAGGATGGCAACGAGTCTGATTCCGCAAATGAAGGTTGGGGCAAACAAATTGGCTTGGATCAGCTCGCTGCGATGCCTGATTTGGGAGATCAATCACCGATTGTTGCCGTGATCAGTTCGGGTGTGGATTACAATCATTCCGCGATTCACAACCGGCTGTGGCTGAATCCTGATGCGGTGACGGATCCACGCGGGTTCAAAGATCGCTACGGCTGGGATTTTATTTCAGGCGACGATCATCCGGCCGACGACGCTTATCAAGGGACGCAGGCTGCGTCGCTTGTTCTCGCAGTCGCGCCGCAAGCACGAATCATGGCGCTCAAGGCTTTCAATCCCTGGGGGATCACCTCGTCCGCCGCGATTTATTCATCCTTTGTGTATGCCGTGGATCATGGGGCGCAGATCATTCTTTGTCCTTGGGCGACCCGTGTGAGATCGCAGGCGATCGAGCAGGGCGTGAAGTATGCGCACGATCACGGAGTCGTTGTTGTGGCCGGAGCAGGGGATCGGGGAGATGTGCTGTCGCAAGTCGGAGCCTATCCTGCGGCTTATTCGGGCAAATATTCGCATGTTCTGAGTGTCGCTTCTGTTGATTCAAACGACCAGTTGGTAAAACTCAACGGACGATATTCCAACACGGATCCCAATCTCGTTCAAATCGCGGCACCCGGGTTCCGCCTGCGAGTAGCCGAGCCCAGAGGGCGCTGGAAGCGTGAAACCTTCACCAGCCTAGCTGCAGCGATCACAGCAGGGGCACTCGCCAGACTTCAGGCCGAGTCCCCTGATCGTACGATGCTCGAATTGAAACAGCGGCTATTAGATTCTGCCGACCGAGTACCCGCGCTGAATGGTAGCGTTCAAGAGTTGCGACGGCTTAAGGTTCAATGATCGAATTTAGAGTTCAGTAATATTTGCTAGAGGGTAGAGCTTTTTGATTTCCGAAGCCTTGCCTAGGGTGGTCCCCTCGGATCCAGCAGTGGCCGCGCCGGCTGCGAGTCCCCAACGAAAAATCGATTCCATCACACGAGTTCCGCGGTCTGTACGGAGAATTTGCGCCAATTGTGAACCCAGAGTGATCTTGTGACGGATCAGCCGGGCACACATCGCGCCGACCATGGAATCTCCTGCTCCCACCGTGCCGCGAACGCGAACGTCTGGAGGAGTTCCCTTCCAAATTCTGTCTCCAATCGCAAAATAAGCCCCCTCCTTGCCGAGAGAAACGCAAGCAATGCCTACGCGTGCGGCAAGCTTGCGGAGGGCATCTCGGATTTGAGAGTCGGTTTTGAGGGGAGAGTGAACCCACTCCTGAAGCTCGGTTAAATTAGGTTTGATGAATAAAATTTCGAGCGAACGATCATCCAAAATCGCGGGCATGAATTTAGAAGGGACATCGACTGCAATGCCGATGCTTTTTTCCTGCGCCAAGTGTCCCACCTGGGAATGAAAATCACGAGGGCAACCCTCAGGCAGGCTTCCGCCGATAACCAGTATTCCAGGAGCTTTGAGTCGCTTGACCTCCCCCAGAAAACTTCGAATTTCGGAGGGCCTGATGGCCGGGCCCGGGAATGTGAGGCGAGTTTGGCGGTGATCCTGATCGTCGGTCACGGTGACATTGGTGCGGGTGAGTCCTAGAATCTGTGTGAATCGTCCCCGGACTTTTTCATCGTGCAGCAGTTGAATAATTTCATCTCCGGTTCCTCCGCCCAAGAACCCGAGCGATTCAACATCAGTTCCTAGGCGTGCAGCAATCCTGGCTGCATTGATTCCGTTGCCGCCAGGGTCCCGCCGGGAGGAGAATACGTAGTTTTTTTCATTGGGAACGATGCCTTTGACATGGCCAGAGAGGTCGAGAGCGGGGTTGGGCGTCCAGGTGTAGAGTTTCATATTTTTTAAATGGTTTCTTAATAGAAAACAGAAAGATCAGGGCCTGTGACGGTCTTGCCGTCAATCACTACCGAAGTGACCTGGCCCGAAGACGATTGGTCGATTCGAATGATGGCTCTCTGTCCTGGTTTCACAAGCCCTCGGCTGACCAATGCAGGGTAAAGGCTTCCTCCTGTCTCGGGAGTAATTTCGTAAACCCCTTTCGCTATTCGGTTAACCTGCCCGTTGAGCGCGTGTCTAGTGATTCCAGCAGCGGCTGTGCCAGTAGGTGTTGTTGTGCCAGCGCCTGGACCGCTGACTCCCGGAGTGGTTACTGTCGGAGGGACGCGCAGAATCCCGGGCGGAGCTGTGATTTGGCTGCGCCAGAGATTTTCAAGTTGATCGCCATTTCTCCTGACAACGCTCACGAAGAGCTTATTTCCTACTACATCCTGCGAGATCTGAAGGGTTGCTCGGCCGCTTTGGAGAAGGTCCAGGGCAGATTGGGAGTTCATGCCAGGGGCGATCGAGTGAGCCCCTTTGGGGAGGGCTTCGAGTTCTCGAAAGATCAATGCTTGCTCACGGGCACTCAATGTACTCACGGCGCGACCTTCTTTGATCACAGCTTTCTCCAGTAGGCTTCCGGGAGGGAAAAAGGCGCTATTTGAAGGAAGTTTGCAGGCTTCTGTCAATCCGACGGCGAAGGAATCTAGAGTAAAAAAATCCGAAGTAAAAAAAACAGAGGTGAGGAAAAAAGCGACCCAGGCGATTCTGATCGTCATGGTTGTCCCAGCCTCCTGAGGAAGTCTGGGCAAGTGACCCTGAGTTCTTTTTCGATATTCTTTTTCGCCTGACTTTCGGCCAGATCGCGGTAGTTTTGAGCGCCTTCGCCGCCCTGGCAGTTGCAACCGAGTTCATCGGATTCGGTTGAGATTAAGAAGCCAAAGACAGCACCAAAAGTCTTGGAGCCTACTACGCTTCCAAAGCGGCTCAAAACAGCACTGGTTCCTCGAGCGGTTTGTGTCATGACTGTTCCGACGTGTCCTCCAGTGATTGTGCTGATTTTGAGCAGAGGCCGAGTTTGCATCAACCAGGACCCAGCACGAGCACCAACAGCACTAAAGCGTGCCCAACGGGTTGCCAATCTCCCGATAGCTCCGCATGCAGCAGATGCAGCTATCTTGGATGCGACAGCTTGTGAGGTGTAGCGAACTGCAACTCCGCCGGCCACAGTCGATCCTGTTTTTTGGAGAATTCGCGCCGTTTCGGATTGCATGAATTGATCAAACTGACCAGCTCTGGCTTCCATGACTTCTGGAGACTCCACGTTGGGATAAAGTAAACAGACGGAGGCTATTTCACGAGCGATGGCCATTTTTGCCAGGTCTTGCTCCGGCGTGCTTCGAGGTAGTCGAGTGAGATTTTGATAGCATTTCAGCGTCTCAGTAATTTGAAAAACCCCGGGTCGGTTTTGCGGATTCTCGTTCATGATGTCGTACCGGTCGGGATTCATCGCAACTTCGGGGGAACAATGTGGAATGCTGGCCAGGCCTGCAGCAGTTCGAGCCTGCAATTCCATATCGCCCAAGGCTTCGGCTTTTTCTTCACTAGTGCGAAAATACCTTCCTCCACTCAGACGATTGAGCAAAGCCTCAGCTTTGGTTTGGCGCTCACCAGATAAAAGGTAGCTTGTGCTTGCCTGCTGGAGTTCTTCTGCAAGATTGAAGAGTGAGGAGGATGTCTGAGTACGAGAGGCTTGTTCTTGCTGCGAGAGTCTGCTGATGTTTTGCCGAATCATCTGAATTCGACGAGGCGCTTCCTCAGCCCTCATTCGGTAGTAACTCTTGTCTGATTCTGGAACTCTTCCGCTTTGCCAGAAACGTAGGTCTCTTTCGTAACCTTTGATGTTGAGTTCAAAGCTGATTTTTTCTCCATCCGTTTTTTGTAGGGTGCGTTCAAAATTCGTGGAGCCTAGGGAGGCTCGGTTGTACTTGTCTACAATTGAATCTGCGTCGTCAGCTACCGTGCGGATTGGAACGGCTGAAATCACCATGGTAAATAAGAGTGGTAAAAAAAGTTTCTTTTGACGTTCCCCTGGCCCCATTAATAAAATTTATTAAACAAACCTTAAAAAGTCAAGAAAAGCCAACTGGTCTTAACAATCAAGCTTCTGTTATGCCTGTTTAAACAAAGGAGTACGACGTAATTCATTGAATTTATTACATAAATAAAGAATAATTATTAATGTAATTTTACACTTTCAATTTTCCTTACTTTTCTAGTACACTATTCATCAAGGGGTACTACAAATGTCTTTCGGGGAAAAAAAAGGCATATTAGCCAAGAGTCTATCCGTCATGCTGATTACGCAGCTGCTCGTGCCTGCTCAGCTAGCGGTTCATATAACAGAAGTGCAGGGAGAGGAGCTGGCTTCGACCAAGCCCAGCCTGCCTTCCAATCCATTTGCGAAAATCGATATCAACAAAATCATGCAAAACTACGCCGGGGCATGCTCAGCGCAATCCGGGCAGCTTGCGGCGATGAACAGTGCGATGTCGACAGTTGCCAATAGTTTACGTGCGTCCAGTGCGGGGGATGGCGTACAGGGTGCCGCGGAGGGAGTTCAGGCGGGTTTGAATGGTGGATGCCCAGCGCCAACTCCGGTGAAAGAGCCTTCTTGTTCCATGTTTGCGAAGCCGGGAGTTCGATCGAGTGAGTCTTCGACATCGAGTTCAGGGGATGTGGACATCGAGAGGCTGACAAGAATTCGTGATGATGCGGCTGGTGGATACGATCCAGAGGCTGTTGGCCGACTGAAGGCAAAAAACAACAAGGCTCTTGAGGCCTACGCTTGTCAAGAAACTCGAATGACCGCGATCCAGAACGAGGTGGCTTGCATTCAGAACGCTGCGCAGGCGTTTGCCCAGCAAACGACATCGCTTCTGAAAACTTATACCGAGAATCTCAGCAAAATGCAGACGGATGTCGGTCAGCTCAAATCCGAAGTTTCAGATCGCGAGCAACAAGAGGTCGAAGTGACCAAGCGACTCGGCGGAGACAAGGACAGCGGACGCAAGGGTTTGATCGAGGTGAGGGAGGGGGTCAATAAACTCCTGGCTCGGATGAATGGGGATATTGATGGAGCGCAAGGCGTGAAGGTCGCGCTCAAGAATCTGGAAAATCAAAAAATCATGTTGGCGAAGCTCGAGCGTGGGCTTGCGGACAAAGTCCAGACTGAGACTTTGACTGAGGCCAAGAAATGTTTCAGCGAATTGGCGGATCCGAATTTTAGAGAAGAGAAGAACGGCCCGCCCGTGACTTTGCAAAAATACATGCTGTCGCAGTATGAGAGAAGTTTTCAGGCGAAGAACGGCAAAGTCGCGCGCCAGGGTGGGACCTTGAACAGCCTGATGGGGAATCGCAGTTCGGGTCAAAATGATCTACGCACTTCCACGATCAACAAGGCGACTTCGCGCAAACAATCGCTTGGGGCATTGGTGGATTCTTTTTTCCTGGCAAAGCCTCGCGATATTGAGAGCGGTAAACAAGAGTCCGGTGGAATGATTGTTCTGGGTTCTGATGGATTCCCCCATGTTTCGGAAGCTTTCAAAACGCGTGCGCGAGAGTACAACGATACGGGGTTGGGGATCGATACATTTGTTACACAAGGATTAAATTATTGCCTCAAAATCGGCCGTCGCGAGGTCGCTCGTCGTCGTACACGCCTTGCCAAAGTCACACCCGGCAGTACGCCTCAGCAGCCTCAGCTCGCAGAGCCAGATTCGTTGGAGGGAGTGCAACAGAGTGTGGAGAGCACCAAATTGATGATGAAGGACACTCGCACTCAGATCCAAACCCGCGCTGCGGATTTGATCAACGAGTACGCCAACGGCGGGGGAAATGGACCCGGATTTAACGATGCAATGAAGGCTTTGACTGGATTGAATTTGCCCATCAACGTGGCTGCTTGCAAACAAGCTGAGCCCGAAGTGCAAGTGGGGTGTTTGCAGGATTTCAGAAATAATATGAACGAGATTTTGAGCGGGACCGGCAAGCAAGGCGATATCAATATGGTCGTTCCGGGCACAAATCCCAAGAACACGATTCAATTTAATTGCAAAGGCTTGGATGGTTGCATCGCTTCCATGCAGAACGTGAAAAATAATTTGCCCAAAGAGCGCGAAAAAATCACCTCGTTCGGCAAGCAGTACATCCAAAAAGCTAATGCGAACGTTTCTCAGTTCACCGCGCAGGCCAAAGAGAAAATGTCTGCTGTGAACGAACAGTTGAAAAAGCAAATGACCCAACTCAACACTGCGTTGGCCTCACTAGGAATCACGGCAAAAATCGATCCCAAGACCTTGAAACCGGAGGAGTTGCAGCAGGATCCCGGCTCTTGCTTCCAGAGCGCCGGGGCAGACGGCGGCAGATCAGGCGGCGAGCCGCCCGCGTGCTTGTTCAAGGGCCCGCAGAACATCCAGGCATTGCTGGGTGGATTGGACCTCGAGGGTGGAATTTTTACTTCGGCAACGGATGGCATGGCCAAGAAGCGTGAGGACATCAGCAAAGGGAAGCAGGATGTGAACGAGTGGACTGAGAAGATCCAGAAGGTTTTTGATGAGTGCGTGGATAAGGCTAAGGAAGAGGCTCGGAAGACTTTGAAGGATAAGGACAAGGAAGACCGAGACGCGAAGGACAAAGAATCAGGTGAGATTAGGAATCTGAATAACGATATAAATACGAATTTCAGTAGTTTTACTAACAGTTGTACGCCAGATTTCTGTAGGGATCAGGCGGCTAAAACTAGTCTTGACTCACTCATGGGTACCTTGCGTAATATTAATAAAAACTCTGGTGAATTAGACACCCGAATTAATTTAAGGCTGCAGGGGCTTGATGATAGCTGGTGTGGAGGGACTCAAGTACATACGGGTCAACAGACGGCACCTCAGTGCAATACGGCTGCAAGCAATTTAAAGGCTAAACTCGAGGAAGCAGAAGGACGAGCTCGAACGTTGCGTTCACGCGGAGCTGAGTAGTTCGTTTCGTTTTATCCGGTAAGTCCTCTTTAATTAAATGAGGTTTAACGTTAAGACTCAGCACATATGAGAGCTATTTCGTTCACAAAAATGCACGGACTCGGAAATGATTTTGTTGTGATTGATGATTTGACGAGGCCTGATGGCGCGTTAACGCCGATTGATCCCGGTTTAGCACGACGACTCTGCGATCGCCGTTTTGGAGTTGGAGCCGATCAATTGCTTCGGATATGCCCACAGCAACTGCCCGATTCAGACGTCCGAATGGAAATTTGGAACGCAGACGGATCAGTGGCCGAAATGTGCGGCAACGGAATCCGCGCGGTCGGTTTGTATCTCACGAAACACGCTGCTGATCGCTTTCCCGGAAAGCGCAGTTTCAAAATCGAAACTCTGGCCGGGATCAAGTTCATCGAAGTTCGGGACGAAAATCACATTCGTGTGGACATGGGAGTTCCGCAGGTGGGAAGCGAGGAAATTCTTGCTGTAGCCAAGGGATTAAGTTTCATCCCAGTCGACATAGGCAATCCACACGCTGTGATTTTCGTGGATCACCTCAAAGACATCCCCATCGCAGACTGGGGACCGAAGATCGAATCCCATCCCCAATTTCCCAATAGAACTAATGTAGAATTTGTGGAAGTTCTTTCGCCATCCCACCTGCGGGTGGGAGTGTGGGAGAGGGGCGGGGGAGAAACCCTCGCTTGCGGCACGGGCGCATGCGCTGTAGCGGCAGCTGCGTTGCAAAGTGGTCGCGCCAACGCAAAAGACTTGCGCATCACGCTGCCCGGTGGCGATCTGATGATTTCTTGGGAGGGTGCAGGCACACCGATTTGGATGGAAGGACCTGCCGTCGAAGTTTTTCGGGGTGTTTTTTTTGCCTAGTTGGTGTGTAATTGAAGAATGAAAACGAGCTTACTGAACGCCATTTTTTTGACCACCGTTTTTTGTTCCTCTCTATCATCCTGGGCCGCTGATTCTGCTCCAGGTGAAAGCCCCTGCAAATCCAAGATGGAAGCCAAGCACACCGCCCGCAAGGCCGTGCACGAGTGTCTGATGGCCTGGGGCCGGGATGTAAAACCCGGAGACCCCGATCCCACGGATGACTGCTCTGCGAAGATGGCGGAGTTTGTGCAAGCCTCCAAAAACTTCAAAGCCTGCCGCGTCGAGAGCCAAAAAGAGCGCGAAGCGAAAAAGAAGCACTGACACGGAGATTTTGGTACTCGGTTTTATTTACGCCAATATCGATGCGAACTTCGTGTTCTCACGCTTAAGCCGCATCGTGCGGCCGCGTGAATCGACATTGGCGTAAATAAAACCGAGTACCAAAATTTCTGAACCAGAGTTCTAGGTCGCAAACAGGCTTTTTGGCCCTTGATCGCTTTATATGTGATCGAAAAACAACCCCCGTTCCCCGTTCACCCAAAGTTGCGCTGAAGACATAAATTTTGGTGTTCGAGTTTAATTGAGACAAATGTCGATTTGAGCGTCGCAGGATGCGACAAGGCGAGAGGACAGGATGTCCGCATCGATATTTGTCTCAATTAAACTCGAACACCAAAATTCAATGTGTTTACGCAACGCGTATTCAAGTGGTGTTTGTTTTTTGCCGATGAACTTCCATGAGCAAAACATTTTCGTGGGCATTGGCGGCTCTGACCGTCTGGATGGTTTCGTATTCCAACGACGTTCATGCTTTCGGGCGCAAGAAGCCCAATCCGCTGCCTGCTCCATCTCCCTCAACGAGTCCATTTCCCATACTACCGATTATTCCAGTCACCCCGGTCTGCAAGACCAATCTCTATCCCAACTTCGACACGATCATCGGTCGCCGAGCCAAGATTACGCAGGATCAGGGGATGCAAGCGATTCACTGCTTGCCGGATGCCCCGATGGTGCATCTCTGTCAGAGCTTCCTCGAATTAGGTTCGATGGATGCCGAATTATTGCGAAGCCGCCTCACGACGGATGCGGAGTTTTGGAGCAATGTTGTGACGATTGATTATAATTATGCGCTTTCTCAATCTGCTAAAAATGAGAAAGAACAAAAGTACGCGATCTTTTTATCCATGATCATTCAGCGGACTCAGGGTGTTGATCAGGCTCTACGCGATGCTCGCGATGTGCAAACGGTTTTCATTGGCGATTCGTTGATGCATTTCTTCGAGGGGATCGGAACTGCAGAGTTCCCGACAGGGCTTTTTGCGGGAATCAGTGGTGATCGAACGGACAGCCTTCTTTATCGCGTGCTCCATCATGTCGGAAAAATCCGTCCCAAGAACGTCGTGATTTCGATTTCAGGAAATGATTTTCTTCAAGGCTGCGAGAATGAAAAAATCCAGGAACGCCGCCAGCTGATTGCCAATGCTCTTCATTCTTCGGGAGTTCAGAATATTTATTGGCTGTCGCTTCCTCCGCTGGGAGATCCTCAGAAAACACTCGGAATTCCGGGCCAAAACACAGCGATTCAGACGATCACTGGCATCCAGTACATCGACACCTGGACCGAAATGGCGGGACCCGACCTGATGATCAAGCCAGAGTACAAGGGAGACGGTATTCATTTCAACGAGAAGGGCTATCGTGAAGTTTGGATTCCGAAGCTCAAAGCTTTGGGACTATAAAATTCAGAGCTAAGGCGTCGCCCACTCTAATTTTTGAATCACAGGCCCTTTATCCAGCGAGACCCAAAATCGGACTAGCTTTTTTGATGCCATGGATTCTTTTGCAAGTTTGATCCAGGATTGCGCTTGTGGGTGATTGAGCGGGATCGAATAGATCGCCGATTCATCCACGAAGCGGATTTTCGTGACTTTGTGGTTTTCGGCTTCCCAGATGCCCGATACTCGGTCAGTCAGAGCTAGCATCTGTTGACTCTGAGTTGCTCCTGCTAAACAAGAAATAGATAATAACAAACCGACTATGAAGGTATTTTTGCGCATGAGTATCCGATATCAGAAATATTTACGTTGCCAGGATCAATCATTTCTTTGCAGGTTTGATCCTGAAGGGGGATTTTTAATTTTTTCTCTCTGTATTTAACACCTCTGCAGCCTAATTTCAGGCCAAAGCAGGCGTCGTTCATTCTACCTTGATCCCAACGAGTGGGCGGATTGCGGGTATCCGATGGAACATAAACAAATCTTTCTGTGTCATAGTACAGGCATTGGCCGCAGTTTTTGTAGTTCTGTGTTTCGTTTTCGGACAACTCAGTGAGATTCGCGACTCCAGCCGATCCCAGATTTAAACAAGACGATTTGTTCATCTTCGATCGCCAATCTTCAAATGGCACTGGCTGATCCATGATCGATGGGTCAAAAACTAAGTCAACGATAGCTCCATTCGTTTTTCTGACTTTGACGATTGGAGCCACATGCATTCCCCATTCTACTTTTCCATCTGTATCCCAGGGTGTGTGGACCACTAAAGGACCTGTTTCGCCATCACCCCCCAGGACAAAACGTTTTTTGCTGTGCACGCCCCAGGTTTCGAGGAGTCTGGACATTTCGTGAGCTCGCGATTGGCATGTAGCCCACGGAAATCGAAAGGGGATACTCTGGCTGCTGGCCAGCCGTTCAAAGAAGACACGGGCTTCCGCCTCCGAAATCACTTCTCGCAACGGACCGGATCGAGACGTTGCCTGATCTGGAATGACGTCACCCCCAGGACAGTGTCGATGTGAAAGATTCTTGATTTCGTTTTGAATCGCCTCGAATTGCAAAACAGGAGTGGAGTAATCATTGACCGGCGTCGGACGCGAAGGAGGAGTGCTGTTGCACATGCCGGCACCAGCAAAGCTCGAATAAAAAAAAAGGACAGTTAGGACAAAACCGTAAAAAGGTGGGGACCACCTTTTTACGTCGGATAAGATATTGCGACGCATTAATTGTCGATTTGTGACAGCGGGTTGATGTACAGCCGGAAAGTTTTATCGCGCCCACGCCGAATGGCGAACGAGCCGTTTTCTTTCTCGCTGGCTAGCCGATTATAAAATTCCTGATCAATTTCAGCGATCTGTTGAACGCTCTTGCCTTCGTACTTGCCGAAATCAATGAAAACTTCGCGCTCGTCGATAATGCCCGTGACCGGACTTGGTGCCTGACTCATTTCTAATTTCCCCCAGAAGCCCCCTTACTTTATGACACAAACCACTGCCAAAAGGTGGGGGCCACCTTCCTCCTAAATAGTGTACCTAAAAGCATGCGATATTCAAGCCCTCGTGCTATATGCCTAACAGAGGAAAATACCTATGTGCGGCGTGGTCGGATTGACAGGTGCCCCAGGGGCGGCTCGAGAAGCTTTCTTGGGACTGACGACTTTACAGCATCGGGGCCAAGACGCCGCCGGGATTTTGTCGCATGATTCGGCTGGTTTCCACAGGGTTCGCAATATCGGGCTCGTCGAGTCCGTTTTCAATCGAGACAACATGGAGGGTTTGACCGGCGACACAGCCATCGGCCACGCTCGTTACAGCACGATTGGGCGCGGAGATCTCAGCGAAGTTCAGCCTTTCTTGATGAGTTACCCATTCGGGCTCGGAATGGTACATAACGGAAATATAGTAAATCACCGCGAAATTGCGCATGACCTGAAGGTGCGAGCAAAGCGCCATTTGTTGACTCATTCGGACACCGAAGTCGTGTTGAATCTTTTTGCAGATTCTCTTTCTCGCACGGTGGGAGAATTCGATGTTGAGCAAGAAGACCTGCCATTTGACTCGATCTGCAAAGCCATAGGAGAAATTTACACCAAACTCAGTGGCAGCTATAGCATCGTGACTCTGATCGGCGATCAAGGATTGCTGGCGTTTCGTGATCCTCACGGAATTCGGCCGCTGATCTGGGGCAAGCGTTCGGGTGGTTCACTTCCGAGCGGAGAGGCGCACATGATTGCGTCGGAGAGCGCTCCGCTGTTTTTCCTGGGTTACGAAAAAGTTCGCGACTTGCAGCCCGGCGAAGTTCTCTACATTGATCGCCACGGCAAAGTCCATTCGCGTGTGATTGACGGTCGTGAAGCACGCCCCTGTATGTTCGAGTGGGTGTACTTTGCATCACCCGAATCCGACATTGACAACGTGCCCGTGTACGGCGCGCGAATTAATCTTGGTCGTAGCCTCGCACGATTGGTGAAGGACGCAATGAAAGATCGCGGGTTTCAACCGGATTTAATCGTGCCGGTGCCCGAGACTTCGAGGATTGCTGCAATTTCGCTGGCGGAGGATCTTGGGATTCCCTATCGCGAGCTATTGATCAAGAACCGCTACATCAAGCGAACGTTTATTCTGGATTCACAAGAAAAACGTCAAAAAGCAGTGAATTTAAAGCTTTCGCCCGTGCGCTCGGAAATCGAGGGCAAGAAAATCATGTTGGTCGATGATTCGATCGTGCGCGGGACGACTTCGAAAAAAATCATTGATCTGGTTCGTAGGGCTGGGGCCAAAGAGGTTTATTTCGTATCTACCTGTCCTCCCATTCGCACTCCGTGCTTCTACGGAATCGACTTCCCTGATCCAGCAGAACTGATCGCGAGCGGAAGAGACCTCGGCGAAATCGAAAAAGAACTCGGCGCCGACGTCGTGATTTACCAGGACATGAAAGGACTCGTTGAGTCCGTTACTCCTCCCGGTTCGGGCAAGCGTCCTTGCACGGCATGTCTCGATGGAAAATATCCCACCGATGTGTCTGCAGGTTTGCGCTTCACAGCGGAGAGGAATCAGGATCGCAACCGACAAAGTGAAAGTGCAGCAGGCAGTTCAAAAAAAGAGCGGAGCGGGACATGAGCATCGAGACCCCTGTTTTATATCGAGGCTCTGTGAAAGATCTTCGAGGCCCTGTGAGTCTGCCCGGCGGAAAAGAAGCCATTATTTTCGATTACACCGACGCCTACTCCGTTTTTGATTGGGGACGGATGCCGGATGCACTGACTCACAAAGGCCAGGCCTTGGCGATTCTGGCTGCAGATTTTTTTGAAAAATTAGAAAACCCAGAAACCTGGAAAATATTTTCTCGGACACCCGAGGCATTGGCTTTGCGTAAGGGCAATCGGTATGGATCCGCGTTCAACGAACTGGGTGAGCGATTGCAGGCAGAAGGTCTGCGTACGCATTACCTGGGAGCTTTGGCTCAAAGTGGTTCTGTTTCGCCCGTCAAACTCAGTGCTGCGGAAAAATCTTTTCAGCAAATTCTCGTCCAGCGCGTTCAAGTCGAAAAACCCAAGTGGGGCACTGTTCTCGGCAGAACCATTCCGGATTATTCCTATCTAGCCAATGTGCCTCTGCCTAGACTGGTTCCGCTTGAAGTCGTTTTCCGATTCAGCTGTCCTCCCGGAAGTTCGCTCGTCGATCGGATCAAAAAAGATCCCGACTACCCAGCTTCGCGAGGATTTGCAGAACACAAAATCGAAAAAGGCAAGTCCTGGGGATTCCCATTCTTGGAAACTTTCAGCAAACTCGAACCCACTGATCGTCTGGTTAGCTTGCATGAAGCGCTACCCATGTCCGGATTAAAACCCGAGCAACTCCAAGAAGTGATGTTCCTATCCGCATGGACCGCGGGATATCTGCGATCCGCTTTTGCTGCAGCCGGATTGGATCTCGCCGATGGAAAGTTCGAATGGGCACTCGGCGCCGATGGAAAATTAATTCTAGTCGATGCGGTCGGCCCCGATGAACTACGAATCCTGAAAAACGGCGTCCAGCTTTCCAAGGAATTTTTACGCCACCACTATAGAAAATCGAGCTGGTACGCGGGACTCGATGGAGCCAAGGCTCAAGCCACCGCAAAAGCTATGAGTGATTGGAAAAGATTTGTGGAGCAGGGCCCAGCGCCATTGCCAGCACCACTCAAAGAACTAGCCTCGCAAATCTACATGTCGCTCGCCAACCGCCTCACCGGGAAAAACTGGTTTTCCCAGGCGTGGCCACTCGAGGAAGTCTGCACAAAGTTGGAGGAGGCCTCAAAATGATCTCTTCCGTGATGGTGATTGGTTCGGGGGGGAGAGAGCACGCACTGCTCTGGAAGCTCGGGCAGGAATCCCGATTCACGAGATTGATTGCAGCTCCTGGAAACGACGGAATGTCACCGCAGTGGGAGCGTTGGCCCTGTAAATTGTCTTCGGGATCGCTCAAGGAACGTCGTGCAGAATTTCGAAGACTGGCGAAAAAAGCATTCAAAGAAAAAATAGACCTCGTCATCGTCGGGCCAGACAATCCACTCGCAGACGGGATTATCGACGAATTCAATAACGAAGGTGTACTGACATTTGGTCCCAAAGCAGCGGCAGCGCAGATTGAATCCAGCAAAGCTTTTGCCAAAGAAGTGATGCAAGCCGCCCGGGTCCCCACGGCGGATTTCAAGATCGCGAATACCCTCGAAGAAGCTCAGAAAATCATCCAAAAAAACGAATGGCCCAGTGGCTGGGTCGTCAAAGCAGATGGACTCGCCCTGGGAAAAGGCGTTGAGGTTTGCCACAAGCGTGAAGAGGCAATTGCTGCCGCAGAGAGGCTCTTGCCGATTTCCGGAAAAATCGTGATCGAAGAATGTCTCGAAGGCGAAGAAGTTTCGTGGATGGCCTTTTGCGATGGAACGGATTGCTCCCTTCTGGATCCAGCACAGGATCACAAGCGCCTGTTGGATGGAGATCAAGGCCCCAACACAGGTGGAATGGGTGCATATAGCCCAGTTCCCCTGGTTACGGCAGCAATTCGTGAGAAAGTCCGGACCCAGGTTTTTATTCCAATGCTGCGGGAGATGAAGAAACGCGGATGTGAGTTCCGAGGATTGCTTTTTGCGGGGCTCATGATCAATTTTTCCACTCAGCAAATTTATGTTCTCGAATTCAACGCGCGGTTCGGTGATCCCGAGACTCAAGTCCTGATGGCGCGTATGCAGGGGAGTCTAGCTGATTGGTGTCTTGCGTGCGCGCAGGGTCGTCTGGGAAAATTACCCAAAAACGTTCCATTCACCACAGATTCGGCAGTCGTTGTCGTTGGCGCGGCTGCTGGATACCCAGATCAACCCAAGAGCGGCGCTGTGATTCAAGGCGGCGAAAAAGGTTGGGTGTTCTACGCAGGTGTGACCCGTGATTCGGTGGACGGAAAATTGAAAAGCTCCGGAGGAAGAGTTTTCGGGGCCATGGGAGTCGGCCGGGACTTGGGTTCCGCACGCGATCAGGCGTACCAGTTGATCCGCACGATCCGCATGGAGGGGTTGCAATATCGCAAGGACATCGGTCAGAAGGGGATGATGTGATGGAGAACGTCGCCGTAAGTCAGCCCGTCTCAATTGCGATTTTAGCTTCTGGCCGCGGCAGTAATTTTGATGCAATTGCCGAAGCGATCGCACAAGGCAGTCTCGAAGCCAAAATCATCGGAGTGATTTCGGATCGTGAGAAGGCGGCTGTGTTGACCAAGGCCGCGGCTCGAGGAATTCCCGCAAAATTCATCCCAGCCGAGGCTGATCCGGATTCGCCCATTGAGGAACGTCGTCGCCGACATGATCGCAAGGTTGTGGCAGCACTCCAGGAATGGCGCCCGAAATTCATTGTGATGGCAGGCTATATGCGAGTGGTGACTGACGAGTTGATCGAAGCCTTTCGGAGTGATCGAGGATATTCGCGGATTGTAAACATTCACCCCTCTCTTTTGCCAGCTTTTCCGGGCAAGGATTCCTATCGCCAGGCATTCGAGCAGGGTGCAAAAGTAGCGGGGGTCACGGTTCATCTGGTGGAACAGGAAGTGGATTCCGGACCGATTTGTGATCAACGTGCTTTTCCGATCGGTGATTGCAAGACCGTGATGGAAGTCGAAGAAAAAGGTTTGAAAATCGAACACGAGCTGTATCCAGCCACCCTGCGCTGGGTATTGCCGGAAAATTTTGAAGTGAATCGTCGAGGGAGGACCTGTGTTAGCCCGAATTGAAGTGGCCATGCGGCCTGATTTTTCTGATCCTGCTGCGCATAGTTTGTTGCGCAAACTCGAAATGGCCAACCCGGACGTGCGCAAGAAAGTCCGCTGGGCACGCTTGATGGATGTCTATTGGATTGACCTGCCCTGCTCGCGCGAGGAAATGATCCCGGCGATGGGTGAGATTTTCTGGGACAAGGTTCTACAGTGGTTGTTTACTGGAAATTTGATTCCATCGGCCGCAGGAAAAAGCGGCGGGATCCAGGACTTGATGCAGACGGCCCCGAATCGGCCAGGAAAATTCTGGGGTTTGGAACGAAGATTCCGTCCCGGTGTGACAGATAACATCGGAAAAACAGCGCTCGAAGCATTCGAAATCGTCCTGGGAAGAAAAATGCCCGAAGGCCGCGTTGCGAGCGGAAGTCTGCTGCTCCTCGAAGGTCCTGCTCTCGACGAGGATACCCTGGCGTTGATTTCGCGCGAAGTTCTGGTCAATGAGCTGATCGAGAATTGGACGCTGTTGCCAGAATCCGAAATGGTGACAAGCGACCGTTTCAATCAAGAGCGTCTCAAAAGAGATCTCCCCAGAGTTTCTCTCAAGGGCGTCGACAAAGTCGATACCTACGATCTGGCCAAGCAATTAGAACCTGAACTGGAAAAATTGAGCCAGAAAAAACTCTGGGCCTTGACTGGCAAAGAGATGATGACGATTCGAAAGTATTTCCAAGAGCCACGCGAGATGGATCGTCGGAAAACACTCGGTCTGACCGAAAATGCCACCGACGTGGAGATGGAGGTCCTGGCTCAGACTTGGTCCGAACACTGCAAACATAAAATTTTTGGCGCACGAATTAAATACAGCGATCAATCCTCTGATCCAGAAAAACGCAAAGCTGAAAAAATCCCCCTGGAAGTAAACAGCGTTTTCCGGTCGACGATTTCTGGCACGACCTCGATGTTGCCCAAACCTTGGTTGCTCTCGGTTTTTGAAGACAACGCGGGGATCGTGGCATTTGATGACGAAGATTCTTTTTGCGTTAAAGTCGAGACTCACAATTCCCCCTCAGCTCTGGACCCTTACGGTGGAGCACTGACGGGAATTGTTGGCGTGAATCGGGATATTCTCGGTTGTGGTTTGGGCGCAAAACCCATAGCGAACACCAATGTGTTCTGCCTCGCGAATCCGGATTTTTCTAAACCTCTGCCCGACCGATTATTACATCCTCGCAGGATATTGGACGGAGTGAGACGCGGAGTCGAGCACGGGGGAAACAAAAGCGGAATTCCTACCGTCAACGGCGCCCTGGTTTTTGACGAGAGATTCCTGGGCAAACCGCTGATTTATTGCGGAACGATTGGATGGATGCCCCGAGTGATTGCGGGCCGCAAGACTGAGCTGAAAGAAATCCGTGTAGGCGATCGAATCTGCATGGTGGGAGGCCGGATTGGTAAAGACGGAATCCACGGTGCGACATTCTCGTCGCTAGCACTCGATGAAGGTTCTCCGACCAGCGCAGTACAGTTGGGTGATCCCATCACGCAAAAACGCATGGCGGATTTCCTGCTCGAAGCGCGGGATTTGAATCTTTTTCAAGCTTTGACTGACAATGGTGCGGGTGGATTGTCTTCGTCCGTGGGTGAAATGGCTCGTCTCTCGGGCGGCGCCAAGATGGATGTGGCTCAAGCAAAAACAAAGTATCCCGGATTAAAGCCTTTTGAACTGGTCGTGAGCGAATCTCAAGAGCGCATGACCGTGGCGGTTTCTCCCGATAAACTGGCTTTGTTTATGGCGCTTGCGGATCGGCGGGGCGTAGAGGTCAGTGATCTGGGTGAATTTAATAATTCAGGTTATTTTGATATTTTGTACCAAGGCAAAATGGTCGCGAGTTTGCAATTAGGCTTTCTCCACGACGGTACACCCAAACTGGAGCTAGAAGCTGTTTGGAAAGGTCGTCCAGCACTTCCACAAATTCAGCCGAGTGTCTCGTTTGAAAGCGAAGCTCCCAAAGCACTGCTTGAACTTTTGAGTCGTCCGAATATTGCTTCCAAAGAATGGCTGATCCGACAATACGATCACGAAGTGCAGGGTATGTCCGTGATCAAGCCGCTCCACACCGTTGCGCTGGGAACTCAGTTGGCCTACAGCGGACCCAATGACGGATCCGTGCTGAAACCCAAAGTGAGCTCGACAGCGGGACTGGCGATCGGATGCGGGATCAATCCCAAACTGTCGGACTATGATCCGTTTTTGATGGCGCAATCCGCGGTCGACGAGGCAGTGCGGAACGTGCTTTGTGTTGGCGCAGAATTTGGAAAACCCGAATCGGTTTTGGCTTTGATTGATAATTTTTGTTGGCCAGATCCGGTGGGTGATCCTGAGAAGGCTGCTGCGTTGGTGCGCGCCTGTTATGGACTGCGTGAGGCTGCATTGGCTTTGTCGGCTCCGTTCATTTCCGGAAAAGACAGCATGAAGAATGATTACCGCGGCCGCCTCGGTGGAGAGGCCGTCAAAATTTCGGTTCCGCCCACGTTGCTCGTAACCGCTGTGGCAAAAGTCGCAGATATTCAGAGCGCCCGAAGTGCTGATTTTAAATCACCGGGCGATACAATTTATCTGCTGGGCGGAAAACGGATCGGCCTGGTCTCGTCCGAGTTGCAGAGTTGGATTCAGGAGACTCAAGGCAAGAATGCAGCTTTGCCGGGGAGTGCAAGATTGGCAGAGCCTCATTGGGAAGAAGCCGTTCGGATTTATTCTTGGTTGGGAGGCGCAGTCGGGAGCTATCAGGGCAAACTCCGTTCTGCGCACGATGTTTCCGAAGGCGGATTGCTGGTTGCTCTCGCCGAAGGAATGCTGGCTCGAGGATTTGGTGTGCAAGCAACATTGCCCCTGGATCGCGAACCTTGGGAAATCGGATTCGGCGAAGGGTATCACTCGATCGTTGTTTCAGTGGCCGAGGGAGATATGCAGCCGGTTGAGGATGATTGGGTGGCGTGTGGCGTTCCGTTTTTGAAAATAGGAAAAGTCACATTCGTGGATTCTCTGGATGTCCGATGGGGCGTCACGAATCAGAACCGCAAATGGTCGGTTTCGCTCAAGCAAATCCGATCTGCTTGGAAAAAGGAAGGGTACTGGGAATGACAACGAACGCAGAAGGCAAACCCAGGGCTTTGGTTCTCACAGGAGATGGAATCAATTGCGAAGTCGAGACCGCGCAAGCTTTGCGGCTGGCGGGGTTCGATGCCGAGATCCGGCACTTGAATGATCTGATTGCCGAAGATTTTAAACAGGATTACTTAAATTCCAGGTACGCGCTTCTGGCGATGCCGGGCGGATTCTCGTTCGGGGATGATTTGACAAGCGGGCGGGTCCTGGCGCTCAAGCTCCAACATCGCTTGGGCTGGAATCTATCCTTGTTCACCGAGCGGGGTGGTTTGGTGATCGGTATTTGCAATGGGTTTCAAGCGCTGATCCGGATGGGGCTTTTTGGAAAGGATCTTTCGATCACGCATAACTCGCACGGAAAATTCATGAACCAATGGGTGAAGGTATCGCCCGTGGGTTCACGTTGCGTTTGGCTGAAGGGGATGGGAACTCTTGATTTGCCAATTCGCCACGGCGAGGGGAGAATCGTGATTTCTACTGATCGGAAATCCGAAGTCATTACCAAGTTGCATTACAGAGGCATGGTTTGCTTGAAGTACGATGGGGATCCATCGCTGAATCCCAATGGGAGTGAGGACGGGATCGCGGGGCTTTGTGATCCGTCTGGCCGCATCTTTGGGCTCATGCCGCATCCCGAGGCTTTTGTGAGGTGGACTGCTCACCCCGAGTGGACTGCGGCATCCGGCCGAGGAAGTGCTCCGGGCCAGGGACTAACGATTTTTGAAAATGCTTATCAGGAGGCTCTGCGTGGTTGAAATGCGTGTGGTTAAAATGAATGGACTGAAAATTCGTCGTGCGTTGTTCACTGTGTCCGACAAAGCTGGGATCGTGGAGCTGGCTCAGGCCATGGTCAAAACCGGGACCGAGATCGTGGCCACCGGAAAGACCGCGAGAGTTTTGGAGGATGCCGGCCTGCGAATCACCCCGATCGAAAAGATTTCCGGCAGCCCCGAGGCTTTTCAAGGGCGGATGAAAACGCTCTCGTTCAATGTCTGCAGCGGTATTTTGTACCGCCGTGGGGATGAGCGGGATGCCCAGGATCTGAGCAAACTTGCGATTCAACCGATGGACTGCGTGGTGGTGAATTTCTATCCATTCGAAGCGGCTGCGGCCCGTGCTGGAATTACACAAAAAGAATTAATCGAAGAAGTGGACATTGGCGGGCCTACTCTGGTCCGTGCGGCAGCAAAAAACTCTCCGGATGTTTTGGTCCTGACGAGCCCTGATCAATATGCGCCAGTGATTGATTCTTTGAAAACCAATGGAAGCGTAGAGGGTGTGATTGTAGAAAATGCAGCAAAGGCAGCATGGGACCGGATCTTGGCCTACGATCAAGCGATTGGTGAGCGTCTGGGAACGCGACAGACTCTTCCTCTGCGATACGGCGAGAATCCTCACCAGTCCGGGCGATTGATTTTTGATTCAGCGGGCCCGATCGACTGGGCTTCGGGTCTGACGACTCAAGCGTTGTCGTATAATAATATTCTGGACATCACTTCGGCGTACAACCTGGCTTGTGACCTGGTGACGCTCGGCGGGCAACCTCGCCATTCGACAGGCGTCGTGATCGTGAAGCACAACAATCCCTGCGGAGTGGCTCTGCTGCCGAGTTCAGCGCCAGGAGCGCAAAAAGAAGCTCTGCTGCGAGCTTGGGAGGGCGATCCCGTCTCTGCGTTCGGGGGAGTTCTAGTTTTCACCGATCCTTTGGAACAAGACACGGCCGCTTGGTTGGCAGAAAGATTCGTGGAAGTCGTCGCGGCTCCCGGATTGGTGGCTGGATCCCCAGTGATGAGCACACTCGTGGGTAAACGAAAAAATCTCAAGGCGGTGACGATTCGACGATTTGGCGAATCTCCGCGTGAGGTCACTGTGTCGGTGCCCGGTGGAACTTTGATTCAAGGCGGAGATATTGAGTTGGAAGCCTCGTTTCGGGAGGTGACGGACAAGAAATGGCCCGAAGAAAAAATGACCCTGGCTCGGTTTGGAATCGCAGTTTGTCGCGCGCTCAAGTCCAATGCGATTGCTCTCGTGCGAGAGATTCCGACAATGCGTGGAGCATATCAGTTGGTCGGGGCAGGGCAGGGGCAGCCCAATCGAATTGAAGCGCTGGAAAAATTGGCCGTGCCGCGCGCGATGACGACTTTGGAGAAGAGTTTGGGTGGCGGAAAAATCGAAGACTGCGTGATGGTCAGCGATGCGTTCTTCCCGTTCCGCGATACCGTGGACGGCGCAGCTCGAGCAGGTATTCGATACATCGTGCAACCCGGCGGCTCAATCAAGGACGCGGAGAGCATCCAGGCTTGTAATGAAAACAAAGTAGCCATGGTATTTACCGGCGTTCGACATTTTAAACACTAATTGGAGTTAATAGTGGCAGCGATTACATACAAAGATGCAGGAGTAGACATTGATGCCGCTGATAAGCTGGTTGGGCGGATTACCGGGCTGGCGAAGAGCACGTTGAACAAGAAGGTCCGGTCATCGATCGGTGGATATGCCTCGCTTTATGAGATCGACAAGAAGCGCTGGATTGCAGCTTCGACGGATGGCGTGGGGACCAAGTTGAAATTGGCGATGCGGTTGAAGCAGCATCGCACGGTCGGAATTGATCTGGTGGCGATGTCCGTGAATGATTTGATTTGTGCGGGTGCTGAGCCGTTGTTTTTCCTGGATTACTTCGCGACTGGTAAGCTTGAACCGGGTGTTGCTGAAGATGTGATTGCTGGGATTGTCGAAGGTTGCCGTCAAGCGCAGAGCGCGCTGGTGGGTGGAGAGACGGCAGAGATGCCGGATTTTTATTCACCCGGTGAATATGACCTGGCAGGTTTTGCTGTCGGGATGGCAGACCCGAAAAAGGTGCTGCCTTTGAAAACGATTCGTCCTGGCGATGAGTTAATTGGTATTCGTTCTTCTGGCGTTCACAGCAACGGGTTCAGCCTAGTGCGCAGATTGATCCCTGCTGGACCTGAGGGGGATGCACTGGCGAAGAAATTCCTGGAGCCCACAAAAATTTATGTGAAGAGCCTGCTGCCTCTGACGCGTGTCGGAGCAGTGAAGGGATTGGCTCATATTACTGGGTCTGGATTTCTCAACATCCCTCGTTTATCCGAAAAAGTGAGCTATGAGATTCATCTGCCTCCAGCCGCCGAGCGGCCCGATGTGTTTGGGTGGCTTCAGCAAAAAAGCGGCCTGGGCCTGGCCGGGATGTGCACCACCTTTAACATGGGCATTGGCATGGTTGTCGCAGTGCCGAAAGGCAGCTCAGCTAAAGTGATTCAGAAGCTCAAAAAATCAGGCGAGATTGCATGGCTGATTGGCCAGGTCGTCAAGCGAGCGTCCGCACGCCCATCCGAGGTTCATGTGTCAGACTCTGATGAACGGGTAACGATTAGTTGATCTCGATATCCCGCATAGCAATCCCGCACTGTTTTAAAAACGTTTTTTAAAATTCTAAATAAATATCAATAATATTATATAGTTGTAAGTATTTAATCCCGCATAGCAATCCCGCACTTTTAAGCTATAATCGAGGAATGTTCCCTGTCCTGCCTCGTAAAACTGATTCAGAGTTAGATGCGTTGCGCACCCGCTTGCTTTTGAGTGTGAGTAGCCTGGGTAAAGAGATTAATCCGATTATGCGTTCTGAGCTCTCGGAGTTTATGCTGAAGATCAACAGTTACTACACCAACGCAATGGAAGGAAATCCGTCCAAGCTCAAGGATATCGAAAATGCATTGAATCAGAAGTTTTCATCCAATAGGACGACTAGGAATTTTCAGATCGAGCATATTGCACATATTGAAGTGCAAAAAAAAATGTACGAAAAATTACAACTAGAGCCAAATTTGGAAATTTGTTCACAGGAATTCCTTTGTTGGCTTCATGAACAATTCTATTTAAAACTCCCGGAAGCTCTGAGATGGGCAATTACTGTGAGTGGTAAAAGGGTTGCGATAACTCCAGGTGCATTGCGAGAACGAGGTGCAAGGGTAGGAGGCCATGATGCACCTGAATCAAGAAAAGACATCGAACTTTGCCTGCAGCAGTTTCAGGAGAGTCTCAGTCCAGTCAAGCTCAAGGGGGCAGATCAAGTTTTGGCACTGGCCTCTTCGCACCATCGGCTGCTTTGGATTCATCCCTTTGCGGATGGCAACGGACGCGTTGCTCGTCTTTTTACTCTAGCTTACGCCAATCGCATAGGTGTGGATTCAGATCATCTTTGGAATGTGACTCGGGCTTTTGCAAGGAATCGAAGCGAATATGATCGTCATTTGGCCGCAGCCGATTTGCCACCTCGCAATAGTTATGACGGACGGGGCCCGCTCTCTGAGGAAGAGCTAGTTCATTTCTGCAAGTTCTTCTTGGAAAGTTGTCTAGATCAGATTGAATACATGAAAAAAATTTTAGAGAGTTCAAATATAAAATTAAAACTATCACGCTATCTGCGAGATCGCATGGAAGAAGGAACCCTGAATAAGCAGCCCGCGAAAGCCATCGAGTACATTCTTGCTATGGGAGAATTGGAGCGGGGTCAGATTCGTGAAATTTGCGGTGTAAAAGAACGCAGAGCCAATCAAATCGTGAAAGAGCTGCTGGGCTCAGGAATTGTGCAAACCCCGTCAGCCTATGGGCCGTTGAGACTCAAGTTGACGGTAGAGCTGGTATCGACGTTGTTTCCGGATTTGTAGTGCGGATTTGAAGCAGGGAACGGCAGGATGCAGATTTTTTTCCTGCAATTTTGTCTTTGATTTTAGCTAATCCCTGTTGAAGCGGGATTTTCTCCTTGATCAGGGTTTTGACGATGCCGATCGTGCCCATGGTGTAATAAAGAGCGTCGTTGAGCCAGCTCACCCCAAGAAGATTTAGATTTTTACTGAGGCCGTACAAGAAATTCCACGATTGATTCGTGACATCCCATTTTGCGTGTGACCAGTCTTGACGTTTGACTTCCAGTATCCGATCGATCCATGCGCGCGCAAAAGTGTTCACTAAAGTATTTGTGCCGCTTGCGATGAGGCCAGCAGGACTTGTGGCTACATCGAATCCGAATGCGGTACTAGTGATGAGAAAATTAGTCACCAGTGATCGAAGAACGATGGAGATGTAACCAAGCGCGTATCCCGGAACGACTTTGACTTTTCCTTCGGAATCAATGCTCAATCGTCTCCCTTGATTGAATGTTTTGCTGAGAGTTTTAGAAAGGTGCATGTTGATCCATACCCAAGTGGCTAATGTTGCCGCTGAAGCTGGAATGTTCACCTCTTTTCCGTGAGTTGAAGCCAGATATAAGCTGAAACTCAGGGAGGCAGCTGCAAGGCCGCTCTGACCTAGGCAAACAGCTGCGCTAATGCATTTCTCTTTGAATGTTCTGGGAATTACCCAAATGGTTAGACCGTCTGCGACGCCCAGTGATCTCCTGTAGGATTGTTGCGCCTGATGAGCTAATTCAGAAATTTCATTTCTAGCTTTTTGTTGTAGTTCACCAGGAGATCGGCCTTCTGATTCTTCGAGGTAGCTCAGCACAGTTGACATTTCGCTGGCCTGGTCTCTAGCATTCTCGATGTCTGTCGCGATTTCCTGATCCCGAATCAGCTTAACGGTGTAGGAGAATGGTTTTTCATGATCAGAAACTGTTTCGTTCTGAGATCGTTTTCGGTTGTTTTCTAATGCTATCTTTTCTCGTGCTTTATCAAGGTGAAGGATGACCCATTCGAGTTGCTTTGGAATTTCGTTGCCGAAATGCTGAATGAGGAGTTCTTTAGGAGAACCGTCGTTTTCTGACTTAAGTTCTGCGATCAAATGCTGAGCATAGGTTTCTGCTTCGTCCAGATCTGCCAGATTGAGATACGAAGGAGTATCGATGGGTTCGGCGAAGTCGGCAATAGCTGGAGAGATCCAAAACAGGGCAAATGCAAAAAAAGCCAATAAGGATGTTTTGTTAGAGCGCAAATGAATCATTTCTGCATTTATATACACTATAACTATTTATAATAAAAGATAAAAACAATCTACTATTGGGATTGTAAGACTGAAGAGCAGTCTGAAAATCGGCCAGGTTTGTTATAAAGGTCTTTTTGCTGCGAAATAAGGGCTGATTTTGATAGTTTGATCCAGATGCGCGAGGCGCTCTTCATACGGGTGACGTTTAAGGGGGTAGGATTGATGCCCAGGAGTTGTAGTGTCAGTTTGATTTTGTAGTCGGGCTCAACTGAGTAGTCTTGCAAATATTTGATGTAGAAATGCGGGAGAACAGCGGCGGTGGTCTGAATCAGCATCAAGTCTTGAGGTGTCAGCGTTGGTTCGTATTTGGTGACTATCTTTCCCTCTAAAATAGCCAGTTTGTGCTCAAAATTGACCAGAGTGTCGTAGTGTTCATCCCGAATGATGAAAAGGCTGGCTTTTTCTGGAGTACTTTCGTGTTCGGCCAATTCGATTAAATGGGTGAAATTATTCAATGCCTCAGTGAACTGAGGGGAGGATTGGATGGATTGATTAACAATCAGTAAATTGATTTCAGCGAGAGAATGTTTGATTTCCACGATACGGTTTTGCCACTGATCGTGCGTGAACATGACTTTACGCTCATTGTATTCAGACAAATCGTTCACATTTCTTTTAAGAGCATTTACCAATTTGAGATAAGGGTGATTGAAAGATTTTTTTAGACGCTCAATCAGAGGTTCTAACTGGAAATTTGAATCAATCTCCATTCCGTTTTGCTTTAAAAATTGGACAACCTCATCAAATAATTTGGCTTCGAGATGGTTGCCAGAACGAGACATAAGAACGATGAAATTGTAGAATTTTTTCAGAAATTTAGAATTCCAGATGGGTGATGTTTCCAGAGGAGTCAGCGTATTTGTACCTGTAACCCAGTCAGGAAATGCGGCTTGGACCAGATCACGAATTGCATAGGGATAGAGCCCGCCTCGCTGAATACGATAAAATTCCTGAGGACGTGCTAATGCCGTTGCAATCGCAAAACTTTCGGGACCGTCATAGACAGCAGTTCGCATCAGGGTTCCGACGCCTTTTAAGCCCTCGTTCTGAAAAAAATAGTTGTTTCCACGGTGATGATAACCAATCAAAAATTGAAGAGACAGCTCCGCCCTGGATCCATCTGCAAGTTTAAGGTCCACTTTCCCCTTGATAAAGTCCTTCGATAGAATCGCTTCTTCCAGCGTGAAAACATGACCTTTGTAGGGCAATTGGTTGCTGAGTAGGTCAGCCTGAGAAAAGTACGGGTTGCTTTCCAGTGCTTTGATGGGATTTTCGTATGGAACCCCCAGGGTGGCATCAGATCCAATTCTCATTTCAGTGATTGCGATTTGCCCATTTTTAACCTGCTCAAAAAGTTGTCCAAAAACCACTTTTGCAAACTGATGCGCTACATACTGATCGATTTCTTCTTGGGTGCTGATTTGATCGGGAACATAGACGAGGGAATTGATAAGTAAGTCATAATCGCCCGGATTGAGAATGTCTTCTCGGACTGAAGATGCATAAAGGGCAAGTCCTGAGGATACCTCTTCGGTCGAATGAAGTCTGATTTTCTCTGCAGTCGACAAAATTGAGAAGCTTTTTCTGGGATTGAGAAGTGGATGATAGGCACTGGTGACAAAAAAGTGATTTTGTGTGGGGTCAAATGTCGAAACTAGTGAAGGCATTTTTGAAGGGGGCAGGTTCCCTCGTTCGATTTCCACTTCCAATGCTTGTCGCAGTTTTGGTGAAAGTAATTTTTTGAGTTCTTCAATTTGAACCGGTGGGGTCTCTTGATACTGAGATATATTGAGCGAACTCGAAAGGTTGGGAATGCTGAATTTTATTTTTCCATCGAGCAGATCGGAAGTTTTGATCTCGATGGGAGTTCGATTGTGGATTTCAGGATCCTCGCCCGGTCGGTTCATTGACCAGCGTATGATCGGATTAATAACTGGAGTGCCTCCTGGACTTTGCTTGTATCCAAGTACGGTTTCAGAAGAAAGGGCAAGGGATCGAGGGGCTTCCGCGACAATCATTGGATTTTGCGTGAGCGAAAACTCTACTTTTGGAGATTGTCCACCATGCGCTTGTTTGTATTGAGCGATCGTAGATTGAATGAGAGTCTTTAGTTTTGTTTTGGCTATCTCAGCTTCTGACTCCGTGATGGGGTAACTGTGCCCACCCACTTCGTATTGTAAAATACTGATGTGAAATCCGTCTGGATCCAATGCACGGTCGCCCAGATTTCTGTGAGCTTTGTGCTTTTCAAGCAGCTGTGGAGCTCGATCAGCGAGCAGTTTGAAAAAACGGGTTCTCCACTCAATGAATTCTCGATGAGGGCGTAGGGCCAAAAATCGCATCTGAGAGTGGCCGACAGTGATGATTTCAATGTTTTCAGTGTCTAGAACTGAGTAAGTTCCATCCAAGTTGTATTCTTTAAGAAGCGTTCGATCCATTTGTGAAAAAAGTTTCGCGATTTTCCTGAGTTCATTGAGATTTGTCTCATCCAGATATATGAGGCTCGCGTGAATCCCTCGTCCGATGGTATTGAGTTTAAATTGTGGAAATTGCGATGGAAGCTGAAATAGCAGCTCCGAAAGGATGTTATCTTTTCGATCAAAAATCGATGTTGGAAAGTAGACTTGAAAATTAAGTTGCTCGACTGCGGGTTGATCATTGGACCAGGCTGGAATCGAGAGAATCGTAGAGAATAGGATGACTTGCCAGACTCGGTTTGAGTCTAACTGCAGATTTCGAAGGAATGTGTAGGCCGCCCCGTTTTTCAATCGGTCTCCATTCATCGGTTATTCTGTGCGAGGTTTGCATATCACATGGACCGATATTACTAAAGTGAAATTATTTAGTATTTTTACGATAAAAAAGCATTTGATTTTTATTTAAATTAAAGATAAACGGCCGACAGTATTGGAGAATACATATGAAAATGAATCTGATTTTGATGAATCTGGTCCTATTGATTTCCCTATCGCTAGCCAGCAGCCCTGCTTATTCGGGGGTGCTTCCTGCACCAGCTCTGACAACCATGTCGCCGATTATGTCAACATATGGTGTGACTGGCACGACACAAAACAGCACTTATCAGCATAAGGAATTGATCATTCTGGCACAAGGTGATGCAGCCAACTACGTGCTGACAGGAGAGATGACTCTTCTCTTGGAAACCGCGATTGGCGTCATGAGCGAGCAGATCGAGGGCGGCTCTCGATTGAGTGCCCTGGAGATCTCTCAGCAAATCATTTCTGCTGATTTATAAGATCAGAGTTTTTGCAAAGCTAGAACCGGAAATCCCTGCAAGGATTGGGTTGATCTTGCGTGTCTTTTGAGGCCAGCGAATAAAGCCTGAGATAGAGGGCTTTTTCGGCCTCTAGGGCGGTGTATGCTTTGCGTGTGAGCGGGTTGAGGGCGTGGGAGGCGAAGCGCAGCGTACCGAGAACGGAATTAGGGTTTTGAGGCCCTAATTCCTCGAGTTTTTGCCGGGCTTTGTCTCTTGAGCCGATGAGCGATTCCAATTCGGACCAAATCTTCCTCAGCTCGCCACGCTTCTGCTCATAATCGAGCAGTGCTACGGCATCTTTTTGATCCGTGCAGCGAGGTGCGGGAACAGACGATTCCGCCAATTCGCTCGCAGCATATCCTCTTTGATCGCAGCGCATGTGCAAATCCAAAAGCACTTGGTACAACGCCCCTGCTTTTCGATCGAGGCTGGAAAAACGATCTCTTAAACGAATGAACTCCATGGCCTGGGACTTGAACTCTTCTCGGTAGTCAAAAATCGCTTTTTCGTAGCGTTCTATCCCGGATTTTAGCTCTGGGTCTTTTTGAAGCTCGAACTTCAATATGCTTTGAATGGCGTTTGAAAGATCCCTGCCGGATCCTCCCAGAGGGTGTGTTGTATTGATTTCCACGCATTGATTCATGCATGTTGCTTCTTCAAACTGACTGAGTTGAAGCTCGTAATGAGTGTAGTCTACTCCCTTCAGGCTGGTTCTGAGAAGTTCACCCGTCAGCCTCCCCGATGGACTGGAAATTTGTGGGGAGCTGAAAATCGAGCCAAACGGTGTCAACGCTGGCTGCCGGCTTTCGAGAAAAGTATCTTCTAGGTTTTTTCCGGGTGACAATTGGTCGATGAATTTTTTTTCCGCAGAAGTATTTGCTGAGGCGTCTTTGGACGCAGAGCTGATATCACAAACCTCGTCTCGGATTTGGTCGAAGGGCAAACCGCCTTGATAACAAGCTCCGTTGTAGAAACCGACCCGAGCTCCGGACGCAGCGAGTAGGTTGATCAGATCCCTGATTTCTGAAGTGGGCAAAACCGAGGTTTTTTCTGATGTCGATAGAGTTCCAAAGGGAGTTCCATGCGTGGAAACATAGAACATCACTTGATCGCCCGGTTGAATTTCTCCTGAGGCGAGCTTGTTTTGGATCGCATCCTTGAATCGTTTGAAGTTCTCATGGGTGAATGCATGATCACGAGAATCCGTTTGACCAAAGGCCTCTGCGACTTTTCGGTCTGTGCCGGGATGATTTCCTCCGAATAGGTAATCACTTTCGTAGCCGGCCTCTTTGGCTTTCGCGGCAAAATCTTTGAAATTTTCAGAAAAAATGTCCCAAGCCTCCGGGGAATCTCCTCCTCCCAGAGCGAAGAATAGTTTCTTGGGTGGGCGTGGCGACGCAAAAGTTAAAACTGAAAGTAGGAGAAATAGGAACGAGAGGAAACGAACCATCAAGTGAGAGCCTTGGAAAGCCGGTGAATCGCAGCATTGGTGACAGCGAGCTGCTCACGGTAAGTCAGCAACTTGCCTTTTTCTTCCTCAATCAGTTCCTCGGGCGCGCGAGCCACGAAATCGGGCTTGCCGAGCTTGGTTTCGATGAATTGGATATCATCGGCGAGCTTGGCTTTTTGTTTCTCTAATCGCTTCAGCTCTTCTTCAAAATTCACAAGCCCTCGCAGAGGAATAAAGAATCGAGCCGCATTCGCGAGTACTTCGCCGGTGTCGTTTTTGCCTTCCAGCGCTCCTGATTCAAGCTTGAGCGACTCCAATTGTGCAACTGCGACGATATAAGGAATCCCAGCTTCAAAAGCAGCCTGATTAGCCCCTGGATTGAGCCGGTAAGTCACCGAAGGGCGGGCCTTGGGTGTAATGGAGTTCTCTCCACGGAACGCGCGCAAGCGATCGATGGAGTTTTTCCAGACTTCGACCATTTGCTCGGCGGTCTCATCTTGAAATGGCTTTCCAAATTCAGGGAACGGGCCCCTCATCAGGGTTTTGAGGTTCTCGCCGGGTAGCTTCGGCATGTTTTTAAATATTTCCTCAGTAATAAAAGGAATCTGAGGATGGGCGATGAATAGAATCTGTCGCAAAACATAAACCAGGCAAAGCTGAGTCTGGGGTGTGAACTCAGGATGTCGCAGCAGTTCCTTGGAAAACTCAATGTACCAATCGCAGAAATCATTCCAGAGCAGCGTGTAAAGCTCTTGTGCAGCATCGCTCATCTGGTATTCACCCAAGGCTTGATCAATGCGCCTTGCTGTACGTCCCACTCGAGTGATCATCCAGCGATTGATGGGGTGGAGCCGGGAGTGATTCTCGCGCAACCAATCTTCGACCGGCTGGCCACCCGTGATTTTTTCAAAATTCACGGGCTCGGACGGAAACATTCCTGCAGGAGGTTCGTTGCCACCGGGAGGAGTTTCATTTTTTACATAACCCAGGCGCATGAAAGTGTATCGGCTGGCGTTCCAGAGTTTGGTGCAAAATGCTCGATATCCCGCGATTCGATCCAGGCTCAAGCGAATATCTCGACCCTGTCCCGACATCGCAATCAGTGTCATCCGGAATGCATCGGCGCCATAGTCACGCACCAGATCCAAAGGATCAATCACGTTGCCCTTGGTCTTGCTCATTTTCGCGCCTTTTTCGTCGCGGACCATGGCGTGGAGATAAACTCGAGTGAAGGGGACTTTGCCGTCGTTGAGGTGAATCCCCAACATCAACATTCGTGCGACCCAGAAAAACAAAATGTCTGATCCGGTTTCTAACACAGTCGCTGGATAAAAAGTCTTGTAGGCAGGAGTTTTTTCGGGCCATCCCAGAGTTGCAAAAGGCCAGAGACCGGAACTAAACCAGGTGTCCAGGACATCTTCGTCCTGCCGAAGTTCAGCCGCAGGAGAGTGGCAGCTTTCGCATTCGGTGGGATCTTGCTCAGCGACTGTGATGTGCTGGCACTTGCCGCAATACCAAGCGGGAATCTGATGTCCCCACCACAGCTGCCTGGAAATACACCAATCCCGAATATTATCCATCCAGTGATCAAAGGTGTTCGTGTGCATCTCGGGCACGATCTTGAAAGCATCCGTGTACGAATCGATTTCAGAGAGAGGAATTTTCTCACCACGGCGAGCGGCAGCGCTGGCTTTTTCGGCGAGAGTTTTCATCTGCATGAACCACTGATCACTGACCAGAGGTTCAACGACCGTCTCGCAGCGTTGGCACAATCCAATCTGTTGCGTGATTTCTTGCTCTTTTTCCAACAGGCCTTGTTCAGTCAAATCAGCCAAGACTTGCTTGCGAGCTTCGTTCACGCTCAGTCCGGCATACTTGCCCGCTTGAGCCGTGAGTTTTCCGTTCAGTCCGATCACACTCATCATGGGGAGGTTGTGCTTTTTCCCCAATTCATAGTCGTTGAAATCATGTCCGGGCGTCACTTTCAAAGCGCCGGTTCCGAATTCACGATCCACATACTCGTCCAAGATCAACGGAACATCGCGCCCGGTGAGAGGAACCGAGATGCGTGCGCCGTGGAGCGCGGTGAATCTCTCGTCTTCTGGATGAACTGCGACGGCTGTGTCACCTAACAAAGTTTCTGGACGACTCGTCGCTACAACAAGCGATGATTTTCCGTCTTTAGAAGGATAACGAATATGCCAAAGGTGAGATTTGCGTTCTTTGGAAATGACTTCCAAATCCGACAACACAGTCTCGCAGCGAGTACAGCGACTGGTCATCCGGGTGCCTTTATAAATTAAACCTTCGGAGTAGAGTTTTACGAATGCCACGCGGACTGCCTGCGACATCCCCGGATCCATCGTGAACCGAGCACGTTCCCAGTCCGGGCTTGCGCCCAGCTTGCGCATTTGGTGAAAAATAATCTCGCCGTGCTTTTCCTTCCACTGCCAGATTTTGTCGACGAATGCTTTGCGTCCGAGTTGATGGCGAGTTTGCTTTTCTTTGGCCAGCTCACGTTCAACCACCATCTGAGTCGCGATCCCAGCGTGATCGGTGCCGGGCATCCACAAAGTATTGAAGCCTTTCATACGCTTCCAGCGAATCAACGAGTCTTGTAGAGCAACTCCTAGTGCATGGCCGTTGTGGAGGACGCCGGTGACATTGGGAGGAGGAATCGGAATCACAAAATTCGGGGCAGTGCTCGAGTCATCGGCCTTAAAATAGCCTGCAGACTCCCAGCCTGCGTAAATTCGGTCTTCAAAATCGGTGGGTTGGTATGACTTGTCCATGAAACCTCTTTGCACATAATTTTTAGCATAGATTTCGAGTTCGAGGTACATTTCTATTATAGATATGTCCTTTCGCCATGGAGCAGTGACGGATGTTGGGAAAAAGCGTTCGAGGAACGAGGATTACGTCTGCGTTCGGGAGAAATCCGGCGTGTACGTTCTTTGCGACGGGGTGGGGGGATCGCATCACTCGGGGGATATCGCTAGTCGAACAGCGGCTGAGGCCTGGATGGCGCTGATGCTCGACTGGGTCAAGGGCCCGGGACACCTGAAGTGGCCGGGCCAACAAATCGCGGCTGCTCTGAATCAAATCGCTCAGGACGTGAACCAAAAGGTCTACGAGGAATGTTCGGAGCAAGGCGGAATGGCGACTACCCTGGTGGCCGTGTGGTTGCAGGGGATGCATGCGTGGATCTGCAATATCGGTGATAGTCGCGTGTACTTGTTTCGAGGTGGGGCGATGCACCCGCTGACGGAAGATCAAACTTTTGAAAATGAATGGGTCAAATCAGGGACGTATACCCGCGAGGTCGCGCGCAAAAGTCCGCAGGCCAAGACGCTGACTCAGGCGGTTGGAGCTCAGCAGGCGGTGAAAGTTGAAATCCGAACAGTGGAGCTGATGGAGGGTGATCGGCTCCTGATGTGCTCGGATGGGCTGACAAAAATGATAGACGATGCGGGGATTTTGCCGATGATCGGAGCCCAAGGAGTCGATGCTGCAAAGGTTGCAAAGACGCTGGTCGATCAAGCGAATGCCAGAGGTGGGGCGGATAATGTTTCTGTCATCGTCATTGAGTGTGCGGGAGAAGTTCTGGAGAAGGCTCCGGTCGTAAAGCCTTCTGTGGTCGCTGCAAAACCTACGACTGCCTCATCATCCAAGCCCACCGTGCGGATCAACCCGCAGTTCAAGGTCGAGGCAGTCAACCAAGTGCCTTTTTTCCAAGGCCTCGAGTACGCGGAGCTGCTCAAGCTGCTGGAAATTTCTAAACTGGAGAGCTTTAATCCTGGAGATGTCTTGGCGGAAGAAGGTACGCCCGGAGACGAGATGTTTGTGCTCTTGACCGGTGAGGTCGAAGTATTCAAGGGCGATCATTTCGTGGGAATTAAAAAGGCGGGGATTACTGTGGGTGAGATGGGTGTTTTTGATCGCCAGGACCGCTCAGCGACGGTGAAGGCGAGGGATCAAGTTCAGACCCTGGTTTTTCCTCGAGATAGGCTTTTGACGTTATTGCAGGCGAATCCCCAGCTTTCTCTAAAAATTATGTGGAAACTTGTGGGGCATCTCAACGGACTCATCCGGCATTTGACAGAGCAGGTGGGGAGTCACTAGGATTCGAGTTCAAAACTCCCGGAAGAATCACGGCACCCTTGGGATCGCTGTGATTTCCCATGATTTGTGTGAGTTGATAAATCACACGGCTGGCAACGAATTCTTTTTTCAAGTGCTTGGTTTGCGCAAAGCCGAAGTAGTAACTTCCGTATCCAATCGCAGAACGCACCACGATTCGTTCATCGGCAAGAGCTGGATGAGAAAAACCGATCGCTTCTGGCGAGGGGCGTGTGGATGCCAGTTTTTGGCAGGCGTCTTGCCATTTCTGAAGCAGTTCTTGCGTGGGGGCAGCCTCGAATGTCAGATAGAATCCATCTCCTGTTCCTTTGCAAATACTCACGCCTGGATGATCAAAGTGGGAGAGTAGGTATTCGTTGATTTTTTGCATAAAGAGCGGTGTTTCGTCTTCTTCAAGCTGAGTCAGCATCTTGGACCACCCGACCACATCGAGCAAAATCATGAACCCGTTTCGCCATTTCATTTCTGATTTTTGGATGACGGCTCCAATTTCACGGGGAAGCAGCGAGAGCGCTTGCTTGACCCGGATTTCGGTGCGGCCGATTTCGATTCCTAATACGCTCGCCATCCAGAAGAAAAAATGCAGGTCGTAAGTCTGGTGGTACACGAGTTTGATTTGCAGGGTTGAGTAATCCAGAATATTCATCCACACCCAGTAGGTGATCCCGATCAGCATCAGCGCGCCCAGGGTGCAGCGGGTTTTTTTATTCGTCTGATACAGAAAAATTAGCGGGTAAACGGAAATCATCATCGAGATCACCCAGAATACTCCCAGGAGTGAAATGAAAAATGCCTTGGAGGTGTCGACGGTGGGGAACAAGCTGGTGATGGCGACGTCCGTGATGGCCACGATGACGACGACGCGGAGGGAGTAGTGAAGGATCCAGCTTTTCAGGCGATCGAGTGAATAGCGGAAAAAAGTTGCGACGAAGAAGAGTAGGGCGAAGCAGGCAAAAAAGAAAAGCGTGTGGGAGATCATCAAGTCCACGTTGCGGGTGAAGAATATCCTGGCCTGATTGAGATAGAAATTGAGCCGCAGGATTTCGAGTAGAAATAAAATCAGGAACGCGAAAAGTTCTGGACGGTAGGGGAATGTCACGTACATCACCAGGAGCAAGCAGAGAGCAGCGAGTTGCGCCACGAAAGCGGTCTGCAGCTGGTGTTTCTCGCCGTTCAGGCGTCGCTCCATATCCCGTGCAGTGACTCGATCGGTGAGGAATGGCGCTGAGATCCCACGCATTCCGAATCGGTTTCCGGAGGGAGAGTTGACCTTGATTTCAATCGTGTGATGGTTTTTGAAGAGAGGGATGATCGGCTTCATGTCGATGCCGTGCTGGACTAGTTTTCCATCCCGGTAGAATTCAGCGTCGCCGAGGACGTTGTAGTAGAAGAATGTATCGTAGCCCGCCTTGAGCTGCTCGTCGGTGAGATCTACTTCGATGCGATAAAAAAGATCCCGCTCTTGGTAATCCGGAAGCTGGTTGAGATCCAGGAACGGCAGCTGCACTCGGTGATGGCGCTCAAAGTTCTGTAGGCAGTTTTTCCCGAAGCAGAGGATCGCCTGGGGTTGGTAGATCACTTTGCGTTCTTCGAGAAACGGCTTGAGGCTATAAGGCGGTTCCGACCATTTTAGAATCGCCAGGAACGAGCCCAAAGTGATGCCGAAAAAAAGAACGCGGACCCAGCGCTGCGAGAAAATAGCGATTTCGTTCTTGTTGACGCGCTCCTCATTGGCGCGATCGATCTCCTCGAAATCCTTTTGATATCGAGTGCCCAGCCATTTCTGGAATTTCTGAATAGAGTCCACGTCTACTGATCGGCTGACACACAAAAATCCCAAATAACGCATCGAGCATCAAAAAGGGTGCAAGGCACTGCCTTGCATGGACACCTTTTTGATGCTCGATGCGTTATTTGGGATGGCTATTGCCGGTTTTATGGTATTCCCGGGAGTTTTGGAGGGGCTCCCGGGAAACTGCTGGTAGTTATTTGGCGTTATTGCATGCGTAGTTGTACACATGCTCAGGCTTGTAGTCGTAGAGCCAGAAGTAGCTCACTGGCAGGAGGAATAGCCGTGGTGTTCTCAGCTCTTCGTTTCGGACCAGATTGTAGTTCTGGGGCGCACATCCTTTTTTCTCTAACCGAAATGTAGTGATGGAGTGAATGGTTTTCGCGTCCGAGTAACTGACTTCGCCTTGTCCTAGGTATTCGTCGCCTAGATAAATTTTGGCTTCGGGGTCAGTGGATTTGATTTTGGTTGCGCTGCTGCAACCAAATCCGGCGCCAGCAATTAAAAAAGCTGCGATGACTTGGGTGATTGTATTTTTCATATTTATTCCTTAATTATTCAAAAAATATTAATAAACAGTTTCGCAGGCGCAATGCCCGACAGGGCCTGTGGCGAGCAGCACCGTGCATGCTGCGATCAGGGGTGGAGCTTCGGGCGTTCCCAAGAGGCAGCCTCCACCCGCAGCAGTGATGCCACCGGCGATCATATTGCAGTGATCCTTGCTGAGTCCCGCGGCTTTTGCGGCTGCGACGACTGATACCAATTGCAAGTACAGAGGATAGACAGCAACTGCTGCGGGATAACAATAAACTGGGATGGAAAAGTCTGCTCGCGATTCAGATGATTCAATCCAGGTGGTGCACATCAGCAACACGGACAGAATCACCAGTAGTTTGAGACTGATTTTTTGTTTGAGTCGATTCATATTTTTTACTTCCTTTTCAAATTCTAAAAACCGGTATTGGTTTTGGAAGCAGTGCAATGCAACGAATGTGCCACCTTAAAGTGCGGCCTAGCTTGGAATGGAATCAGAACTGTGGAGAAAACCCTCAACCCAGTGGGTGAGGTGTGGTTTCTAACGACATTAAATCCGGCAGTGGCTGGCCTTTGAAGTTTTCTAGCCGCTTTCGATTGATCTCGGATTTCGAAATTTTTCCATGAAAGATGTTTTGAAAATGCTCGTCGTCGCAGGATGAGAAATGAAATTCGGGCCAATCGCCCATTCCCAGGTCTTTGTGAGATTGCGTGGAAACGGAGATGGCGTCGATTCTAGCAAATTCGGTGTGTGGAGATTTGAGCGAGGTTGGCCTTCCGGAAAACAATAAAGGTACATCCATGCTCAGGGCTAATCGAAAGTGATCGGTGGCAGTGGGTGCGGTCAGTTTGGAAAATTCGGCGAGTGGCAAAGGGTTGAGCGGCTCGTACTGATCCAGATAGGCAATCGTGTTGGCGACGCATTCGATGTAGGCTTTGTTGAGTCCCTCTTCGGGGGAGTTGGAGCAGCCGAGCCCCAGGATGAAGTTATACTTCGATAGTTTGCTTTTGTGGCCGACGGAAACACAGGCGTAACAGGTGTAGCTGGAGCACAGAGTTGGGAGTGAATAGGCTCGGAACGTGATCCCCGCATTTTCAAGCTCGGCCAGCGACTCGCGACGGAATGGGGACTGTATGAGCTGATCCGAAATCTCAGCAGGCTGCGTGCGCGTCAAGTAGTGACAGAAAAATGAATCCCGTTCCAAAGCCTCGACAGCAGCATGGTGCTTGGCCTGGGCCAGTGTGGGATGAAGCGCGACGCCAGAATAGGACGAGAGTTTCTTCTTTTTGAAAATAATACGTTCGAGAGCTTCGCTCGCCGCGCGATCCAGGGCTTCGTCTTCGGAAGCTGCGATCCCACGCCCAACACCAGGGATGGAATCAACGTTCAACTGAACTTGAAAATCAAATACGCCGAGTTTCCATTGTTTCGGCCAAGTCATTTCGGCCACTTGCAAGCCCAGTGGATCCGAGTGATCGACGATCCAGTCGGTGAGTGAGTGATTTAATTCTTTGTTCATTAATCCCGATTGATCAGCCATAAGGGATTGTTCGCGAAAAGCGTGGGCAGGTGAATGCGCCAGGGTTTGCGCACGAGCGCGGTATAAGGGAAATCTGCAATCGGAACCGTGATGACTTTTTCGAGTGTTCGAAAATGAAGTTCCTTCAGCATCTTGAGTCGCTCTTCCTTGTTGTCCATGTTCTGGTACTGCTCTAACCATTCTTTGCCTGTTTTCGAATTCAAGTCAAAGTGTCCTGCTGCGATCCCGTAAGAAATCGAACCCATGTCCTCCAGGAATCCCATGTCAGGCCCGCAAATGAACAAGTGGGGGACCGATTCGCTCATGTCAGCTGTTTCGCCAAAGGTGGGGACTCCTCCTGCCGTGATTTCGGCCTTTGGGAAAACTCGGGTGAGTTTTTCGACCAGGTCGCTCGTGTTGCCCAAACGGACCAGTCTGATTTTCAGTGGAAGTTTAAAAATCTCTGGCTGAATCGGGGAATTATCGTAGAGCTCCCTGATTTTGGATGCTTGTTGCTTGTCCAAGCCGCCTTCGCTGAAAACCGGGAAAATCTGATACGTGGGCTCGTACCCGCTTTTGGTCGAAAAATATTCCCACAGCGATTGTTTAATCGCTCTGCCGATCGAGAGGCGCTGTTTGCGATCCAGAGTCTTCAGCCCCTTGCCTGTGAACACAGACATCAGCGTGCGGATGTTGATCGTCGAGTGTAGGCGGTACTCGCTGCTGCTTTTAGAAAGAGAAATGACCTGCTCGGATCGAGCGAAGTCGACTGTGGTCAGATGATCGATTTCGCCTTTGCCGAATCTCTGGATGGATTCGTCGGACTTGATCGGGACGAGCGAGACCCGCTTCGGGATCGAGTGCGTGAAATGATAATGCGATGGGTTGGCGGCCAGAACGATGTTTCCTGTGGGGGAGTTTTTTTCGACGTAGTAGGGTCCCGTCGTGTTCCTGTAGTCGATAATCTTGAGAGTCTGCGGATCGATGGAGCCCTCGGGAATCACGGCAAAATCCATGGAGGTCAGAAGCGGTAGCAAAAAGTGGCGGAACTTTTTGGGCTTGAGAATCAGTTCTTCCGAGTTGAATTGGATTCCCTTGCATTCGGTAGCCAGCGACTGGATGTTTTGATCCTCGCAGACTAGGCTTCGGAGATTTCCCTGAGTCGATTTGGAAAGAATTAAAAGGCGTTTGAGCGATAGAGCGGCGTCGCGAGCTGTGATCGGGTGGCCATCGATGGTTTTGAAATTTTTCCGGATGTGGAAAATCAAATCAGATCCGCGCCATTCGAAACGATCAGCCAGGCCCGCAATCACCTTGCCCTCGCGGTTGAATTCGACCAGGGGACTGAAAATATTTTCAAGGAATATGTACTCAGGTGCGAGTTGGATATTGGCTGGGTCAAAAACCTGGGCGGGCTGATCGGATGGGAATGAAACTCGAAGCACCGGAGGCGCTAGGGGATTTTCAATGATTCTAAAATAAAAAAGGGCGGAGGCTGCAGCCGCTAGAAGAAAACAGAGTAAAGCAAAAGAAGCGAAGCGGCCGAGTCGCATTCTGTTCAGTAAAAATTAATTGCAGACACCCATCTTAGCGGAAGGCTGAGACTGGATGAGACCTTTTGCGATCAGTTTGGTTTTTGCTGAATTTTTCATATTACATTCTCCAACGGATAAACGGCCCATGGACAAGGTATAAATAGCAAAATAGACCTAAAGTGTCAAGCATTGAATGCAATGCGTTATTAAGCTGTACGGCTATTTACAGTCGGTAAAAGCGGCGCTGAAGCCATTGCTGCATTTTTTGCGATCAGACGGGCATTTGCTTCTGCAGTTCGAGCGAGCACTCGCCTTGGCGTCTGCTAGGGTCCTGCCCCATCCGATGAAAGGCTTTGCGAAACAGTCATTGCCGCTGAGCGAGACCTCCAGCTGCGCGCAGTAGGCTTTTTCGTCGGGGGGAGGCACTGGCACCACGGGCAGTTTGACGTCAAGTTGCCCACCGGGTTGGTGAGCCCCGCAATCTGCGCATATGGCTCTATCCTTGGGGTCTGCGTGTGCGGCCGTACTTTGCACGGCCGCCAGCAGTATTAAACAAATAAAGGATAGATATTTAAACCTCATTTACCCGAGCCGGAGGATTGCGGGCCTGTTGATCCAGAGCCCGAACCCGAACCTTGTTGCGGAGAGGGAGGATTCACTTTTTTACTTCCTTGATAGATCATGGGGTTGTTCGGGGCCTTGCCAGGATATTCTCCACCACCGATAGGCATGCCAAATCCGCCGCCAAATGGTGTGTTGCCTGTGGATGGAACTGTGTTCGACATTTTAGTTTGAACAAACACTCGGTCCGAAGTTCCGGGACGATTAATGATATAGAAACTGGTAACTGCGTCGCCGCTCAAGAGTGTCTGTTTTGCGATAAGTACACCATCTTTTACATAAGCATGAGGGAGTGGCTTGCCTTCTGCCTTGTTTTCGTCGTTGTAAACTCGGAAGTGAGTGCAGCTTGCCAATCCTTCAGGAAGCCCGACGTCAGGAAGCCCGGCGTCGCGAGTTCCAGCACGACTGCAGTTAGAATTGGATGGAGGAGACTTTAGAGAGGACTCATCAGAGCTTCGATAGGTCCAAACCTTGATTGATTTACAGTCATCGCCAGGGGCAATACGATCGGAAAACTCAAATTGAGGCATGTCCCCCTTGTTGAGCCTCAGATCGATGTGGTCGACCTTCCCCGTGGGGAGGCTGCACTCGTCTGCGTAGAGGGCTTGTGGGAATGCTGCGATGGCTAGAATTAAGTAGGCGAATTGGGTCATTTGGCATCTCTCCTGTGAGTACTGTCGGATGGATGTGGGTTGGACTTGAGTTTTTGTGTTTTGTCCTAGTTAGCTTCGGCCGAAACTTCAGTCCATTCGGTTTTATAGACTGGCTGCCAGACGTTGACTTGTTCGTAGCGGTCGACGACTTGAGATCGTTTGTACTGGCGATTGATTTGAACAGGCGGCAGAGCCACTTGCTTCTGCCTTTCCCGGCGGTTGATTCTCTCGTCTTTATGTCGAGTCACAAAAGTATAGGCCAATGGGCCGTTGAAATCACTGGCTGAAAGCAGGACGGACGAGCGGGTTTCCATGGGCATTTCTGCTGCGTGCGCACGGGTAGTGAGAACTGCGAGAGCTGCAACGAAAAGGATTGCGCGGGCCTGCTTCATGCTGACTTAGAGGTGCAAGGGTCGGGCCAGGGTGGTGGATGGATAAGTTATTGAATTGAATATGGATAATATTTGAATTTGAGCTGGGTGTAACGCCGTTTAGTTAAGCACGCGAAAAAATGATGAGAAGAGAAGGAATTGCGAAGGAAAAACAGGGGTGCTAGTCTTTTCGTTGCAATGAATTAAATGACTATAAAAAGGAGACCTCAAAATGACGAGGTCGCGTTAGACACCCCGCGTTTAGATTACCTAGATTCAATAAAAAATTCCACATCAAATATCTCATTGGCTCACTTTCTTCGAGATCCCGACTACTGATTCCGAAACGATTTTTCCAAATTATTCTTCAACTCGTCGCAGGTAAAAACCAGGAAGGTTATCTTCATGCCCTGGAAAATGTCTTTGAAAATGAAGGCGTAAAGACACCGTCCAAAGGCGCGCTTTCCCAGATGAGGCAGCGGGTGTCGTATCGGTTTTTTAAGGACGCCTATGAGGAAACCTGCGAGATCCCCGTTGAGCAGATTCGAACTTTCCGAGGAAAAAGAATCTATGCGATGGATGGATTTGAACTCAATTTGCCCAGAACTGAAGATGTTTTAAATCACCACTACCAAGGACGTTGGGTGGGTCAACATCGACAACAATACTATCCCACGATGTACACCGTTCAGTGCTTTGACGTACTCTCGGAGGTTTCAAAAAATATTCGTTTCTCTCCCGCCCAAGGAGAGCTGGGTTTAGCGGAGCCCATGGTCGCGACTTTAGAAGCGGGAAGCGTTTGTCTTTACGACAGACTCTATCCCTGCGCCCGCATGATGAAAGCCCACAAAAAGGCTCAAAATCACTTTATTTTTAGATTGAAAGTAAACTCATTCAAAGCGGCCACACGACTTCTGGGACTCAAAATTCATCGAAAAAAAATGATCATTGAAGACGTGACTGTTTACTTCATCAAAGTCAAAAATCCAAAAACGGGGAAGTATGATTTGTTTGCCACCGATCTTCCCAGATACTGGGTGGACTCTCACACGATTCGTTCACTTTACAATCTCAGGTGGGAAGTGGAGACCAGCTTCCTGGATCTCGCCAAGACCTTCCAAATCGAACAGTGGCATTCGAAATCTTTGAATGGAATCCTCCAAGAACTGTACGCCACCTTGTGGCTCTACAATTACACAAAAACACTGATTCTTAAAACCGGACAAATCCTCAAGGATCCACTCAACTGGGATTATGAAAAACCCAATTTTAAATTCATTTTAGATTGGGTCATTCGTAAACTGTCCCGGATCTTCAAAAAGGCATTCGATCCCGAGCCCATTCTACAAAGACTCGTCATTCGTTCCACTGAACGACGACAACGCCACTCTCGCCCCGAACCCAGACAAACCCGATACCCGGCCAGCCCCTATCCTTCCAATAATACCGTCTGGTTTCTCGAGGGTTCTTACCATTTTAACTAAACGGCGTTAGAGCTGGGTGCTGTCTAAGGGATTGACGCGTGTCCAGGTATTTATGGGATTCCGCTTTGCTCTGAAGTAATCGATGAGTACAAAATTAAATTGCTGATTTATGCTTGCCTCCAATTCTGTTTATATCCAGTTTACTGTAACAGCTTGAGTTCCTGGTACAAAGCTGATGTTCAGTCTAGCCTTGCCAGTTTTTGGTTTTAAAACAAACGAATGCCCCCAGTGAGTACTGGGTTTAGAAAAATGAGTACTCAACTCGATCTCGGGCGTGAGTTGAGCACGGAAAAATAAATGAACTGCATTCCAGTTACCTTCAGCTATCGAAGATATGTCTAGTGTTTTATTGAACCTTGAATTCGAATCGGTCCCTAGTCGATACTGTGCAAGAAGATGCGTTTTTCCAGCTTCAGTAGAATCATTCAGGTCTGAGGTGTGAATTTGGTTTGAGATTTCTTCTAGAATTTGTGTTTTTACCGTATTTACATAAGAAGTATTATCAAATGCAGAACAAAAATCGTCTACAATACTTTGCGCGTATGTTTTAGCTGCGGAACTCCATATTGGCTGGGCAAAGACTGATAGCTCGTAAGGTAAAATTTGTTCAATGCTAGGGTGTCTGCGCTTAAAATCGAAACAAAGTTCGACAATATTCTCTTCAGGGCCTATCTGACCTATGGTTTCGGTGACCAGTGTTCTAGGAGAATCGTACAGAGTTACGTCGTAAGATCGAGAGTTGATAAATTGAATCTGATGTTTGCTTTGCTCTAAAAAACTAGCTGCAATTTTGCTCACTTTCGAAAAATATTCAATAGTATGAACTTGAGCAGCGCCCGCGAGTAACGCAAATTGTGTTAGAATTCCAGTTCCAGTTCCTATTTCAACCGTGGTTTCACCAGGGACTAAGGTGCTTCGAATAGCCTTTGAGTAAGCTTGATTTCGAACTTGATCGCGAAGCATTTTTTGATGAATCTCGATCGGAAAGGATTCGGATATATTCATTGAGCTGATCTCCATTCATAAAGAGTAAAAATCATAACTGCCAGGATGCCACCACCCGCTAGGACGGGTATAATGTCTGTCTGTTGAGTGGCCAGCGCACCGGCAATAAGTGCGGAAACAGACATGACTGCAAGCTGACCTTGGTACTGGAGTGATGAAGCGGCCACAAGGGCCTGTCCAGAGAAATGATTCCGGGTTCCGAGATAGGAGGCAGTAAATAAAATATTTGAAATAACGTGAGCTAGAGTGACTAGAAGGACTGCTACGATTATGTTTTCAGTTCTACATGACAAAATATAGAGTCCCACAAAAGCGATAACCATGGCCATTAGCCAAACTCGCTCACGAACGATGCGGTCGAGAATCCTGTTAGACGGCAGCCATGGACCAATGATTTGACCCATAGATTTTCCAATCGAAAGAAAAAGTGCAGGAGAAACTACCAAGAATGAAATATGAGTCAATGTTCCCCACTTTTGCCCTAGCAAAGGCAAAAGTGTCATAGCTGGAGTGGCAGCGAGCGCCAGCAAAGGCATAATGAGAACATGTTTTTTTTGAATGGGTGACCAGTATGACCATCTTGTGTTTTCTATTGAAGATGATTGTTCTGGATTGTCAGTTTCGGATGAAAAGTCATTAGCTAGAAATTTTGAAAAACAGAAAACTGCAATGAGATAGGAAACTAAATCCAAGGCTAAAAGTGGATAGGATCCGATCAATGGCCACAATAAAGCTGCAATTCCAAATGCCACGAGAGATTGGCTAGAAAAGAGAGAGTTTTCAAATCTAGAAAATTCAGTTAATTCCTCGTTTTTGATTGCAGATGTAATAATCAAAGGCGTGAATGATACTGTAAATCCCCATACTACTGATGACACTACCTCAGTGAGAAGGAGTGAGATGGGATATCCAATAACTAATCCTAGAGAACTGACTATGAGTGAAAATGCTCCTATAATCTGAGCTAGTATGAGTGCTTTTTTAATTGCAGTACCAGTAGAAAAATTAACAGCAAATCGAGAAGCGATAAATCCTGGAGCCAGTCCGAATAAAAAAAGGAGACCGAAAATAAAACCACTCGCATGAGCTTTGCTGAATTCAGCGAGAACCACCGCTTGGCTTACGCCAGATCCAATGGTGCTCAAAAAGATTGCGAAAAATAATCCCGCAAATCTAGGCTGCTGAATGAGTGTTCTCCAAACAGTTTTCATAACGTTGCTTCAATCCCGTTTCTGGAGTCGGATTTTAGGAATTCAAGAAAATTACGATCATAGGTTTTGGGCACAGCTGCGGGGATAAAGAGTGTGCTTGAATATGTAACTGAGGAGAGTAAGTCTACGAGGCTTTCTACTGTTCCATTGTGCTTGCTGGTTTCTTGATTGGAGCCATTTGCACTTTCGATCAGTATTACGTCGTGCTGGGGATGGAAGTGTTTCAAAAGGTGATTTCGGAGTAGAACCGCTTGGTTGTGACTGACTGGATCGACATAGTCCGTTCGACGATTTCCGATTGAGCAAACATGGTAAATGTAGGTGTCGAGAGTGGGATTGATGTCTTGTTTGAAAAGTAGAATACGATTGGCTTCTAGTATCTGTGTTCCTCGTTCAATAGGATCTCTTTTGAGATCGTTGAGCATTGTATCGAAACTGGACACGCCAGGAATTGTTCTAAATTCATATTTGTTAGACTCTCTATCCATCCATTGAACAAAGGTGACTCCTATTCTTGGATGACCGGCCACGATTACAGCTACATTTGAGTTATTCTGAGATTCTAATTTTATTTTGCTTACAATTCTCATGTAGTTGTCTTCATCGATGGCTTGGTCGTGATAAAGATCACCAATGTATTCTACTTTTGATAAATCTATTTTGTGCTGAAAAGCAAACTCGGGTGGAATTGTACAAAACGTCAAAACTTTCTCTGAAGTGATGATTTTTTGAAGGGCTTCGATGGTGATCTGTTCTAGACCTTTGATTCCTGCGCCAATAATACTGATTTTCATATGGGACTCCTAGTTGATCAAATGGAGCTGCAAGAAAAAATTTTGCAGCTCCATTTTTGTTCAGTTGTCTTTTGATTCTTCAACTTCGTTCTGATTTTGATTAATTGAGCCGATGATTTCATCGATATCGATCGGGACCGCAGCCATGCATCTACGGTGGTCTTCTAGCGAAACCAACTTTTCAACTTCGTTTGAGTTTAGCATTTTATGCTCCTTTGTTTTGCCATCCAGCGAAATTGCGGATGGGTGCCATTGCGTAGAGCAAGTTGAGTGCCAATGTTTTTTAAATCGGATTTAAGTACATAAAAATGTATTAATACGTGGGGTTGCCGCTTTGCTGTTTTGTTCCGTCCCTCAGGCGTAAGGTCTGTGAGCGATAAAATGTGGGCAGATACCTACAACAAAGTGGGGGATTTTCTCTACACTGGGGTGATTTGCACCCAACCCGCGAGGCTTTTGGGGAGCAGTCGAATCTCGTGCCGAATGCAGGCCTCAGTGACCTGAGGGTCTTCGTGGTGGCTTGTGACTAAGATGGACCGAGCTTGGATACCCCACCGATATAGGCGATTTTAATTTGTGAAGCATACAGAGTTATTGGTTGACTGAGTAATATCAAAAACGTGACAATTGCATATGAGGGAAATGAAGTCATTGCACTGATTATGCTAAATGATCTCGAGATAAAAAATCGATACAAATTTAACAAAAAAACAAGAAATTTTTCATCAGCGGAAGTTGTTGCGAGCGGTCTTCTGAAAAAAACAAGAAAAAGGTACTACGTTAGTGTGTTGGGAGCTGAGCAGTTGGATAGGGTTCTATCGTTTCAGAAGTTTATGGGAAGCACGAATTCCAGCAGGGACGTGTTTCAACTCGACTCACCAGAACATGTTGAATCTATCCTGAGTGGTGCTGGTGTCACTCACGGCGTGTTTGTCAATGAAGAGTTGATTGCCTATCACATGACATATTTCCCGGGTAGGCGGGCGGATAATTTGGGGAGAGATTTGGGGTTACCCCAAAAAGACCTCAAAAAAATTGCCCATTTTGAAACTGTGTATGTGCATCCTGATTATCAAGGCAATGGTCTTCAGCAGAAATTACATCAATTAGGGAAGAAAGCCTGCGTAAAAAACGGATTTTCGTATCCCTTTGCGACAGTTTCACCGATCAATTATTGGAGCTTAAAAAATATTTTTAAATTTGGACTGGTTGCCAAATTGATTTTAAAAAAATATGCCGGGAATCCGAGGTTAATTTTATTTTCAGATCTGAATTTAAAAAAGAAACCTCGATTTTCTAAGATCGTTCGCGTGGTCCCTGATGATTTGACGAGACAAAAAGAGCTGTTTTATCAGAGTTATGTCGCCTTTGGTTTGTTTGGGACAGCAAAGAAATATCAAATATTGTTTGGTGTTCCTTGATCGGTTCAAATCTAACTCCTCTTTTGTAAAGAATATCAGGAAAACCGGAGATTCAATGCGTTTCTTTTATTGCATAACCATAGCGAGCAAGAGCTCTGCTATTCAAATAAAAAACAATTTCTGTGGGTAAATGAGTCGCTGAATCAAATTCGAGATCAAAATCAAAAAACCACTTAGGTATTTTGATCTCATGAGTTTTTTTGCGATGAAATAGATCATACAGATCAGAGAATTGACCTTTGTTAAACTGAAGAATTAAAAACGCGAGCGTACCGAACTCGTTTTCAAGATCAAAAATAGAATCTTTGGACTGCAGAGTGCGGCTGACGATTTCATTTGAGTGTTTAGTGTAATGCACTTTGCAAGTTCCTGGGTTCACAGTGACCCCACCCTGGGTCGTTGTTTTTAATGACGGCAACTGCGTTCGTAGAATCGCAGCCAATGGAATCAATCCGGCCCGATTCAGAGTAAAATATTCATCTTCCATAGCGTGAGTACCATCGATGGGAAGCGTATTTCCGACCACGAGCGATGCAGGGATGTTGACCAGGAAACCCAATCCGCTACTTTTTCCCAGTTTAACCTTCAGCAGGTTTGATCCATCGTATTCAGCAATCATACCGTTGTTTTTGATGCCTGTGGAACCCTGAGTGAGATAGGTCACTCGTGTATAGAGAGGTGTTTCTTGATAAATCTCAAGCAGGTCACGGCGTCTTTCTTGCCCAGAGAAAGTATACTCAACTTTGTTTAGAGTTCCGCTGTAAGAAGTGATGCGCCCAAAAGCCGTTAGGAAATTTTCGATGCAAGTGATTGCAGCGGGTTGGCTTTGACAAAGGCCTTCCTGGCAGACCAGTAAAATCGTGCAAATAAAAGCGGGAAAAATTTTCATAGATTAATTTGGGCTTCAAAAAGATCGTCTTTTGTAAATAAGACAGGGCAAACTGGAGACTCGGATGCCCCATCGAGCGGCAACGGGAATGCACTCAAAAAATATTTGCCAGCAGGCACTTCGCTCAAGGCGAGACATTCCATAATCAGGGCTTTACGGAAAATTATTTTATGAATTGGGCGTTCACGGCTGCCAGGCTGGAAGTCAGTTGATTTCCAGGAAGTACCAAGGAGTTTGAAATTCTGATTGGAATCCAACCATTCGGCAGCTTCTACAGAAAGTGTGAAGGCATATCTGGGGTCGTGTTGATCTGAGGCATTATCCGGATAATGTTCGGGGGCGACGAGGATCCGGTCAGGGGGTAGGGTGCTCCCTGTTGATTGCTGGATCGATTCAATCAGTACGGCCTTTGAAACTTCAAAATGAAAAAGACCATGAGCATTTTGAGCAGGTTTCCATTCTTGAATGGGAATTTTTGCTACGACTGTCTGACCAAAAAAATGAGAAACTTCTCCTGCCTTGAAAAAGTCAGAAATTTTCTTACCGTTTTTTAGAATGTGAGCTGGGGCATCGATGTGACAGAGGCTGTGTGGTTTTAACACATGAGCTTCGTAATGAACGGGCGGTTTTTTCGGGTCGTCAGAGTTGATATCGTAAATGGGTTGGGTTTCGTATGGCGAACCCTCCATCCAAAGAGGATTTGCAGATTTTCTGATGATGGAGGAGAGAATGTGCGGCATATACCTAACTTTAAATGGAATTGCCTATTTTATGGAGTCAAATCTGGTGGTGTTTATCAACCGCGTCGGATTGGCACCCAGCCTGCGAGATTTTTTGGAAGTAGGCGAATTTCATGTCGGAGGCAGGCCTCAGTGACCTGAGGGTCTTCGTGATGGCTGGTGACGAGGATCGAGCGGGATTGGATGCCTAGGCCTGTGATCAGTTCGATGCCGTTTTGGCTGTAACCTTGGATCTCATAGTCGACGAGGAAGAGATGCTTTTCAATCTGGAACTCAGGACTGGTCACATAGTCCGTCAATGGTCCTGGTGTATAAAAGTGGATGGGTTGTGTGGGTGCGAATCGGGAGTTCCAGACCTGGTGGATCGACTCGTCGTCGTCAAAAATCACGACTTGGGTGTCGGATTGGACTTCGATTTCAGAAACGAACCAGGACGGAGTGGGGGATCGCGGGATGGAGAGGCGGACTTGAGTGCCTTTTCCTGGATGGGATTCGATTTGGAGCGAGCCTCCCCAGGATTCCAGAGTGGTGCGTGCGTGCCAGAGACCTAGGCCGGAGCCTTCGGATTTGCCGTAGGTGGCGCCTCGTTCGGTGAGTTTGGGTAGGATTTCGGGTGGGATGCCTCGGCCGTTGTCTTGGATGGTGATCTGGGCGACGGAGGCTGGGTTACTGGGGTCAGCAGTCAGTGAGACTTTGATGGAGCTGGCCTGTTTTGAATCGGCAAAGGATTCCACGGCGTTGTTGATGAGGTTGGAGAGGATTCGTTTGAGAGTAGCTGGATCTGATTGAGTAAAAACGGAGTGTGCATCGGCATCGATGATGGATTCGATTTTAATGTGAGTATGAGTTTGGTGTTCTAAGCGCTTTTCTGTCATCAGAGAGTCGATGAGGCCGGGAAGCCATGAGACGTATTGTATTTTAGATTTACTACTGTCTGGAGCTGATACCGCTGTTAAATCAGTGTTGGACCTGTTTTTTGTAATTAAATGGTTGGCGATGTCCTGAATTCGAGAAACTGCACTTTTGAGAATAAGGCGTGATCGTTGGGGTAATGCTGTGAGTTCCGGATCTAGAGCTTGAAGAGCGGCGAGAGGGGAGCGAATGTCGTGGGCGACTTGGGTGGCCATCGTGAAAAGTACGCCTTTTCTCTCGGCTTCGATGCGTTTTTCTAAAGCGGCATGCAGCTCGCTGAGCAGCAGTTCAAATGAGGTTCCAATTTTTTCTATTTCACGAGGGACAAATTGTTCTTTTGTCCTAGACATAGTCACAGTCAACGGATTTGTAGCGACAGATGAGATCTGTTTTTCGAGTGATAAAAGTGGATTGATGACTTTTTTCTTAAGAATGCGTCTAATCCAAAATAACATTGAAAGCAAAGTCATTACAGCAATCCCTAAAAAGGAACCAAATAAATGTGGAGTAAACGAAATTGATTTGTAGTCAAATAGGCTAATCAAAAGTCCTAATTTTATTTTTGAATCTCCATTGTTGTTAGTTTTTATAATTTCAGAACAATAAGTCTTATATCGGTTAATGTTTTTTTTGCGTGCTTCAATTCTAATTTTTTCGCATGTCAGGTTGTTTTTTTCGCTAGGTAAAAATTCATTAATTTTTGGAAATTTGCTGTAATCAGAAAGGTATATATTACCTTCTTCGTTGATAATTGTCATTAGGCCTTCGTCCTTCGAAACCAACCCGAGGATTCTAATTATCTCGGTCGAATCGGAAACTCCCAGCGCCGGCGTGACAAACTCAGAAACAGTTTCGTGTACCAAGCGAAGAAGACGGACTTCGTCAGCCCGAAAAGATTCGAAATCGAGATATGCGGCCGCTATAAAAGCCGCAAAAAATACCCCTATACCGACGGTAAGAAAGGACCTTTCGACAATACTGCCTATCGTCGAATTGTCTTCGGTTTTTGTTTTTGTGCTCAATGCACATTCCCCAAATAATATTCGTTAAGAGGCCCTTTTCCTATATCCGGAGCTTCCAGTCCTTTTCTGATGTAAATTTCCTTCATTGGAATTGTGACAATTGGATACACCAAGCAGCTATCAGAAATTTTATCAATTATTCGGCGGTACTCTGCAACTCTCTGCTGTGCATCTTTAATGCTTTGGCTCATTTCGATTTCCTTGGAAAGAAGAGGATCGGAATGACCAGTAAAATTTATGTCTGTTCCAGAAAACATTTCCAAATATTCGTACGCGTCTAAATAGTTTGATTTCAATCCAACAATTAGCGCATCGCATTTAGAGTCTAAAAAAGATTTTCCAAAATGTTTTGATACTGAAATTTCTAATGGCACTGCTTTTGGATACAATTCTTTTATCATTTCAAAATAAGCTGCTCGGTATTGTTTTGGGACTGACAGCGTGAGGTACGAGAGACAAAAGTTGTGATTAGGTTTTGGCAACTGCGAATTGTTTGCTGCTAGATAAGGCGATTTGAATGTTGATTGAGCTGAATATCCGAGGATTCCGCTGGGTAAGAAGTCCACGGGCAGTTTGCCAAGTTCCCCATATTGAGTAATGACATGTTGAGGCCTTAGCTTGGAAAAAAAATTACATCTATCTTTTTTACTTTTCCAGCGTTCAGATTTTGTGTTGAGGCCTAGATAGATTTGAGTTGGATCGAATATTTTGAAGCTATTATAATGCGAAAGATTTTCAGAGGTTCCGACTAATCGCAAATCGAACAGATCAAACTGATCTATGTTTTCTGAATTGAGTTGGTTGTCTCGGCCTAGAAAAAATTCTATCGATCTACCCTGAGAAATTGGGGTTAGCCTCAACATTTTTGAGTCGCTAAAAGATATTTTATATCCTCCACACCCTATGGGTGCCTGCCATAAGGCAGGGGTATGTTTTGCTTGTTCGAGGGTAACTGTTCAGCCCGTTTGAGTGATTCACTTGCATAATTTATAAACAGGAT
>CAYILR010000030.1:0-53243 GCA_964364175.1 uncultured Bacteriovoracaceae bacterium
ATCCTGTTTATAAATTATGCAAGTGAATCACTCAAACGGGCTGAACAGTTACAATTCCTACACCGAAGAAGCATACCAGTTGGCCGCCAACTCATGCTTAGAGGCGATTTTCGGGGCCTACATCACTAGCACTAGCCTAGTGCAAGATGGCCAAAGCCAAGGCTATCAAATTCTGTCGAAGGTGGGCGGAAAACTAGACCAGCTTCTCAGACAGGGAGTCATCCCAGGCGAATTCAAAGACCGAGGCTACCGATACCTCGACGCAAAAATTCGATGTGTAGCTCGCATTCCGATCGGCACCACCGAAGTCTATACCCAGTACCGCAACCGACAAGAATTGCGGATCGCCATTGAATCCTGCCAGTACGGAAGAACTCTTCAAGAAAAATACCAGTGCTTCAACAAAATCCACACCGAACGATTTGCAAAAACCAACCTCCGGGCCTTGTCCGATACCTACCTTCAACTTTGTCACGGCTGGCGCACGCAGGAGCAGCAAATCGCTGCGGTTCTGTATCACAACTCGATGGAACAACTGGACTCGGATGAACTGGATGCGTTTTCTGAGTACCACAGTGATTGCGAAAACCGATTCACCGAAGCCCTCAGCCTCCCGTACATCTCGTTGGAACAAACTGGCTTTGATATTTGCGGTGGAGAAGCGTTCAAAATTCAAGATCGCGGGTTCATCCAACGGATGAGAGGAACCACCGATCGATCGCTCACCGGATTTGTTTGCACCGAAGGGCTGAACCGAGTCCTAAAATCCTATTCGAACATCGATCCCGTCCTTAAGAACGTCATTCAGGGCTGCGGAAGCATGAGCCGCACTGACACCAGCACTCGCTGCGAAGTTTATGCTGCAGCTGAACTGGGATATGGACTGCCACTCGAAAAAATCCAAAAAAACTTCCATCGTCCAATTGGGCACGAAGAAAAAGGCCGTTATGAATTCGACCGATGGTTGATGGACCAACCCGTGGGCACACTCGACACGACAGGATTGCAAATCGAAGTTGCACAATGTCTGCGGACCCTGGCCGAACGCGGAAACGGCAGAGAAAATAACGTAAAAATAGCAGAAGAAATTCGAAACAACACAAAAGAGAATCGCAAAAATCCTGGGGCATTGAGCGCGATCCTTCGAACCTGTAATAGCGCATTACAACTTCCCGTGGACCGAGATCGTTCACGGGCTGAGCGCGCAGAAGGGTTCACCTCTAAACTCAAATCCTTCGCCGATCCGAAAACCAAATCTTGCCGCCATAACGAACTGACTGCGAGTGTGGGCTTCCTGCTTGGACTCGGTGCGGGAGCCGAATTCAATTACTGCGAAGCACCCAACGCACAACGATGGATCGAGTTCGGTTTGATCGGGCTCCTCAGCATTGGACTCGGCGCAACTGTTGATGTAGCCAGCCCAGTCTACGAAAGTCCTTACGGCCGAATCCTGACAGTCCATTCCACAGATCGACAAGATTTTGTTTTTTTCGCTGGACCAGTCTACGAGGGTCCTCGGATGTTCGACAACTATCCAAGCAATGACAAAGCAATCGGCGGTGCTTTAGGAGTAGGTGCATTTGGAACCTATACTGGAAAAATCAACTTCATGATTTTCCCTCTGCCTGACAGCCGCGCCATTTTGCTGGGACTCTTTGACTAGAACTCGCCCTAGAACGGGTGAAACCCAATACTCATTTTCACCAGAGAATACTCGGGGTGAATTTGTCCCGCGGCAGTCCGAATGATCAAAGGCGCATCCTCAAAGAAAACACCCGATCGCATCGACTCATGAACGTCTGACTGACGCATCATCAGGAACAAGCCCAACAAAGGGGGTTCGCCCTCCTTGAGAACGACTTTTCTGAATCGAATCACAGCTAGACCTGCATCTCGGGCCGCATCCCACACTCTTTCGAGCTGATGAGGAGGCTCTATCGGAAAAACGCAGGCAAAAACCCCTCCATGCGCCAGGTGCTCGGAAGCGACCTGAGCGTAATCCGCAATCGTGCCACGGACCTCAAACCGACAAGCGACCTTTTGCTCGTGATCCGCATGCAACCCTGACTCGAGCGGAAAGTACGGAGGGCTACCCAGGATCAGATCAAAAGACTCACCCGCTCGGAGCAGGCCGGGGGTCCTGAAATCCCCAGTTCTTTGGTCCATTCTATTTTCAATCCCGTTGTAGCGGGCAGATTTTCGAGCCAGCGCCACGCTGATTTCTTGCGCTTCTACGGTAACGAACTGCGCTTGAGCCAGGCGCCAAGCTGCAACCATCGCCACCGATCCAATCCCACTTCCCAGGTCCAAAACGCGCTCGGCCCTGGGTGCATAGGTTGTTCCAAACCAAGCAACCAAAAGATCATCCGTCGAATAGCGGTGGCCGCTCTTGTACTGAAAAATCCGAAAATGCCCGCTCAATGAATCCAGGCTCTGATCTGTCGGCACATTCGAAAACTCAGAAAGATCCCCGCCAGGAACGCGTGAACCCGGAATCACCACGCCTTTCCAGTAAGTAACTTGAGTCATATTTTGAGTCACAAACACCTCTTTATTAAATTCATTTATGTTAAAAACACTCAATATCAAAAAATTTTTTTCATTTTTTATTTATTTTTTTGTGTATTTTTTCAAAAAACGTAGTATTGAAGCGCGCTAGAGGAGTATCTATATGAGTTATTTAAATCTGTTAACTGTAGTATTTTGTGCGTTTTTTGGAATCGTTTCATTCAGCAAGAATGCTTCCGCTTTTGGCGGTGGCAAACACGGTGATGAAACAGTCGGCGGCATCATTCTTTTGAGCCAAGGCCACTCTTACGGCGGCGGTGATAAAGACGGTGGCGGCAAAGATGGCGGCGGCGATAAATACGGCGGCGGCAAAGACGGTGGAAAAGATGGCCAAGGCGGCGGCGAAACCGGCGGCGGCGGCGCACCTGAACCTGCAACGATGTTCTTGTTGGCAAGCGGCGCAGCAGCTGCGGGCCTCAAGTACGCTCGACGCAAAAAATCTGCTTCCAAGCTGAACAACTAATTTTTAAAATCAATTTAAAAAATATGACGAGGGTGAAGGGGTCTTAGGACCCTGACACCCTCGTCTAGTTTATGGGCGAGTGATCAATCTTTGGACAGCCTCAATGCTCATCCAACGCATTAATGCTCAATAGCAGGCACGATTTTTGCGTATTTAATACCCATGTTGCTGTACTTGGGCCTCTATTTGATCTCCTTCCCCGCGATCGCGAACTCCGAATCGCCAGGAGTAGCTTCATGCCAGCAGCAAAACCTCGAATTTGAAATTCAAAACACCGCTTTTCGGCAATTTCACAACGAAATCCTCCGTGAGCATGAAAAACTTTCTCAACAGAATCGCAACATCCTCAATACAGTATTGGAAGATTTAGATCACAAATCAGAACTCAATTTCTTCAGCCGTAGAAACGAAAGCTTTCTGACCCTCATGAATCACTACAGTAAGCACTTCCGCGAACGTTACAGCGAAGACATGGATGACGATGAACGCGAGGCGGGATATCCCACGCATGCTTTGGAAAAACTTTTTTCTGGAATTGCAGCGTCGATGGAAAAAGCCCTGGATAGCAAATATGGGATTTTCCCCGGCCGATCCGAAGGAAAATCCAGATGCAAAGATGTTCGAGATCGTAGCCTTTTGCCTTATGTCATCAGCGAGGATCGAGACTTGGCGGGGCTGAACATAACCAGCTCACACATGCTTCTGGAATGCGTCACCCAGCCAGGTGAGCCTTCAAAAATTTTGAGATATGTTCCTTATGCGCCTTTTTCTGAATCGGGAGTCATCGAGGTGCTCAACACCAACCGATACGGAACCTTCGAGGATCGCAAGCCCGAACAAAGTTTTTTTGGCCGACAATTCCGAATCCTCACTGAATCAGGAGCAGGAAAGCAATTGGGTTTGGGAATTCTCAACCGAGTTTTCACTTCACCGCAGTATCAGCGACTTTTTTACCGATTGAGAGACTCGAATGACCACAGCATATACAATACGGGTAGTTTTCGAGACCTGTCGTGGGAAACAAACCCCTTCGCTCCCCAACAAGAGAGTTCGGATGATTCACTGAATACTTTTGCAGAGCAGTTCAGACCCCGTTGCAATCAGCAAAGGTGCCCTTAATACCTAATATAAGTGTTATTAAACAAAAAATTTTCCCACCAATCTTAACCATTTTTCCTTAAATATCCGACATAATAGATAAGAAATAAACGTGTAACCACGTTGAACGAACGTATTCGGGGGTATATGGGGTTTCGGGGGTTTATAGCAAATCTATTGATTTTTGCGCAGCTTGCGCCTTCGCTAGGAGTGCTAGGCACAGACTTGCGCAAACTCCAATGGGTACCCATAGCCAGCGCCGAGAGTTCGGACGCTAACGTCGTCTGTGACCCTTTCGATGGAACAAAACCCATCGATCCAGAACACGGTCTCAAGGGCAATCTGTCCTACGCGCCACAGTACTTTGGATACGCCTGCAACTACCCAGCGAGCTGCACAAGCTCTTCTTGTACCAAGGCACCCTCCTGGGGAAGCAAGTGCACAACGGTCGAGTGTAAAAAAGCAATGGATACCGCTTGCATCACAGTCGGCTGCAACTGCAGCGGAATGAAATTCTCCAACTATCCGATGGCATTTCCATCTCCTAGCGCTGCCTCAGCCTCATTATTTTTCAACCAACTCAATGTACCTACCCGCAGCTTCAGTTCGGGCTTTCCAACTCAAGGTGGCGGAGCACTGAGCGCCAACGGCAGCACCCTCATCGATTTCTTTTCGTTCAACTTTGAAACCACTGCGATGCTGACAACGGCGAACCCGTACAAGGGAGCTGGCAATTACCAGTTCGCGCTGATGTCAGATGACGGATCAATTTTGGAAACCGGACCTGCCTCTGGAAATTACTCGTCGACACTGGTTAACAATGACGGCCAGCATGGCACAACCATGAAATGCGCAAACGCAGCGGTCCCTATGCCACTCAATGCAGGCGTGCCCTTGCGAATCAAATATTTTCAAGGTCCACGATATAATATTGCTCTGATCTTGCTCTGGAGAAAAGCAGACGGAATCAGCCTTTCTTCGGGTTGCAGTTACCCGGGAAACGGATGGGAACCGGTGGATTCGAAGTACCTGTTCATGCCGCAAACAGTACCCCCTTATGCACCTGTGAAGAATCCGTGCGCTACGCCGTCGCCTAGTCCAAGCCCGAGTCCTTCACCCTCATCCAGCCCCAGCGCCACACCTTCGGGGGGAGGGAAAAAAATCACGATCTGTCACTTTCCTCCAGGCAACACAGATAATCCGCAAGAAATCACCATTGGAATCAGCGCATGGAAGCATCACGAAGATGAGCACACAGGCGACTATCAAGGAAGTTGCCGTCCGAGAGAAAACCCTTCGTCTTCACCTAGCGGTTGCGCGACAGGAACCGCCACCGGCGCGAGTGGATCATGTGAACCTTGCGTGTTTGCAGTCCCGCTGGCCTCAGGCGGAAGCTGCGTTCCTGACAGCAAATGTCCCGATGGCAGCACCAAACCTCAGAGTGGCATATGCTCGTGTCCACAAGGCTGGCCAATGCCGGGGAATGGGAAGTGCGACATCAACCCGAGTCCATCCCCTTCGCCTGTCGCTTCGCCCAGCCCGACTGTCAGGGAATCTCCCAGTCCAAAACCGAGCCCGACTCCCACCGGCGTCCCTAGTCCTTCTCCGCCGCCCCCCCCCCCTCCTCAACCCTCGCCTGGACCTTCGTGCCCGGCCGGGACAATCAGTGTGGGTGGCGCATGCGTGCCCCCTGAGGACTGCAACTCAAAGCCGGGAGGGTGCCCAAAATGTCCGGACGGTAGTCCAATGCCTCCGAGCGGAGTTTGCTCAGATGATGATGGCTGCAAAGCATCTCCGACACCTTGTCCTTTGGGTCAGAGCTGGGACACCAAGGAGTGCAAGTGCCTCAGTGGCAAAACATGTCCCGATGGTTCACCCATGCCTCCGAACGGAGATTGCGAAAAAGGAGCATGCAATCCAAGTGATCCTGCCACCTTCCCTCCTGGCGGATGTTGTGTGGGGGGAGCAGCTTATGCTGCTGGAGCTCCTCAGTGTGGTGCAGGCAAAGGCTGCACTCCCGATATCTTCGACTTGGTGGGTGCAACGAATTGCGATCTTTACTGCAAGACTCGTCTCTTGGCCGAAGCCGACATGGTTCAGAATATGGGTAAACCGCAAACCGCGACTAACGTGGCCTCTGAAATAGCTGCGTTTCAAACAATTTCTCAATGTACAGCATATGAAAAACTCAAAGTTGCAAAGAAAAACATGGCTTGGATTGCAGCACTAGATACTGCCGCAGCTGCTGCTTGCTTGTGGGATTGCCGAAGCAACGCCGCCAACGAAGGAGATACAGGGAGTGTATGGACCTACCGTGGGGACGTGGCAGCGGATTCTGAAACTAAGACCGACGCAGAGAACACCGCAGCTAAGCGAACCTGTTACATCTTGGCTGCGTCAGCCGTTACAGCCGAAGTGTATGCCGTCATGCAGAACAAGGGGTACGGGCTTCAAGACCTGAATCTTAGAGCCGCGATAGAAAAAGAGAATTGGGCCGCCGAGCTTTGGTTTGGCAAAACGATTGCGGGACTTCACTACTCTCTTTGGATTCCGGCGTCTTCTCTTGTTCGATTTGTGGTGGAAGAAGCAGCGTGGACTAAGCGAGCGTACGCTGTTGAAGAAATTATCAGCATAAACGGCGTTGTCGACAGGAGAATAAGAACAACCCCGTCGACCACTCAAAATCCACCTCAATCGAGGGTCAGACAAGGACAAGATCTGAATAGCAATCCGACTGTCAATTGGGCCGAACAAAATCGACTCAATCGGTTAAATAATGCTGCGGGCGCAACTAACTGCGACCAATTAGGTGCTCGAATGAATCCACCGGTAGCAGCTGGTATTCTTCATTTGGGGCCGGATGGTTCGTGCTCCTATCAGGACAAGCCGGTAACCGAACAAACTGTAGGACCTGAAGTTGGCGAGAAAAAGGAAACCATCCTGAATCGCCGCCCTAACCCCTGCGCGTTAGCTGCCCTGTTTGGTGTTCTTGCGGCGCTTCGTCTGACAGGAATGTATACGAATCAAAAACTGGCAACCAGCACCTGTGACAAAATCAAAAAAATGCACTCAGAAGCTTTGGCAGTCTGTGCATTGACAGCAGCCTCGAACGAAGCTGCTCAGCCGGAGGATCCACTGACGGAACTACTCTCGTACATCGAATCGACAGTGCAAGCCGCCCCGACTTCGCCTGCTATGACCGCAATTGCCAAAACAGCGGAGGCGAACCCTCATCGCAAGGCCGCTCTCGAACAAATCAAAGCTAATCCTGCGGTTCATTCGCTTTCACATGACGAACTGCCCGCTGATTTTTCGATGAGCAGCTTCGCTGCGTCGGCTCAGAATGCTTCCGAAATGCGAATATTTTCTGATACAGGTGTAGGCGACAAGTTGGCAGTCATAGCATCGACGAAAATGGATTTTGCCCAGGTGGTGAAAGTTTCCACAGATCCCGAGCAAGGCGGTATTGCTGGAGCTCTCGCTCTTGCCTTAAAGCAACTGGGCGCTCCTCTCAAAGGCACATTTGCAAAGAAATTTATGGCGATCATATCCCGTGTCGAGCAATCGGGTGACTCTGATATTCCCTCAAACGAAAGTTCATCCGAATCACAGCTTGCTCAAAATTCTGGTCAAACCACCCACCCTTTCTCCAGCACAGTAAGTGCTCCCGAAAATTCCACCGGTGGAAACACCAGTGCAGCAGCCCCCATCCAAGGCGACGGCTGGTACTCCGGCGACGAGCCCGATCCGAAAAAACAAGCCGAGCAAGCCGCCTTCATGGCCGCCAAGGCCAAGCTCGCCCCCAAATCAGGCGAGGCGGACATCTATCACGTTTATACGCCGCCTAAGAGCATCTTCGAAATCGTCTCGGACAAAATCAACCAAGTGGGCTATCGGGTGAAATAGCAGACTGGTTCAGCGCACCTGTCGCCATGGGATTGCAAATTGCAAATCAATCCAGGTAACGATCTTTTTTCGGTAATCGTAAAAGAAGTTTAATTGCCGTTCACTATTGATTTGATGCGAAAGATGATTGATTTCCATGATCGCCACATTGTCACGGTGCTGCGGATCTCGCACTGACGGATAAATAATAAAATCCGCCTGTGGATTGGCCCGAATATAAGCGTGGGAGGGAGAATAATCCGACTTGTCCAAGATCGCCGAGACATTGGGGAGAGTATGGATCTGCGTAGCAGATGAATCGTTTGCATCAACCGAAAATCCTGTTCTTGAGCCGGTCTCGTTTTTTACACGTCGTTTTCCCACTTGGAGATGAACACGCTGACGCATCATATGGAAGGAGTACTCGTAGAGGGCTGTCTCAAGAATGCCGGAGGCGTAAAATACATTTTTTGAAAAATAGGGCGGTCTGAATCGAGCCTGGAAATGTGGCAAAACTGGAAGCTCGTAGCGAAATGGAGTTGCGATCAGGTCATGCCAGCCTGAGTGGCTCATGGGAGGTTTGGTGAAATCAATCAGCATTTCCAGTTGGATCGCTTTTTCAGCGTCTTGTGTTGCTCGATAGCTGGTGAGCTTTGCTTGATCCTCAACGATCCGGTGAACTTCGATCACGCGCCTCGTCCTCGAACAAAATCGAGATACTGACGCACTTGAATGAGGCCAGCTAAGGATTCCGACATTTTTTTGAACGGAGGAACTCCTAGGTCAGGGTGTGAAGTCGCGAGCCACTGTAACTGATGAAACGGTTCGCTAAACATCGCAGCTAAATTCCGATGAACCGCAAGGAGGTGAACAACTGCTTCTATGTCGGGAGGTAAATTTCTACTGGATATCGGAATGGTTCGACGCCGAATCCAGCCATTAATGGTTGTGGGCGAAAGATGCAAGACACGAGCAATCTTGGAGCCATTCCAACTCCACTGATCCCTTAAAAACCGCAGGCCATCTGCCAAAGCTTCAGAGGCTTTAGCCGGATTCAGTCCTGCAATGATACCAGCTTCATTTGAGTTAAAACTAGGATGCTGTCTATGTCGTTTTTCAAGCGTGGACATATCGTCTCCTTTTATTTCGGCACTTCTCAAATAAAAGTATAGCAAAAATACCTATTTTTTCAAATAAAATAAAATTACAAATAAATACTAATAAAAACAAATCGTTAAAGAAGGCATTTTTGCCTAATTATTGATTTTAGCCTGATTCACTTTTTCTTCTTCCAGGGCCCATGTATGCTGGATAAATATAGTTTTTTAGTGTATTAATACGTGAAATGTCTAAAATCTCTTTCACCATTTTCGGAATATTTTTGTCTTTAGGGGTCTTAGGATGCCAGAACCTGGATCGCCTAGGCCTAGAAGACGTCCGTTACATCAACCCAAAAACCTATGCTTACAAAGCGTTTTGGGGACCTAATGCAATGAACCAGACCGTTGCTGGACAGGTGAAAATCGACGTTTATCCCCACCCATTGTCACTCGACCTCCTGACTGATGAAGCCCGCACAGATGTTCAAAAAATCGATCACACCCGCCTCATCCCCATCATCATCGTTCACGGCGGTGGATGGAACATAGGATCCACGTTGACCCCGCTTTTTCGCAATTGGCTGACACTCCTTCGCAACACGCGCTTTCGCGTCTTTTCCATCGAAACACGCATGAGCCGTTGCGATGTCTCGCTGTCCACTCTGGCCGGTCCGGAAAACAGCTGCTGGCCGTATCCGACCCCCGCAGAAGACATGCGCGACGCTGTCGCCTGGGTCAAAGGCCGTGCTGAGGCTTTTGACATTGATCCCAACCAAGTCATTCTCATCGGCGACAGCGCAGGCGGGCACCTCACGATGCTCCATGGGTTCAAAGAAAGCCAAACTCCCTCATCCCTCATTCCCTGCCCCAAATATTTCAAGCCCGAACAACCCATCACAACCAGTGGGCCTATCTGTGACACCCGAGTCGCAGGAGTTGCTAACTTCTACGGGCCTGTCGACTTCGAAGACATCCGAAAAAATAAAAATGAAAATTTTCATATTATAGCTGATTTATTTAACGAAACACCGGAACATCTCACCAACGTCATTGAGACTGCCCTGTCCGGAGGCTCACTCTCCAACGCAGATCGGCGGCTCTACAACAACTACCGCGATGCGGACGTGATCAATCACATCCACGGTGCGGTTCCCCAAGTTTTTTTGAGTTACACGATTGCTGACGCTTTGGTGCCTTATTCCAACTACCTCAATTTGGTGAGTCGATTGAACGCAGTCGGGCACGGGCCCAAGTTCAAATCCGAACTGAGCGATTACGCTTATCAATCTCTGTTTCCGATCACCCTCAATACCCCTGCTCAGTACTTCCCACACTCCTATATGTGGGCCATCGGCGCACTGGGGAAAGAATTCTATTACAAGGAACAGAATCTCAGATGGAGCGAACCTGATCCTCCCAAAGACCTAGCTCGAATGCTGAAAATCACGCGCAAGAAACAAGATCCATTGATCGAGCTCCTCCAAGGCATCGCTCATGACTCCCATCAGTACCTGGACGCGAAAGGACAACTTCATTCCATCGACAAGAATCTCCGCCAATGGATTTTCTGCGAGGCTGCCCCAGTTCGCTCCGAATGTTCCACAAAACCGAATTTTTTTGGTTTATAATCTGAGTCCATGAAGCACGAGCGCAAAAGCCGCTACCGGGTCAAAGAAGGCAAAGTTTGCATCGAGTTGACCCTAAAAAGCATCAAACAACTTTTCAACTCCCTCGATCCCTCTCCTTTCATTGAGCGCGACTTGGACGACAATGCGGTCGAGTATATTTTGAGCGCAGCCATGGAACATCGCTTGCATACGCCTTTGATTCTTCGGATTTATGTGGGCGAAAAACTGGACTCAGAAACTACGCCTCAGCTCATTCGAGATTCGATACGCAATTATTTTCGATACGAATCGGACTTGGCTCAAAGCAAAATCCGGCAAGTACTGAGGCAAGGGCAGTTTTCTTTGGTTTTTGCGCTGCTGATTTTGTCCGCATGTTTGACTACCGCGCGACTGTTCTTCGCACACCCCAGCAGTTTCCTCGAAAACACGATGCGAGAAGGCTTGACCATCATGGGTTGGGTTGCCATGTGGAGACCCATCGACACGTTCTTCTACTCCTGGTGGTCCCAGGTGGAACGACGGCGTTTCCTCAATAAATTGGCTCACATCGAAGTGGAAGTCGTTTCGAATCAGTGATAAGCGGTTCCTTCAAAGGAAAAATCATGACTGACACAAATTTGCCCATGCTGGAATTTATTCTCAAAAACTACAAAAACTTCAACTCGCGCGCGACTCGCGATGCGACGCTTTCGTACTGGAGCCACATCGAAAACGGCGGCAAGATGTTCTGGGCAGTGGCTGGCGCCATGTCGTCTGCGCAACTCGGCATCACACTCGCACCCGCTATCCGCGCAGGGCTGATTCACGGACTGTCGGTGACTGGAGCCAATCTTGAGGAGTCGCTTTTCCGGCTGGTCGCTCACCACAGTTACAAAGATTTTCCTGACTACCGATATTTTACTAAGGATGACGACACCCGAATCCTGGAAGAGCGCATGCGTCGCGTGACCGACACCAGCATTCCGGAAGACGAGGCATTCCGCGCAGTGGAGAAATACGTCGTCCCGATGTGGATGGATGCCACGAAGAATAAAACCCGCCGTTTTTGGCATGAGTATTTTTACGAACTTGTTCAAAAAGTCGATTCAAAACTTTATGAGGGCAATCCCGACGAGTGTTGGTTGCTCGCAGCGGCTCGTGCAAAATTGCCGATGGTCGTTCCGGGTTGTGAAGATTCCACGTTCGGGAATATTTTCGCTTCGCATGTGAAGACCGGCGAATGTGGCGCTTCGATCGTGAAATCTGGAATCGAATACATGGCTGATTTCTACGACCAGTACCGCGAACTTTCCTCGGGCAAGAGCGGCGTTGGATTCTTTCAAATCGGTGGCGGGATCGCAGGCGACTTCCCCATCTGCGTCGTCCCCTCGATCAAGTACGACTTGAGCGAATCCGTGAAACCCTGGGCTTATTTCTGCCAAATCTCGGATTCGACAACTTCGTACGGATCGTACTCCGGCGCGACTCCCAACGAAAAAATCACCTGGGATAAACTCACACGCGACACACCGATGTTTGTCATCGAGTCCGATGCAACAATCGTGGTTCCGCTGATGCTGAACGCGTTGCTGGAAGCTAAGCAAAATCCTGCTGCGGCTAACCGACTGATCGCCAAATACACGACGGCCTAAACACATCGATTCGAGAGACAATAAGTCTGAGTTCGGGACAGAACGTCTCGCGGTTCTACGCAGAGTCATGTCCATCCCTAGCGGCAATCACTGGCATCGAATTTGCTACCTATTGATCAGGGGATATACCTATGACTCAACCAGAACACGTCAATCAAATCATGACTCACAAACTCGTCACCGTGCAGTTGGAGGACAAGATCCAAAAAGCCTACGAGATTCTTCGTGACAGGAATATTCGGCATCTTCCTGTTCGGGATGATGCGGGTGGGATTATCGGAATCCTGAGTGATCGAGATCTTCAGCGCGCCATGAAACCACGAAAACTAACCATCGATACGGTGATGGACGAGAGCGTGGATTTCAACCCGAATTTTAAAGTAAAGGACTTTATGAGTTGGCCGGTCAATTGCGTGGATCAGAACGTAGACATCGCAGACGCGGCATTTCGAATGGTCAGTCAAAAAATTTCCGCTCTGCTGGTGGTGGATGAGCAAAAAACCCCTCGTGGGATCGTGACCACGGAGGACATGCTCAAATTGCTGATTCGTCTTCTGGAAAAAAATCCATCCGGGGTCAAGCTATCTTTCCAAGATGTTTTCTCAGATTGGAAATGGAGCACGGGGCATTGGGCCTAGCACTTGCTTCTTGAACCTGGCGGATTCATAATCAGAACAGGCTTATGTTGATTCGAATGTTTTTTTCACGCCCCGTGATTTTCGCTCTTCTTCTGGCGGGTTCCTCGTTGACCACTCGGCCTCTCCACGCGCAGGCCGTTGACACTTCTGACAACGGCGCATTTGGGCTGGCCGTAGGCTTGCTTTCCGGGACAGGTTTGGCCTACCGGCAAAACTGGGACAACGGAATGGGTGCGCAACTAGCTGGGTTCTTATTGGATACATCGAATTTTTTCACCGCGAACATCGGCCTCAACGCCTTCTACACCCTGCATCGTACAAAATACGTTCGCTTCTATATTCCAGCGGGTGTTTCTGCCTATCGAATCAACTATGCTCAAAAGCCCTACAAAGACTGGACCTCACTTTTTGTGGGGGGAGGCTACGGAATGGCCTACGGGATTTCCAAGCAAATCGGAGTCGCGCTCGAATTGCCCTTGAACGTGGAAATCCGAATGAAGGACCGCCCCAGGTACGGCGGCATTTACCCGATTCCGAGCTTGGCTCTTCTGTATTTTTTCTGAGAACCGATTACTCAATCGCCCAGAGCTGAGCGGGTAGATCAAAATACCATTTCTGGCTCTGCATGTGATTCAATCCGAGAATCATTTTGACCTCATCCCCAAAATAAGTTCCACGAAATGCGGAAAAATCCAGTGCGAGGACATAGGACTCGGGGAGCCGAATGCCAGCCGCTTCAATCGCAGCAGTTTTGTACATTTTCATGCGCAGGGGGATGCCAGTCACATCTCCGCCCGACACTTCGCCAACAAAGGTAAAGGCGTGGGGGAATTCCTTCACAAATTCCTGATCCACTGCCGAAAGCGAAGCACCCGTATCCCAGACTGCTCCCATCATTTGCCCAGCAACACGAATGGGAACCACCAAATGACCCGCGGGCAAAACCTTCAGTTCTTGGGCACGGATTTGAGAAGGAATCTGAACCTCGGTTTGAATTCGCCGCTCGGAGAAATCAAATACAAAACTCTCGCCTTCCAGCACATTGATTCCAACCACATCCGCAGGGACAGAATCCGCGCATCGGGACGCTAAAACTGCATTTTTTTGAAATTCACCGATCGCAAGGGAATCAATCTGAACGACGTCGCATTCTTTTGCCTTTCCTGCGGCGCCAGCAAAGTGCGTTTTTCCCACCGAGGGCAGATTTTGCGTAAACGAATTGAAACCAACAGACGTGTTGTCAGAGCCTGAATCAAAAAGGCACTGCGCCGTGAATCGATCGGAGTAAACACAGGGCAGGTAAACCCGACCTCCACCCATCTGGTTCATCTCAACCGTAAAATAAATCGACGCCGCAAAAAGATTTGCCGAAGCCAGGAAAGCAGCCATTAGAGCAACAAAATTCATATTTTTCACGCGATTTTATCTATCACTACAGAATAATAATTTCAATCATTTTAGATCCGATTATTTAGAAGTGGCCTTATTCCAACCATCGCTTCATTTTCTCTTCTCCAAAGAACTGAATTGCAGAGAGGGCGTTGTGCGCCTGACAAAGCAAGCGAAGATTGGCTAGCTCTGTTTTTCCACCTGCGCTAAACGGTTGGATGTGGTCAATTTGGAGTTTGTGCTTTGAATGGAACCGGAATGTATCGAGACTCAGAGTTGACGCAGCGTTTAGCGGCCGGCCGAAGTTCTGAAGTGGAAATAGATTCTTCTTTCTGTGATTTTTGCATTGGATCTTTTTTCTTTAAGTATTCTTGGAGAGTGAGTTTCAGAACTTCGTTGTAACTCGATTGCCCTTTGAGTTCCTGAAAACGCTTGAGTAACTCCATCGTCTCCTCATCTGCCATCACCGTTAACTGAGTCAGTGTCTCGGTCTTCGCGTTTACTTTTTCCGGAAGAGCCTCGAGCAACTGCATGGCTCCGATTCTCTCGGAGGTTCCTGATTCCGAGTATCCTAGCTCCCTCATGCAGTATTTCCAAATCCCATCGTATCCTTTCAGCGCATAGACCCTGCGGTCTCTGACGACTTGCAAATGATATAAAAGATTCAGAGTGGCATCTTTCTCTGTCCGGGAAGCCGCCAAAGTCCGTGAGTGAATTTCCTCGGACGAAAGTCGTTTCAGAGCTGAATAGTGGTTTAGTTTTTGTGTGATTTTGTTTTCCATATTGTTCCAAAAAAGATGAAAAAACGATTCAAAATAAATATCACGAATCGACAAAAAATATCTATAAAATAGCTATTTTTAAAATAAAAAATCCGATCACTAGAGAATTCCGAACCCGGCAATCACTCCGCTTCGAGCGTAAGGATTTTCTCAGCGTCACCCACCACCCAAAGGACATCCCCTGATTTTAAAACCCACTCGGAGTCGGGGTTCAGCACACGCTGATCTTCGCGCTCGATGCCCACGACCAGGCAACTGTATCGCTCCCGAAAACCTGCGTCTTTGATCGTGGCACCCAGCAATGCCGAGCTCTCCGGCAATCGAACGCTCTTGAGTTGATAGGATTCCAAATTCCGAAATCGCTCGCCTAGTCCCGGCGGTTTTTCGATGGCGGTTTTGACGGCCTCAATTTGCTCATCGGTTCCGAGCACGAGCAATTCGTCTTTTGGAAAAATCTGAGTCTCAGGTCCAGGAGCGACCACGGTTTTGAGTCCACGCTGAATCGCCACAACGGTCAATCCAAAGCGGGAACGAAACTGGGTATCGACCAGTTTTTGCCCAGAGACTTCGGAATTCGGATGCACCTTGATTCGCACCAAGTGCGCATCCCAGGGCGCCAAGCGCCTCAGAAAATCCTGGCTCGCACGAAAACTTTTGGGCCGGGTCTCGTCAAATACCGACATGAATCGTCTCTCGAACCAACGGTATGACTCCTCGATCTGGCGGTAAAAAAACACGAACAACAAAATCAAAATCAGTCCGGTCACCGCAACTGCATAAAGAGGGGGAAAAAACTTGAGACTCAAAGCACCCACCCCGCTCACAGTCAGCAAGCGCGATAAAAACAAGGTACCAGCACCCATTTTACCGCGGCTGAAGCTGTTCCACATCGCTCCCATGAATGGAATCGACAGCAGGCACGAGACCAACCAACGCGCGAATCTCCACCCAGATTCTTGATACTGAACAAATCCATATTCAGCAGCCGCCAGGAATATCAATGACACCACGATTGCGTTGAGAATCCATTTGAAAAGAAATTTATAAAATAAACTTCGATGCAGACGATCCGCTTTGCGCTCTTGGTTCCACGAAGCATAGCGACTCAGAAAATCCTTAAGTCTCAAGGGCAATCTGCCCTCGAACCAAACGGCAAATCGATGTGAATAGCGGATCATGTAGGGAGTGGTAAACGCGGTCAGAATCGAAACTGCCACCGCAATGGGATAGAGTTTTCCATTCGAAAACCCCATGTTCAGCGCTACCCCGGCTAGAATGAAAGAAAACTCTCCCACCTGTGCAATGCCCGTTCCGACCTGGATCGAGGTCCGGAGCGTTTGCCCAAAAATCATCGCGCCCAGTGTGACAAAAACTGATTTCCCCACTACCAAAACAACCGTCATGACCGCGATGGCACGGAAGTGCTCGACCAATAATTCGGGGTCAATCAACATCCCCACTGACACGAAAAAAACTGCCGCAAAAACATCCCTCAACGGGGCCACAAGTTCTTCAATTCGATGAGATTCCGTGCTCTCAGCCAGAATCGATCCCATAATGAACGCGCCCAGTGCTGTCGAATATTGAAAATGTGCCGCCAAAACCACCATCCCCAAGCACAATCCCAGCGAAACGATCGTGAGCACTTCATCGCTGGCAACTCGGCCCACCAGCCGAATAAAGTGAGGAATCAAGAAATACCCCAGCACAAACCAGCCACCCACAATGAGTGCAAGTTTTCCCAACGGAACTGCGATGCTGAAAAAATCGAATCGATGGGTCAGCAAAAGCGCTGGAACCAAAACCAGCATCAGGATCGCCAGCAAATCCTCCACCACCAATATCGCCAGGATCATCTCGGCAAATCGGCGGGATTTCAGCTTGAGTTCATCCAGGGTTTTTACAACAATTGTAGTGGATGAAACTGAGAGCATCAATCCGCCCATGATGCTTTCGGGCTTACTCCACTCCAGCCCACGACAAGTGGCGTATCCCACCAGAGCCATGGCGCTCACTTCAAAGAGCGCAGTCATCCCAGCAGAAATCCCCACACGAGCCAGTTTTCTGAAGCTGACTTCGAGTCCCAGCGAAAACATCAGAAACACAACGCCCAAGTCAGCCCAACTGCGGATATTGGGCAGGTCCGAGATCAGGCGTACCGGAACAAAGCGCGATTCCACAATCATCCCTGCCAGGACATATCCCAGCACAACAGGCTGCTTGATCCAACGAAACAGGAACGAAACCAGCCCTGCCGTAGCCAAAATGACTGCCAAATCACCGATAAGTTCAGGTAGATGCATCTTTACTCAGTTTTAAATGCTGATTGTGCAAACAAAACAGCGGCAGCAATCGCCACCGCGCCATAAAGTAGAGTCACTCTCAACGCCGTCACATAAAACCCAGTCAGCATTCCTAAATGAAGAATAAATAAAGCATTGTCAGAACCCAATGCTGCCAACATATTCAGGAACCTTCCAAATCGATAGCCGCTCGGGTCTTCTATGATCAACCGCGTACCCTTGACTGAATTGGGCTTTCTCATTCGGACCATAATTTGCGGCATGGCTTTCGGGGCAAGTATGCTGAGTTGGATCCAATCGATGACATAGGCCAGTTGCACTGCCCAGCTAGCTTTCCCCTCATGGATCAAACCCGAGGTTTCCAAAAGTTGCTCCACGACCTCGTCTTTTTCGGATGCCAGCGCGCTTCTAACTTTACGGCCGTAAAAATCGTGAATCCCCGCCATTGCGACCACCAAAAGCCCAATGGGAACGACGGTATTCAGTACCGGCACATCAGGATGCGCCGAAGACAGGTAAAAAGTTGAGCCGGCCATCAAACCCACAAAAGCCACGAAATTCCCGAAAATATTCAGCATTCGGCCGTTGAGGGACGAAGCTTGTTTCTCACGAGCCAGGGCGCCGTCCAAGCCATCCAAGAGCAGCCTCACCTCATACAGTACAAACGCGATGAAAAGATGCCCTTCGCTCAGGAACGAGGCTGCAATCAACGAAATCAGTGTATGCAAAACCGTAATATGATTCGGGGTGATGGGGGTTTTCTTCAGTGGAATCAATATGCGATGGCAAATCGGATAGCGGTAAAACCGGTTCAGCGGATCTTCGGCCCGCTCCAGAAAAGAGTCCACTTTTGGCGTAGATAAACCCATCCCTCTCAGTGTAGCGTATTTGTCTTTAATACGATTGAGATAATATTTCTATTTGATATAAAATATTCTCTTTACACGTGGCGTTATTGAATATATATCCTCGTGACTTTCACAAGTGATGAGACTCAGCTCAGCTTCGGCTGTGCTCAGGCTCATTGGTGGGCGCTTTGCCACCCTCCCCCCATTTCCCCCGGCAGGCGCCCATCTTCTAAATCTCTGTTAAAAGGTGGGGACCACCCTTTAACAGACGCAACGAATCATTTTCGATTAACTCGTTGTAAATAAAAGCTATTGTTAATTTTTTGGCTTTTTTTTTGTCTATTCAAGCGCCCTAGAATTATGGGAAAAAGGTGGGGGCCACCCTTATTCTTGACTATTTTTGTTAAGTATGGTTAAATGCGCCGCTGTGCGAATTTCTTGGGCTACTTTTTCAGCTTTTGCAGTAGTGGTGGCGGTGGTGGCCGTCGGGTGTGCCGTGGATCGCTCGTCGAGCCCAAACTCCTCTCCCACTCAGACCAGCCCAGCGAATGGGGCACCCACTCCAGCTGCATCTCCCGTAGCTCCATGCCAACTCCCGGCTGACCAAAAATCATCCCTCATGTTGTCCCTCCCTGACTCACGATCGGTCTACACGGTTTTGATCGACGCGGATTTCAGCCAGGACGAACAGCTCAAAATTTCGCAGGCAGTGGAAACCTGGAACGAGATGGGGCGCAAACGATTCAAACGCGTCATCTGGAAACCGCAAGTAGCCAGCATGAACGCAAGTGATAAAGCAAAAATCAGGGACGGATGCGAAGCAACGTCTCCTGCCATCGAGCAAGGGTTTTTCATCGTCAAAGATACCGATTCGAAGCACTGGGAAGCGCTCAAACTCACGCCCCGAAACATGGCCGTGACTTTGCGCTGCTCGCAGGACGGAAAAATCAAACGTCAGGTGCTTTTGGTCAACACGACTCTCATCGATACTCGACAAATCACGAGCGTTGTCATCCACGAACTCGGGCACGCCATCGGCCTGAATCACAGCTGCGATGACAGAAGCGCCCCAGATTACATCGCCTGCACGCAACTGACAGCCGGCCACGCCTACCAATCCGCCATCATGTACCCCACACTCCGCGCAGCAAACCCTGTCGGACCGAATTCTCTGGCAACTCAGCCCGAAATCAAGGAAGCTCTCCAACCAAATGACGAAGAACGCGCCGCCTGTTTACTCGAGTAAAAGGGCATTCCTATGAACAGCACCCAGATTCTCGTTCTGGCCTCCTCCGCGACCATCGTGGGCGCCATCCACACCCTGATGCCCGGACACTGGGTTCCCGTCGCACTCATGACTCGCAGTCGCCGCTGGCCGCTGCGGACTGCATTCCTGGGTGCTGTCGTATCGTCAGCAGGGCATATTTTCTTTTCCCTGCTTTTTGGAATTTTAGCGGCAGTCCTGGGCGTTCAACTCCTGGCGAGCCACGAAAATGAAATCGAGAAATACTCAGGGCTGACTCTTGCTGTTTTCGGGCTGATCTACGCTGCCGCAACCTACATTCACCAAAAACACCACTGCCACACAGCACACCCTCACAATCATGATTCTCTTCAATCAGAAAAATTTAAAAAAAGCAGCCCGTTCTTATTCTTGCTCCTAGCTGGAATGTCCCCCTGCATCGCGATACTGCCCGTTTTCGCATCTGCCGCAGCCTATGGAACTCACAGTATGATTTTGTCGGTGCTGGGATTTTCTTTCGGAGTCATCGGGACATTGGTGACCGCAACCGGACTTGCCTCGCTCGGGCTCATGAAACTCAACCACCCACTGCTGGAAAAATACGGAGATGTGGTCACTGGCGCAGGCGTCTTCCTTACAGGGATCGCTCTATTCTTAGCCAGCTGATGACGCTCTTGGGAATCAAGCGCACACCCATGCGCTCGCATCGCTGCACAACTTTTGGATCACTGTCATGACTCGTGACCAAAATGCTTCTTGAGGCAATCCCCAATCCCTCGATCAAATCCAATCCTGTTTGAGAAAAGCCGTGAATTTCGTAGTCCACTAGAAAAAGAAACTCACTCTCTGCAGAATCAAAATCCAACCCCGTCACATAATCCGTGAACGGTCCGGGCGAGGAGAAACAAACCGGCTCAAGGATTTGTGCCATGCGATTTTTCCAAAGCTCAGCGATAGAGGCATCGTCATCCATCACGATGACCTTCGTATTTTTTTTGATTTCAAGCGATTTCAAAAACCATTGAGGTGAAGGAGCGGGAGGAAGCGAAATCGAAACACAGGTTCCTTTCCCTGGTTCCGATTGAATTTGAATTTCTCCGCCCCATTTTTTCACGGTCTCTTGAGCATGCGAAAGACCAAGCCCCGAACCTTCAGTCTTTCCAAAAGTCACCCCCTTCTGCATCACCTGGCTTAGAATTTCAGCAGGGATTCCCCTTCCATTGTCCTGAATACGAATCAGAACCTGCTGCTGACGCAATTCAAGCGCCACCTCGATTCTCCCCCCCGAATCAGAAAGAGCCTCGACCGCATTGTTCATCAAATTTGAAAACACCCTCAAAAACCCGGACGGATTGACGTCCACAAAAATCCCATAACCCTCTTCGCCCCATCGAGTTTCCAGCGTCAATCCAGCGTGCGACCGATACTGCAATCTCTTCTCAGAAATCAAAGACTCCAACAGCCCGGAAACCAAAACCACCGATCGCTGCGCATCCGACTGCCCAGAAACAGAAGTCGCCTCACGATTCTGAGCCAACAAACCATGGGCAATATCCTGAATTCGTGTGGCCGCACTCCGCAACATCATCCGAGATCGCTCAGGGAGCTGATGAAGATCAGTTTCTAATGCTTTCAGTGCAGCTAGTGGAGACCTCACATCGTGAGCGATTTGCGCGGCCAGATCCGCCTTGCTTTTCGCAATGGCGACTTCGATCTCCTTGGCCTTCAAATCATCCCAAGCGCGAAGCAATTTGTGAAACCCCTTCATGATGAACACGACCTCATCTTGATCTCGCGCCGCAGGTTCCACCTCCGTCGCGCCAATCTCCTGCAAGCGAGTTTTCATTTCTTCGTGAAGTCGGTACAGCGGCGTCAAAGTCTCACTGAGCACGTAGTTGAAATAAAGATGAAATCCCAGTGCGATCAGAACCAAAATCAATGCGTTCACTGTGGAACTGTAAAGGAACCCGATCCATTCGTTCTCCGTGGATTTGGAGAAGGAAACCGTTCCAATTTTCGAGCCATTCTTGAAACGCACATTGCCAGAAACACTCATGCATCCTTCGTGGTCCGTGCGAACCCTGAAAAGGGCAAACCAATTTTTTTGAAAAAAACCTGCCTTGCATGAACTCTGTTCTCGGGATTCCCAAATCACCTTTCCATCGCGATCCCTGAACACGCCCTTCATCAAATCGAATTTGGAAGAAAGCTCGTCGAGATCCACACGAAGCTGGATGAGATTTCCTCCTTCATAATGCGCTTCTGCAGTGCGGGCGACTGCTTCCACCTCACGCATCACCACAGACAAGAGCTGCTGCTGAAAAAAATAAGAGGAGAAGAACAATCCCAGCAGCACTGCCGCTGTACCAAACAGAAAATTGATCTGAAGAGTTTTCTGCGACGCCCGATCAATGACTCTCATGCACGTCCTTGGCTTTCAGGGATTGAATCCCAAATCCATTGATCTCGGGGAACTTCCATCCCTCGTGAGCTGCAAAAACCGCAGGCTTCGCTCCCACAAAATACACCGGGCAAACCTCGTAGAATCGCCTGAACACCCGTTGATAAATCAGGTTCCGCTCCTTCTCGCGCATCTCGGTTTGTGCTTCGCTCAAAAGCCGATCGATTTCTGAATCCATGAAATGATTGTAGTTATTCATTTGATGAGAGCCCACGATCGGCGACAATAATCCACTCAGCCCCAAATAGTCCGGGATGTACCCAATTAAAATCACATCTGCTTTCCCAGCACGCAGCGCTTTCAAAAGATCTGGCGTTCTGCTGCGACGGAAAACCACATCATAACCTTCGGATTTCAACTCGCCTTGCAGGCGTGAGGTTTCCTCATCTGAATATTCGTGCACACCCCCAGAAAATCCCACTTGCAACTGGGGTCTTACAGCCCGCGCGACCGGGGTGGTTTCCTGGTTCTCGTACCAGAGAAAGGGCAGCGAGTTCTCAATCGGACGCCAGTGCGCCGTTTTTTTCAGAGCTGCCGCGCGAAACGACTGGCCGAAACTGCAGCGACTTTTCGCGTCTTTGAAAAATGAGGAATGTAGATTGAAAACCAGGTATTTAGTCAACAGATAATGAAAATTTTGAAGCTGCACTGATTCAAACCCGGCCGTCTGATTGAGTTCTCGAACATCCCCTAAAAATACAAATGCATCGATTTGATTTTTTTTGAACGCATCCATTTCGGCAGCTGGATCCGCAATCGTTGAAAATTCGATTCGCTCAGGCCCCGCACCACTCCGACGCTCCAGCTGCTGCGGTAATTTTTGAACATAGTCCCCAGTTCCATACAGCTTCCCACTTTTTTCCAGAACAATTCCCAAGTGAGGGCATGTCAACGCATGGAGAAAAACCGCAGAAGGCCTGAGCAGTGACACTTTCAATGTTCTGGGGCCCAAAATCTCCATTCGATCCACATCACCGAGAGCCCACTGCAGTTCTTTGCCTTTTTTGCGCTTGGCCCGATTGAGCGAAGCCCGCACATGCTCCGCCCTGAGTTCTGTTCCATCAGAGAACTTTGCAACGCGAAGATGCAAAACAATCGTCCTGCCGTCCTCGCTCAATTCGTGTCGCTCCACGAGGTCCGCGTGAATTTGGTTGTGAGAATCGTATGAATAAAGGTTTTCAAAAACTTGGCCGAGAACCAACGCATCATTGCCGCTGGAAATCAAAAGGGGATCGGTTGTTTGAATAGAATTTCGAATCGCCAAGCGCAGCGTTTTCGCACTGGCTACTGGGAATTGCATCCAGGCCATCAGCAACAAAACAAAGCAGGAGACTCTCATCCCTGAGAGGGTAGTACGGGTCTTTCTTTTTTCAAAACAGGTTTTGCCGAAATCGAAAACCCTTCAACGGCTGCCATGTATTCCTCAACCAGGCGCTCGACGATTTTTCCTGCAGGCATCACATCATCAATCAGCCCCACACCCTGCCCAGCACTCCAAACTTCTTTCCAAGTCGGACCGAGAATCGCTTTCTTCAATGTTTCTGATCCAAGATAGGCACGCGCCATTTTGAAATACTTCTTGGTTCGGGGATTGTGAATCAACGCGCGTTCCACAAAATTGAGCTGAGTTCCGATTTTTTCAATATAGGGAGTTTTGATCACTGCGCAGGGAGTGCCCGAGACTTTCTCGGTCAGCCAAATATCCTCTGGCGCAGCCTTCAAAATCGCGTTTTTGTAAGCCTGATCCACTTTGGCTTCCTGACTCGCGATGAATCGAGTTCCAATTTGCACAGCCGCAGCGCCCAGCAACAACGTCGCTGCCATTTGCTCACCCGTGGCGATTCCACCCGCTGCGATCACGGGAATCTTGAGGTGCTTCTTTAAATAAGGAATCAGAACCAACGGTGAAATCGGTCCCGCATGCCCGCCCGCGCCTGCCGAAACCGCGATCACTCCATCCGCGCCCATGGCCTGGACCTTGAGAGCGTATTCCAAATTCGTGACATCACAGAAAACCTTGGAGCCAATCGTGTGCATTTGCTTGATCACGTCTTTGGGATTTCCCAGCGATGTGATCACCACCGGAACTTTCTCCTCCACGCAAACTTCGAGATCCTTTTTCACGCGGGGGTTGGCTTGATTGACAATGATGTTCACCGCAAAAGGTCGATCCGTTCGAGATTTCACGTCGCGAACTGCTTGGCGAAACTCATCCGTGGTCCACCAGTTCAACGAGGGCATAGCACCCAGTCCACCAGCTTTGGAAACTTCAGAAACCAAGATCGCGTCACTCACCAAGAACATGGGACCCGCGATGATGGGATACCGGCAACCAATCAGCTTTGTGAATGGAGTTTCAATTTTTCGGACACTCATATCGTCACCTCTGGAGTTTTCTCACTATTCTTCAATCCAAAATGATCACAAATCTGCTTCAAGCGGTCGAAGTGATAAATCCCAGTTGCGTGTCGGTCACTCCACTGAATCTGAATCGCGTAACGGCCGACGGGCTGAATCCCCACCGGACGGACATTGAACTGGATATCTTCGCGGCGCAAAGTCCGCTTGCCGGTTTTTTCGTCCACGCACGCCGCGCACGGACACTCAAACCTCAGTTCAAAAAAAGGAACCACGAACGAACTCCCATCGTTCCACTCGATCAACATCTCGTTCACGCTATGCGGATTGATTTTCTTCGGAATCCAATTGTAGCTCATAAGAAATCGAGTGCCACTGCAGCGAGGACTTGGCAAGGAGAGATTGATCGATCATGATATCGGGGAGGACGCTATGAACGATCGCGCAAAACTGATTTCTAAGCTCGGAGCGATCGCGGGCGCACTCACCTTGGCCGTCGGCTGGCTCTACTCATTCCAAAGAGGTTCGCTGGATTTTTCAGTGTTTTATCGGGCTTGGGAACACGCCTTGGCCAACCACGGTTACATGCTCTACAACGAATCGCCGGACCGATATCTCTATGCGCCTGGGTTTGCCTGGGTGTTTTCGCCGCTCAGTTTGCTGCCCCGGTGGGCGGCGCTGGTGGTTTGGAATACGCTCAAAACAGGGCTGATGCTGGGGGCTTTGTACAGCCTTTGGAATCGCTGGGGACGCCGACGAGGCGTCCACTGGAGCGTCCTTTTAGTCTCCTGTTTCCTGCTGGCCAGACCAATTCTCATCGACTTCCAATACGGTCAGATCAATCTCATTCTCTTAGGCTCCACAGTTTTGGCCTTGCTAGCAGCAGAGGAAGCGACTTGGCTGGCCTCGTTCTACTGGCTGATGTTTTCGTTTTTCGCGATGACCAAGCTGATGTGCCTGCCCTTGCTGCTGATCCCCTGGGTTCGCCGACAAGCAGGTTGGAAAGTTCGAGCTGCCAGCTTGCTGGGCGCTGGGATTGCGATTTTCCTGCCGATGATTTGGACGGGGTACTCTGGCCTGCGCTCGATGATCATTCAGTGGCAATGGGCGCTGTTCGCGCGCGGATTTCCTCTCGAGTCGCATAACCAAAGTTTCGCGGCCGTCCTTCACCATTGGTTCAGCGGCGAACCCGTGCGGATCATCGCGCTCTACGGGAATATCAACATGGGTTGGAGCTGGTTGAGCGAAAGCGTACTCACCTGGATTGCTGTCGCGTGGGCCCTTGGAGTCTTGGGGCTGATTCTATTTTGGATGCTGAAAAAGCCACGACCGGGCACCGAGGACCGGGTCAAAGCCACCGCGATTCTCTGTGGGCTGGTTTTCCTGCCCTCGCATCTGGTGTGGAAACCCTATTTTATTTTTGGGCTCCCGGTCGCAGTTTATTTACTGGTCCAACAAAGCATCAAACCCGAACGCTGGCGCTGGATCGGACTAGGAATCTACTTTGTGATGTTGAATCTCACTTCGGTGGATGGGTTGGGGCATACGACCGCGGCTTATGCAGAAGCGGGCGGAGTTTTGTTTTTTGCACATTTGTTGTTGATGGGTTTGGTTTTGAGAAAGTATAACAAATTTAATATAAGTTAGTGTTTTTCGATAAACTATATTAAACTGACTATATATGAACCCACGGATTAATCCCTATGCACCAGGGGCTGGTACGGTTCCCCCAGAGCTTGCCGGTCGAGACGACCTCATCGAAAAGGCTTCGATTGCCCTAGATCGTTGTAGGAGCGGTCTGTCGTCGCGAGGACTTCTATTTGTGGGTCTTCGAGGGGTAGGAAAGACGGTTTTGCTGAATCAGATTTCTCAGGATGCCGAAGCACGAGGTTTTGCAATAGTCTCGGTTGAAACCCCCGAAAAGCGATCCCTGCCCGCTTTAATGATCCCAGCTCTACGTTCAACCTTGCTTAAATTGGATCGAATGAGTGCAGCAGGTACGTTAGGTAAGCGTGCTCTCAAGGTTTTAGGCGGCTTTGTCAGCGCGATGAAGGTCAAGTATGAGGACATTGAGTTTGGAATCGATTTGGGGTCTGAGCCCGGAGTGGCAGATTCCGGGGATCTTGAAAGTGATTTAACCGCTCTTTTTGTTGAGATAGGTGCTGCTGCCAAGGAGAAAAAAACTGCTTTTGTCCTTTTCGTGGATGAGATTCAATACATCGAAGAATCACAGTTTGCAGCATTGATCATGGCGTTGCACAAATGCACGCAAAAGCAGCTTCCTGTTTTACTCATCGGCGCAGGCCTGCCTCAGTTAGTCGGGCAGGCAGGTCGAGCGAAGTCCTATGCGGAGCGTTTGTTTGAGTATCCTGAGATCGGCCCGCTTCCACCCTTAGCCGCACGCGAGGCGCTTGAGGCCCCTGCAGCCAAGCTGGGGGTCAAGTATCAAAAAGAAGCTTTGGATTATATTTTGGCTCAAACACAAGCCTATCCCTATTTTTTACAAGAATGGGGAAAGCATAGCTGGAATTGCGCTGAGCAATCTCCCATTCAGAAGCCCGACACCAAATTTGCCACTGAGCTCGCAATTGCAGAGTTGGATTCCAGTTTTTTTCGAGTACGATTTGATCGACTGACTCCTGGAGAGAAAAAATATTTGCGCGCAATGGCGGAGTTGGGTCCAGGAAGCCACCGCTCAGGAGACATTGCAGAACTCCTTAAAAAAGAAGTCCAGGCAGTAGCCCCCATTCGAGCGTCTTTGATTGCCAAAGGGATGATTTATAGCCCCTCGCATGGAGACACTCATTTCACCGTGCCCTTGTTTGAAGGATATATGAAAAGAGTGATGCCGGAATTTTTAGAGTAGGGCGTGTTTCCAAAGTCAAAACCGCTCAAACTCCACACGCACACGCTGAGCGTTGGGCCTGATTTTGAGGACCTTCAATATTCCTTGGTGCCATCCGAAATAATCCAGATATGGTACCAAGTGCTAGCTGCTTCAGCCCCTGTATCGAGCGCATTCACACCTACGGCTGCGACCATGTCAATCGTTACACTAACGGTGGACGCCAGGTAGGGGTAACCGCTAGTATCCTTCAAAATAATCTCGCTCGCGGTGACATCTACTTTACTATCGGGTGTCGCGCTATTGTTGAACACTAGCAAATCACGCGCTTTATCTCGAACGAAATAATTAGGTATCGCCCAAGCTGCGGCTGTCCCCGCGGCGTTTGTGGTGAGAATCTGTCCTGCTGTGCCTACAGCGATTTTGCCTACTGTGACATTCAGATCTGCAATCTTAGCCGTAGTCACGTTGCTATTGAGAATTTTGCTAGTAGTAACTGCATCGTCCCCAATTGCTGCAGCAGCAATGGAGCTGGAAGAATATTTCGTTGCCGTAATCGCACCATTAGGAATGTCGGCAGCCTCGCACCTGGTTTGGAAACCCTATTTTATTTTTGGGCTGCCAGTAGTGCTCTATTTGCTGATCCTACAATTCGTCAATCCTGAGCGCTGGAGATGGATTGGATTGGGAATTTACTTTGTGATGCTCAATCTGACCATCGGTCGATGGATTGGGACATAGCGCTGCCGCCTATGTTGAAGCCGGCAGAATTTTATTATTTGCACACTTGTTATTGATGGGACTAGGGCGTGTTTTCAAAGTCAGTTTCGAAGCGAAAATTGCAGATTCGAGGCGAAACAAGGAAGCGGGTCGCGCCAAAACCGGAGCATCCCCGCTGCGGGCTGTGAGGATTTTGGCGCGATTCGCTGACGAAGTTGCAGCCCGAAGATGCAATTTGCAGCCGAAACTGACTTTGAAAACACGCCCTAGTTTTCAATTGCTCTAAAACAACGCCACTATCGCAGTCGCCAACTCATAGTCAGTAGCTTTTTCTGCGACATATTGGATCGCAGGATCCAGATCTGCGTATTGCTTGGCTTGCTGCCTGATTTTGAGAACGGTTTCGGAGAAAACAATGTCAGCACTACCGGTTTGAACCAGCTCTAAAGCACTCGCGCGCGCGCGCTTGATTTGCTCTTGCAAAACAGCCCCATGCTCACGATCACTTTCGCTTGAGCTCAGCTTGTCTGAGGTCCAATCACTCGTGTTCTCAAACGGCCGGGTAATCGGACGGGACAATCGGCTGCTGCCACCTCGTCCGTAAGTGATATACAATCCAATTCCAGAAAGCATAAATACCGCTCCCACACCGGCAGCAATCGCTGCAGGGGGATTCGGACCACCCACCAATATGCTTGCACCGATCACGAAGGTATATACACCGGATTGTACCGAAAGTTCTCCAAAGCCGGTGTCTGTAGCCAATGCTGGCAGACTGAGGCTGAAGAGCAAAAACAGAGCTGGGATTTTTTTATTCATTAAACGAATTATTTCTGATCATTTTAATACATTAACTTAATGTGTTAAGTCAAATTAAAACAGCGAAACTATTGCTGCTGCTAACTCGAAGTCTGTCGCTTGCTCTGCCACATAGCGAATCGCGGGATCTTGATTTGCATACAGAACGGCTTGATGACGAATACTCGAGGCAGTCTCGTCAAAAAGAGCATCTGCTGCTCCTGTTTCCAAAAACTCAGCAGCGCTCGTGCGAGTATTCTTGATTTGCTCACGCAAAAGCAACGCATTTCTCACGTTCTCGGGATCTGGATCGCCACGATCTTTGCTCGAAACCGAGTCTGTGGTTTTTCCGGAGGACTGACTTTCAGTCACAACATCATCCCTGGAAGCAATATTCACAACAGCTCCCGTCACAACCAGAAGAGCGCTTACCCCTGCCCCTGCCATCAAGGGAGCACCAGCTGCACCGCCCCCCAACGCGGCAGCGCTGCTCAACGCAGAGATCACGAGAATACCACCCAAACACATGGAAGAGGCTTCACCTACTACGCTGGCACTACAACGCTCAGCTGCAACAACCTCCCGAAAATTCATAAAAGAATGACCTACCACGAGGATCAAGAGCAACTGTGTAATGACATTTTTATTCATAGTCGATTTCCCTTATCGAGCAATTTTTGCGCCAATGGATTCAATCGTAAAATTCCCACCCAGCACGCTTCGAAGTTCGCCCAAGGTTCTGATTTCGCCTTCTTTGCTATAACAACGAATAGTTTTGATAATAAATCCATCGCCTTGATTCAAATAATAGAAGTCGTCATCTCGTTTGATATCCGAAATCACGAAGCTTACACCGGCCGGAAACACCCGAAGATCTTCTGTTGCATCGCGAGCAAAGACTTCGCAATAATTTCCTGTTACACCCAACGCATATTTATCTCGGTCACCAAAATACAATCGGGTCTGTTTTGCGGGCAGAAGAATTTTGTTATTAGAGGTCAGCTTCAATAACCCAACTTGAGGCAACTCAAGTCCTTCGAGACTAAGGCCTTCTAGATTTTGCTGTTGAACCTGATCATACTGAACTACACTGCCGGTACTTTGGAGTGACTCGCCAGTCAACTCTGCCATGATCTGAGTAATCAGCTCTCCTTCGGCATCCGAGCTCTTAGGATTAAGAATTCCTGGCCAAACGTTTTCAATTTCACCAGTTTTCACATCCAGCAATCTCACGGTGTAACCTGCAGCATTTTTTTCTACTCGAAGCACTTTTTGCGCTCCCAAAAGATAACCAATTTCCACTGAGTTATCGGTCAGACCCAATTGCTGCACCGCTTGCTCTCGTAGCACATTTTTTCTGGATCTCATGGAAGTGACTTTGAAATAGTTTTGAAACGTCAGCGCTCGTTCGAGACGTGCAACAAAACTTGCAGCATCCGGATCATAATATCCCACACCGATCACTGTACGTTTGCTCAGAACGTGAGAATCAGAGACTTTGCCTTCTTCAGCTCTCTTTGAGCCTGCGGCAAAACTCGAATCAGACAAAACTGGATTTAACAAAAAAGATAAAACAATGCCTAAAATCATAATAAACCACTCCAATACGAGGCGCTTATATCTCGATTTAATGCATATAGTCAATTTATTAAATTGATTAGTTTAATATTTCTGACGTTCGACCTGCTTTAAGCAAACACGTTCCGAGCATGTTGAACCAAAAACAATCGAAAAAGCGGGTCCGTAATCCGTACGCCCGAGACATCACGATCCAAAACCCCTTGGTTAATCAATCTCTCTGTGGCTGCCCGTACCGCAGTGGCACTGACCTGTGTTTTTGTAATAAAAGCTGTCGAACCTATGGAAGCGACGGGTTGATCAACAGCGATAGCCAGGAGAATCCGGCTTTCTTTTTCGGAGAACTCCCTCAAACGTTCGTGATAACGGCTGGATTTTTGCTTGAGCAGATCACTGAGATGATTTTTCAAAATCGTTTCAGTCAGAGTACATGGCTCACTCGCCTGAACGATCCAACTGCAATATTCTTGGATGGCATTGGGAACATCACCCATCAGACTGCAGATCAGCTGGACTTCCGGCAGGTGGATACGAATTTTATGAGGAGCGAATCGCTCTTGAAGATAACCAAGCCATTCTTCGCTGGGGATAGGCCCAAAACTGAGGTCACTTCCAAAAGCATAAAATGGACGGCGTTCGTTCTGAATCATCTCTCTCAGAACATGGTTTTTGGAACCAGACAAAATAACAGAGGTTCGTGTCAGGCTTTGCAATTCTTCTCTCAGTTTCGACTCGAGTCCATCCACTGCTACAATATCTTGAAACTCATCCAGAATCAGCAAAGTAGCATGATCTTGAGATAGGTTTTGGATCGCTTTAAAAAGCGCATGCACAGTTTTCACCGGATCCTTCCCCCCTCCCTTCAAGCTCAAGATAGGGTGGGAAGTCAGTGGATCAAATTCCATCTGGACTTGAAACCCACTGAGATATTCTTTGATGGATTCAACAAATCGAGAAAAAGTGGCTTTTTCGGACAACCCAATCTCAAGAGCCTCTTGAAAACGAATTCTGAAATCCTCAAGCGATTTGACCTGAAACAAATCACAGTAGAAGGCAAATCCCTTTTCTTTGTGTGTTTTTTTGAAATCCGTAAGAATGACGTTTTTCAGGATGGAGGTTTTCCCAAATCTTCTCGGTCCAAAAACAACCCCTCGCCCCGAGGATGCGACCCATTTTTTTAGGGTTTTAATCTCTTGAGTCCGATTGCATACATCGGATTTTTCAAGCAATTGGCCAAATTTAAATATCTTCTCCATAGGGTCAATTTCAGAATAACTCATTACACTAAAAAATAGCAACTATATTTTAGACACTATTTTTTAGTGGCTACATTTTAGTCGAACTACCAGGATCAGAATTTAGAGCGTTCGGCACCGACCCGTTTGGTCACTTCCTGAACCAAACCTTCCAGCAGAACCATATTCATCGGCTCGCGACCATCGCGGTACTTGAACTCGACCGAACCTTGCTCCAACGTTTTGGGCGAAAGTGTGATCCGAAAAGGCATACCCATCAAGTCAGCATCTGCAAACTGCGATCCGGCCTTTGCGTCCCTGTCGTCGAAAAGAACCTCAACACCTGCGGCCTGAAACTCTTTGTAAAGCTGCTCGGCCTTGGCTTTGACGGCTTCTTCCTTGTAATTGATGACACACATGTGCAACTGAAACGGCGCCACGGTGATCGGGAAAATCACCCCGAAATCATCGTGCGATTCTTCAATCACGGAGGGCAGCAATCGAGTCACGCCGATGCCGTAGCAGCCCATCACATGATTCTGCGCCTTTCCGTTGTTATCCAGGAAAGTACAATTCATGGATTTTGAATATTTAGTGCCTAGATGAAAAATATTCCCAATCTCAATTCCACGAGACTCCTGCATCGCCGATCCACAGGTCGGACAAGGATCGCCAGTACGAGCTGCTGTCACTTCACCTTTGCGAACGCGCTTGCTCTGCTCGGGACTCAACGTCGCCAAGAAGTCTCGCTCGATCTCGAATCCCTTCCAGTGATAATCAGCCTCGTTCGCGCCAGTCACTACTCCCTGCGCACCTTGAACAGAAGAATCCACCACGACCCAACACTGATCTAGCTTGAGTCCCTTAGGCCCGGTCGAGCCTGGCACTCCGCCAGCCACTGCGATCACCGCATCTTTAGCTGGATAGACAGCAAACCCCATGAGCGTCCGTAACTTCGCCTCAACGACTTCCAAATCTCCACGCACAAAAACAAACACCGGCACCGCCTCGGCTGTCTGAAAAATCACGGCCTTGGCTGTGTCCTCGGTTTTTATTCCGATTCCTTTGACCAAGTCCGCAATCGTCTTCATCCCAGGAGTGTGAATTTTCTCAAGCTGCGTTGACGGATTCTGCGTCACTTTGTGCTTCGTCACCGCGACTTCAAAATTCGCGCGGTAGTCACAAGACGAAGAAGAACAAATCATCAGCTTGTCCTCACCTGTCGGAACCAGCAACTGAAACTCGTGAGAGAAACTTCCGCCGAACATTCCGTTGTCACTCTGAACGCTGACGACTTTTTTCAGTCCACAACGTTTAAAAATTTTCTCATACGCCACATGCACGCGATCGTAATACTTCTGCAGATCTTCCTCAGACACGTGAAAACTATATCCATCCTTCATGATGAATTCGCGCGAACGAATAATCCCGCCACGAGGGCGAGGCTCGTCGCGATACTTGTTCTGGATCTGATACATCATCGCAGGCAGTTGTTTGTAGCTGGTCAACTCCGTCCGAGCCAAGTACACGACCGGTTCCTCGTGAGTCATGTTCAAGACCATGGGCTTGCTGTTGCGATCCTCGAACCGAAACATCTCTTTGCCGATCGCGCTGTATCGGCCGCTTTCCTTCCAAAGCTCCGCAGGAGCCATGCAGGACATCGAGATCTCTTGGCCTTCAACGGCGTTCATCTCCTCGCGGATGATCTGCTCGATCTTTGCGACCGCGCGCCACCCCAGAGGCAAGAACCCATAAACCCCGGCCGTATATTGGCGCATCATCCCCGATCGCAACATGTACCGATGGCTGGGCAGCTCAGCATCTTTGGGAGTGTCTCTGACTGTTCTTCCAACTAATTGAGAAAGGCGCATAGGGCACGATTAACCCAGGAAAGTGTTTTTTCAAAAGGCGATTTTGTGTTACTCGGCTCCTATGAATATCAAAATTTACTGCGATGGCGCTGATCGCACCTCCATGCTGGAAATGAACTCTAACCCTAAAATCCAAGGGATGACCACCAATCCGAGCCTCATGAAGAAAGCTGGAATCAAAGACTATCCCGCATTCTGCAAAGACATCCTCTCCGAAATCCGTGAAAAACCGATTTCCTTTGAAGTCTTCGCCGACGAACTACCCGAAATGCATCGCCAAGCTCTCGAGATCGCAAAATGGGGCAAGAACATCTATGTGAAAATTCCCGTCACAAACTCCAAAGGCCAATCCTGCGCGTCGTTGATCCGAGAACTCTCACTCCAGGGCATCAAACTGAATGTCACCGCCGTACTCACTTTGGAACAATGCACCGAAGTCTGCGCTGCTCTCAAAGGTGGCGCACCCTCGATCCTCTCTGTGTTTGCAGGTCGAGTTGCAGACACGGGGCGAGATCCAAAACCCCTCATGGCCAAAGCCCTCGAAATTTGTCGTTCCACAGATCGTTCGATCGAGCTTCTCTGGGCCAGCACGCGTGAGGCGTTCAATATCGTCGAGGCAGATCAAATCGGCTGCCACATTATTACAGTTCCATTCGATATTTTAAAGAAAATGAGTCTTTTCAACAAAGATCTCAAGCAATTGAGCTTAGAAACCGTTCAGATGTTTAAGGCCGATTCGGAGGCGGCGGGATTTAAGATGTAGCTCTTACGATGGAACCTATTCTCTTCCTCACACAGGAATTTCCATTTCCAGCGACTCATGGCAGCAAAATCCGTGACCTGCAGATCCTTCGCGCACTGGGCGAACACCGCAAAGTCGAACTCATCTGTTTTAAAAATCCCAATGATGCGTTTCGTGAACCCACGGTGCCCACATCCATCCCACTTCAAAAACTCACCTGGGTGACCCCCTCTCACGAGTCTGTGACCCAAGCATTCAAAGAGGCCCGATCCCGCTGCTCCATCCTTTGGGCATCACAATGTCAGGTTGCGCCCTACCTCAAGGCGGCCAAGGAACTCGACTATTCGATTATTTGGGACGCCAATGCCGTTCAGAGCAAAATTACTTTTGAGAGCGCTCTGAAATCCATTTTCACTTGGTACAAAATCCCTCGAGCATTTCGGCAACTTTTTCAGGAGCGACGAACTGGAAAAATTGCAAAACTCATCATCGTGTCCTCCGAACTCGAAGCATTCCGAATGCAACGTCTGGTCCCCGCTGCCAAGGTTCGCGTGATTCCGAATTGTATCGATTTGGAAAACTACGCAGACGCTCGCAATCACCCGGGATCCACTTTGTTTTTTTCTGGCAGCCTCGACCAATTCCCAAACATCGAAGCCTTGCGCTGGTTCTTGGACGAAATTCTTCCACGCATCAAGGGCGCGATGGGAGACGCTCTTCCAAAAATCGTCGTGGCCGGCTCCAACCCTTCCTCCGAACTCACGGTCAGCCTTCGAAAAGCAGGAATCGAAATCGAGGCCAATCCCGCGTCCGTCCTGCCGTTTTTACAGGAAGCGTCTGTGGTTTTTGTGCCCATTCGTTCCGGCGGCGGCACTCGTCATAAAATTTTGGAGGCCATGGCCGCAGGAAAAGCTGTCGTCTCGACCGGCAAAGGCGCCGAGGGACTGGAACTTGCGCCCTGCTTTGATATCTGGATCGCCAACTCGCCCGATCCTTTTGCAAAACATATCGTGAAGTTATTGAGAAACCCAAAACTCCGAAACGAAACCGGAGCCAATGGCCTCAAACACATTGAGAATCGTTACGATTGGGAATGCATCCGGCACAAAATCGCAGAAATCGCAGATCTCCTCAAACGACCAAGTTCTTCTGGAGGCGTTTGATTTTCATTCCCACGACCACACCATAAAGCACAGCAATCAACAACACCGCTGCAATGAACCAGATCAGCTGACTCTTGATCACTGCCGACATTTGCTCAGGAGATTGCAGTAGCTCCGGGTGCTCTCCAATCACTCGCCCACCAAACCAAGACAGGATCGTACACCACAAGCCTGCACCCACAGTCGTCACAACACTGAATGCACCGAATGACATTTTGAAAACACCGGCAGGAATCGAAATCAGATGCCTCACGACCGGCATCAACCGTGCAATAAAGATTCCGGGCAGCCCGTAGTCTTGAACCCAGCGCTCAGCCAAATCGAGTTTTTGCTCAGAAAGCAGAAAATATTTTCCGTACTTTCGAACCAGAGGCGCACCTGCCAAGCGGGCTACCCAATAGGTAATCGCCGATCCCAAGTAGCTGCCTAGAGTCCCAGCCCCCACCACTCCCCAAAAACTCATTTTTCCTTGGGCGGCCCAAAAAGCCGCAGGAGGCATCACGATTTCGGATGGAACGGGAAAAATTGAACTCTCCATGGCCATCAGGATGATCACTCCGCCGTAACCCCACTGCTCCACCCAATGAAACCAGACCTTGATCAATTCATGTAACATATGGAAAAGACCGTAACTCAAGCGAGAAGCAGTCTCCAGGAATTTTTTTGCTATCGAACCCTAATCGAACTGAGGTCCAGACAAGCTATAAATATAGACTTCAAAAGCAGCCTCCAACTCACTCATGAGTTGTCTGTCTTTTTGCTGCAGTTCTTTGCCCGTTTTTTTCAAAATCTCAATGGCTTGGGCCAAGAGTTCCGTCATCGGTCCACCCAAGATAAACGCTGCCGCATCTTCTCCAGCCATCAAAACCACTCGCTTTTCGTCGTCACCCCATGTTTCAGATAGGTCCGAAGTGGTTCCAAACGGACTCAGAGCTGATCGAACCAATGATTCAGTCAGGATCGACGTAGACGCAGAAGCAAACACATTACTGCTAAAAACAACTAAAACAATTAAATACATTTCGTGTATATAATATATTGCACTCGCTGAGTCAATCCTGTTCGTTGAATCTGATTTTTTAACCCACTTAATTAAACTAATAATTGATATTTTTAAACAACTAATGTATAAATCGCCCATGCGTTTTACCCTGTTCACCGCTGTAGTCGTCTCCTTATTCACCTCATCTGCCTATGCCGATTTGAAGTTTGATCTTCGACCAGACAATATCGACATGGATTCCCTGAACGATATTCAAATCTGGCTGGCAGAAACCCAGGCCAAACTTCCTCCTGCTTTTCAAAAACTCAACAGAACCGTCACCATCGAATTCAACTCAGAACTCCAGGGGAACTACCGGGATTTTTACAGCCCCTTCTGTCCTTCCACCTATATTGAACCCAATCGGAATAGCAGCGAAGAGGCAGCCAACGAGTCTTTTTTCGCCTCCCTCATGCAGACGTTCAGAAAAAAAACGGCCATTCTGGGCCGCACTCTCACACCCCTCATCGGTTTGAGATCGCGCGCGCACGTCATTCAGCTCAACCCTCGTTTTATCGCAGAAATCGCCTCGGGCGATGATCAATCGACCCAATATCCTTGCGGACACCGCACTTACTACCGTTTGGCGCAGGCTACGCTGCTTCACGAACTCATGCACGTTTATGACTTCAGCGGACCTTTGGAAGGAGATCGGATTTCAGATGATACCGAATTTCAGTCCATGGCAGGTTGGTACAAACGAGGCATTCTTTTCCCCGAATTAGAAGGATCCAATCACCAGACCTTCCGCTTTCCAAAATACGCTCGGACACCTGATCCCTATGAATTTCAAAGCCCAACCGAATCCGTCGCAGTTCATTTTGAGTATTTCACCATGGATCCGGACTATGCCTGCCGCAAGCCGGTCCTTTATCAATATTTCAAAGATAAGCTGAACTACGAGCCTTATCCGGGCCGAAGCGCAACTTGCCAAAATTTCTATCAGGTCGCAATTCAAAGCTCCTCGCCAGGCGCCAGGACCGCTATCGAATACTTCAATCTCGATCCTTCCCGGCTCTACGCAGTCCACTACTTCCTGGCGGACAACGGCAAAGCGATGATGAGCCGCTGGGGCCACTCGATGTTCCGATTGGTTTTCTGCGGCACCATGCTAGATCCAGTTACGAAAAAAAGAATCCCACGTCCTCTCGGGCCCGATTGTATGCGGGATGTCGGCAACCACTTGATCATCAGCTATCGCGCTCACATCACCGAGCCTCAAATCAGCTCGATCAAAGGACTTAACGGAGAGTATCCCTCACAAATGTTCGTGCTCACTCTGGCTGACGTCGTGAAAGAATACACGGTGGGCGAGTTGCGCGATATTCTCAGCTATCCGTTGGTGCTGACTGACAAACAAAAAAGAAAATTCCTCGACCAAGTCATGGATCAGTACTGGGGATACCAAGGAAAATATTATTTCATCAACAACAACTGTGCAGTGGAATCTATGAACTTGATGAAAGCTGTATCAGGCCACACACAATTCATGGACGAGAATATTTTCACACCCAAAGGCTTGGCAGCAGGATTGAAAAAAGCAGGTTTGCTGAATGATTCATTGTTCGGAAATCTCAAGAACGCTCTCAAGAAAAAGCCCCTCCGCAATCGCGTCGTGGGCCCGAACAGCCAGACCGAGCGAGTCTACGCCAACACCAACGATCCAGACGACATCCAGCGCGAGATGAAAATCCTGCAATCCGGAGTCCGTGATCCCAAGAGCAATACGGGTGTCTTCCAAGAGGGCGGGTATTTCTATCGTGCTGCTCATTGGGGGCTCACACAGGATTTTGAAGCACTCAAAGCTATGGCCACCACCGATTTCAAGGGCAACGGCATCGTCGTTCAAAATACCGGAAACATGCCCTGGGCCGACATCGATACCATGGTTCGAACCTCGACTCCTGAATTGAGAAAAGGTGTTTACACAAAAATCAAAAATCAATTCATGACTCTTTTTGACACCATTCCGACTCTGTCCACTCAGGATCTCCTCCGAGCTCTTTGGACCTACAAAATGATGGGGGCCCTCAGAGTCGTATCGGGAGCACTCAAAGATGCTTACTACACCCACCCGAACAATCCTCGTGGCCCATTCAAGACTCCGGACGACGAATACATTTTGAATGAACTCAAAAATCTGGATCGGACAGTCATTGATCAAGTGATCAACACGTTTGGAACCATGGACAATGTTGTGATCGTAGATTCGCTCAAAACACCCAAAACGCTGGGCGAATTGCAGACCTTCACACGCCACCCGGTTTTTCAAACTCCAGAAATCATTCGCGTCATCCAGCATTACGCGCAGAGCGCTCTTTTCTCGAACCTCAGTCTCCGCACCTTGTCGATCGAGGAATTCATTTTCCAATCCTCACAGACTCAATTCATGAAATCCGTGGGAGAGCGCCTCTTCTTGAATCCTGCTGATCAACCCGATGGCGAAGGCATGCCAGAAGCAATTCGTATCAAGCTCGAAGGAATGTTTGAGCTGCAAAAGAAAGCTCTGCCCTGGATGCGCACCCAAGGTGGGTACGGCATCCCTACGGTGCAAGAAGCGCCCAGCTTCACACAGGCAGAGAACATGGCTCTCGCAAAAATGGCTCGCTGCACTTTGGGAAAAGTCCAAGAATGGGTTTTCAAAAAATACGAAAAAGAATCCGCTCCTCTGATAGAAGCTGCGAAAAACGTGGGATTCTTGAAGACCGAGCTCCTGCTGGCCAAATGCGTGAAACGCGGCGACGCTCCCGAGTGTCAGCCCAGACCGCAACCTTCTGCGTCGCCATCACCCACTACTCCAGTCCAGGATGAGTGCGCCGAGGCCACGACGCAGCCTGACCAGACCCTTCACTAAGTATGCTTGAGGTGGTAGCGAACACTCGTCACTACCTTGCCCTTTTGAAAGGCCAGCGCAGCTCGAATGAGAAGCGCCGTTTGGTTGTGCAAAATTCGGTGACGCCACTTCGCGGTCACAAATTCTGGGATGATGACTGTCACCATGTCATCATGCGAAATTTTCTCAACATCGTTGATATAATCAATCAAGGGCGCAATCACAGACCGATAGGGTGACTTCAGGACCACAAAGGGAACCTGGTGCGCCCACTTCACCCATTCTTTTTGCACACGCTCGGTTGCCTCGGGATTGATCTCGACATAGCAAGCTCTGACATCATCCGAAATCGACAGCGCGTACCGCAGCGCCTCGATCACTCCACGATGAATCCCAGAGATCGGTACAATCACGGTGTGCTTGACCGGAATGAGTTCTTCGGGAGCATCCACGCCAATCAGAGACAATTCCTTTCCGACCGAAAGATAATGTCTGTAAATTCGAGTGAAAACAAAAACAAAAAGCGGGATCAAGATCAGAACGATCCATGCACCGTGAGTGAACTTGGAAACCGCAATGACCAAAAGAACAATCAGAGTCGTGAAAGCTCCCACGGCATTGACCACCATGGATCGGATCCATCCGGGTTCTTTTTCTCGGTGGTGATGCACAACCATCCCCATCTGAGACAAAGTAAAGGATGTAAAAACACCAATCGCATAAAGAGGAACCAGTTGATGCGGATCGCCGTGAAAAATCACAATCAACGCCATCGCTGCCAAACTCAGACCCATCACACCGTTTGAAAAAACCAGACGATCTCCCAAACTCGCCAGTTGTCGTGGCAAGAACCGGTCTTTCGCCAGCAATGAGGCCAAACGAGGAAAGCCTGCATAGGCCGTGTTGGCAGCCAAAACCAAAATCAGCATCGTCGAGCCCTGAATCGCATAATAGATCCAGGAATCTCCAAATACTGTGCGAGTGAGAATCGAAACCACGGTCTCGCCTTCTTTAGGGAGGACTCCAAATCGATGTGCCAAGAAAGTAATTCCGACGAACATCACGACCAACAAAGCTGACATCGCCGTCATCGTGATCTTTGCATTGCGATGAACAGGAGCACGGAACATCGGAATCCCGTTTGAGATCGCTTCAATTCCGGTCAGGGCCGAACATCCTGAAGAAAACGCTCTGAGGAGCAAAAATACAGCGATCTCTGGGTAGACCTCATGCAAAATGGGAGCAGCCGGAATGATTTGACCCGTCATCATTTTCCACCAGCCCACTCCCAACAAAAGAAAAATAGAGAGTATGAAAAAATAAGTGGGCGCGGCAAAGATCGTAGCGGACTCCTTCATGCCACGCAGATTCAAAAACATAATCACGATGATCGTAGCAATCCCAAGCGCCACATTGTGCTCATGCCACGCAGGAAATGCCGACGTGATCGCTGCAATACCTGCAGCCACTGACACCGCAACGGTCAAAATATAATCAATCAGCAACGCTGCACCTGCAACCAAACCCGGATAAACGCCCAGGTTCTCATGCGCAACAATGTACGCGCCACCCCCGTTCGGATACGCATCAATCGTCTGGCGATAGGACAAAGTCAGAATGATAATCAGAATGACAATGGCGATAGCAATCGGCATCGACCAAGAAACCGCAGTCGCTGCAAACGCAGCTAAGGGCAGCAAAATTTCCTCAGTCGCATAAGCCACCGACGACAAAGCATCCGAAGAAAGCACAGCCAAAGCCTTCAGTTTCGAAATACGCTGCTCTGCCTCATGCGCCGCTGAGAGTGGTTCGCCAAGAATCACCCGCTTGATGCCAGAAAATCCCATACTAGTTTTATACACTAGTCTGACGCCCCTGCTAATGCTTTTTCGCTGGCATCAAAAATGCATCCCTATCGCCTATGATGAAACCACTTCGCATTGGGTTGGCGTTGTTTTGTGTTGCTCTTTCTCCCCGGATTTCATGGGCGGACTCTAATTCTACGAATGATGGGTCACGGCTTTCCATCTTTGCAGGGGCCGGCTCGGGGGTGGTAGTGTCCTCAAGGCCAGCCATCCCATTTCGGTTCAACGCGGGTGTAGAGTATTTTTTTCAAAACTACAGGCGTCTGAGCATCGGCTATGTTTTCGCTGCTCCGGTTACTTCCGAGCAAATCAACGTTCGAGGCGTCAGCACCAGCCTCTTTCGAACGATTCATTACTTCCCACGTCTTCGCTTTTTCCTTTTCAATCCAGACTTTACGTCGGGAGGGCTGTCACTGAATCTCGCACCCGGAGTTGCCTTTCAACGTTGCGGAGGGCGAGGAATGATGAATTACGGAACTTCGATGTCGTCAGGCACGTATCTCAGTCCGGCAGTGCAGAGTTCCCTTGAATATCTTTTCAAACTCGAAGATCGCCTTCAACTGGGCCTAGAAGGATCCGCCGAATACATTGCTCCCACCCATGGGTCAGTCGCTATCCCCAGAACGGTCATCCTATCAGCGATGGTCAACCTTCACTGGGGACATTTTAACCCTTGAAAGGGGGGAATTGTCTGGTCATTCTTTTTCGACAATCGTTCCCTCTTCAAACAGAACACCTGAGTCGACCTTCACAACTGAATAATGCTCGTTGAGGATACTCTCCACTTTGCCGTTCCCCACTTTGACTTTTTTGCATCCACTCGTAGCGGCATCCTGATCAGGACCCTTGAGCGGCGTACACACACTCTTATAAAGAGCGACCTGATCTCCGGGCTTCACTTCGTCGGTCCCCATGCAAACATGAGCTTCGCGATCGCTAATTTTCATCGCAACGGATCCCCTCATCAAACCATGCGCACACCCAACGACCGAAAACACTGACACCAAAATCCCTGCTTTGAGTAAATTCATATTTTTTCACTGCTCCTTGAATGAGAGCAATAGCAAGACCTGTGCCATGTAACTCTGCTTTCACTTCCGGGAGTGAGTCTCGCTTTGTCGAAAAGCCACCACGAGTCCGGACAAAAACGTAATTCCAGCCACAAACCAGACCGCCTCTCGCAAACCCAAGAAATCAGCAGTCACTCCCGCAACGACTGCTCCGACCGCGTAGCCCAAATCTCGCCAAAATCGGTAAACGCCCACCGCCGAAGCTCTCCAACTCGGATGGGCCACATCGCCAATCGTCGCCAGCAAAGTGGGATAAACCATGGCCGTCCCCACTCCAAGGAGCAGTCCACCCAATGCAAAAAACTCAAATGTCGAAGTAGTCGTCGCCGTAATGCAAATCCCGATCGCCTGCACCCACATCCCCGAGGCGATCAGCCATTTCCGCCCCCAAACATCCGACAGATGCCCCGTCCAAAGCTGGCAAATCCCCCACGTCGCAGGGTAAATCGCTGCAAGCCATCCGATTTGCTCAAGACTCAGGCCAACAGTCGCAAACAAGATGGGAAAAAGCCCCCAGGCCATCCCGTCGTTGAGGTTGTTCACAAAACCCGCTTGAGTCACCGACGAGAGATTTTTATGGGTGAAAGTCGTTTTCAGAAAAATGTCCCGCTGTGAATGAGATGCTTCGTGTTTTTCGTGGGACAGAGATTTGGATTCGTGATCTGCATGATGCCGGGTTTCCCGGATTGCAAAAATGCTCAAAAGAAGCCCAGCAACAACGTAAACTACGCCCAGAAAAAAAGGCTCCGGACGCAACCCGTAGTGACTCGCGACAAAGCTCGTGGCCAGAGCCGAGCCAGCCACAGCAAGATAGCCCGCGAATTCATTGATCCCCATCGCGAGCCCTCTTCGCTGAGGACCCACTAGATCAATTTTCATAATCACCGTGGTAGACCAGGTCAGCCCCTGACTGATCCCCAGAAACACATTGGCAAACAAGATCCATCCCCAGCTGGGAGCCCACATCAGCAGAAAGGGCACAGGAATAGCCACCAGCCATCCGAAAACAAGAATCTGCTTACGTCCGAGCTGATCAGAAAAACGACCCGCGAGGTAATTGGTGAAAGCCTTCGTCAACCCAAAAACAACAATGAACGACAAAATCCCCGTGCGCGCCGCCACCGAAAATTCTTTTTCAGCAATTTGAGGAAGGATGCTCCGCTCCAAGCCCACCATCGCGCCCACAAAAGCATTCACCAGCACCAACAAAGAAAACTGGATCCTGTTTTCCTTCAGACCGAGATGGAGAGGGCGTGTGACAGTACTCATGGGTCCAATTTAACTGATCACACTGACTGAGTGCTGATTATTTCAAAAAATAAATTTCTGGTTCTTCTTGAGTCGTTGTCGGGGGCGTATTTTTTCCCTGATAGGGCTCGACAGTTTTAAACCGGATGTCAGTGATTTTCTTTGCATCCTTCAATATCGATTGCCCACCATAGGTTGGCGAATGAGCGAGTATTCTGTCGACGATTTTCTGAGGTGCAAAATCGGGATGAGCATAAATTTCATCATTATTGAGGTTCAGGAGATGCATCTCTTCAGCAATCTTGCGTGCAAAATACCCCGCAACAGTGGGCGAAGCCATGGACGTACCAGACATGTGTCCTGACTGCTGGCTTCCACCGATGCAAGTCTGCGTTCTTGAGAATTGAGCAGAATTTGAGGCAACATGTCCAAAAATTCTATATTTTTTCCAAAGACTGTCCAGGCGATCATGTTCAATTCGTTCACTCTCTGAGGGTTTCCACTTTTCTATGCTGTGAACATAGTTTCTGAATTCCTTATCGTCATCCGGAAGATTGAGTGAAGTACCAAAATTGAGATCAAACCACTGCTCGGGACCCGAGCAGTCGGTAGTTTTGATGGTTGAATAAATAGATTCCCCAAATGAGATCACATAGGGAACTGGACTGATGGGGATATTGGTAAATGAGGAGAGCTCATTGCGTCTACTCATGCTGCCGACACAAACGACGTTTTTGATGTGATTATTGAGAACGAGACTGTCCTCTGTCTCGTATTGAGCAAAATAATCCGACGAGATATCGCAGGGGAGACCGCTTCTGACATTTCCATCAAGCCACTGACCATTGTTCCCGGCAGCGACAAAAAAGAGAGTATGAGGAGCATACTGCTGAACAGCAGCTGCAATCTGGTATTTATAAAATTCAAATCTAAGATAATTGAATATTTTTCCCAATTCCTGAGACTGGCTGACTGTCTCGTAGCCGTCTACTGACTTTGAAAAATCAGCACCCAGCGAAATATTTGCAACTTTGATTTTTTGCTGCCCGACATACTTGATAGCAGAAACAATGTCCTCAAAGAAGTAATGATCAAGACGTTGGTTATTATATTCGTCCAAAAAACCTTGATAAACAAGGCTAGTGAATCGACTCACATAGATCACTCTACCGACAGAGGTTCCCTGATATGGGAGCTCTGCTGTATCAATGTGTTTGCCCACCAAAGCTTGCAAGCCTTTGAAAACAGCCGGTTTGAGGAGCCACGTTCTGAATTGCCTAAAAAATCCTTGGGGATCAGTCAAGCTTGTAATTCTCTCATCTCGATCCTGCTCTGAAGCTGGCGTCTCAGTAATGACCTTGACGGGAACGATATCCACAGACTTGCTCTGTTGAGTAATGATTCCAGAAACATGGGTTCCATGACTTCGACTAGCGGAGCTGCCCTCATACAAAGGATGATTCAGGTCACGATAGAATTGTTGATAGGCATCCTTTTGGCGGTCCCACTGAGCCATCTCAACAGAATTACAGCTCAAACCACTGAATCTCTCTCGAATATTGGAAAGAATGTACTGAGCATGGTCGCGAGAGAGAAGAATTTCCTCTTTGCTATGGCGCTTTGTTTTGTGATGACGATATTCCATAAAACGGTGGGAAAACTGGAACCCTCCCTCTAGAAACGAAAGGTAGCGATTGAGCCTTTCTTGAGGTGAAAGCTTCTTGAATTGAGCATACTCAATCTCACTGAGCTGGGCACAATAGTAACTGATAGAACGTTGAATGCCCCCATTCATATATTTTTGATTTTTATGATGTAGGCCATTGAATGTATTTGCTAAATTACCAACTTCACTACTATTAATAAGCGAATGGCGAAGTTGAAAATTAATATATGGACGAGAGGTCAAACCTGGATTTTCAATCATTCTCAAATCAGCAGCGTAGTTTCTTAAAAGAGAAGTAAACTGGGTAGCACCATCAAACTCATCCAGAGATTGATTGAGAATCTGCATGAAGAGTCCACTGTACTGAAACTTCGATAAATGATCGCTGAAACTGGGGGTGCCATCGTCTTTGATGAGCCAATCAAATTGAGATAGCTCATCAAAAGCCATGGATGAGCTAAATTTTTCAGCAGAGGAGTGTGAGAATCCGGACAACGAAGTCATAAATGGGCTTACACCATTCAAATATGATCCGATGAGTTTCATTGCGCCAAAAACGGTGAAATTATTTCTACTTATTTTATTGAAGAGTGATTTTTTCAGATCAGAATTTGAGTTTAAATTTTTAAAAAATACATCCAAAAACTGGTCGTTTAGCTTATTCAAAAGCAAAAGAGGGTCATCCACTGCGCCTACAATTTTTCCATTTCGAACACCCTTTGCTCCAAACGCAAAAACATCAGGCCTAATCGTATTAGGTGAAGCCCATGAATCCAGGGCCCAAAGATCAAGACCTGCACCCGAGATTTTTCCACTTGAATCACGATCAAAATGAATATGATTGATCAAATCAGGATGCGTATAGTCCACACCGTTGTCGATCACCGCTACTTTGAGTTTGGCTTCGGTGGTTCGGTGAATTTGGCTTTCATCAACAGAGGGATTGGAGAGTTGCCTGAAAAGTGAAGGAATCTGTCCATCAGCAAAAATATCCTGTGCTTTTTGTTTGTAGTGCTCCGTTTCGCATGCGCTACCCCCAAACAAAAGACTGGTTGCAATCAGGAATAGAAATAATCTTTGATCCACACGGTTTTTCATAGGCGTCATATGGCGACACCAATTAACACACGTAGTCATTTTATTCAATTTTTAAATAATCGTGAGTACTGAGACATAGGTAACAGTTGATACCGGACGACCACGCCGAGACCCATTGAGCATCGAAAAATATGTGGGCCATGTTTCCGGAGGATTCCTCCGAATTCGTGGGTCACAGACGGTCTGTCCATGCGAAAACCGGAGTATTCCTCCGGAAACATGGCCCACATATTTTTCTATCTTGACATCACTCAACATTTCCATTATTCTAGAACTATGGAAATGTATGAAGCAACCGAAGCTTTTTCTTCTCTGTCACAGGAGACGCGACTCAAGGTATTTAAGCTGCTCCTCGAATATGGATGTGACGGCACTGTGCCGAGCAAGATTGCCGACGAGCTGAAGATTCCGGCTAATACCCTCTCGTTTCACCTATCCCACATGAGTCGAGCACAGTTGGTGACTTCTAAAAAAGAGGGCAGGTCCATCACCTATTTCGCCAATACAGATTTGATCGAAGAACTGATCGGGTATCTGCAAGCCAATTGCTGCGCCCGAGAAGAAAAAACCAAGAGCAGGCAAGCCTGCCGTAACGAAAGGAAGTGCTAAGATGAAACGATTTCATATTCACGTTGGAGTTAAAAGTATCGAGGAGTCTGTCCAATTCTATTCGACGCTTTTTGGACAGAAGCCAACCAAGCTCAAAGAAGACTACGCCAAGTGGATGCTCGAGGATCCTCGCCTAAACTTTGCGATCTCGACTCGGACGAATACAAAAGGCGTCGATCACGTCGGCATCCAAGTCGAGACTCCCACTGAGCTGACCGAGATCACGGATCGTTTAAAGCAAGCCGACTTAGGCGTCTATGACGAGGGCGAAACGACATGTTGCTACGCTGAATCCAACAAAGCATGGGTAGAAGATCCCTCAGGTGTTGCGTGGGAAACCTACCAGAATATGGGCGACGCCGAGATTTTTAGCAAATCCGTGGAGTCCTCCAAGAAGTCCGAATCAGCCTGCTGCGTCCCTGGCGAGTCGAGTTGTTGTTGAGGAAAAGAAACCATGAAAATCCTCTTCATGTGCGTAGCCAATTCAGCCCGCAGTCAACTCGCTGAGGGATTGGCTCGTCAAATTTTTCCGAAAGCAGAAATCGAGAGCGCAGGCTCTCATCCCGGCAAACTCAACCCCTGCGCAGTTACGGTGATGAAGGAGATTGGATTGGATATATCCAAGCATGATTCAAAGTCCGTTGATCAACTCTCGCCCAGGTTCATCGCAGAACTCGACTATGTGATTACCTTGTGCGCCGAAGAAGTATGTCCAACCCTGGTGTCAAAGGCCAAGAAACTCCACTGGCCCCACCCTGACCCAGCAACAAAAGAACCCTTGTCCGAGAGCGAGTCCCTTCAGCGCTTTCGGATGGCACGCGATGCGATTCGCGCGCGACTAGAAGACTTCAAGCGCCAGACGAGCGAAAGGATGTCCAGTGAGTAGTCGTCGAATTTCGTACATTGCCGAATTTGTCGGGACTGCATTCTTGCTCATGATCGTCGTCGGATCGGGCATCATGGGTGAGAGACTCGCGCAAGGAAACACAGCCGTTACGCTTCTGGTTAACTCACTCGCAACAGGGGCAGGCTTGTTCGTTTTGATTCAATGCCTGGGTCCCATCTCTGGCGCTCATCTCAATCCGGTCGTGAGCCTTGTGGATTTTTTTGGGGGACGCTTGGACCGGCGTGGTCTTTTTTTCTACTGTTTCTCGCAGTTTTTGGGCGCTGTTGTCGGTATATGGATTGCTCACATCATGTTCGACCAGTCGATCATCCAAATATCGACCCGAGACCGACTGGGATTGAATCTTTGGATCTCTGAGGTGATTGCGACCTTGGGCTTGATCTCTACGATTATTTTAACAAGGCGTCATCGCCCCGAGTCCACACCCATGAGCGTCGCTGCATACATCACAGCAGCCTACTGGTTTACGTCCTCAACCTCTTTCGCCAACCCTGCTGCCACATTGGCTCGCATGTTTACGAATACTTTTTGTGGAATCAGCCCGGCTGGTGTCGCCCCCTTCGTGATTGCTCAGATTGCAGGGGCGAGCTTGATCTTGATTTTTTTGAAAAATGGTCGGGGCGACTGGAATGTCATAACCCAACGTAATCTTTCATTTTCATAAAACACACGGAGTCAAAAGTAGTCAGTTTGTTTTTGGTTTAGCTGCGTTGCTTGAGTTCAACGACTTGTGCAAGTCGCTCTTGAGGGACCGTATAGCCTAGCTTCTCAGTCCCACCCTTCACTTCGACTCCTGCGAGTCGTAAGTAAACATTGGTGGTCTTAAGCTGGCTGTGACCGACCATCGCCATCACTCGGCCTAGGGATTCACCTCGACCCAAGAGATTGGTGATGAAGGTCGCCCTGAGGTCATGAAACGAAATGGGGTTAATCCCAATCGCCTCACAGAACTCCCGAGTCACCTGTGCCTGGGTACCGTTTTCCCATTCCTTGAGCCTGGGCAGAACAAAGTCATTTCGACGCTCACTTTTCAGCTTCAGTTCTTTGAGAAAAACCAAAAGTGCTTCGTGAATCGGAATCACTCGGACTCGCCTGGTCTTGGTCGGACCAAATCCACCCTTGTTCGTCCATTGCTCAACGACATGAATAGATCTGTTCTCAAGATCCACGTTCTGCCATTTGAGAGCAAAGAGCTCGCCGGACCGCATCCCCGTCATAAGGGCTAGCGTCCAAACAGGATAGAACCGATGGCCACAGGCCCTTCCCTCATCGAGAAGTCTTTGAGCCTCACCGTTCGTCAGCACCTGCTTTTCAGCCTCGGGAGCCTTCACCGTGACCCCTTTGCAGGGGTTACGATCCAGGATTCCCTCGATCAAGGCCATTTCAAAAACTCGTCTCACCATCTTGAGAATCGTCTTTCGCGTATGAGGCGAAAGCGTACTCTCCACCGATTCGTAGATGAGTTCGTGGACATCCGACTGGGTGATGGACCGAATGTCCTTCTTTTTCCAAACGGGATGGACCCACTTTTTGAGCTGACCTTCGTAGCTCACCACAGTTGATGTTCTCAACTCTAGTTTCATTCGTCTGACGCATTCCGCGTGCCAGCTTTCCCAGTCTAGCGGTGCTTCTTGGTTAGCAGTAGCCTCGACCTCTTTTTTGAGTTCAAACTCCACTTGTTCTGCTTTTCGTTTGGAGGGAATCCCGCGTCGTCTGCGCTGAATTTTGTTTCCTCGCTCATCGCGTCCGATCACGTACACTTCGAAAAACGTCTTACTGTCTTTTTCATACTGATTGATTGCCATAGATCATTCTCCTTTTTTAGAAAGGATGGATCTCAGGTCTTTCAATCGGAATTTCAGCCTACTTCCCAATTTGTATGCCTGAACCTTCTCTCGATGGACTAAAATCCTAAGAGCGTTCGGCGTCATCCTTAAATAGGAAGCTGCTTCTTTCGTAGATAACCACTCGTAAATCGCCTGGTTTTCAAAGAACGCGGATGGGGTCACCATAGCAGCGCTCCTAGGGAGGTGCGAGTGGAAAAAAATCCGTTTTGATCCTTCTTCGGATCACTTGAGTGAGTTTCTTTTTCTCTTCGTATGTAATAAATAAGAGTTCCCCATTTCATGGGAAATCACTAAGCACGATCCATGCCATTCATTATTTGGTGCGTTAAACCGTGAGGCAAATGCGCCTAAAGCCGAGAGAGAATACTTAATCCGATTTTAAGAAAATATTGAACTAAAAGCTTAATAAAAACACCCTGTTGAGGTAGTGGTAGATCAGTTAATATAGGGGTCGAGGTAATATTCTATGTCTAACCCAGTCAATAAAGGATCTGTTCGAAAATTAGCTGAGCGTCTGAAAGAACTCAGAAAAAGAAAACCGAGCGAAGAGTTTGTGGATGAATTCAACGAACTGATGCGTAAGGACGACGAAGAGTCAGAAAAAAAAGATGAAAAAGACTCGATCAAAAAAATTGCTCGAGATCATACACCGGAGCAAAGCCTGTAATGGGACGAGTGATTCCATTTTCTGAATTTGAAAATTATTACCAAAAAATTCAAAAATCCCCCGGATTTGTTCCGGGCACCATTCTTGATACCAATGTCATCGTGAGTTTGACATATGATATCAAGTCCAATCACGATGAAGTCGTTGAGTTTGTAGACCTTCTTCAAAATCATGACTTCAGAACGTTTGCCACAGTCACCACAAAAGCCGAATTTCTAGATTTTCAACGTCGGTTGATTATGACCGAAATGTTGCGTGATTCGTTATTCTCTTCTTCGAAGCTCAAGCTTTCTCAACGCGCCATTTCGGCAGTGCAAACAGTTTCAGGTAGATTGGCCCAACGAGAACGTCGAGGGGGCGATCCCGTGTTTAACGATGCCGATCTCAAAGAAATCAAAAGCGCATTCTCGGCAGGATCGAATTCAGGAAAAATCGGTTGGCTCAAACTTTGTGACGAGGTTTTACTAAAACGCCTTCCAGAAGCAGAAACAATTTTATCAGACTGTGGAATTGAATATGTGAGCCAACATGATCCATCGCAGACCGCTTTATTTAAAAGTACGATTGGCTGGTCGGATGCGGTGATCATTTCGGCAAAAACATGTTTAGGATTTTCAGATGCGATGATTTTGAATGCTCTTCAATGTAGTCGCTTTCATTTCGCCGTCAGTACTGATTTTGATTTGGGTTACGCAGCACTGGCTGGAACAGAGATCAAAGACGTAATTATGCCCGATGAAGTAGCAAAAAAATATAAGGCACTTCACTTCCAATAGATCCTGTGTAGCTTTCTTACTCTGAATCCCTAGCTTCCACAAAAGTACGCCTAATCAATTCAGCCTTTTCTTTGGCATTTTGGAGAACTCTATCCAAAAATTCCAGTCTTTCCGCTGGAGGAATACTCTCCAAAATTTGAAAAAAAGACTGGATTCCAAATGTCGCTCCCTCCATATCATGCCGTTCTTGTGAATCTTTGAATTCAATTTTCATTTGAATGACTCCGCCTGCAATCTTTTAATGTCCAAGTGGGCTTCGTTGAATCTTCGATAAACCGAAGAACGATCGATATCTAATTTTTCTGCAATCCTCTCGACATTGAAATGATTCTCTTTGGCCAAATGCAGAAGGTAGTCGTGTTTGGCTTTTCGGACGTAATCCTCATAGCTCATCTGCGCTTGTGGAGATTCAGCTGCCGGTGTTTCAGGTTTGACCTTGCTGGAATGCGACACCAGGTGTTTTCTGAAATGAGTAGATTTAAGGAGATCCTGAGTCATCACTGTTTTAGATCCCCTTGCCTTGGCAAAAACCAAGGAAGCCTCAATTGTATTTTTGAGTTCTCGAATATTTCCGGACCATGTGTGCTCAGAAAGTGCTTTGAGTGCATTAGCCGAAACCGTGTAAGGTGGGCCTGGAATTTTCAATAAAAAATGATGAACCAAAAGAGGAATATCTTCTAGTCGCTCTCTGAGCGGCACCGTCTCAATAGTGACAATCTTGATTCTATAATAAAGGTCTTCTCTAAAGAGTCCTTCTTTTACCATTTTCTCAAGAGACCTATGTGTAGCCGAAATGATTCTTGGCTTAGAAATTTTGATTTGGTTTGATCCGACTCGGTAATATTCACCTGACTCAAGAACCCTGAGTAGTTTCGGCTGAACATCCAGATGAAGCTCTCCAATTTCATCTAAGAAAAGAACACCACCGTGAGCGATCTCGATTCGTCCGGGTCTGTCCGTATGAGCTCCGGTATACGCACCTCTCACGCAACCAAAGAGTTCCGTTTCCACCAAATCCTTGTTAAAGGAACTGCAATTCAGGCTGACAAAGGGACGTGACTTACTTTGCTGACCTTGGTGCAGCGCCTTCGCAACCAATTCTTTTCCAGTGCCAGACTCACCATGAATCACCACATTAATATCGGATTGCGCGAGTTCCGAAATTCTCCTTCGAAGCTCCCGCATAGGAGTCGAATGGCCAATGAGTGAGGACTCTAAATCATCGGACGACGAAGATTCTACGACTGATAAACGTTGCTCTAATAAAATTCTGTGTTGAGCGACCAAAATGCGACCTGGCAGCTCATGGTAAATTTGATCACTTTTATTGACGTAATCCGTTGCTCCCAAATCGAGCGCACTTTGGATGGATGGCCCCGCATCATCACTCGTTAGAACAAGAATGGGAGAACTGGGTGAAATCCGTCTGATCTCAGGAATGAGTTGTGTTCCGTCTACGTGATCCTTGAGATATTTATCGAGAAGATACAAATCGAACGTTTCTTTTTTAAGAAGTTTACGCGCATCCTCCAATGTGTGGACCAGGGTGAATGAAAGACGACCGGAGAGCTTTCTTTTCAAAGACTCACAAAAAATCAGATCGTCTTCTACAACAAGGGTCTTCATTTCACATCACCTATGACGCATATTGTCGTATTTTGGTAGAAAACGCAACAAAATGTCGCGTTTTGTGCGACTTTTAATTTAATATATCGATTTAATTTATAAAAATTGAATCATTATCGCTGCTTAGATCTTGGCACGCATCCTGCTCTTAGGGATCAGCGATGAAGCTGACTCAACGGGACCATCAAATTCTATGTTTTCTTTCGGACCAGGGGGTGGCGACGCTCTCGCAACTCACCCAGGAGTTCTTTTTGACCGAGAAAGCTTGTCGCTCTCGTCTTCATATCCTTTTGACGGCCAAGCTCATTGAATCGGTTTCAGTTCAAGAACTACGCAAACTCTCGCTCACTGCATTTCAAAAGATGTCTGACATTCTTCGCGTGAGCACAGCTGAGCTTTGGAAATACCGCCTCTACCGGTTGACCTCAGCACTGAGAGGCAAACGAGCTGGAACCGAATCCCTTTCTCAACTCAAAATGTGGCGTCACCAAATCCAACTCAATGGGGTTAGGAGATTTTTTAAAGAGTCGTTTCCCAATGCACTTTTGCTGACCGAGTTTGATGTTCAAACTGAATGGAGCCGATACCTGGCCGATTGCAGCTGAGTTGACCCACCCGTTTGCAAGGAACTGACCCAGGCGT
>CAYILR010000031.1:0-53041 GCA_964364175.1 uncultured Bacteriovoracaceae bacterium
TATTAGGAAAGGCAGAAAAGGCAACTTTGACGCTCATCCTCTCCGGGGCACAGAATCTTATGAAGAACGTAAGTGTACGGAAAAAAAAAGGAATTATCTATTTTTGATGCTTCTGGTAGCGTAGTAGCTAGCCTTTTGGTTTTGCTGAGTATCGCCGCCTGCCGTCCCGCTATCGACGACAATGGGCTTGAAACAACATCAGGCTCTGATTTATTGGAAGCAGCGCCAGAGTGCTAAATCCAGCTAAGCTCAATAAGATAGAACTCATGCAAAAAAGATTTTTGCTCTTTCTCCTGATTTTTACCCTTTCCGTCCCCGTGCAGGGAAAGGGACTAGTCGATACTCCTCGCTGGGAGGCGGCTCTCATTCGAGAGAGTTCTGAGACTTTTTATCAAGCGATTTTCTATGAACTCCAAGCATCGCCGGTGGGAGTGCAGCTGACGAAAAAACTGGAAGGTCACCTCAGTTGGGAGGAATTTCAAAAAGAGGACCCCACTGCGAAAATTGATTTTTTTGAAAAGATAAAAAATCTGATTCTGAAAACTCAATCGCTCTCCTTGGAGGAGCAGAAGACTCTGGATCAGGCGATTCAAGCAGCACGCAAATACTTGGCTTTGCCCACAGATGTGCTGATTCAAAATGCCGCTCCACCCGAAAAACCCAAGCCAGAGAATCCAATCACAGATGCTGTCTTAAAGAATGATTGGTCTGACAAAGTAGCAAAAACTCAAGTTTCAAAAGTCGTTTGGAACGGAATCGACTCTTATGTAAAAACCCGACTGGGTCCCGTGCGAGCAGCTCTGGATTCTCTTTCTGAGAAAGACACCGTGTTTTTTACAAATTTAAGTATTGCGCGGGTGGCAGCTCAGTTTTCAGACATCACACAAATGAGTCTTCTGACTTTGCCGATCAGCTCCTACCAAAAAAAGATTTGGCTACTCACGCGAAGCAATCAATCAAAAATCCTCGTTTTATCCGAAATTCACGGCGAAGCGTTGATTCTGCATTTTCAGATGCTGACCAAGTGGTATTTGGAACACCAGGGACTCCATCCAAAAATTACAGTTTTGGAATCTAAAAAAGCTAATTTGCCCTACTATGATTCGCTCTCACGTTTTTATTCGGCTCATTCCAAAGAAATCGGCCAGCCCAATGCTGTGATTTTTGGCTATGCCTCTACTTTTCATTCTTTGTGGGAGAGATTTTTCGTTAAAAAAATCGATGATCCCAAACTCCATTGGTCAGTCGAGATTTTTGCACTGCCCTCTGGAAAAAAAGCGATGACGATTTCCACTCATCTTCCGGTGCACGGAGAGATTTTGTCAAAAAACATTGCGAGGATGATTAAAAAATCTCCCAAAACCCATTTTGTATTCACTACAGGATCTGCCGGAGCCATCGGGATACGAAAACCCTACGAAGTGTACTTTCCGAAGACACTTCAAGGGTCGAGAGGACAGGAGTTATCCAATGTACTGTCTACTGGCGATCAGGAGTCCATTCACCGAAGTGTAGATTCACCGCTCGAAGAAACCCCTGATTTTTTGGAAAAATGGACGAGATCAGGGATCAGTTCCGTGGACATGGAGTTTGGACATTTTCCGGAAGTCATCGCTCACGATTCTTCAGTTGAAGTCGGAGTGGGTGTGATGATCACTGATTTTCCGAAGTATCCAAATATTTTTCCCGAGGTCAAAATTTCAACCAAAAATACAGCTCTTATAAAAAAATCGATTCACCGATTTGTTCAAGCCGTTTTTGATCGCATAGAGTTGGGAAAAAAGCCCAAAGGACAAATTGCAGAAACAGTGTTGGATTCAGAGTTAAGGCAGCTTTCTGAAGAAAATATCGCGCGCTATCAGAAGCAATTAAAACCTCTGTCCTCGGATGAGAAAAAACTTTTTACAAAAATGAATCGGGAGTTGTCTCCGCAGTTATTTATTCGTGTTACCGAAAATCGGTTGAAAAAAATTTTAGACGACCATGTTTTTTTATCTTCAGGGATGGTCAACGAAATCAAAGGAGAAAAAACATTTCCCACAACGCCCTCTGCCGAACATCAGATCTTTGGAGCGTATGATTATGTTTTTGGATCTTTTGGATTCATCACGGGTCAAGATCGATATGGAAAAGTAGCGATCAAGGTCAGGCCAGATGTGTGGAAACGTCGTTCGTGGGGGAGTGAATCTTCTGCTTTTCATGTTTATAGCCGAGTTTTTAAGAAGTTAGGCAGAGTTCCCGAATCACAAGAATTCATCAAAAACGAAGAAGAACTCAAACTGGTTCAAAGTGAATTTAAAAAAACGGTTTTCATTCCCAAGGATTATTTGGAGGCCTTGTATTTTCGTGTTCTATCGCAGCTGAGGGAAAGAGATCCCGCTCAGCGCAAAACTTTGTTGGAGTCCACGCCAGAAGATCTGCCCCAACGGATGCGCGGATTTGATTTGGGATATTTGGAAGCAAAAATTGAATATTCCTTAAATCTGGAGGACATTGAGGAAATTTTGATGCCCGATGATGCCCCTGCGGACTTGCTACAAAGAGCCAAATCGGCTCTGATCCAAACGAGTGCTCAATAATACTATTTCGTGTCACTTTTGCGATTAATTTGTAATATTGGCACCCATGAAGACTACTTCCTTCGAAATTAGCCGGGAACTGAGCCCTGAAAATATTACCGAACTTCAATCAAAAATAGGGGGTCAGCCCTCGACTTGGACGGTCGACGAAATTGGAGATGGCAACGTCAATTTGATTTTCCGGATCCAAGGGCCGAATGGCCAGGCCCTTGTGAAGCAAGCAGTGCCGTATTTGCGCTGTGTGGGGGAAGCGTGGCCGCTTAGTTTGAAGAGAAATTATTTTGAGTACCGTGCGCTCCAAGAACACTCAGCTGTGGCTGCGGAATATCTGCCGAAGGTTTTTGCTTTCAACGAAAAATCCGCGCTGATGGTGATGGAGTTTTTGGGCAATCACATCATCTTGCGAAAAGGTGTGATGTCGGGGAAGAAATATCCTCATTTCTCAGAGCACATCACAGACTATATAGCCAAGACTTTGTTTTACACGTCGGATCTGTACTTGAACGCAGGTCAGAAAAAAGAAAAAATGAAGCTTTTCTGCGACAACGTGGATCTTTGCAAAATCACAGAGGATCTGATTTTTACGGATCCTTATCGCAAGGCCGATCAAAATCGATGGACAACTCCTCAGTTGGATTCCATCGTTCGTGAGTTTTCTGAAGATGCGCCGCTAAAAACCGCGGTCGCAAAAATGAAGGCCAAGTTTCTGACCTCGGCTCAGGCTTTGATTCACGGGGATCTTCATACGGGTTCCATCATGGTGAATGAGAACGAAACCAAGGTCATCGATCCCGAGTTTGCGTTCTATGGCCCGATGGGATTTGACGTAGGACTATTGCTGGCCAACTTTCTGATGGGCTATTTCAGTCAAGCAGGACGGGGTGCTCACGAAAACGAGCGCGTTGAGTACGAAAAATGGTTGCTCCAGCAAGTTCAAGAAATCTGGTCCAAGTTTAGCGTGAAGTTCTCTCGACTTTGGGATCAGGATTTAAAAGGAGATTTTCTGACTCCTGGATTTGTCGGATGTGATTCGGGTCTCGAAATCATTCGTCAGGTGCGTGCCGAATATATGGAAAATCTATTTCAGGACTCGATTCAGTTTGCGGGTACAGAAATGATTCGTAGGACCTTGGGATTGGCTCACGTGGCCGACCTGGATTCAATCGCAGATCCCGATCAACGAGCGCTTTGTGAGACTCGTGTACTACGAATGGCGCGGAATCTGCTGATCAACAAAAACTATAAAACGATCGATGATGTGATCGTTGCCGCTCAAAAGTTGAGAGCAACTCAGAGCGTGTCATGAAAACCATGACTTCGACCGGACTCAAATTCGAGGGTGGAAAAGTCAGGGTTCTGGATCAAACCCTATTGCCTTTTGAAGAACGTTGGATCGAATGCAAGAGTCCTGACCAGATGGTGGAGTTGATTCAACGCCTGGCGGTTCGTGGCGCGCCGTTGATTGGCGTAGCAGCAGCATTGGCGATTGGACAGTACGCGAGTGAGGGTGCGGACATCGACCAAATTCAGTCGGCGGCAAAAAAGCTCCGTGCAGCTCGCCCCACTGCGGTTAATCTCATGGCAGCGATGGATCGTTTGGTTCTCCGTCAAGAGCCCAAAAATCTAACTTTGCAGTCGATTGTTCGAGAAGCAGAAAAAATTTTTGAGGAAGACGTAGCGATGGCAGATGCCATGGCAGAGCGTGCCGCTGCGTTGATCCAGGATGGTGACACTGTTCTTACTCATTGCAATACGGGTGGATTGGTCACTGTGGGAGTGGGCACGGCGCTTGGAGTGGTTTTGCGTGCCCACGAGCGTGGCAAGAAAGTTCATGTCTATGTGGATGAAACTCGACCCTTGCTTCAGGGAGCAAGACTGACCACTTGGGAGCTCGAGAAAGCGGGAGTTCCTTACACCCTGATTTGCGACAACATGGCCGGGTTCTTGATGTCGCAGGGAAAAGTGAACAAGATCTTCGTGGGTTCGGACCGAATCGCGCGCAACGGCGATTTTGCCAACAAGATTGGAACCTATAGTTTGGCGGTTTTGGCGAAATTTCACAAAGTCCCGTTTTATGTGGTGGCTCCACGAACTACTTTTGACGAGAACTGCGCTTCGGGCAAAGAAATCCCCATTGAAGAGCGGAATGCGGACGAAGTGCGCGCAGGAAAAAGTCCTGCTAAATGCAAAGTTTGGAATCCCGCTTTTGATGTGACTCCTCGTGAGTTGATTACTGGAATTGTTTTAGACGATAGGATGATGTGAAGGAAGTCGAATGAAAAATATTTGGAATGAACAAGAAGCAGCCGGTTTTGGAGCAGATTTATTAAAACAACGAGTTTACTCATCGCGGCTTTTGGGTCGAGAACCTTCGTTGGTTTTGCACGGAGGAGGCAATACTTCCGTCAAACAATATCAGAAAAATCTCTTTGGTGAATCCGAGCATCTCTTGCTGGTGAAGGGGAGTGGCTGGGATCTCGCGACGATCGAGGATGCAGGATTTGCCCCTGTCAGAATGGAAACTTTGCTGAGAATGGCCAATTTGGAAAAACTCAGTGACTCCGACATGGTTCGAGTCCAAAAATCCGCGATGACCAACCCCAATGCTCCAGCGCCTTCGGTTGAAGCGATTCTACATGCGATTATTCCGTTCGCATTTGTGGATCACACTCATGCTGATGCCGTAGTTGCGATCACGAACACGCCTGGGGGTGAAGACAAAATTCGCCAAGTTTACGGAGATCGAGTCCTCTACATTCCGTACGTGATGCCGGGATTTATTCTGGCGCGTAAAGTATACGAGTTGACTCGTGACGTGGATTGGAAGCGTTATGAAGGAATGGTTCTTTTGAATCACGGGATATTTTCCTTCGCAGACACGGCCAAGGAAAGTTATGACCGTATGATTTCGCTGGTGAACGAGGCGGAAGAGTTTTTGAAATCCAAGAATGCGATTCATTCGACAACAAAACGGACTGAAACTCTGAAGGAAGATCTCAAAACCCTGGCATACATCCGCCAGCAGATGTCGAAAAAAATACGGTCAAATGTGATCATCGATTCAAACCGCTCAGACGAGGCGATGGAGTTTGTCGCTCGCAAGGATGTAGCCAGCCTGGCGACACGAGGCCCTTTGACACCCGATCATGTTTTACACACGAAGAGACTGCCTTGGATTCTCGACGGTGAAATGAGCTTTGAAAAAGCAGCTGATGGACTCAATCAATACGAAAAAGAATATTTAAATTACTTTGCTAAAAATTCGAGCAAACACCACCAATGTCTAGATCCCGCGCCTCGCTGGGCGGTCTGGCCCGGTCACGGTGTTTTGTCATTTGGAGTTTCCGTACAAAAAGCAAAAGTCGTGAGTGATATCGCCCGTCACACGGTCAAAACCACTCAGTGGGCAGAAGCGCTGGCTGGCTGGGTAGCGTTGCCAGAAAAAGATATTTTCGAAGTCGAGTATTGGGAGCTCGAACAAGCCAAGTTGAAAAAATCCGGAGGCGCAGCGCCGCTTCAGGGAAAAATTGCCCTCGTCACCGGTGCAGCCAGTGGAATTGGCAAAGCCTGCGTGGATTCGCTCTGCGCTCAAGGTGCCGCCGTAGTGGCGCTCGATATCAAACCGGAAGTATTAGAGACCTGGAAAAAACGCAAGGAAGTCTCCACGCTGGTCTGTGATGTAACGGATCGTTCTGCGGTGGATGAGGCTGTAGCGCATGCCGTGAGGACATTTGGTGGATTGGATATCGTTGTAGCTAATGCGGGAATATTTCCACCGAGCCAAAAAATCGAATCCATCGAGAACGAAACCTGGGCTCGAACGATCGATATTAATTTAACCAGCCAAATGTATCTGATGCGTGCATGCGTTCCGTTTCTGGCTCTGGGTGCAGATCCCACGATTATTGTGATCGCTTCCAAAAACGTTCCTGCCCCAGGCCCCGGAGCTGCGTCGTATTCGGTGTCGAAGGCCGCATTGACTCAGTTGGCACGAGTGGCAGCTTTGGAGCTAGGCCCTATGGGAATTCGAGTCAACATGCTTCATCCGCATGCGGTGATGGACACTGCTCTATGGACTCCAGAGGTTTTGGAGAGCCGGGCCAAGAGCTACAAAATGACGGTAGAAGAGTACAAGCGAAATAATCTGCTTCGTGTGGAGATCCGCACTCAAGATGTGGCTGATCTAGTAACATCGATGGCAGGTCCTTTGTATTCCAAGATTACGGGTGCTCAGTTGATCGTCGACGGTGGACATGATCGGACGATCTAGTGCCAGCAGATAGGACAGAGGCATTGGAAAAAAACTTGCATCCTTCAGCAGAATCACGGCTTTGGCAGATTGATTGGCTTCGTGGCTTTACAGTGATTCTCATGTTTTTTTACCACCTCGTTTTTGATTTAATAAAAATTATAAAATTATCTCCTTTTGTAGGAGATTGGTTTTTTGTTTTCGGGCCTGATTTGATTGGGGGAATTTTTCTATTTGCTTCAGGTTTATCGAGCTTTGCTAGGACTTTGAAAGCCACGCCCAGCTGGAGGAGTTCTTTCAAGTATGCGGGACGGGTTTTTATATGGGGGGCTGTTTTGTCAGCGGCTTCTTATTTCTACTCGCCAAAAACAATAATCGTTTTTGGCATACTTCAATGCATCGCTTTTTCCATTATTCTTGGAACTCCCTTTTTGAGAGTCAAAATCCTCCCCCTGGTGTCGATTGCGTTGGCTGTCATAGTTGCTGGGTATGTGTTTGAGCACAGTTCTTTTTATTTAACAGCGATCCAGTGGGTGAGTGCTCAGTGTTTGGGTGGCCGAAGAATGATGGATTTTTTCTGGATTATTCCGTGGTTTGGATTTTACCTGCTGGGAGTTGCTTTTGGAAAAAGCTCGATCTTTGAAAAAATACGCAAAAAAACGATTTTTCGCCCCTACTGTAAGCCGATCGTTTTCTTGGGGAGACACTCCCTGGCTATTTACATCGTCCATCAGCCGATTTTGCTTGGGATTCTTTTTCTTGTTTTTCGCAGATTTTGACTTGTTAAGCTCTGTTTGTGTTTTTGCTCGAATTCTCTCTTGATTTTCACTGACTAGTGACACAAGTCTTAATGATCAGGGGAAAATACTTGGGGGAATTTTGAGTGAAATTTAAAGTGAAAAAATCTATTTTAGCGCTTTGCCTATTTTTGAGTCATTCAAGCTGGGCTGAAGCTCTACCGGTTACTATTTTACACACCAATGATATTCATTCACATTTTCGACCTCTCAATTCTGAAATGGGTTTGGGTGGGGTAGCGCGGATCAAGACTGCGGCGGATCGTATCAGAGCAAGCAACCCGAACACTCTGCTCGTGGATGGAGGAGATTTTACCGAGGGCACCGTCTACTACAATTTGGGAGCAGGGCTCGAGGTTTTTAAACTTTTCGATGCCATGAAGTACGATGTCGCTGTTGTGGGCAATCATGATTTTATCAACGGACCCGACGTTTTGTTGGATGCCTATACCCAGTCCAAAACACGCATGGCATTGGTGGCCGCCAACATCGATCTCGGTCATTACGCGCGCGCGGAGGAGTTCAAAAAACAAATTCCTCCTTACGTGATTCGAGAAGTCGGTGGTTTCAAAATCGCTTTTGTGGGTGTGACGACCTATCAGTTTATTTTTGACCGATTTTTTCACCCCGTTCAGATCACGGTTCCATTTTTCTTGGTAAGCGACCTGGCGACGCAGCTGAAAGAGGAGCAGAAGGTCGATGCAGTGATCGCGATCTCGCATAATTCAGTTGAGATGAATGCTAATTTGCTGAAAATCGCGACGGATGTCGATTTGGTGATTGGAGCTCATGATCACAGGAAGCTCACTCAACCCAAAATCGTTGAGCGAAGCGGAAAAGGGCCTGGATGGGTGGTCGAGACCGGAAGCTGGGGACGTTATTTGGGAAAGGTGGATATGAAAATCCTGCCCCGATCCGAAGCACGGGCTGCGGGTGAACCACAGGTTAGGCTTTCCAGTTATCGGTTGATTCAGATCGACCGAACCATTCCTGAAGATCCTCAGATCAATCAAAAGATTGCTGTTCTGGATCAAAAAATCGAGAGGCAAATGGGTCCGATTTTTCGTGATCGAGTGGCTCAATCGGATTTCAAGATTGATCGCATGAACAGCCTAGAGTCTTTGATGGGGAATCTAGTTACCGATGCGTACCGAAAATACACGGCAGCGGATTTGAGTCTGAGTACTCCGTTCATGATTTATGATGGATTGCCCAAAGGTACGATCAGTACAGCGGACATCAACAACGCTTTGGGAGCAGTTTATAATCCAAAAACAGGTAAATCTTGGACGCTGAAGACTTTTCAACTGCAAGGAAGCACGCTGAGTGCTTTGATCAAATTGATGTACTCGTTCAAACCCATCGCCAGCCTAGGCGCTCTGAGCACGTCAGGCATGCAGGTGACATTTGATCATTCTTTGATGCAGTCTCAGCAAGAAGCGCCCATGCAGTTATCCGAATCTTTTTTTTCGCCACCCAATCAGCACATCAGCTGGGTACAGAACATCTTGATTCAGGGAAAACCGCTGGATCCGGATCGGAGTTACAAAGTCGCAGCCAGCGAGGGAGTGTTGTACTGCATCGAATTCCTGAATTCACTCTGGTCCAATATTGTCAGCATCGATCATCTTCAAGACACTCACATTGAGGACAAAGCGATTGTTCAATCCTACATCCGAAACATATCCTCGATTCAGTCGTCACGCATTTCGATCGGAGATCGAATGAAGTGTGCGGGAGCAAATTTGAGCGTTTTGCCCTACAGCATCGATTACAAAATCATTCGGGCGAATCAGCAATCTGTACAGGCCAAGATCAAAATCAAAGTTTTCAATTTGGGTGCTGCGGCCAATGCTGAGGGAGCATCTACGTTGCGGATTTTCGGGAATGCGAACCGGGCTGATTTTTCAGTCGATCCTTTGTGGGTTTCGGCAGGAGCCGATCAGGCCATCGCTCCATTGGGTCCAGGTTTGAGCCGGGATTACGAATGGAATGTCACTCTGCCGGGAGAGCGCGGTATTTTTCCATTGCGGGTATTTATTTCTGGAATACCTCGATCCACAATCGACATGCAGACTGGCACAGATACCTACGATCGCATTTACTACCTACAGCATTGATTTGAGAGCCAGGGATAGTTCGAGATTTTGTCGATCTTTGACGCTTATGGGTTTGTAATATTTTTTTGCTTGCGTGAGATCAATTGATCGGCCTTGCTCAAGTTTGTATTTGTCAAAAATATCATTGAGCTGTTTTGCCAGTGTCTTGCTTTCGAAAGCCATCACGGTTTCGCTATTGAGATGAGCGCTTCTTTCATCCAGGTTGTACGAGCCGATGATGATGTCGTGATCGCCGAAAGTCGCGAATTTGGCATGCATAGTCCCTTCACCCAGGGCTGGACCAATCCATTCGATGATTTCCATTTTTCCGTTGTTCCCACGAGTGATGATCTCTTCGTTCACTTTCAAAAGATCCAGGTACATGCTGCGAGATAGGTAGGCCAATTGAGGCAGGTCGTTCGTTTCTAAACTGTTGGTGATGATGCTGACGTGAGCGCCTCTCATTGCGGCAAGCTTGAGTGCGCTGAGGATTTCCTCGGTGGGCGCAAAATAGGCATTTGCAACTCGAACCTTTCCACCTTTCGGCACGGAGTTGATCAGATTGATGTAGGCCTGTTGGATGTAGAGCTCCTTGTGTCGAGGGCGACTTTGGATAAATCGCGCATTCGGCACAGAAATCGGGTGGAGCTCGAAAATTTTGGATTTTTCGTAATTCTGGCGGACTTGTTCGACTAAGTCCTCGTTTGTTTTCCATTGGAGTATTTTGGCTTCAAGAGCAGCATCGATTCCTTGCAAGGTTTTCGAAATCACATCCTGTCTTTCGTTGAGGATTTTATTAAATTTACTCCAGGTCCAGTTGGTGTTGATGGGGAGTTTATTTTTAATCTCTGTGAAATACGCGAAATTTCGATCAAAAGACTCGACGATATCTCGAACGATGGGTCCTTGGACGTAAAGATCTTGGTCGGTCCAGCGTTTTTCGGAAGTCGTGGTGACTCTGAAATATTCGTTGGCGATGTTCATTCCGCCCACGATTGCGCTTCCGCTGCTGAGGTCTTCACCATCGATAATCCACATTTTGTCGTGGAATCGTTTGTTGGGCTGAAGTGGATCTCTTACGGAAACTTCATTCACCCACTGCAAATACACTGCTTCGAATCCCTCGACTGGAATCAAATGGCGTTTGAGGTCAAAATACATGATTTGCGTTGCCCAGGACGGATTGGAAAATCCATCTACGATCACTCTGACATCCAAGCCCTGTGCTTTTTTCTGTTTCAAAATTTCAGCAATGAACAATCCAGACTCATCGGCCGTGAAGATCAAAGCTTGGATTCGGATGGAGCGTTTTGCTGCAAGGAGCGTTTTGATTCGGGCAGGAAAAGATTCTTCTCCACCGGTCAGGAGCTGCATTTTGTTGCTATGGTCATATCTTGCAGGAAAGACGCCTGAACAGCCGACGTGGCGTATTGGGCTGCAATCAAAGCTGTATTGAAAGGCATTTGAGGCTGCGAATTGGGCGCTGGCTAGGGTCAATACCAAAGCTAGGGGAATGAATAGACGCATAGACTGAAGCATTGCAATCCATGTGCCGCTGGAAGCCCCCTTTAAACGCTTAAATTGACTGATTTTCTAGTGTTTTGCTGATTTTCGATTCGACTGACTAAAACTTTGACAGCGGTAAGGGTCACCAGAAATTCATTTACAAATAGTTTTTATCGTAATCGCGGATCAGCATATTGATCAAAAACAGATATTCCCAAAACATCGTATTGGTCCATGCATGTGTTTTGGTGTCTCGCTGAAAACTCCACTCGTATCGGTAGTGATTGGTAACAAACTCTGTTCCAGGGATTTGATGGACACCACGAGACAGGACGGCCAAAAGTTGGTTGATGACTATTTGTGCAGCCAGATTATGATTGCCTCCTAAATATTGATAGAATGGATTTTCTGGCTGTCTGTCTTTGATGGTTCTATAGAGCAGTCCGTGATCTCTGTATTTGTAAGTATCGATTTCTTTCCAGAGCAACAGGGTGATGGCTTGTAAATGAAGATTGAATGAGGGAGGGGTGTTTTGAAGAAAAATAATGGCTTCATCCCAATAGTCAGTTTCACCCCTCGAATTTCGGGACAAAAAAGGATCATCTGAGCCAAACAGATATTTCCAAACCGCATTGAAATTGGTCATCATTTCAGGCGTCATGTTGCAACGCTCATCCGGGTTTTCAAGTGTGGGATATTCTGTGCATAGCCAATAATTGGTTTGCAACCCCAGGTTTCCAGCTTTGATTTGGAGAGGGAATTTTCTTTCCGTGGACCAAATGTAGTTTCTCCAGTGAGTGGCCAGGTTGCCGTCTCTTCTTTTTACAAGATATGCAAGAACGCCCAGTCCCATGTCCCGGCTAAAGCTGAAGTCGCCCCCAAAGTCGCGGGTGCGAGCTCGGTTTGGACTACGCCACATTCTGCCTTCGAAAGTTTGGCTTTCGGTGACACGGTTGCACTGGTCCTCCTCGCCACTCAAACAAAGCAATCCAGCATACATCATGGCGTCGTGCCCCTCGGGTTCACCCTCAATGGTGTCTCGAACAGCGATGCCATCGTTTCCTTTTTTGCAAAGAGGACGGATGATATCTCTCAAATTCGCTATCGAATCACGTTGAACTGGGTGCATTGGGGTGATTTGGATGAGCTCATCCTGTTTTTGCCAGGGAATACAGGAAATAGAACTCATGGCAAGCAAGCTGCATAGCCCAAGTCGATAGGAAAAAAGAAAATAGTGTTCCAATACATCGTACAAGCAAAGTCCTCCAAGACCTGAAAGCGATCCGGGGGTCTTACTATTTAATTTATACAAATTCAATATAAAATATTGTTAATGAAGAGGTCTGACTGATTGAGCGGGCTCTAAAAACTTGAATTCGGGGACTAGAATCTTAAATTCTTTTCCATCATCTCTGACCATCGAGAATGTCCCGGTCATGGTTCCGAATGGGGTGTTCAGCGGGCAAAAACTCGAATATTGAAAAACCTGCCCGGGGCGCAACCGAGGTTGCAACCCCACGACCCCTGGGCCCTCCACTTCCTCGACCAATCCCCAAGCATTGGTGATGACCCAATGGCGAGTGAGCAGCTGAGCAGGTGATTCGCCCCGGTTTTCGATTTCGATGTGATAAGCGAAAAAATACCGGTTTTGCCGCGGATCCGACCGATCCGCGACATATTCCGATACCACTCGAATTTCGATTCCCTCAGTCGTTTTTGAGACGGCAGGTTGTTTCATATTCTCCCTTAGTAACGATAGGTGTCTGGTTTGTAAGGCCCTTCCACTGGCACATGGATGTATTTGGCCTGATCTGCTCGCAGAACAGTCAGTTCGGCATTGAGCTTCTTGAGCTGCAATCGAGCAACCTTCTCGTCCAGGTGTTTGGGAAGTGTATACACACCCAATGGATATTTATTTGGATGAGAATATAGTTCGATTTGCGCGATGGTCTGGTTTGCAAAAGAGGATGACATCACATAGCTGGGGTGTCCGGTGCCGCAGCCCAGATTGACCAATCGTCCTTTGGCCAAGAGAATGATCCTCTTGCCATCGGGGAAAATGACATGGTCGACTTGGGGTTTGATTTCTTCCCACTTGTATTTTTCTAGTGAGGCGACATCGATCTCATTGTCAAAGTGGCCGATGTTGCAGACGATGGCCTGATCTTTCATATTTTTCATGTGTTCGTGTGTAATCACATGAAAATTCCCAGTCGTCGTGACGAAAATATCTGCGTGTTTTGCAGCGTAATCCATCGTGACGACGCGATAGCCTTCCATTGCGGCCTGGAGAGCACAAATCGGGTCGATTTCAGTGACCCAGACTTGAGCCGAGAGGGCGCGAAGGGCTTGTGACGAGCCTTTGCCCACATCGCCATAACCAGCGACGACTGCAACTTTTCCGGCAATCATCACATCGGTGGCACGTTTGATGCCATCGACCAAAGACTCGCGGCAACCATAGAGGTTGTCGAATTTGGATTTGGTCACGGAGTCATTGACGTTGATCGCGGGGAATTTCAGATCGCCTCGAGCATGCATTTGAATCAATCGGTGTACGCCCGTGGTGGTTTCTTCGGTGACACCCTTGATCTGAGCGAGGCGCTTTGAGTACCAATTGGGATGAACAGTCAGCTTCTGTTTAATTGCAGCAAAAAGAATGGTTTCTTCTTCTGAGGTCGGTTTTGCCAAAACAGAGAGGTCTTTTTCGGCTCGGGTGCCCAGATGAAGCAGCAATGTGGCGTCTCCGCCGTCATCCAGGATCATGTTGGAGTATCCGCCGTCCGGCCATTCAAAAATACGGTGGGTGTAGTCCCAGTACTCGGTGAGGGTTTCGCCTTTGACTGCAAAAACAGGGTGTCCAGCAGCAGCAACAGCAGCAGCAGCATGATCTTGAGTTGAGAAAATATTGCAAGAAGCCCAGCGAACCTCAGCGCCTAGAGCATCGAGCGTCTCGATCAAAACGGCTGTTTGAATGGTCATGTGCAGAGACCCGGTGATGCGAGCGCCTTTGAGGGGCTTAGAGGCAGAAAATTCATCTCGAATGGCCATCAGACCAGGCATTTCGGTTTCTGCGATTTTGATTTCTTTGCGGCCCCAATCGGCCAATTTGATGTCAGCAATGACATAGTCTTTTTTTGATTTATCCACGAGCAGTTCTCCTAGGGTGGGACGCTAAAGACGATCTCACCCGGTTTCAGGCATTTTCAATGCCATGTTTAGGTGAGCGTCGTTGATCGGGAAGAATTCAAGCCTAGGGTCAGGTCTTTTGTCTAGTAGACCGCCTTGCAACGCTCCTTGGATTCTGCCTCAGACTATAAACGAGATGAGTTGTTTGGAAAAGTGTTTTTTTAGAGTTCTTTTCAGATGAAAATTGTATTATTTACAATGTTATTATATAATAACGTGGATGAAAAAAATTGCGTTCGTTTTTATCGGGTTGCTGGGAACTCCTTGTTTTGCGGCAAGTCCGTCCGATTATCTGGAGTATCTTAAGCTTTTGGGCACTGATATTCGAGGATCCTACGTTTGCGACAGCCTCCAGGTTCGCAACCGAAAATTGAAATACTGCTACCTTTCTCCAAGCAAATTTGAAGAATCTCAGCCCGTATGGTCTCAATTGTCATTTAACAAAAGTCGGCCAGTTAGACCTTTGTTCTATTTTCATGGGGCAGGCGGATCGAATTTATCGCAGTATTTTGATGGTTTTTACATCAAGACACAAAAACAATTAAAAAAAGATGGGTTTGCGCCACTCCCTATTTTCGTCAGCTTTGGGCCTACTTGGTTATTTTCTCATGATTCAGATTACTATTCAGTGGATGATTTCATGACTTCTGTTTTGCCAACGCTGCTGGCAAGAATCCAATCGAAAGAGCCTGCATTTAGATTCGAAACAAAAATTTCCGTGATGGGTGGATCGATGGGAGGGCACAATGCTCTTCAGATTTACCTCAATCACCCTGATAAAACAGTCGCAGTGGCTGTTTTTTGCTCGGCAGTGATTGAATTAGGCCCTCAAACAACAAATCAAGAGTTGGAGGCGTACTTGCAAAGAACTCATGCTGAAGAAGAGTATGCCAAGAGAATTCCTGGTATTGTTCGTGGTAGCTATGCAAGCACTTCTCATTATAACCGTGATCATCTTTTGAATAAAATTCGTTCCAATCAGGTTCTTCCTCCACTCTGGGCCCAATACGACGATGGAGATGAGTTTGGTTTTGACGACACGAACGAAGATTTTTTCAAGTTGTTGGCAGAGAAAAACGCCAGTGCACCTGTTGCTGTGACTCATGCTCATGGACGCCATTGTGGGGGAGCAGGAGCTCACATGGATGAAATCTATACTTTCCTGAATCGCTGATGTAGTACCGCGGATAAAACTAGTATGATTCAATCACCTCTCATCCCAGAAAAATTGACCCAAGAAATAATATACAAGGAAGCTTGTAAAAAATTTCTTCCGACAACTCGTCAGGAAATGGATTGGTTGGGGTGGGACGAGCTCGACGTGGTCTTGGTCAGCGGCGATGCCTATGTGGATCATCCGACCTTTGGAATTCCTTGCTTGGGCCGCTGGCTGGAGAAATTGGGGCTTCGCGTGGGCATTGTTTCGCAGCCCCGTTGGGATCGCCCGGATGATTTTTTGAGATTGGGCCGTCCGCGGCTGTTTCTGGGGGTTTCCTCTGGGACGGTCGACAGCATGATCAATAACTATACGGCGAACAAGAAGGTCCGTTCTGATGATATGTATTCCGAAGGCGGCATTGGCGGCAAACGTCCGGATTACGCAAGCATTGTGTATTCTCGCCTAGCTCGGGAGGCTTTTCCTGATCTGCCGATTCTGGTGGGTGGAGTGGAGGCATCGCTTCGCCGATTGGCGCATTATGATTATTGGCAGAACAAGATTCGTCCATCGATGCTCGTCGAGTTGCAATCGGATTTGATGGTTTTTGGGATGGGTGAACGCACTATTCGGGTTTGGGTGGATTTGCTCAAACAGGCTTCGCAGCAGGCCGGAGGGCCGCTCAAGCTGGATCAGCCCGAAACCCAGGCAGCGTTGGATCAAATGAAAACCCAAAGAGGGGTAGCATTTGTTAGCACCAAAGACCACGCACGGAATTTGGAAGGTCGGCTGACGATTCCCTCGTTTGAGGAAGTTCGGGATGACAAGAAGAAGTTTGCCAAAGCCGCATACTTCATTGAGTACGAGGCTAGTCCCTACAACGGCAGGCGCCTGGTCCAGTACCATGGCTCCAAAGCCGTGGTGATCAACCCGCCCGCTTTACCCCTTTCAACGGAAGAGCTGGATTCAGTTTACGAAATGCCGTTCACCAAGGAGCAGCACCCCAGCTACAAAAAACGAATTCCTGCAGCAGATATGATTCGGTTTTCCGTGAATTCAACGCGCGGCTGTTTTGGTGGGTGCTCTTTCTGCGCAATTACATTGCACCAAGGTCGAATCGTTCAGTCGCGCTCCGAAGAAAGTCTTTTGAAAGAAGTCGATGGACTCAGAAATGTATCGGGTTTCACAGGCGTCGTGAGTGACATCGGTGGGCCAACGGCCAATATGTACAAATTGCGCTGCAAGAGCACCGAGATCCAAAGCAAATGCCGTAAACTGTCCTGCGTCCACCCCAAAGTCTGTCCGCATTTGCACACGGACCACACCCCGCAAGTCAAGCTCCTTGAAAAAGCCCGCAAGCTGCCGGGAATCAAAAAAATCCGGATTTCTTCGGGCCTGAGATACGATATTTCCCTCGCAGATCCGATCGCAGGCCAGCAGTACATGAAGGATCTGATTACTCACCACGTAGGTGGACAGCTGAAAGTTGCTCCCGAGCACTTGGATCCCGAAGTTCTGCACCTGATGAAGAAACCAGGATTAAAGAATTTTGACGAGTTCGTCAGTTATTTCGAAAAAATCTCGAACGAAGCCGGCAAGGAACAGTATGTGATTCCTTACTTCATCAGCGGATTTCCGGGCACCACGCACAAGCAAATGGAATCTGTGTACGACTATCTCAAGAAAAAGGGTTGGAATTTGCAACAAGTTCAAGCCTTTATTCCGACTCCGATGACTCTAGCTACGGCTATGTATTGGACTGGGATTGATCCCATGACCAAGAAGCAGCTCTTTGTGGCCAAGTCTTGGGAGGATCGCAAGCTACAGCAGGCTCTTTTGCAGCCCAATAAGCCTGAACACAAGCAGATTCTAGCCAATTATAGAGGTCAGAAGCGTCGGGATGAGATTGCTGGAGGGGTGAAGAAGGATTACGGGACCTGCGATCCGAGGCCAGCAGCATTTAAACAAGCTTTCAACAAAAAGAAGCGCTCCATTGTGGAACCACCTCATCATCAAATGGGTCCTAAACTTCTCTTGGATCAGCGTTGATTTATTGTTATTAGCTTGGGTCATGAAAATGCACTCGTTGAGGATGGACGTTGGTATTGTTGTAGCTACTTTGTTGGGAGTGGCTCAGTTCGGTTTCGCAGAAGAAAAAGCATTCCTGGGCAATATTCGTCAATTGACACTGGAGGGTGCCCGCGGAGGCGAGGGGTATTTCAGCGCGGACGGAAAAAAAATGGTTTTCCAAAGCGAACGAGAGCCGGGAAACCCTTTCTATCAAATTTATTTAATGGATCTTGAGAGTGGGAGCATTCAGCGTGTTTCTCCAGGACTTGGAAAAACAACGTGTTCCTGGATTCATTCCTCAGGAAAAAAGGTCCTTTTTTCCTCGACTCACGAAGATCCTCTGGCCAAACAAAAACAACAAGACGAGTGGGATCGCCGCGCTTCCGGAAAGCCAGCTCCCTATGCTTGGAATTACGACGAAACTTACGAAATCTACGAGCATGATTTGGCAACGGGTTCCAATTCAGTATTGGCCCCAGCATTAGGTTACGATGCTGAAGCGTCCTGGTCGCCGGATGGAAAATGGATTGTGTTTGCATCCAACCGGGATGCTTACTCTCGCGAACTGTCTGATAAGGAAAAAACGATTTTCGAAAAGGACAAATCCTATTTTGTGGATCTCTACATCATGGATGCCGACGGAAAAAACGTTCGCCGTTTGACCCAAACTCCCGGTTACGATGGTGGGCCGTTCTTCAGCCCAGATGGCACACGGATCGTTTGGAGAAGGTTTTCGATCGACGGGATGACTGCTGAAGTTTTTTCGATGCGACTGGATGGATCGGATGTTCGACAAATCACTCACCTGGGAGTAATGTCATGGGCGCCTTTCTATCATCCGTCGGGTGATTACATCATTTTTGCGAGCAGCAAATTCGGCCATCAGAATTTTGAGCTTTTCGTTGTGGACGTGGATGGCAGGCGCGAACCTGTGCGCGTGACTGAGACCCAGGGTTTTGACGGATTGCCTGTGTTTTTGCCAGACGGGAGGCGTCTGGCTTGGACATCGAGTCGGGCTGCGAACGGAGCTGCACAGATTTTTATGGCAGATTGGAATGATGCTCAGGCTCGAACTCAACTGGGTTTGGAAGCGGCTTTGAGCGGTCAACTTCAGCAGCATGTGCGATTTTTAGCGGATCCACGTCTCGAAGGTCGCCTCACCGGAGCGGAGGGTGAGAAAATTGCCACTCAGTATGTTGCTGATTTTTTTCAATCACTCGGGTTGAAGCCTGCCGGAGATCAAGGGACTTATTTTCAAGAATTCCAATTTACTGCGGGGGCTCAGCTCGGGACTGCTAATCGTCTGCGTTGGGTGGGATGGGATTGGGTTCTGGATCAGGATTGGCGACCGCTTTCGTTCTCGAAGAATGGAGCTTCTTTTCCCAGTGGCGGATTGGTTTTTGGTGGCTACGGAATTGTGGCACCTGAGGGCGAAGGATTCCCGGCCTATGATTCCTACGCAAACCTGAAAGTGTCCGATGTTTCTGGGCGTTGGGTGATGGTGTTTCGGTATCAACCTGAGAACATCCCCGCCGCGCAAAAGCAATACCTGGCACGGTACGGAAGTTTGCGTGCCAAGGCAGTTGCAGCCAAGGAAATGGGAGCAATTGGCTTGATCGTCGTGAGTGGACCGAACTCTGGGGTGAACCGACAGCTCGTGGATTTTTCTTGGGATGCGGCTTTTACTCAGGATGGAATCTTTGTGATTTCGGTGACGGATACATTGGCGCAAAAACTATTATTGGATGCGAGAAAAAATCTGAAGGATCTGCAAAATTCCTGCGACACAGGGGAGACTAGTTCAACATTTACAGCCGTTTTGAAAGATCCACTAGAAGTATCCGTCGAAATCCATCCGTTGCAAAAAACCGGGCGAAATGTTCTGGCAAGGTTGCAAGCGGGTGATCAACCGACTTCGCAAACGGTGATGCTCGGAGCACACGTAGATCACTTGGGTCACGGCGAGGGATCGACTTCGCGTGCACGTTCGGACGAGCGTGGGATGGTGCATCCGGGTGCAGATGACAATGCCTCGGGCGTGGCCTCTGTTCTGGAGACAGCTCGGAGTTTTTCGCAGATGGATCGGACTTCATTGAAGCGAGATGTGGTTTTTGCGGCATGGTCGGGTGAAGAGTTAGGGCTCCTGGGATCTACTCATCAGCTCTTGGCAGCGGGAGAAGCAGTGGGAAAGAAGCCGCAAGATCCATTGCAAGATCTGGTGGCTGCTTATGTCAATTTGGATATGGTAGGAAAATTGCGAAGTGAGCTGGCTGTTCAAGGAATGGGATCCAGCGAAAATTGGGGCGCGCTGGTTGCGTCTTCGAATCAGGATCTGGGGATTCCCTTGGCGCTCAGCGATGATCCGTATTTGCCCACGGATTCGATGTCTTTTTATCTGAGGGGGATTCCAACGATTTCTGGATTCACTGGATCACATGACGAGTATCACACCCCAAGAGATACATTCGATCTATTGAATTATGCTGGGATGGCTCAGGTCACGCGCTTGACTTTGGGAGTGACGACGAGGCTGGCCCAGGCAGATGTGATTCCCGCTTATCGTGCGATTGAGCGAAGGCCTGGGTCCGGAGAGGGAAGAAAATTTCGAGTCTATTTGGGAACGATCCCAGATTACACCTACTCGGGCTCACCTTCCGGGGTGAAGTTATCGGGGGTGCAGAAGGGGAGTCCTGCTGAGGCTGCTGGATTACTAGCAGGAGATTTGATCACAGCGTTGGATCATCGTGCGGTGACCAGTATCTATGATTACGTGTACATGCTCGGAACGCTTAAGCCGGGCGTTGCAGTGGATGTACAGATTCTCAGAGATGGCCAATCGATGACTTTGCGGATTGTACCGGCGTCGAGGGATTAGCCCGACTAAGGTTGCGTGATCAATCCCATACGATTGGTAGTAAAGCTATTGCCAGCCGCATCTCTGACCGTAATTCGGAAGAAATAAGCCGTATCTGGCGACAGTCCGCCGAGTGTCATTGAGTGCGAAGTGCCGTAGGTGCCTTCCCACGCAGTGAGGTTACTGGTGCTGGTCGTTGGACCCCACGCAATTTGACTGATGGCTAGCTCGGTCGTGTTCCAGGTGATGGTGATGGAATCCGATGTCGAGCTTGCGATAATCGCTAGAGCATTCGGTGCCGTGGTGTCGACCGTCCATGATACGGTCGCAGGATTAGGATCGCTCGAAGTGGACGGGCTGACTGCCCAAGCTTGGAAGGTATGCGAGCCATTGCTCATTCCTGTGTAGCTGACGCTAGCGCCACAAGCCACAGGAGCTGAACCGTCGAGGCTGCATTCAAAGCTTGCATCAGCATAGTCTGAGCTAAGTGTAAAGTTTGCAGCCGTCGAGTTGGTCAATGTTCCATCAGCAGGTGTTGCGCTGACAATAAAAGCCTTTGCAGGTGAAAGAGCGGGCTCAGGCGACGGAGTAGGATCCGGCGAAGGTGTTGCTGTAGGCTCCGGTGTTGGAGTTGGTGTTGGAGTGACAGTGGGCTCTGGTGTCGGATCTGGCTCTGGAGTAGGAGATGGGTCAGGCGATGCCGTCTCTGTTGGGCTTGGCTCTGGTGATGGTTCTAAGCTCGGTTCTGGCGTAGGTGCGGGAATAAAATTTTTGCATAGATTAGCTATAAAACCGCTCGGTAGAGAGAGATTGTCGCTGGAGACTTCTTTCCATCCACGCGCAGCCATGGACTTAGAGACTCCGTGTTTGTGGTGTTTGAATGAATGAATCAGCAGAGAGTTTCCGCGCTTCCCACAAGCAGAATCCGAGCTGCCGTTCCAAGATTTCCACATCAATTGAATCAAGATGTTTTTTGATGTTTCTTGGACATAGCTGACCCGCAACGGCAAGGCATCTCCTGCTTGGAGAGCGATCGGATCGCTGCAAATGATCCGGTTGTCATGACGCGTGTGACGGGTTTTCGATACAAAACCATTTCCGGTATCAATCTCGAGGTTCGCGTTCTCGTCAGCCAACAAAGCTAATTGATAATATCCGGATGGATCGTTGGCTCCCAAATGGAGATCAGAGTCGAGTTGGAGGGCGAAGTGTTTGTATTTTCTCTTCCAATGTTTTTTCTCAGGCAATGAATTCCTGAGCTGTGTAATGAGATTTTTATCAATGTGTTGAATAGAAATGCCGATGTCGCTCAAAAAGAGCGTGAGATCAGTCCAGTTTCTGTTAGAAAAATAATTTAAGTAGGAATGTCGTCCATCACGATCGTCGTAGTCATGCCGAGAAATGAACGCGATTTTACCTAAAACACGAAGGTCAAATGTGCTGTCGGAATTCAAGTTGGCGTTCGGGTCGCAAACGTCCTGTGCTAAAGCTCTCAAGTCAGGGCCTGCGGAAACGCTCAAAGTGCGGTTGCTGTCCGATACTTCAAAAGAGGGCGAGGTGCTGGCGGTTGTAGCAGGCGCAGCAATCTGCTGAATTGAACTCGTTGGATCGCTGAGACAACTCGCCAGGCCCACAGAGAGCAGTAAAGTGGCTCCTGAGTTGAGTGCGTGCTGTACCTTTTTGTTCTTCCATAATCTGCTTTTCATAGATCCTCCACCCCGAGGACTTCAATAGAGTATGACGCATAGAGTCTTAAGTGTCCAGTAAATATTAAATCAGTTAACAGTCGTTTAAAATCCAATACCTAGCTTGAATTTTGCGCCCTTTGAGCCGCTTTCCTGATAAGGAATGCGGATTCGACTGACATAAGGAGAGGAAAAAGTGGCTGGAACAATGGAGATACGAATTTTTAAGTACCTGATATTCTTGCCATTCAACGAAATCAGTTGAGGTGTAAAGTCGGTATAAGTGTACCCATCAGACGACCCGGAGTACTCCACGAGGGCCTGCCCTTGCTGTGAATTGCTGTCTATTTCTGGGGTGGAGAACACTGCGTTGAGGGTGTCCAGCCGATAGGGCTTTGCCTGGACATAAAAGGCTTTTCCTATCGCGGCCTTGGCTGAATTTAGCTGGTTTGTTCCGCCCGCCCACATCGGGCGAGTTCCATCAGGCCCATCGACCCGAAAGGCTCCATTGAGCCCATTAGACCCTACGCTTCCACATGCCCCCACGATTAAACCCCCGGTTCCACCGGTTAATGTGGGTTGAGTAGGAGCATCAAATCCGGTGAGACTTTGTAGCCAAACAGCTCCCCCGTTTCCCCCTCCACCTGCACCACTGCAAGAACCGGTGGTGGAAGCTGCGTTGCCTCCAGTACCGCCTTTGGCAAGTACGGTTCGAAGCGTGATTTTCCCCACGGCGATGATTCGAAGGGTGCCGCCTCCGCCTCCCCCAGATCCTCCCGTGGCATGAGTGGCTTCGGCTCCATCGTAGTGACCTCCGCCGCCCCCGCCTCCTGTGCCTGAAATGAATTTTCCGGGATAGTCAAAATCGGCTAGCGGTCGTCCAGCTCCCAAGCTGGCACTGTTCGCAGGTGTACCAGCTGCGTTGCTGCCAGTTCCTTGAGTGGTGGTGTCCTGATCACCCGTGTAGGTCAGTCCATTGCCACCATCCAGCGCGGTCCCGCCAGAGGCAGTTGCATCTCCTCCCTTGCCTCCGTCGGTTTTGCCTGCACGCGATTGGGGTCCCGCGGGTCCAGCTGTATTGCTTGCAGTGGTTGAAACTCCTGCACTTCCGTCCCAACCTCCGACGTTGAGTGTGGGCAAAATCGTGACTTCACCCAGCGAACGAATCACCAGAGGATAAGATCCTTTGACCGTGACGATTCCATCCAGAATTCTTAAATTTTTGAAGTTGAATCCATTGGGATGAGTACCGGTGTCGAATGTATAATTGGCGGAGGTATCGAGTTCGCCGTCACTCCCATCTCCAAAAGTCACGAGGCGAAGATACTCTCCGTTGGGGGTCATTCCTGCCATCGCTCGCCGTGCCAAGGTGTTCCAGAGGCCTGTGGTGAACGTAAAGTCGATTCGATTGTAATCGCTGAAGTCCTCAACAATCTGAAACTGATTCAAGCTGGAGTCAGATCCACACGAGGCGAACAGAAAAATAAAAATACAGCTGTTGAAAATCCGTCGACTAAAATTCATATCCCAAACCGGCTCCTGCAGAATATGATTTTTCGATTTTAATCCAACGTCCAGTCAAAGTGCTTTGAGCAAAAATCCCCCGAATTTTTTTGAAGGGTAGCGGATAAAAAAAACTGAGCAACGATTCCCAACCGCCATAATTGGATTGCGGCAACCAGCTGCCCTGGAGTTTGACCCAAGTGAAAGGTCTGATTTCCAACATGGGTCCTGCGAGATAATTCAATTCTGTGTTGAGTTCGGCAGCACTCCAGGAAAAAAGATTGGAAGTGGAAAGGGAAGCTCCCACGAATATCCATCGCCGTCGATGTGTGAAAGACGGTGACCACGGAATGGGTGCCGTGATCCAGCTGCGGATCCATGGAATCGACAGATCGGAGGTTCGGCTACCTGCATTGGTGACTTGCGCAACTTCTGGAAAGTAGATGGATCCCAAATAGAGTTTCTCAAAAAAAGCAATTTCTCCATACGTTGAAACGGGTAGGATGCCGCTTCCAGAAAATGTTTCAACCGCTGGAACTTTTTGAAAGGTACGAAGGTGAAACGCTGGACCGAATGAAATGGAAGCTGAAAATTTTTTAATTTCTGCCGGAGGCGCAGGGGGGGGGCTGGTGTGAGATGACGTTTCGGTTTTTAGTTTGATTTTTTGTGGTGTCGGAGGAGGCTTGATTTGTGGGATCTGTGGTTTCTTAGGTGCTTCAAGATCAGATTCCATGGGTTGAATTTTAATGACTTCTACAGAGCTGAATTCGCCTCTTTGCCCTGTGGAATCCACAGCAGCGACCCGAAAAAATAATTCCGAAGGCTGTTGCGGCGGATCGGTTGAGTAGCCGTACTCTGCCTGCTCAATTCGTTTTTCGAAGGTGATTTCCTTGAATTCGGAATCCCGGGAAATTTGCAGATCGTAAGATTGGGCACCCTCGGTGGGTTCCCAAGCGAATTGGATTGTGACTTTCGGGCTGGGAGGAGCTGCGCTTGCGCTTGGAATCCAGACGGCATCCCAGAATTTTTCCAGATCAGATTTTTTTTCTCCCGGATTTTCACCCGGCGTAATTTGGATTTTTGGTTTTTTGAGCACGGGCGCTGGCAGTTTGTTGGGAGTCAGCGTGCGCTTCTCGTCGACAACAACAGACCCAGACTCCACCGTCACTTCGATTCCGTGCGCACGCACTGTGATTTTAAAAACCGCATCTCCATGCACATCGTCGAATCGGTGAAGAGGCGCGTCGGGATGATCTGACAGGCGAATGAGCAGCGGTGCTTTGCCTGATTTTTTTCTCGTGATTGATCCACGGATCAAACGTGCAACGATTCGCCCCGAAGATTTTCCGGAGCCCACGACATCCTGGGTCGGTGCTTCCTCCAAAATAATCAAAGTGTCAGATTCGAGAACCAGTTCGGATTCATCTGGAAAAACGAGCGTGGCTTGGGATCCGCTCATGGTTGCGATGGCATCGTTTTGGAGAAGTGCTTGGTCCATCTGCGGATTGCCCCACGAGATCGTTCCGCCAAAACGATGACGGACGTCGTTTTCGACAGTCTTGAGAGTAGCCAATGGCCTACCTGATCTTTGTTTAAAATCAGCTCCCCATTGCAACGCGCTGATATCGTGCAGCAGAAAATAAATCTGTACGATTAAAAGGAAAAGACACACCGCCGCAGGAAACCAAAGGCTGTATCGCTCCCTCTGAGCATGTGCCATAATTAAACAATATGTCACTATCGGGGCGGATATCAATCCGATCCAAGATTTTGCTGCTCTTAAGCAGCCTAGTGGTGGCCGCGGTGGCTCTTTATCTATATTTGGCCTCCAAGATTTTCTACGAAGACAAGACGCTCCTGATTTATGAGCTCAATCAAACCAATGTGCGAGCTCTGGGTGCCGAGGTGGAAGTGCGGATTCGGCGGATCATGGACCAACTCAGGATGATCGCAACTGCCCCCGAGCTGGTGGATGTCATCGTGTCCGACGGCAAGGAAAACGACTTCATCCGGGTCGGGTGGCTCGAGGATGCAGAAGGTCAGATCGAGGGAGTGAGCAATATCAAAGTTTGGGAATCCCCCCTCAAGATTTACTCGCGTGCCGCTGTGGAGATCTTGAAGGCACTTGATTCTGCGTTGATCCCGATTGAGGAGGTTCGGAGCAAGGGATCTTGGGTCAGGAACTCGACACTGGGAGGCAGCGAGACTGTGCCCATCATGACTGTTGCATTGGTCGTGCCCGGAAAAAATCGAGTGATTTTTGCAGACACACGGTTGGATCCATTTCTCAAAGCCTTTGCAGCTCAGGGGATTGCTGAAATGTACCTGGTCGATTCGGGTGGGAATATGCTGGCTCATCACGATGCTGCGAGGGTGATGAGCGCGGAGAATGCCTCGAATGATTATTTGGTTCAAATTGCCAGGAAATCAAAAATCCGCTCAGAAGTTAAAAAATTTGAAGAGGGAGATCGTTCATTTTTAGGATCGTACTATCAATTGGGAGTAGCGGGTCTCGTAGTGGCATCTCGAGTTGAACTCAAAGAAGCATTTGTTGCCATGCGGGTTTTGCTGAAAAAATCGCTTCAGTACGCTGCCATCGTCGTGACAGCAGCGTTTTTGGCAGCGTTGTTTTTTTCGCACTCACTCACCAGCCCAATTGGACGTTTGGTCGAGGCGACGCAGCGGGTTGCGCACGGCGATTTTTCACAAAAAGTAGATATTTCCACAGGAGATGAAATTTCAGTGCTTGCAAATTCTTTCAACTCCATGACGGCTGATCTCCGGATTTCGCGTGAAAAAATCGAAGAGTACAGCCGCGACCTGGAGAAAAAAGTTCAGGATCGTACGATCCAACTCGAAAAACAAAACATCGCGATCAAGGAGGCACAGGAGGCGTTGGTGAGAACCACGCGCTTGGCTAGTGTGGGTGAAATCGCTGGACGTGCGGCGCACGAAGTTTTGAACCCTCTGACCAGCATTCAGGCGCGGTTAGAGAAAATAAAAAATTCGCAAAATTCACCAGAGAAACAGGATATTCAACTTTTTGGAGAAATTGTCGGCGCGTGGAAGGGAGATTTGGATAAAAACGGCCCGGATGGGTTGATGCAAGCCCTGGTCAAACCCAGCACGGCAACACCTGGAAAAACTTTGCTCCAAGAGGACCTGGAAAACCTGCAGGCGATTTCTGTAGATTGGGGCACTCGCATGAGCTCCCAAGAAGAGGATCTGAAATTTTTGATGCGTGAGGTGAATCGGATCGAAAAAATAGTCAATGGGATGCGCCAGCTGTCGCGTGCAGGTGGGGATCGGAAATCACTGAATGTGCATCATTTCTTGAATGAAGTTTTTGCTACAATGAATGATATTTTGGGGAAACACGGGATTCAGACTGAGCAGCGTTACGGGCAGAAGCAGCACGAGCAAAGTGATTGGGAGATTTCTGCGGATCACGACGAGCTGCTTCAGGTGTTCAGCAATTTGTTGAGAAATTCGATGCAGGCTCTCGATGAGGCCAAGCGAGATGGGAAGCCGTTAGGGCAGCCGCCCAAGATTTGGATTCAAACCGAGCTGACTCAGATCAGTCAAATTTCTTGGGTTTGGATTCGAGTTTGTGACAATGGCCCGGGAATTGAACAGCAGAATTTTCATCGGATTTTTGAGCCGACTTTCACGACGAAAAAAGCAGACGAGGGAACAGGATTGGGTTTGTCCATCTGCCGTCGTTTCATACGGTCGTGGGAAGGTGAGATTACGGTTGAGAAAAGCATCCCAGGGGTTGAAACTGTTTTTTTGATCGAGTTACCATTAGTAGAGGGGCAGAGAAATGGCTGAATGGAATTCCACACTTTTGATTTTGGACGACGAGAAGGACATCGTTGAAGCGTACGTGGGATTTTTATCTCCCAAGGCAAACGCGCCAGCGAGAAAATCTTCGCGTTCAGCAGCAGCCCCCGCGAGTGTTGGGCCTGCTGCTTCCGTTTCACAGGCGCCACCCTATCGAATTCTGACGGCGCATACGGGTGAGGACGCTTTAGAGATCGTCAAACGAGAACTCAAGGCTGGAACACCGATCGCGGGTGGATTTTTTGATGTGAAGCTCGAAGGTGGAATGGACGGAATCGCAACGCTGCAGGAAATTTGGAAATTAGACCCAGAGTTGCACGCAACCATCGTCACCGCCTATCAAGATCGAAACGTAGACGACATGGATCAACTTTTCGGAGAACGATTCAAAGACCAATGGGATTATCTCAATAAACCTTTCACCCAAGCAGAGATTATTCAAAAAGCCCGGCAAATGTGCGCTGCCTGGAATCGACGCAAACAGTTGATTTTATCAGAACGCCTGGCTGCTATCGGGCAGGTTTCTAAGTCGGTCGGACATGAATTCGGGAACCTCCTCCAAGCGATCCTAGGCAAGGCTGAGCTGGGGATGATGGACAAGGATCTAGAAAAAACAAAAGAACGATTTGAAGCCATTTTTCAGGCGGCCAATCGTGCGGGTTTGGTGGTGAAAAATCTTCAATCGATCACCAGGCAAACTCCGGGAAAGAGCCCCGTGATGTTGCGTCAAGTGATCCAAAATACACTGACTTTGGTGAATCACGAACTGATGAAGGGCGGGATTCAAATTCAGGACCTGACGAAGGCCTGCGCTTCGATCAGCGCCAATGCTCCCGAGCTCGAGCAGGTTTTTTTGAACCTCATCATTAATGCGCGTCATGCGATGCCGCAGGGTGGAAATCTGGAGATCGGTTGCAAAGATGAGGGTGAGGGCGTCGTGGGATGGGTGAGGGATGCTGGAACTGGAATTGCGCCCGATGTTCTGCCCCGGATTTTTGATTATGCTTTCACCACGAAGGGCGAAAAGGGAAGTGGGCTGGGGCTTTCTATTTCCAAAGAAATCGTGGAAAAACATGGAGGGAGGATCAGTGTTGAAAGCGAAGTCGGCAAAGGAACTTGCTTCACACTCTTTCTTCCAAAACAAACAGCATGATCAATTATAGCAAAGTTAAATTTTTAGTTGTGGATGATGAAGAAATGGTCCGGCAGGTCATTCGGGACTATCTCAAGTCTTTTGGATTTCATGATGTTGAGGAGGCGTTCCATGGATTGTCAGCTTGGGAGCGCCTTCAAAAGGGCGGGATTGATTTCGTGCTCTCCGATTGGGACATGCCCATGATGAACGGACTGGATCTCCTCCGTGCGATGAGGGGGGATCCCAAGTACGTCGATATTGCTTTCATCATGATTACGGCTCCGATCAGTCACGAAAACCTCAAGATTGAGGAAGCTGCCATGGCTGAGGTGGATGCTTATATTATCAAACCTTTTCGTGCCTCCACGCTCAAAGAAAAAGTCGGCGAAGTCTTATTTGAAAGGGCGTTGCAAGCTCGACGCGGGGTTTTGATCGTGGATGACCACGAGATGGTGAGGGCAAATCTCAAAGAGATGCTGACTCAAGCCGGATATGGGCCGATTTTCGAGGCCGATGATGGAGATCAGGCTTTTCGGGTCCTCAGCGAAAATGTTTCTGAGATCGCAATCATGATCTGTGATTGGGAAATGCCGAAAGTCACCGGGCTCGAATTGCTGCGCAAAGTCCGGATCGACAAGGAACTCTCGCAAACCCCGTTCATCATGATCACGTCGCAGACTTCGATCGAGCATCTCAAGCTGCAGAAGGCGATTGAGGCTGATGTGGATCATTATCTGATCAAACCTTTCACGTCCGAGACGCTCACGGCAAAAATGTCGGAAGTCCTGGACGAGTCCAAGCGAGAACGTTCCGTCAAGATGAAATTGAATCGTGCTTTAGCTTCCATCATGGAAGGTGATTACAGGAACGCACGCCGACTTTTTAAGCAAGTTTTGTTTATCGATCCAAAGAATGTGGATGCGCAGCTTGGGCTCGCGCGAATCAAGGTCATCGAATCTCCTACTCTTGGATTTGAGGAGGCGATGACTATGATCAAGCGAGTCGTGGCTGCACATCCCAAACTGGATCGGGGATACATCGACATGGCTTTTACTTTTGAAAAACAGCTATCGTTGGAGAGGGCTACTCAATGCATCCTTCAGGGAATTCAGGTCTGTCCTGCCAGCGAAAAGCTGCACTATCATCTAGGACGATTATTGATCGAGAGTGGCAAGCGCGAAAAAGGCGTGGAAGAATTGGTCAAAGCAATCGAGCTCAAAGCTGATTTTCCGGAGGCCAAAGAACTTTTGTATCAAGCGCAAGTGGTGATCGAGCGGAACAGCGGCGAAGGTCCAAAAGGCGGAGAGGGAAACTCTTAGCGCTCGTTGAGATAGGCGCTGAGAGCATCCAGGTCATTTTTCAAATGAGGCAAAGCTGCCATCGTGTGAGTGGAGCGTTTTGGAGTGTAGCCAGGTGGATATTCTGCTCTGAGGATGCGAGCTTCGATCAGTTCACGTGAGGATCCAAAAACTTCGGGTCCCAGAGTACCTGCTTTTTTGGGGTCCATGTTGTGACAGGCAATACAGTTGGCTTGGTAGGTGACTCTGCCCTTCTGGATGAGTTGATCTCGGGTCAGTGTTGTTGTCCCTGTAGGTCCAGAAGAGTTTTTGTTGCAACTCATTCCGATGACCGACAGGGACACAAAAAGCAACGTTGCTAGAAAGCGATTTCTAACCATCGTGGTGAACTAGGCCATTTGAGCAAAGATCTCGATCATCACGTACAGCACAGCCGCCAGGACGAATCCGCAGGTGATCACTCCTTTGATAGTCGTCATTGGGCCGGTTTTGCCTTTGAGTGCGTTGAATTCGAGAGCAGCCAGAATAATTGTAAATACTCCGAAAATTCCCTTCAGATTCGAAGAATCGCTGATGGGAATCGCCAAGTGACTGGCTGAACCCATGAAAAACAACATGGGGATCGAGAACATCGTGTTGGTTCTTGAAGCAACCAGTGCGCGTGCGCCGCATGCTGCTGCATTTTCAAGTGGTTTTCCGCCGCTCGCTGCTTGAGTTGCAGATTGGATGACGATTTTTTGATTGGGCCAAATCACAAACCAAACGTTGAACCACATGAAACTGCCCATCAAAGCGCCCATCAGAATGAGTACGCCCCAAGAGCTGCCCATGAATGCGCCACCTAATTCAGCCCCACGCATGAGCAAGTAGGCCCAGCCGGAGAGAAAAGTAACCATCGCTGCCCAGCGGAACCACCAGAGCGCGCGCGGGACGAGCTTTTGCGTTGCGTTCGATTTGGTGGCGGCATCTGTTTCACCAAAGAAAGCACCTTGAACAAAATTGAAATAATAAAGAAGTCCAATCCAAGTGACTCCCGCTAGAAGATGAAAAAATCTGAGAAGCATGTAAATTCCATCGTGAGAAAATAAAGTCATAAACCTTCCTTTCGTGTAAAAAAAAATCCAAAGTAAGAATTAAATGTAATGATTGCCCTAGTTCTAGCACCGACGTTGCGGCTATGAAAGGATTTCGTTCAAGTCTCGGCCAGAAATTCCCAGGAGGTAGAGAACCGACTTTAAATTTTTTTGATTAATCGCCAGGTCGGCCCGTTCTCTGACTACAGGTTTGGCATTGAATGCGATTCCGAGCCCGGCTTTTTCCAGCATCAAAATATCATTAGCTCCATCCCCAATTGCGATGACCTGATCCAGATGAATTCGCTCTTGCTGCGAAATTACATCCAGCAAATCGGCTTTTCTCTGGGCATTGATCACCGGTGGAATCACTTTTCCAGTCGCAACTCCGTTGCGGTCGAACTCCAATTGGTTGGCATAAGAGTAATCGATGGAAAGCTTTTCCTTCATCCGTTCGGCGACCACTGAAAAGCCTCCACTAATCAAAGCCGTTTTGTAGCCGAGTTTTTTGAGAACTCGGATCAGGTCATGAGCGCCTGGTGTGACAATCAGTCGATCGAAAACCCGGTCTACATCTTTGAGAGTCAAACCTTGGAGTTTTTCGCAGCGTTTTCTCAAGCTATCATCAAAATTTAATTTGCCTGCCATGGCCTGGTGAGTAAGCTCCGCGATTTCGTCATACACTCCACGTTCACGGGCAAATTCGTCGATGACCTCGTTTTGAATGAGCGTCGAATCCATATCAAAAACAACCAGACGTTTGGCGCGACGGTAAAGGCCTTCAGCCTGCAAAGCGATATCGATTTGCTGCTCATGCGCGATTTCCAAAAGCTCTTTTTTCAGCTTCCGACGATCAATCTCTTCACGCGCCGAAATCATCATTTCCAAGCAGCTGAATCCGCTCTCGCTGAGGCGTTCGATTTCGTCGATGTTCACATGATAATTCGCCAGAGTCTGCGTGACTGCGTTCAGCGCTTGGGTCGGAATTTGATCCGCGATCAGTGTGATGGCATACCGATAGGCCAGGGGCTCCATGCGTTCGTGTTCGGTCTGCGATGGATCGGTGAGGACTTGGAATTCCAGTTTGAGCCCTAATTCAGTGGCTTTGAACAGGAGATCCTTGATGACTGTTTTGTTTTGGTCCTCGGAATCCATTTCAAAAAGAATGGAGAGCGAGAGCAATCGGTGAATCACAGCCTGACCAATATCCAGAATTTTGACTTGCTTTTGCGCCAGGATGCCGGTTAGCTCGGCAGTAATTCCTGGGGCGTCTTTGCCCGTAACCGTGAGTAGGACCATGAACCGTTTATGAAGATCGTCACTTGGAATGTCAATGGAATCCGCGCCGCCGAGAGGGCGGGATTCTTGGATTGGTTCAAAGATCAGAAGGCCGATGTGGTTTGTTTGCAGGAGACCAAAGCGCATCCGTCTCAGTTAAGTGCGTTCCTCCTTCATCCTGAGGGGTATCAGTCTTATTGGCAATCTGCGCAAAAGGCAGGTTACAGCGGAGTGGCTGTTTATACCAAAAAAGAACCGGATGAAATCATTGAGGGAATTGGAAAATCCGAATTTGATTCCGAAGGCCGAGTGTTAGGAGTTCGATTCAAGGACCTGATGGTGGTTTCCGCTTACTTTCCGAATGCGCAAAGGGATCACAAACGGCTGCCGTACAAGTTGGCTTTTTGCAAATCCATGCTCGCTTTCTGCAAAAAATGGCATGCCAAGGGCGTCAACGTGGTTCTCTGCGGAGACTACAATATAGCGCATCGAGAGATTGATTTAAGAAATCCCAAGCAGAATCAGGACAATTCTGGATTTTTGCCCGAAGAGCGCGCGTGGATGGATCATTTTTTATCGTCAGGCTATGTAGACACATTCCGCAGTCGCAATCCTGAGCCCGGGCATTATACCTGGTGGAGTTATCGCCCAGGGGTTCGTGCGAAGAACATCGGGTGGCGCATTGACTATCACTGCGTGAATGAGGAGCTCGATGATCGCGTGAAGAAGTGCTGGATTCGTCCCGAAGTCACGGGGTCGGATCACTGCCCGGTGGTTTTGGAACTCAAGAGCTGACTGCAAATCCTACGATCTGGAACCGGGACAGTCCTGGGGATGAATCGAGCTTGAACATCGCCCGCATGGTTTTTATCGATCGATTGAATGTAAAAAGGCAGTGAAGGGTTCTTTTTCTTGGATAATCTGAGAACAGTCAAAACCGCGTCGCGAATATTCCAATGAAGGGGTTTTAGCCAGGATTTCTCAAAATGCTCCGTTGCAGCAGCTTTGATTTGAACGGTGGTGACCGAGCGCGCAGCTTTGTCGCCTTCAAAAGCTGCGAGAGGCGCTGTGATTTCCAGCTCCATCATCACGTCTCCGCCTTCCGGATTCAGGATGTCGATGTGGGCGCTGCCATCCTCTTTTTCTGTGACGGAATAAAAATCAGAGTTCTCTTCAAGATGTTCCAGTGCATCCTGATGCGAGGTAGACTCTCGAGCCCAGTTGCGCAAGCCACTGATGTCGCCCACCCAAGATACGGCCTTGAACGTGGATGTTCTCATCCAGGTCATGGTTTTTTGCACGGGGGGGAGTGGGTAGGAGGCAAAAATCAGCAAGCAGATCGGGTCGAGTCCGGGAATAGAAATGATCGTCCCCGCTGCCGTGATTCCTGCGATCACCTCAGGTGGCATTCCAGCCTGCTGAGCGATGGATGCAGCAATGGGCCCGGAAAGCATCTCCGTCAAATGGGAGAAGGGAAAAATGAACGCGAGGTTTTGCGCATGTTTGCGAAGATCTGGGTTTTCGGATTTCAAGTGGTAAACACGGTAAGTGTTGATGCCCATCTGTTTGAGATTCAGTTTTTCAACGGCCCAGTTCTTCCAAGTTTTTGCCTCGGTCAATCCTTTCAGAAAGCCCTTCATCCCATGGGTGTGATCGTCAGCTGAAAGAGCCGTGTGAAACGAGTTCAGTGCGTTCCGAATCGGGTCTTCCGGCGCATCGTGCGCATGGAGAGGCAAAGACCAAAGTAGGGCAATGAGTAGAAATTTCATGAGGCGATGTTTTTATGGCGCAATGCAAAAATTGTCAATCACTGATGTTTATGTGCAGATGAGTGGGCATAATCTGCCGCATTACGCTCAACCGAGTTTGTGATTAAATAGATGAGGTGCGTCCTTCGGCTGCAATACTGCTGTTTTGGTTCTGTATGGAGTTGGCCCACTCGGCCGATCTCTGCCAGCCAGTGCGCCTGGACGATCCCGACAAATCGATGAGCCGTGTGCTTCAAAGAGATCAAGGGCGATACGGCACCTGCTATGCGCAGACTGCAGTGCAAATGTACGATGCATGGAGATTTTCACACGGAGATAAAAATAAGGATTTTCATACTTCTGGCTTAATGGCAGCGGTGATGAATGTGGAATCTTCAAACGAGGCAAGCCGAAGAGTATGTATAAATAATAAAAGAAATGACTGTGATGTGAAATATCGAACCGATATCGATGGGGCGTATCGATCCTGTAATATTTTGAACACGATTCAGTCCGAGGGTGCTTGCAGTGAGACAACAGTTCTAAATTATTTTGACGGTCATCCCGAATTTACTGAAACCTACAAGCTGTTTAATAATGCTGTTTTTAGGAAGAAGATGATGCGTGCTACTGGAGCAGTAACGCTGGATAGAAATTTTAAGGAATTTTTGAAGACTGACGCATGCGATATTTTTGCGAAAGAGGGACTTCGGCTGGATAGGCAAGACATTCAGCTGCTTGTGGAGTCGATGGAAAAGGGTGATGTGATTGATATCCTGAGTGTGTTCAGGAGGGCGACGTGCGTTGGAAAAAATCTCAAATATTCTTTCTACTCCAAAAGTTATTACCGATGCTATCCAGATTCAGCCAAGGACGTGAAGCCCCTCGCAGTTGAAATCCATCGGCTTCTCGCTCAAGAGAACGCTCAACCCATCGGGATTGATTTTTGTGCGAATCTTTTGGACCGAGGGCGCAGGTACCGAGGCGATATGTACGGCAGAACAAGGGACGAGAACGATTGTGGAATGCACGCTGCCTTGATTATCGGGCAAAGGCGAAATCCAAGAACAGATCGCTGTGAGTTCTTGATTCGAAACTCCTGGGGTGTGGATGCCCAATATTCAAGCGACTGGGAAAAATCCAATGGCAATGTTTGGGTTGATGGCAACGACCTGATAAATAATTCAGTACACTATTATAGTTTAGCTAAATAAGTTGGGATGATTTCTGTATCATCAATAATTTGACTGATTGAGATGTGAGCGAGTTCCGGATACACTAGTTCAGTGAGGCTTCTTGTTCTTTTTTTAGTTGCTGCGGGTGCTTTCGGTTGCAATAAACCCGTGGGCCAAGTTGCCACTGATTCATCTTCAAAACCCACAGGCCTGGCGCCCTCAGTCGATTATCCTCATTCAGATAGTTTCAAAAAAACTTCTTCGCATGGCATTCAATATCAAAAAGATTCGTTCGTTTGCGCCAAATGCCATGGCGCGGATTTTTCAGGAGGCAACGCCAAGGTAGCTTGCTCCAGTTGCCATGCCAGTTTCCCGCATCCCAATGGATGGTCCAAACTTCCGACTCATGGACAGGGTTTTACGGGATCAACTGAGACACAGAAAAAGCAATGTTTGAGCTGTCACGCCAAAGATAATGGCACACAAAACATTCATATTCCTCAGTGCGTGAGTTGCCACAAAGCGTATCCTCACGACTACCCCAAGGATGAGAAATTCCGATCAGGCAAAGGCAAGCACAAGGAGTACGCCACTAGTGGAGATGGCAAGTGCGTGGCTTGCCACCGAAACTACAAAGAGAACATGCCCAATCACTCGGCGGGCTGTCAGGACTGTCATGCTGGAAAATTCGAAATTTCTTGGAAGTCCATCCCTCATGACAACGGCTGGCCAAAACCTCAAGTTCACGGAAAAACATTTGCCTCTCTAGCCGACGGGGATCGAAAAGCGTGCATGAAGTGTCACTCTCAGATGTCGACTGATCCTGCGAACACCGCTCAGACCCCTGCGTGCGTGGAGTGCCACAAAGCCTATCCCCATGACAGTGCTGGAGATGCAGATGACTTCAAGGGCGGTGGCGGCCAGCATCCGATCTTGGCAAAAACTTATGAGGGCAAATGCACCCTTTGCCATCGCAACTACAAGGACAACATGCCGACCTCCACGGATGGCTGCATCGATTGCCACGAAGGCGGCGTAGAGGCGGGATGGAAAGCTCCTGCAACGAGTTTCAACCACAGGGCTCGTAAGCGGATCCCCACTAGCACAAAGAAATAATTTTATATCAAAGCTATTTCTTAATTAAAAAATCCTGAAAATGACAGCTGCGACATCCAAACTGATTCATGGTGGTCGGGTGATGTTGCGTGTCGTGGCATCGAACGCAGGCACGGTCCACAGCTCCGAAATGGTGGCCACGGTTTGCTGATCCTCCGTGGCAATCAGCACAAGCAATCGGTCGAGCGGGTCCTTTTTCTCGGTTGATCGTTTTGTGAGGAATGGGTTTCTCCAGCCTCTCGGACTCGGGAATCTCAAGTTTGTTTTCCAGAACCAGCTGAGTCGTCTTGCTCAGGTGTTTTTTGTGCAGCCAAGTCTGATCGATTTTAGGAAGTTTTTTGATCTCATCGATACTCAGAGGCCCCGTCAAGGTCGATTGATCCATTCCCTCCGAACGGTGGCAGGCTTCGCAGAGATGGTTTTTGACATAGGGAGTGTGATCGAGATCTTTGGGGAATTTTGGATGCCGGGTCAACATGATCCAGGATTCCCGCAGATAAGCACGGAGAGGCTGATGATGACAGTCGTGACACGTCGTTTTTTGACCATGAACTGAATTTTTCCAGCCTTCAGTCGCATAATCATGAACGTGGCAGGAAGTGCAGAACTGCGCGTCTCTCCAGGTATAATCATAGGCCATGTAGCCTGGCACTGCGCCGACGATCACTCCCAGCGCGATTGCAGGAAGCAGGAAAACCAGCAGCGATCGAAACCAGGAGACGAAGTTTTTCACTCAAAATCCTCCATGAGGAAGGACCTTGGAAAGAAAGAAAATCTGGAATACCAGAAAACCTCCTGCGCCCACCCCAATCAAGAAACCTAAAATACGGAGGAGGAGCTTATTCAACGGCGACATTTGTTTGAATGGATTGTCTAATCCCATTTTACACCTCGTTTTTTCATGAGCGGATGAAAGTGCTCAAAAAGATTCGGCGTCTTTGCCCCATGGCAGCTCGCACAGAATTCTTTGACTGATGGGTCTCCGCGCAGCATTTTCTGTGCCGTCGCATCGTGTGTTTTGTGACAAGTGGCGCAGCTGATGTACCCATCCTCGAATTTCAAGTCGTGAGCACGTTCGGTTTCCAGCACCACCGAAACCAAGCGGTGTCCGAGCTTCATGGGTTGGTGGCATTCCAAGCAAAGTTGAGCGGATTTTTTCAAGATCGGATTGGCTGAATTGCCATGAACCGTGTGGCAGCGGGTGCACGTTGCTTCCTTGATCAACGGGTGATTCGTGGGCGTGTTCTGCTTGTCGTCGTGGCATTTCAGGCAGAGCTCAGGCGGATTTGCTCTGAGAAAAGGGTGATCGGGCGCCAGTTTTTTGGATTTTTTTGCCTTCCTCAGAGGAGTGATTCCGTGATGAGGATCGTGGCAACTCATGCAAGAAACATTGCCGTCAGGATCCACGGGCAGCGTGCTCTTTCTCTTGAGTTCGACTTGCACCGGGTGAGTGAGGATTTGAGATTTTCCTTGGAAGTAGTCAAGCGAATCGTTGATGGTTCCGTCGTGGCAGTTCAGGCAGCGATCGTTCGTTGTATCCTGCACGCGATCTGCACGCCGAAAAAGATTGGTTCGCAAAAGTGAATCTTGGTTTTTGGCCGGAGCCCTCAGGATTTCGGAGGGGCGGACATCATAAGCCTCGATCGTGCCTGCTTTTTGGTCGGCGACGAAAATCCGGGATTCATTTGCTGCAATGTCAATGGGCCATTGGAATGGGGGAATTTTCTTCGAAGAATTCAACAACGTCCCTTTGTAATGACCTTCTAAATCAAAAAAAGTAATGATTTTTAATCCAGCATCTAACACGGCCAACAATCCGAGTTTAAAAAATACCAAAGTTTTGGGGCGATAGAGTTGCCCCTCCCAGACTCCCCATTCTCCCCAATGGGTCAGTTGCTGGCCTTCTTTTTTTACAATATGGGCGCGAAAAGTGTCGACGAGCAAAAGCGTGCCAGTTGGCAAGAGCAAGGCTCGACTCAGACGGCCATCTGCCTGTCCCATATGCTCGGCCCAATCCGCAAATGGATTTGCCTCGGTATCCCATTGCGTCGATCGAATACTTTTCAGCTCGGGCATCCGGACAGTTTCCAATTGAGAGGATTTTTCTGTTGGGTTCTTCCAACGATAGAGCAACCCCTTGCTGAGAACAAAGCAAGCCTGGTCGTTGCAGGTGATTGAGTCGATGCGGCTGTTCCACTCGATCGACTGGGGCAAATCGAGTGAAAGAAAATGAATGCTGGATTGCGACGGATGTTTTGAGATTTCAACCGAGAAAATCAGCTGATTTTTGTAACAAGCCAACGCAGACAGATGCAGGAATTTTTTCTTGATCGGCAATGGAGCTCGGCTCAGTACGCTGCCCTCTTTGAGATCCAGGGTCACGAGTTCGCGAGCGCTCCGGTCATAAACCCAGAGTTTATCCTGGCAGACTGCAATGCGCGTTGGGTTCGCGATCTTGGTTTGGAAAGCCAAAGCCGGAACCGAAAGAAGAAAAAAAATCAGAGTAAGAAATCTAATTTTCACCATGCGTGGCACTCCGTACAAGTTCGGCGCATCATGGGGTTTTGGCTCACAGATTTTCGAAGTCCATTCGGAGCCTCAGGAGTGATCGGAGCTGTAAAAAATCCGCTGGGATGATCCCAGGCGACTGCAGATGCGCGATGGGGAGCATGGCAGCTCAGGCAAGTAATCGTCGAGTCCTGCTGCGTTTTGGGATCTTTGAAGTGCCTGCCCAGGTGATCTGCTGCTCCTGAGTGAGGCGCTTTGTTGTGGCAGTTCATGCAAATTTCACCGATGCCTGCTTTGATGGGCCAAGGCTCTGTGTTTTTGGTGTGGCAAACCGTGCATTCTGTTTTTTGCCCCGTGCTTTGAACTTTTTTAAGATCCAGGTCGCTAGCTCCGTGTGGATCGAGGCGTTTGAATTCATCCGCTGACGCAATTGCCATCGGAAGCAGCAAGAGGAGTAACTTTTTCATTCACCCACCCCGTTTTTTCCGTGACAGCCCGAGCAGGATTTCAATTTGGATTGTTTAACGAGAGCGGGAGCCAAGTCAAAATTCGGGCTATTCAGGTGATCCACCTGGTGAATTCGGCTATGAATGTGACAGAGAAAGCAATCGCTTCTACCGTATCCGTGAGGATGATTCGAGGGTTTGAGAATGAGGTCGTCAGTCGAGGTCATATGATAGTCTTCGGGTTGCCCATGCTGAGATCCGCAGCCGTTCAAAAAAAACAGTGTTGCTAAGATCAGCACGCGAATCATTTCAGCCCCCGCGTGTGACAAGTGATGCACGAAGAAGTCGTCGAGTGGCAGGTAGCGCAGCTTTCGGGTCGCGCGCGCGCTTCGATTGAGTGGGTCATCCTAAAGTTGGGTCGGTGCACGGACGGCTTGAGCTGATCTCGCTGGGTATGGCATTGAGTGCAAGTAGATTCCTGATGGCATTTTCGGCAGGCCTCCGGATTGTTCTCGGCCACGCGGCCGTGCCGGAACTTCCAATTGAGCTTATGGCTCTCTGGAGTGATCGCGGAAAGATCCTTGTGACAAAGTGCACATTGATTGGGAATCGGATTTCTCACCGCTTGGAAATGACAAACGTGGCAGACCTTGGAGCTGGGTTTGAGCAGTCCTTTTTGTACGGGATCGCTGAGCGGGTCATTGACTTGATTTTTGATGTTGAAGCTGTGGCAATCCGTGCATGAGATTTTGTGATTTTTAAAAGCTTCGATGTGATTTTTATGTTTGAAAAGTTGAGAAACAGGCATGGGGAGCACGGGTCTGTCTTCTCCCAGTGACAGGGTTGCCCCCGCCCCAGAAAAAACTAATAATCCAAAAAAAATACCTATAAAACTACCGATAAAACGTAACATTCACGATGCCTCTCGTATCAAAATCAAAAAGTGGGTTCCGCTCTCCCTCGATCCAACCTGCGACCAAGAAGCTCTGGCCCAGGCGGTATTCAACACCGCCGCGTGCATGATAGGCCCATCCGGTCACGTTCGTGATTTTGCTGAAGTAGCTGGCAGATGCCCCCGTGTTGATTGCGATGTGATCCGTCAAAAGATTCCACCACTGGACGCCGACGTCCCAGAGATCGCCGCCGAAGCTCCGGGTGTGAGTGAGACTGGGCGCCTGAATTCGTGTGTTCGCTCGATCCCAATGCAATGTAATTTCCTGTTGGTGGCCTTTTTCGGTCTTGAATCCGCTTCCGTAAGATAACCAGCGCGCATGCGTGTTCAATGAAAACTCGGCAGTGAGTGCGATTCGGGCTGTGGTCTCCCACGTCCTTTGAGCGGTTTTTGCAAACATGCGATAGAGAAAATAGTTTTCATCTGCCAAGATCCGCCGCGGGTTACGCTGAGAAAAAAGCCCGCTCAGAAAAACCCGATCCATCGGGTTGAGTGTGAGTTCAGAAAGCATCTGCTGTGTACTCGGTTTGAATGTGTCGCCCGTTTCTGCTTTGGCCATGAGTGACGGAGCCCAAGGCAGGCTTGAGAAATCTCGTGTCCCGATCAGCCAAATCCGTCTATCAAAAAAACGAGTGTCTCGGGCTGCGTATCCAACACGAGTGTTGACGCCCAAAAAACGATCAAACCATTCTGTACCAACAATGGGCCCGCCCTCCTTGTCATCCAGATCTGTGGGATGGCTCAATCCTGCGATCAATCGAATCCCCGCTGTTTCGCTCCAGTAGAGAGGAGCTTGAACTCCGTCTAAAACTGAAAACTCAAAAGGACCCAGGAACATTTGTCGCCCGGCCTGAATTCGCGAAGGCCTCAAAAAAAACCGCTGACGTTCCGAATCAACAGGAATTGTCACAGTCATCAACGAGGGGAGAGCCTTCCAACGGGATTCTGCAAGATCATTGTTGATGATTAAGTTGAGGTCAGTTTCAATTCCGTAAGTGTGGAGTCCTGAGTAGTGGGCGGTGTAAAAAACAGGATAGTGAACGCTCTGTTGAAGGTCACGATAGATCCCAGTTGTTGCCGTCATGTTGACGGAGGACACCGCAAATGCGCGGACTGAAAACAAAAAACAAAGACAAGCAGTTGACCAGTGGCGCATGTTTTTAAATTCTAACACCTGGATCTAAAAAAAACAGCCATCAGAAGAAAGATTTGAAGAGCCACAAAGGTGACCACCATCGTCGCTCCACCACTAGAGAAACCATAAGAATGCAGCCCCGCAGCTAAAATAAAATTCACGCCATACCAGGCCATGAGTACCAACAAGTATGCGATCGGAGCCGCAATCAGAGTTCCCAGGGGGCCAGCCCAACCAATCAATCGTGCGTGTAGAATCGCAATGAATCCCAGGTCCGCAATGAGAGCCCAAGTTTCTTTTGGATCCCACCCCCAAAAGCGCCCCCAGGAATAATCGGCCCAAATTCCCCCCAAAATAATTCCGACCGAGAGCAGAAATACGCCCAGTTGAATCATTCGATAACAAAGATGGGCATAGTTTCGATAAAATTGCGTCTTCTGAGGAGAAATCAACGTACGAACCAACGCTGTATTGCCAATCAGCATGGCAATCGTGAGGGCCGCGTAGGACAGCGTGATCGTGAGAACATGGATCGTTAACCAATAATTGCTTCGCAAAACAGCCACAATCGGATCGAGATCCGGACTGAGTGTCAGCGGGATGCTTTCTGCTAGGAATAAAATCAAAGAGCAGCCAATCCAAACCATACTAGAAAGTAAGGTTGTCCCGTAGAGCAGGAGGAGCCCAAAATTAAAAAAAGCAACCCCGAGCGCGACCCAAATCATCGTTCCATACATATTGGTGACAGGTGCAAAACCTGTAATCAAAATCCTCATCGTGAATCCGGATATGTGTAAAATCACCGGAATCGCAAAAAGTGCGGTTATCCATTTTTTGTGCAATTTCGCCATCAACAAAACTAAGCCAAGCAAGCAGTAACCTACGGCAGCCCAAAAGAACGGACGCAGGTGGTTCAGCGTGAGTTCGATGGGAATGTTTTTCAGCTGGTATCGAATCTCCTCGGGAAATTCCGAGACCTGCATCTTGTTTTGATTCCAGTGCTCTCCTGAAATCACTTCCTTTAGCAGCATGATCTGATGAAATGTGTCGATTTTTGTTTTGTCTCCTGCACTCATCGAACGATTGAGCAGCGGCCGCACTTGAGTGGCGAGATCTGTGTTTTCTAGTTCTTCCAACGAAAACCGAGTCCGTTTTGGATCGAGGTTAAGTTCAAGTCGCAGTTCAGGAGAGCGGACCTCGAGAATCTGTAGACGTGAAGCTGCCGGAGTTGCAGCCAACGCAAGGTATGCAGCGACTGATGGCACTCCTTCCACCGTGTATTTGCCAGAAATCAAAAGCAGTGTCTCACGTGCGAGTGTGTGCAGGGGTTTGATGCGCCCATTGTGAAGAACGGGAATGGACTCGGATGCCGATATCGGAATGGTAGATGCTGTTTTTTTAAAAAGCTCGGCTGGGTTCGGGTCTGTGTCTGCAAAACTGGAGGTGCCCATCAGCAAAAAGGCCACGAGTCCTACAGAATAGGCCGTTGCTGATTTTTTCCGATAAGCACGGCTTCTCATCAGCGTGAAAAGAATAATTCCCAGAGCTAAAACAAGCCCGCCCAGGTACTTGATCGCACGCCCCGGATCTTGATTGACTGAAAATATCGAAAACGTCCTGCCGTCGGGCCGAATCTCATAACTCGATTGGTAGAGAGTGAATCCTGAAATTTTGAGAGGTTCGTTCATAGATATTTTTGCCTTTTGTCCTGTGCTCGAAACGGTGACGTCGCTTTCGAATTCCATCGGCGTTGAAGTGCGGAGGTAGTCTTTTTTAGTAAATCGATCCAGATGAATGCTGAATGGCAATCGCAGCGTTTGCGGTCCGTAGTAAACCTGAATCTCGCGACCTTGAGACGAAAGCGTCTGCTCTTGCCCCTCGCGGATCCAGTAAGTTTGAGAATCCGGCAGTCGCAACTCAAAACCGGAAGGAGGAAGATCAGCTCGTTCTTTGAGTGGTGCAGCTTCGACTTGCTCATTCCAGATCGCAGAGGGCAGCACTTTCAAAAGTTTGATCTGAATTTCCATCCAAGGCCCAACGGCCACGGTGTCTTGTGTGAGAGGAGCTTTCAAAAGCACTTGTTCGCCTTGTTTGAAAGCGATTTCAAACTGGGGTGGATCAGCCTTCAACAGAACCACGTCGATTTGTTTTCCTGATCCCGATGAATGAGCCGAATGCGCGGGGTAGTGGTAGCGAATTTGAAATGGGAGAGGAGTATCCGAATGAAGAGAAAAATCAGGAAAAAGAGCGAAAGCGATTTCCCTGATTTTTCCTTTCGGAGTTTCAATCATTAATTCTAGGGCAGGATTAAGTCCTTTTTTCCCCTCGTCTGTGATTTTGTTTTTTGTCACGACAGCTTGCTCGAGAGCGCGGACGAGATGAATTTTGATATCGCCAATCCGTGCCCCTGAGTGTGCTAGCTTCGAAAGCGGTATGCTTTGAGTAATTTTTCCAGATTTTGTGAAATAAATATCCAGCGATGGAGCGACGGAAGAATCATTTTGAGGATGCGCGATCAACTGAAGGCTGGCTGGCCCGAGATCTCGGTAAGGATCTTGGGTTTCGTGCAGCCATTCGCTGACCTGAAAAAAACGACTTTTTAATTCGAGCTGAACTGCCAGCCCGGATTGTGCGGGACCTGCAGTGTATTCAGAGCGAAGCTGCGTGTAAGGAAGGTATCGAGTGAGTTTGAACAGTCCCACAAATGATTGATTGAGAGAATGAAGTGAGGATTCATTCAGCGGATCGAGCCCGCGCTGCAGCGGGACACGGATGTGACTTTTTCCGCTCACTTGTGCATCAATTTGGAGGTAGGGAAGAATCACCGTTTGTGATTGAGAGCCTTGTTCAACGATCAGCTGCCCATCGATCCCATATCTCAAAGTCACCGCCGCCCCGAAGAGCAGCAGAAGCAATCCAGCGTGGGTGATCACAAATCCAGTTTGATGTTTTTTCCAGGGGATTCGAATGAGAGCAGCAAAAAGGATATTGATGCCCAGGAGCAACAAGACTGCATAGAATCCAGGGGTTTCATAAACCCAAAGTTGAGCCAGGCGAGTGTTATAGCGGGATTCGATCAGAGTGCCAGCCGCAAGAATGAGGGAAAGGACAATCAGAAGTGGAACAGCTAGGCGTACAGATGAGAGGAATCGAAAAACTGGATTTTGAACAATGGAACGCCAAACGGCAGAGAGCAATGAGTAGTACTCCTCAGTTAACAATATTCCTGAAACAGAGAAAAAGAGAGCATGATTTCGCCACACTCCCTTTTTCACTGAATTCAGAATAATTTACAAGAAGAACTAAGGTTTAGATCCTTTGTCGCCAGGAGCTGTGTTGGCGTTGATTTCATCCAGATTGATGGCCTCATCGCCGTCCGAGTCCAATCCTTCAATTGCTTTGAAGTCATGGTTAGCTTTTTCAAAATCATAACCATAAGGGTTTAATTTTGGAGTCTGATCATGGCAAGTTTTGCAGCTGATGGCTTTTCCAGGATACTGAGTTTTCATTGCATTCCTCTGAGCAGGAGTTGCAAAGGCAGCGATTGAAAACAGGCTGATAAGTACAAGAATGATGGTTTTCATATTCATGTCTCCTTCTGCATTTTTTATGCGAACAAACTGTACTCCTGGATCATGAATGAGTCAATCAAATGAGATGTAGCGTATAGAAAAAATGGGGAGTATACCCAAAGTCAGGAGGAAATAATTTATGAGCCAGCATCGACTTCCCGTTGAGGAATTTACCACACCAGATCCGATTACTGCTTCGTTGGAGACTACGATTGTGGAGTTGAATCGGATGATGAAGGAAAACGGAATTAGGCATATTCCGGTGATCGATCAAATGAGAGTGGTAGGGATCATCAGTGATCGTGACCTCCGTGTTGCTTCATGCCTGAATCCAGTTGAGAAAAGTATGGTTTGCGCAAAGGACATTATGGTCTCTGATCCCATCACGGTCAGCTCCATGTCTCCTTTGGACGAAGTGGCGTATGAAATGTCCAAAAGAAAAATTGGCAGCGTCATCGTCAATGATGAGAATAATCAGTTTCTTGGAATTTTTACTGCCACCGACGCATTGAATGCTCTCATCGAAGTGGTCAGAGCTTCACCTGAGGCCAACGCTAATTAATTTTTAAAAGTTCGATATCAAAAACAACGTCCGCCCCGGGCGGTATTTTTCCTGTGGGGCTGCCTTTGCTCCCGTATGCTAGTTTTGCTGGAACAGTGACTTTCCGCCTTTCACCTGCTTGAGCCCCAACGAGCGCTACTTCCCAGCCGTCGATGACTTTGCCTGCGCCGAGCTTAAAAGTTAAAGTTTTTCCACGATCGTAGGAAGAGTCCACCTTTTCTCCCGAAATCAAAAAAGCAGTGTAGTGTACCGTGAGTGAGTCTCCGTTCTTGGCTTTGGGACCCGTTCCTTCTTTCAGGACATCGGATTGCAGCCCCGGCCTCTTGGACTCGGTGCGGACGGGTGTAGGGGATGCAGAAGGTGCTTTTGTGGAAGGAGTGGTGCTCATTTTTTGAATGGTCTTCCACAGAATAAAAACCAAGCCTGCTGCAATCGCCGCATATGCAACCCAGACTGCGATTTCGAAAGATTTCAGACGACCGTCCCGAAAATCCGATCGCCCGCATCACCCAGGCCCGGACAGATATAGCCCTTTTCATTCAGCTGACGGTCGAGTCCTGCACAGAAAATCGTCAAATCGGGATGGTCCTTGGCAAGCCGACGCACCCCTTCTGGCGCCGCAAGAATAGAAACTAGCCGATACTGACCCGGAAATTGGCGTTTGAGCTCAGTTACGGCCTGAGATGTGGATCCTCCCGTGGCGAGCATGGGGTCCAGGAGGATGAAGGGGCGGTCGGGGTGTCCTAAGGGAATATTTTGGTAATAAACGGTGGGTTTCAGTGTTTTTTCATCCCGACGAATTCCCAGATGCCCAACACAAGCCTGAGGAAGCATTTCGTTGAAAGCGGTCAGCATGCCGAGACCCGCCCGTAAAATTGGCACCAGAACAGGGGGCTGCTCCTTGCGAAGCTGTTCGCCGGACATGGGTTCCAAGGGGGTTCGCAGAGAAACTGGCTCCAAAACCAGGTCTGCCGTGGCTGGATAAAACAAGAGGAGCGACAATTCATGCACCAATTGTCTAAAAACCGGAGTTCGGGTTCGAATATCCCTCAAATGGCTGAGCTTGTGACGAACCAAAGGATGGTTCACTGAGTGAAATCGAGGGCAGTCTGCGAGGGGCTTTTCGAGAGTTTGCATGATTTCAAATGTAACCCACATTTTGTGGAGGGAGAATGCCGTTTTTGCGCTTGACCATTCCGGTTAACTCGTCTATCTCTGTCCGTCTCTTAAGAGATATAGGATTACGAAAGTTAGGAAAGGATAAACCAGATTTCATGCCTACCATTAACCAATTAGTTCGCGACGGGCGCTCCAACAAGCAGTGGAAAACCAAGAGCCCCGCGCTTCAAAGCTGCCCTCAACGCCGAGGTGTTTGCACACGCGTTTACACAACAACCCCAAAAAAACCTAACTCAGCATTGCGCAAAGTCTGCCGGGTTCGTTTGACCAACCAGTTCGAAGTGACTTCCTATATTCCAGGCGTCGGACACAATCTTCAAGAACACTCGATCGTGTTGATTCGTGGTGGCCGGGTGAAAGACCTGCCGGGCGTTCGTTACCACACCGTTCGTGGAACCCTCGATGCTCAAGGGGTTGCCAATCGTAAACAAAGTCGTTCCAAATACGGAACCAAAAAATCCGCTGGAGGCGCAGCTGCAGGAGCAGCCGCTCCCGCTGCTAAGTAAGCTGAGGTAATATCTAATGGGTCGCAAAAGTTTCATTCGTAAACGTGAAGTTCATCCAGATCCGAAATTCCACGACACCGTCGTGACGAAATTCGTGAGTGCTTTGTTGATTCAAGGCAAAAAATCGATCGCTGAGAAAATTCTCTATACCAGCGTCGATATTCTCGCTGAAAAAACCGGCGAAGAAGGATTAAAAGTTTTCAAAAAAGCTCTTGAGAATGTGAAACCCCTCCTCGAAGTTAAATCTCGTCGAGTCGGTGGCGCGACCTATCAAGTGCCCGTAGAAGTCAAGCCAGCACGCCGCCAGTCTTTGGCGTCACGCTGGATCATTGATTCTGCACGCACGCGATCTGAGCACTCCATGTCTGAACGCCTAGCGGGCGAGCTTATGGAAGCTGCAAACGGCCGTGGCGGCGCGATGAAAAAACGCGAAGACGTCCACAAGATGGCTGAAGCAAACAAAGCTTTCGCACACTACCGTTGGTAGTTCGCTGTTCCAGTAGTTTAAAAATATCAATTTAAACGCCATATCCATTTAACATGGGTGACATAGGGTCCCTGAGTATAACTCAGAAAGGACTCTTATATGAAAAGCAAAGTCACGTTATTTGGTTACCCCATTCACTCCTGCCCAAAATAGAATTGTTTTGGGCAGGAGGAGTAGCGTGTAATTTTTTGACAAATCGACAAGTTCAAGTACAGTCCGTTAGCACATGGCTCACAAGGATTTGTCTCTTCAAAACACGCGCAACATCGGCATTATGGCGCACATCGACGCCGGCAAGACTACGACCACCGAGCGGATCCTCTATTACACCGGAAAAACCCATAAAATGGGTGAAGTTCACGAGGGCACGACGATCATGGATTGGATGCCCCAAGAACAAGAGCGGGGGATTACCATTACGTCCGCCGCGACGACCTGCTTTTGGAAAGATCATCGGATCAATATTATTGATACTCCTGGCCATGTGGATTTCACGATCGAAGTGGAGCGTTCTTTGCGTGTGCTGGATGGGGCAGTGGGATTGTTTTGTGCAGTCGGGGGAGTTGAGCCGCAGTCAGAGACTGTTTGGCGTCAGGCCGATAAGTACAAAGTTCCTCGGATTGCCTTCGTGAACAAAATGGACCGCATCGGTGCAGATTTTCAGTCTGTATTAAAGCAGATTCGCCAGCGACTGGGAGGCAACCCTGTTGCGATTCAGCTGCCCTGGGGAGCTGAGGATTCTTTTCGTGGAATTATTGATTTGCTCGAGATGAAGGCTGCTGTTTGGAAGAATGGCAGCATGGGTGAGCAATTTGAGTGGATGGAGATTCCGGAAGAATTGCGGGACGAGGCACAGGAATTTCGAGAAAAATTGCTCGAAGCTGCCGCCGAGAGTGACGAAGCCCTGATGGAAAAGTACCTGGGTGGTGAACCAATCAGTGCCGCTGAGATCAGTGCTGCGATTCGTAAAGGTTGTATTACGCTCAAGGTTTTTCCGGTTCTTTGCGGCGCAAGCTTCAAGAATAAGGGGGTTCAACCCTTGTTGGATGCAATTGTGAGTTACTTGCCGTCCCCTCTCGATAAGCCCCCTGTTGAAGGCCACGACGTTAAAGACCATGACAAGATACTGACCCGCAAAGCGGATGATACAGAACCATTTTCTGCGCTCGCATTCAAAATTGCAAACGATCCATTTGTGGGTCTGCTGACTTATTTCCGAGTTTATTCAGGAAAAATTGAAACTGGGAAAATGCTCTACAATCCTGCGAAGGATAAGCGTGAACGGATGGGGCGTCTGCTGCGCATGCATGCCAATAAGCGCGAAGACATCAGTGAAGTTGGCGCTGGCGATATTGCTGCTGTTGTGGGACTGCGATTTGTCACCACGGGCGATACGCTTTGTGATGAAAAAGATCCCATCTTACTCGAAAAGATCATCTTTCCAGAACCCGTCATCTCCATTGCCATTGAACCTAAGACCAAGGCGGATCAAGAAAAAATCACAGACGCTCTCAACAAATTAGCAGTAGAAGATCCATCTTTCCATATCACCACACAGGAAGAAACTGGCCAAACTCTGATCAGTGGAATGGGTGAGTTGCACCTGGAAATCATCGTGGATCGAATGAAGCGAGAGTTCAAGGTCGACGCTAACGTCGGAACTCCTCAAGTGGCATACAAAGAGACAATTTCTAGACCTGCTCGTGGTGATGGCAAATTTATCCGCCAGCTGGGCGGAAAAGGTCAGTACGGCCATTGTGTCGTAGATTTTGTGCCATTGAAGAGCGGCGAAGGATTCAAGTTCATCAATCAGATTCAACCGGGAGTGATCCCTAAAGAATTCATCCCTGCAGTCGAAAAAGGCCTCAAAGAGACCATGATGGGGGGGATTATTACCGGTTATCCGGCAGTCGATATTCAAGCTACTTTGGTGGATGGATCTTTTAGCGATACGGATTCGACTGAAGTTGCATTCAAAGTAGCTGCCTCAATTGCGTTCAAAGAAGCTGCAAACAAGGGCGGTCCAGTGATCCTCGAGCCAGTGATGGAATGCGAAATCAATGCTCCGGATGAATATGTGGGATCCGTCATCGGTGATTTAAACGGTCGTCGTGGAAAAATTCTTAACCTAGGGTCCCGGCCTGGTGGAATTCAGGTTATCCAGGCCGAAGTGCCCTTGGCAACGATGTTTGGCTATTCGACAGCCATTCGATCAGCCTCCCAGGGCCGAGCTAGCTTCACCATGAAATTTTTGCGATATGAGGCAGTGCCCGAGAATATTGCCAACGAGATCAAAATTCGTGCGGGAGTGATCAGTGCTCCGATTTCTTCTTGAAAATTTGTTGCTAATTAAATTTAATCAGTATAATTAATTATCCAGTAATAGGAGCGAATTGATATGAAAGCTGTTCTGATTTTGTTGATGACTTTGGGATTGGGATTATCTCTTGCTCATGCGGACGATGATCTGTTTGAAAGCTCGATATGTGACGGTTCTCATCTGGATGGATGTTTCATGACTACTTTTTCGCTCAGTGCGACAACCCTCGGTGCTACCTCGGATATAACTCGTGAAGTTCTGGGTTTGGACGACGAAGAAGCTCGCACCGTCGAGATGGCTCGCCCCGATGCGGTGAGACATCTTCAGAATTGTGAAAAAACTGCGCTTTTGGAAGATGCTCACAAAATTCTTCAGAGTAAACCCCGTTTGAGTCAGGTTTCTGAGCAGGATCTCAGCTTGATTATTGCTGTTATTGAGAATTAGAGAACGCCGTCAGGCGGCCGACAATTTTTTATTTCAAAAATTAACGTAAATAAACCCAGATACTTTGCCCTGAAAGAGCTGCAACACCAGGACAAAAAGCAAAATATAGCCCATGATCATCATGGCTTGTTTTAATTCAGATTGCTCATTCGACTGAGGATTCATTTTATATATCACTCCATTCGAGGTTGAAAAAAACCTAACCGAAGCACTAGGAATTGTGTAGCCCAAAATAGAAATAGCGCAAAGCCAATCACTCCTAGGATGGGGTAATTCATCGAATAGATCAATTGGCTCAAAATCCATCGCACTTCCTGCCATTCGTAGAAAAAAAGCAATCGACCCATGAACACAAAGAAAAGCGTCCAGAGTGTAGTCCAGATTCGATATAGAAACTCTACCGCAAAGAGGGGTTTAAAAAACCTGGAGAGCGGACGCTGCGACATTAGCCCAATTCCTTGATAAACTCCCCACGCAGCAAAATGGAGAGCTGCTCCATGCCACAATCCGCAAAGTCCCATGGCGATGAGGGTGTTGATGGCTTTGCGATAGATGGGCACCCGACCACCGCCGAGTGGAATATAGATATAGTCTCGAATCCACGAACTGAGTGAAATATGCCAACGCTTCCAGAAATCACTTAAGTTGCGTGCAATGTACGGCCAATTGAAATTTTCTGGAACTTTGATCCCCATCAAAAGGGCACTTCCCACCGCAATATCACTGTAGCCCGAAAACTCGATGTAAATGCGCAGATTTTGCAACAAAACCAGCAGCCAAAGCTGACTGGCAGGAAGATCAGCATCATGGAACCACCGCTCAATGGGAACAATTTGTGTAACCAGCCACTGACTCACGATCAATTTTTTAAAAAAACCAGAAGCTAATCGAAAAATCCCTGTGTGAGTTTCCTCTGCAGTTATGGTTTTTTGAGAAAGTCCTGCCAGTTGAGTTTGAAAATTTGAGTATCTCTTGATCGGCCCAGCTGCCACTGTGGGGAAAAAAAGTACAAAGCAGAAAAAATCAATGGGATTCCTGATCGGTACTCCTCCCCTTTTAATTTCCACAAGGTAGTGCACCAGCTCAAAGGTAAAAAAGGAAATGGCAAGAGGTGCAATGGGTAATGTCTCAACAGGAAGATCAGCCAGATTATAGAGCAAGCCCGTGTATTTATAATAAATCAAACTCAAAACGCTCATCATCCCAGCTACCCAAAGTGGCAGGGTCGTTTTCCAACGATACAAAGCTAGGGCAGCTAAATAAGCAATCGTGCCCAAGCTCAAAATGGGGAGCACTCCAGCCAAGCCTGCAAAATGGACATAGAACAGCAGACTCGCCGCAAGAATGAGATATTTACGCCAAGACAAAGGCGAATAGCGAAATAGAACAACGACCACACACAAAAAAATGAGGCACCAGGAGGTTAAAAATACCATTTTATCCCCTGAGCTATGGCTTCTCCCACCAATTGATTACCGAGCTCATTCAGGTGGTGGTCTGCTGGAAAATAAATATCCGCTACATGAACCTGATGTGCTTCCAACAAAGGAGTGACATCCACCAGATTGACCGATTTTCCGTGACCAAAGATTCGCTCAAACCCTGTTTGATGAATTTGAATTTGGCAGTTCTCAAATTTTCTTTGCAAATGATCCACACGAACCAAAATTTTACGGGGAGGAATCTGGACAATCGTGAGTCGCTCGTTTTCTAACGCTCCTTGCTGGACCATTTCAAGATAGGAACGCTCAATGCCCTGAGCGTAAACTGCTAATCTCTGAATCATTTTTGGGCTATTGATTTGGCAATGCGATCGAATCCACTCTTCTCGCTCCTGAGAAGGAGGAGGTTCGGAAGCCTGAACAGCCTCTGGATTATAAAGCTCGACATAGAATTTTAATCCATTCCAAGCCAAAAAAGAAAGCAGATTTGAAAAAGGAACATGGATGAGACGCTGTAAAAAACCATTTTGATAAAGATGGACAGGGGGAGGGGGGCTTTTAGAAGCTGAAGCTACAGGTTGTAACTCACTATCGACTCCCATGGATTTTAAGATGACGTGCTGAACCCCATGTTTTTTGCGCTCTTGAATTGTATATAAAAAAATTCGAGGCGCGGCCATGGCAGAAGCATAAAAATCCATGATTTCAAAGTGCGCTGTTTTGATGGTTTGATTGAGAGTTTTTTGCGCTACTTTGGATGCCTTCTGGTGGAGTGGAATGGACTGAGCCTCCACGTGCGAGTTGCCTAAATATGCTGCACGATAGACCCCAGGTCCGGGCTGGGGCGAGAACTCCAAATCCCAGCGACCTTCAGAATTCTGCTTTCCGCATACATTAAATTCTTTGGATAAGAAAATACCGCCTGGATAACACCACTCATGGTGAGGAACATCCTTGCGCGATTGTCTAGGCCATTCATAGGGCCAGTTGATGCCAAAACTGAAAAGGTAGGGGACGGCCTCAATCAAAAGCAATCCCGTGATGAGTGTTCTCCAACGGATCGAGATTTTTTTTGAGAAATGGTAACTGTTCAGCCCGTTTGAGTGATTCACTTGCATAATTTATAAACAGGATT
>CAYILR010000032.1:0-49920 GCA_964364175.1 uncultured Bacteriovoracaceae bacterium
CTTCTTAGTAATTTTTTGCCTTGCAAGGTTGGTCATCCATATGAGCTTATTTACCTCTAGCCGGTGGAACAATGAGTGGGGCATTGGTTCTTTCGGGAGCTCCTTCGTCAGGGCTTCATGCGGCGACTAAAACTTACTCGGACAGTTATGTTGCTGGACTCGAAGTCAATAGTAGTGCTCTCAGCTCGATTGCCAATAACCAGGTTTTGGGATGGAATTCGGCAACTTCGAAATGGGCTCCTCTTACAGTCGTGGGAGCTGCCGATGCTACTGCGATTCAGGGTACGAACGTGGATTCAGGCGCTCCAACCACAGCTAAGGTTCTGGTCTATGATACGGCGGTCGCGAGCAAATGGGCTCCAGCTACTTTGGCAGCAGCTTCGTTAGCGTCTGACTCTGTTACGACCGTGAAAATTTTAGATAGCAACGTGACGACAGCAAAACTGGCTTCAAGTTCTGTGACAGCTGCTGTGATTGGAAGTGATGCAGTCACCACGACTAAGATTTTAGATAGCAACGTGACGACGGCAAAACTGGCTTCGAGTTCTGTGACTGCTGCTGTGATTGGAAGCGATGCTGTGACTACTACAAAAATTCTGGATGCTGCTGTGACTGCTGCTAAAATTTCTGGATACCTACCCGGTACAATTATTGGGCAATTGACCTTCAGTACCACCAATGTGGTGATTAAAAGTGGGTTTCAAACAGTGGTGAATAGCACGCCGGTTTCAATTACTGCCGACACCAACGTCGCCTGGTCAGGAGCTGCAGGTTGGAGATATGTGGTACTCAGTTCTGCAGGCGCCGCAACGATTGAGACAATTCCGGTTGCTGAGATTACAGCAGATACTGCACGCTATACCCCTGCGCCCGTGTTCAATGGAACGCTGGGTGGATATTACTCAACAGTAAATACCACTAAACGAATTGTTGGAATTGCTCGTGGGGATGGCACTAATTTTCTTGAGGTGATTACTTACGGAAACGGGCGAAACAAAAACGATAATTACATTGTGATTAAAAACGCCGCTGCCCCGCCCGCAGGCAAAACGATTCAAAGATTCACTACGGCCGTGTATACCCGAGGAGACGGAGCTACTTGGACAGATGATACCGTTGGTACCGATGGAACAAAAATCACGATCAACCGACCCGGGAAGGTCATGATGGGAGCGGGTGGAATTTTGGGATGCGGGGGATGTAATTCGACGATTCAGCTGAATCCCGCCAATTTTGCTGATAGCACTCCGTACTTCGCAGATTCAACCGTAGCAATCGGTACCATTGCTTCAAGTAACGGGAACTTTTTTAGCTTTGGTACGAACGTGCCTGTGCCTGTATCTCCTGGGGACGTTCTTTATGTATTTGCGAATGGCGGGGGTGCGCAGATCTTGGACGGCACGGCTAATTATGCGCGCATGTGGTTCTATCTAGAAGAGTACTGACACGGGCATTGACACCCACCCCTACTTGATCTAAATGATCCAACATGATCACACTTCTCGACGAAGCCGTTAAAAATAAAAAATTCGACTCACGCGTTATTGAAAGAAACCTCGATCGTGGCGTTATCAAGCGCGACGAAATGCAGGCTATCACCAAGGCTCTGCCGGATGATGCTGCAAATGCGGAATACATTACTCTCGAAGAAATCGCTAAGAGCTCGGGGAAGTAATCCATGACATCCTCCCTAGCGGAAGGTGTTGAAGCTGTAGCTATTTTAGGTACTGGACCGGCGGGTCTCACGGCGGCGGTGTATTCTGCGCGTGCGAATCTCAAGCCTCTGGTCATTGAAGGCGAGCAACCCGGTGGGCAGCTGACGATCACTAGCGACGTAGAGAATTACCCCGGATTTCCGGATGGAATCATGGGCCCCGAGCTCATGGATAAATTTCGCAAACAGGCTGAGCGGTTTGGTGCTCGGTTTGTGACTGGGCAAATCGTTAAAGCGGATCTTTCTCAGCAGCCTTTTGTTCTTGAAACTTCCTCTGGTGCAAAAATCAAAGCACAGACCCTGATCATTTCGACGGGCGCGTCGGCCAAGTGGTTGGGAATCGAGTCCGAGAAAAAGTACATGGGCAAGGGCCTGTCGTCTTGCGCGACCTGCGACGGATTTTTCTTCAAAGGAATGGACATTGCTGTCGTCGGTGGCGGTGATACCGCGATGGAAGAGGCAACTTTTCTCACTCGTTTTGCCAAGTCGGTGACCGTGATTCATCGCCGCGATACGTTACGTGCCAGCAAAATCATGCAGGACAAGGCTTTTAAAAATTCCAAGATCAAATTCGTTTGGGATTCAGCCATCGAAGAAATCACGGGTGAGCGTGAAGTCGAATGCGCGAAGGTGAAAAACTTCAAGACCGGCCAGATGCAGGACCTGCCCGTGAAGGGGATCTTCGTGGCGATCGGGCATCAGCCGAACACCGGGATTTTCAAGGGGCAGCTGGACATGGATGCCGTTGGGTATCTGAAAGTCCAACCCGGAACGACCAAGACCAATATCCCCGGAGTTTTTGCTGCGGGCGACGTGGCTGATCCGCACTATCGCCAAGCAGTTTCCGCTGCCGGTACGGGTTGCATGGCTGCGATCGACGCCGAGCGATTCCTCGAAAAAAGCTGAAGCAAGTTCTCAGTTTTCGCTCAGCTAGCCGCACCCAGTTGTGGTAGCGAATATCATAGCTATGGAAACTCCAAATTCACCCGCGATCGAGAATGCCTCCGAACAAGTACAAATCCGTTTTGAGAAAATGCGCAAGCATTGGGAGCGCGGCGATTCGCCTTACAAGAATGGCTATTCGCCCAAGAATCTCGCAGGCGATTTGCACCGTGAATATGGCGAGCTGACTCGCGAAGTTCTCGAGCCCAAAGCGATCCCAGTTTCCGTCGCCGGCCGGATCATGACCATCCGTGCGATGGGCAAGGCGTCGTTCGTCACCGTGCAGGATCGCTCGGGCACGATTCAGCTCTATGTTTCGCAAAACGACATCGGTCTCGACAACTATGCTCACTTTAAAGAGTGGGACATGGGCGATGTGATGTACGTCGAAGGAAAATTATTCAAAACCAAAACAGGTGAACTTTCGATTCACGCGCATCAGGCCGTGCTGCTGACGAAAACTCTTCGCCCACTTCCCGAAAAATTCCACGGCGTGACGGACGTCGAAATCAAATATCGTCAGCGCTACCTCGACCTGATGACGAATCAGGCCACCGTTCAAACCTTCAAACGCCGCTCCAAAATCGTCGAAGAAATCCGTGCGTTTTTCTTGGAACGGGATTTCCTCGAAGTCGAAACTCCGATGATGCATCCCATTGCAGGAGGTGCAGCTGCGCGTCCCTTCGTCACGCATCACAACACCCTGGACATGGAATTGTATCTGCGAATCGCGCCGGAGCTTTATCTCAAGCGCCTGGTCGTCGGCGGAATCGATCGCGTATTCGAGATCAATCGCAACTTCCGTAACGAAGGGATTTCGATCAAGCACAATCCCGAATTCACGATGTTGGAATTCTACCAAGCCTACGCGACTTACGAAGATCTGATGGATCTGACCGAGACACTTTTCCAGCGAATCGCCGACAAAGTGATCGGCAGTCGCAAGCTGACCTACCAAGGCACCGAAATCCAACTCGACGGCCAGTGGGAGCGAATCACGGTGGAAGATGCGATTTTGAAATACAGCGGGTTCAAGGATCGATCTCAAATCCGAAACCGCCTAGCTCTCCTCGACTACGGAAAACAAAAGCAATTGCCCATGCATCCAGAGGATTCGGTGGGCGGATTGATGATGGTGATTTTTGATGAGGAAGTAGAGTCGAAATTGATTCAACCCACCTTCGTCACGATGTACCCGCTGGATGTCTCGCCGCTGTCTCGCAAGAACGAAAAAGATCCATTCCTTGTCGATCGATTCGAGTTATTTGTCTACGGCCGCGAGATGGCCAACGCGTTCTCCGAGTTGAACGATCCCGTGGATCAACGCGCGCGGTTCGAAGCGCAAATGCAGGATAGACGAGATGGCGACGAAGAGGCTTGCGACATGGACGAGGATTTTGTGACAGCGCTCGAGCACGGAATGCCGCCGACTGCCGGGCAGGGGATCGGGATTGATCGTCTGGTGATGTTGTTCACCGATTCCGCCAGCATCCGCGATGTGATTTTGTTTCCGCAGATGCGTCAGCATTCAGGTTAAATCCGGGCTAGATAAAACGCCTATTATAGCGCAAACACACAAAACTATGCCTATTTTATGCATTTAGATCTTTGAATAGGTATAGTTTTGTGCATAATAGAATTATGCCCCATTATCGTATTCGCTATACAGAAGAGCACCTGGAAAAAATGGCGAACCTTTGGCCTGTAGTCGGCGTTGTGGGTGCACGGCAAGTGGGTAAGACTACATTTTTAGGAAATCAGCTTTCTTTTCAAAGTGTTTCCAATTTGGACGAAGAGTCCATTCGTTCGTCAGCACAGGCTTCTGCAAGTGGTTTTTTGTCGTCGCTTGAGGAGCCAGCCTTGATTGACGAAGTCCAACGAGTCCCCAAGCTTTTCGAGGCACTCAAACTCAGTGTGGACAAAAAACGCAGACCCGGCCGCTTCTTTTTGACGGGTTCTGTTTCTTTTTCCGAAGGAGCAGGCATTCGTGAGTCGCTCACCGGCAGAATTGGGGTCTGCCATTTGCATCCGTTAACCTTGGGTGAAGCGCATCAGCTCGCCAGGCCCAAAATACTTCCTCTGAAAAAACAAATCACAACGGCGATGTCTCCTCGTATTCATCCTGACTCTTTTTCTGAGGCGCTTCCACTGGGTGGAATGCCCGTTCCGATGTTTATTCGCGACCCGGATCAACGAAAACTTTATTGGCAGGGGTGGCTTTCTACTACCATCCTGAGGGATATGGCACGGCTTTTTAAACGAGGATTTCAGCCGGAATTCGCCTACTCGCTCCTTGAGCAAATAGGAAAAATCCTGAGAAATGGCGAACTGCCGACAACGGCTCACTTTCGTTCCAAGTCTTCGCGGAAACTCTCAGCTTATCTTCATGCTTTCGAGGCCATTTTTGTGCTTCGGAGGTTGGCTCCTCATGACCTGGGAACCGGAAAAACAGCATGGCTGCCTTTTGATTCTGGTCTAGGCACCTACTTGGCTGGAAATTACCTGGAGGAAGGCGCACGCTTGAGCTTGTCGCGGATTTTATTTTTAAATGAAATAAGTGCATTATTTCATGCGACGGGAGAAAACTTTTTCCCTGTTTATTACAAGTCACCCAAAGCGGAGCCCTGCGACTTAGTCGTTCAGAATATTCCCATCAAAATCGTTCCGATGTCGGAATTAGGATCTGGCCCCTGGGGGTGGTATGCCAGCGGTGTCAAGGCTGCCGCAAAAAAATTAGGAACGAAACAAGGTGTTTTAGTAGCCCCTATTTTGAAGCCAGTACTTGAAAAAGATCTGGTGATCGCACCTTGGACACTCTGGAGCTGACCCCCTCAAAAATCCCCCTCAAACCCTAGCACTCCTCTGCTAGCTGAGTTATGACCAAACTCTCATGAGAGAGTACGCACCATGAATTCCCAACTCCGAGTCGTGGGTTGGATCGCAACCCGCTTCCTGATGACCAAGTCCTCGGACGGGTTTCTCTCGCTGATCACCACCGTTTCAATTGGGGGCGTGGCTCTTGGGGTCATCGCACTGACTGTGGTTCTGAGTGTAATCAACGGATTCGAGGGCGAATTGGTCCGCGTGATCAGCGGCATGAACGGCGACGTGATTGTCTACACCCGCGGCGAGCCAATCGCGTACCCCGATCAGATGACAGAAAAGATCAAACTCATGGAGTCGAGTGTGGTTGCGGCTACTCCTGCTTTCATTGCCCCCATGATGGCCAGCGGACCGGCGGGTTCGTCGGGAGTCGTGGTCGAGGGCGTGGATCTGGCGACTGTGGAGTCGGTCACGCGGCTCAAGCAATCTGTATCCAGCGGTCGCCTGGCGGAAACTCCAGAAGAAGTCGCGCTGGGCAGCGTGTTGGCTAAAAAACTGGGCGTAGCAGAAGGCGATTCGGTTCGTCTGGTGGTTCCCACTTTGGGGCAATCCTCGCATCCACCGAAAATTCTTCAGGCCAAGGTCACCGGAATCGTCAAAATGGGGATGTACGAATACGATTCTCAGTTTGTGTTCATGACGCTGCCGGGCGTACAGGAATTTACAGAAAATCCTGGAAAAGCTACCGCATTTAAATTGAAACTGAAGGCAGGCGAGGACTCCACGCGAGTTTCGGACCGCTTGAGTCGGGCGTTCTCGTATCCGCTCAAGGCGCGCGACTGGGGTCAGATCAATCGCAATGTGTTTTATGCGATTCGTCTCGAAAAAGCAGTGATTGCAGTCATTCTGACTGTGATCATCATTGTGGCTGCATTCAATGTGGTCAGTACTCTGATGATGATGATTCACGACAAGACCCAAGAAATCGCGATCTTAAAGGCGATGGGATTCCAAAAACGGCAAAGTTTTGGTTTGTTTTGCGCCATTGGAACGGGTATTGGAATTGTCGGAACAGCAATTGGAATTGGGTTGGGTTTGGCCATTTGTGCGGGGTTGTCGCGCGCGCGGTGGATTGATCTGCCCGCGGATATTTATTACATCGAATATCTTCCAGTAATTGTTCGTTGGAATGAAGTGTTTTGGATTGCGGTGTCGGGGGTTGTGATTACTGCGTTGGCAACGTGGTATCCGTCTGCGCACGTGTCCAATCGTTCACCCTTAGACGGACTGAAATATGACTGAAAATTACATCTTGAGAGCCGAAGGCATTCGCAAGTCATTTTTCAAAGGAAAAATGGAAGTGCCCGTTCTGCGTGGTGTGAATCTGAATATTCAGGCGGGAGAAATGGTTGCGATCACCGGCGCGTCGGGTGTCGGGAAGAGCACGCTCCTGCATATTTTGGGAACTCTCGAGGCGCCCACTGGCGGTCGAGTTTTGTTCGGTCCGGATCAAAAAGATATTTTTAAATTTTCGGAGAAGGCGCTCGCTGTTTTTCGGAATCGTGCATTGGGATTCGTGTTTCAATTTCATTATCTCTTGCCCGAGTTCACTGCGCTGGAAAACGTGATCATGCCTGCATTGATCGCTGGGTTTTCGAGGAAGATGGCAGAAGCACAAGCGCGAGAGTTGTTGGATTTTGTGGGTTTGTCGCATCGATTGGATCATCGTCCTGCTGAGTTGTCAGGGGGAGAACAACAGCGAGTGGCGATTGCTCGGGCGGTGATTTTGAAGCCTCAGATGCTGATGGCAGACGAGTTGACGGGGAATTTGGATTCTGCCAATAGCGCGATGGTTTTGGATTTATTGGCGCGATTGAATCAAGCAACAGGTGTTTCTGTTTTGCTGGTGACTCATGACAGCGAACTCGCATCCCGAATGCATCGCGTGCTGGCGATGAAGGATGGACGGTTTGTTGCATGACCTTGGGATGCAAGCAGATTTGGCGTTTATGCATGCTGGGCCTTGTCCTTGGATTGGGGCAAGTTTCTGCGCAGGCAGCGATTCCCGATTCTTGGAAAGGTAAAAACGTCCAGTCGATCGAGTTTCAAGGACTCAAGCGGATTGAGAAAGACGCTGTTCTCGGAAAAATCATCACAAAAACCGGCCAACCTTTTTCTGCTGAGCAAGCCAAGTCCGATATCCAGATCCTTTTTGGGATGGGATATTTCGATGACATCGATGTTTTTGGAGAGGTTGGACCGGATGGGCTCAAGCTTCAATATCGAGTGAAAGAACGTCCCGTAATCGCCGTTATTGATTTTGACGGAAACGAACAAATCAGCGATAGCGATCTCAAAGAAAAAATTAAAGTCAAAGAATGGTCCATCCTGGATTTGAATAAAATCCAAGAAGATGTCGAGATTTTGCAAAAAACCTATGAAGAAAAAGGCTACTACCTGACCAAAATCAAATTCGACGTCAAACCGCATCAAGTGGATGGCAAGGATCAAGAAGATCAAGTGGATGTGACTTATCGTGTCAGCGATTATGACCGGATTCAGATCAAAAAAATCACGTTCTTGAACAACAAGATTTTTTCGGATGAGCAGCTCAAGGGTGTTTTAGGCGAAACTCGCGAGGGAAATGCGCTTTCGTTCGTCACTAACTCAGGGAATTTCAAAGAGTCGATGTTCAAACAGGATTTGCAGCGACTGACCTATTGGTATCTGGACCATGGGTATGTGAAATTCCGCTACGAAAACCCTGTGGTTACCGTCAGCGATGACAAGCGTTGGATCTACATCTCGATCTATGTCGAGGAGGGTGATCGCTACAAAATGGGCAAGACAGACTTCAGTGGCGATTTGCTTTTTAGTAAAGACGAGCTGATGCAGGACCACCAGTTGACGGAGGGTGAATGGTTCAGCCTGACGAAGAGAAACGGCGATATTCAAAGGCTCACAGAAAAATATCAGGATTTGGGTTACGCGTTCGTGAACGTGAATCCAAAAATGGATTTTCACGATGACGTGAAAACTCTCGACATGGATTACCAATTTGAGAAGGGCCACCTGGTTCACTTTGGTGATATTTTTGTCACTGGGAACTCAAAGACTCACGACAAAGTCATCCGGCGAGAGCTGAAGATCAAAGAAGGCGAGCTCTATAGCGGAAGCAAAATGCGGATCTCGAAAGAGAATGTGGAGCGCTTGGGTTATTTTGCTCCGGGAGAAGTGATCTTTAATCAAAAAACGCCCAAGGGTCGACCTGATATTCTGGATATTGAAATTCAGATCAAGGAACGCTCGACGGGTACTGTGACGTTAGGTGCGGGGTATGGAACTCAGCAGGGATTTTTCTTGCAAGGCCAAGTTTCGGAAATCAATTTATTTGGGCGCGGACAGTCTGTCACTGCGACGGGGACCTATACGCTGGGAGGAAATCGCCCAAAATTAGATCGAGTGATCCAGCGGTCTTTTAATCTAAATTTCACGGATCCTTATGCTTTCGACACGCGCTTCATTGCGGGTGGTGATTTGTTCTGGATGGTTCAACCGATTTTGCTCAAGTACAATATGCGAAAATTGGGTACGAACGCACGGGTAGGACATCCCATCTTTGATTATACCAATACCTATTTGACCTACAAACACGAGTACATGAAGCTGATTACTTCGGAGTCTTATGTGGATCAGTCCGAAATCGATGCCGACGAGGGGCTCTTGTCGAGTTTGGTTTTCAACGTGATTCGCGACAAGAGAAATAATCGTTTTGAGACGACGAGTGGCAACTATCAAAACGTATCACTTGAGACCGCAGGACTGGCAGGAACGAAACACTTTGTGAAGGCGGTGGCGAATAACCGATTTTACACAAAAATTGTGGGAGATTTGGTTTTAAGGCACAACATCGAAGTCGGAAGCATTTTTAAAGTCGTTCCTTATCCTGTTCCGCCTTCGGATCGATTCTACTTGGGGGGTACATCCAGTCTGCGCGGATTTGGACAGCAGTCGGTGGCTCCGTATAAAACCAAGTACATAAAAGATCCAGTCACTCAGAAGCCCATCTTATCGCAACCCATCCGAGAGCCTTACGGAGGAAATTCAGAATTCTTGACGATGCTGGAATTCGAATATCCCATCGTCAAGGACATTGGGCTCAAGGCTGTGACTTTCTATGATTTGGGTAATGTTTTTAAAGAAACCATGCCGGATCTGAGCAATTTCACGCTGCGCTCCGATTTCGGTGTCGGAATCCGCTGGTTCTCGCCTTTGGGTCCTCTGCGATTTGAGTGGGGATTCCCGTTGGCTCGGAGAGAGGGCGAAGACGAATTCATGTTCCAGTTCATGATCGGCCCGCCGTTCTAGACTTTCAGGAGATTTCTATCCGGCTGAATTTTTTATTCCGGATACCCGCTCCGAACTTCCTGTTCTCACGCTAAAGCCGCATCGTGCGGCCGCGTGAACCGGGTATCCGAAACAAAAAATCCAACCGGATAGAAATTTACTCAATCATCCAAAACGGTAGACCGATACTTCCTTCCATTGATCGGAGAGCGGGATCCCGTTCAATGGAAGAAGAAAGAAACCCCCATTCAACAGGTGAAATAGCCAGACGAAAAATTTCTCGGGCATTTGGTCTTTTTTGTGTGCGGGTACCCGCTTCTCGCGGCCGCACGATGCGGCTTGAGCGAGAGGGCTGGATGCCCGCAGCGGCGTACCCGACACAAAAAAGATCAAATCGACCGGAAATTTTCTGTGTGGCAAAGCGTACCTGTTGAATTTGTATGGGGTTTATGGTTCTGTAAACACACAGGAGATTCTGGAAAATGTTGAGAAATTGGATTGTTTTGTCGGCTGTGATGTCGGTGTTTGGCTCTGTTGGCGTGGCTCATGCCGCGGCTGAAGAAATCAAGATTGGGACTGTGGACATGCAGAAGGCTCTCCACACAGTTGATTTAGGCAAGAAGGCCAAGGCTCAACTCGACAAAGAAGTTGAAGCTAAGAAAAAAGAAATTCAGACCGAAGAAAGCGCGATCAAAAAAGCGGGCGAAGAGTTTCGCAAAAAATCTTTGGTTCTCAGCGAAGATGCACGCGCCAAAAAACAAGGTGAGTTGCAAGAGCGCGTGATGAAGTTGCAAGAGCTGGCTGGGCGTAGCCAGATGGAGCTTCAGCAGAAAGAGCGGGAGTTGACGGAGCCTTTGATTGGAAAATTGCGCGGCGTGATTTCTGAAATTGCCAAACAAAAAGGTTACGGCCTGGTTCTTGAGAAGAACGAAAATTCCGTTTTGTTCTCACTCGAAAAAGATGATTTGACAGACGAAGTAATTGGTCAATTCAACAAGTTGAACAAAGGTTGATTCTAAAATGCCGAATTCGTTGGCCGATATCCTCAGCTGGACGGGGGGAGAGTGGGTCAATCGAGACGAGTTCTCGGGGCGTGAACCTGTATCTATTTTGGTTCAACGTCCTGCACAGATCCGTGGCGCACAGAAGACTGAGATCGTTTTTTTCTTTTCCAAGGATTATCAGCAAGACCTTCTTCAATCTTCACCAGGGATTTTGCTGACGGCACCGCCTTTCGTGGAGCCCTTGAAAAAATCTGGGCTGCCACTTTGGAAATCTGCTGCGGTGATCGCGTGCGCAGATCCCTATTATGCGATGGCCTTAGTGACGGGTCGAATGGCGAGTGCACTCAGTTCTGTTGTGCATCAGCAGTCTCCAGAAAAAACTGAAATTCATCCCAGCGCTGTGGTGGATCCCTCTGCTCGAGTGGGCAATCGAGTTCGGATTGGTGCGAATTGCGTGGTGGAAAAAGGATCCGAGATTGCCGATGGAGTCGTGCTCTATCCAGGTGTTTACATCGGTCCTCAAGTCAAGATTGGCAAAGACACCGTGATTTTTCCTCGTGTGAGTGTTTATGAAATGAGCCAGATCGGGTCGCGTACACGCATCCATGCAGGTGCAGTGATCGGTGCCGACGGATTTGGGTATGCCCCCAAGCGATCTGGGAAAACGGTGACGGGTCATCAAAAAATCTATCATACTGGTCGAGTGGTGATTGGTGACGATGTGGAGATCGGTGCCAACAGCTGCATTGATCGTGCAACTTTTGGCGAAACTCGAATCGAGAATCAAGCCAAGCTCGACAATCTGGTTCAAGTCGGCCACAACGCAGTGATTGGAGAGGGTACGATTCTCTGCGGTTGCGTGGCGGTGGCGGGTAGCGCCGAAATCGGGCGCTATGTCTATGTGGGTGGCCTCGCAGGCGTCACCAACGTTCGCGTGGGTGACGGTGCGCTGATTGCTGCAATGACCCTGGTGTCCAAGGATGTACCGGCGGGAGGAACAGCGGTCGGGAATCCTCAGCGTGAACAAAAAGAGCATTTTCGAGCGCATGCTACTTTGAACCGGCTCGCTGAAAAAAAATCAGAAAAAAAGAATGAGAGAAAAACACATGACTGAAAAATCTCCTGGGAGATATTTTCTCAACAGTGATCAGGTACAAAAATATCTGCCACAACGACCGCCTTTCCTGATGATTGATCGCGTCCTGGAAATTAATCCCACCGGTTCACTTTCCAATTTAGCGGGAGATTCCTCCAAAGAAGGAATCCGAGTGGTGACGCAGAAATGCGTTTCGGTGAACGAACCTCATTTCGTCGGCCACTTTCCGGGATTTGCGCTGATGCCGGGCGTTTTGCTCATCGAAGCCATGGCGCAGACGGCTAGCTTCTCTCTTTATCCTTATCTTGAAAAAGACATCGAAAAGCTCTCGCGTGAATTCCAGTGCGTGCTGGTCGGAGTTGACGGTGCGCGATTCAGGCGTCCGGTAGTTCCCGGAGATGTTTTGATCATTGAGTCCAAGGTGACAAAATGCCGAGGGAAACTTTGGATTTTCGATGTTCAAGTGACCGTTGAAAATCAAAAAGTCGCAGAAGCACAAATTATGGCTAATTTATTACTCAAAGGCGATGGCCTAGAGAGGAAATCCTCATGATTCATCCAACAGCGCAAATTCATCCGAAAGCCGAACTCGACCAATCAGTGGAAGTGGGACCTTGGTGCATCGTGGGAGCCAATGCCAGAATCGCGAAGGGGACTCGATTGATCAGTCACGTGATCGTCGACGGTTGGACTCAGCTTGGCGAAGACAACGTGGTTTATCCTTTTTCTGTTTTAGGTGCGGTTCCACAGGACCTGAAATACAAAGGCGAGCCGACCAAGCTGCTCATCGGAAATCGAAACACGATTCGGGAATCAGTGACTGCGAATTTGGGAACCGTGGGCGGTGGCGGCGTGACGAAAGTCGGAGATGATTGCTTGCTCATGGCATACACCCACCTGGGTCACGATTGCATCATCGGGAATCACGTGGTGATTGCCAACTACGGAGGTTTGGCAGGGCATGTGACTATCGAGGATCATGCGATCATCGGTGGAATGACCGGGATTTCTCAATTCGTGAGAGTCGGCGCGCACTCGTACATTGGGGGACAGTCGGGTTTGGAAAGAGATGTTCCTCCGTTTGTGGTCGCAATGGGATCTCGTCCCACAACAGTGAAGGGAACCAATATTGTGGGTCTTCGCAGACGTGGATACGCAGCGGATGTGATTCAGAAAATCAATGAGACGGTGAAATTATGGGGACGGTCTGATGTTCAGAAAGAGCAATGCTTGCTCGAAATCGAATCTCAATATGGCGAGTACGAAGAAATCCGTCAGTTCATCAGCTTCATCCGGAAAAGTGAAACAGGAGTAGTTCGTTAATAAAAAATTCAAAATCCTAGTTTCGGCAGCTGAAGCATCGTCGGACGCACATGCGGCGGCTTTGCTCAGGGAGTTGCGCGCGCAGCTCCGCGAACAAGGATGGGAACTCGAAGCTTTTGGAATGGGAGGGCCTGCGCTTCAGGCTGAGGGCCTGGAGACTCTGGTCAATGCGGCGGACTTGCTGTCGATGGGTTTCAGCGAGATCCTATCGCGATTGCCGCGAATCTGGCGTGCATTGAACACTCTCGAAGAGGCTGCACGCTTGCGCGGACCCATGGCAGCACTGGTCGTCGACTATCCGGATTTTCATTTCCGTCTCGCGCGTCGATTGCAGAAGCTGGGCATTCCTGTCGTGGATTTCATCCCTCCCAAAGTATGGGTGTGGCGAAAATCGCGCGTGATGCGGATGAAGCAGGTTTTTAGCAAGGTTCTGTGTATTTTTCCCTTTGAAGAAAAATTTTATGAGGGATCCGGAGTGCCCGCTGTTTATGTCGGCAACCCGCTGATGGATGAATTGCCATTTAAACTCACGCGTGAAGATGCGCGTACTCGGCTCAAGATCGCCGCGGATGACCGTGCAGTGGTTCTGCTGCCCGGCAGCCGCGAATCCGAACTGAAAATTCACATTCCACTGATGTTGGATGCTGCTGAAAAATGCGCCGAGATGCTCAGATTGCGTTTGAAGGTATTGGTTCCGCTTCCCGATGCCATCGATCAGCAGCCTTGGCTCGATTCTGTCCTGGCGCAAGTGGATCACTACGATCATCTGGATGTGAAATTCTCATTTGGCGATGCGCACCTCTGTATGATCGCTGCGGATGCAGGATTAATCAAATCGGGAACCTCGACGCTTGAGGCAGCACTGCTCGGATGTCCTCACGCTGTGGTTTACAAAACAGGAAAGCTCACCGAGTGGATTTTCAAATACTTGATCCGATACCGAGGCCCTGTGGGTTTGGTGAATTTGGCGCTCGGTTGGAGAGAGGGTGAACCCTATCGAGCAACGGAATGGATTTGTGATCAAGCAACTGTAGAAAATTTGAAACAAGAATTGGTGACGCTCCTGTCGGACGAAAGTTATCGCGCTCAGCTCAAGAAATCTTTTTTGCCGATCCTTCTGGGCCTTTCTGGGAGGAGAGCAAGTGAGTCGGCAGCCCGCGAAGTTCTGCAATTGGTGACGCTATGATTGCGTTCGTTCTCAAATTCACAGCCTCTCTGGCTTGGTCGTCTCTGAACGTCGTGATGCGTTTGCTCTTTCAAAAAGGCTGGTTAAAAACAGAAAAAATCCCAGCTTACGTGATCAGTGTCGGGAACTTGCAAGCGGGTGGAGCAGGCAAAACGCCTTTGGTGATTCAAGTAGCGCGAGAGGCGATTCAGCGAGGACGAACCGTGTGCATCTTGAGCCGCGGATATGGGAAAGAGGGTTCAGGCGGAATTATTTCGCCCGGTAGCTCGCACGCTGATCCCAGGGAGTTTGGGGACGAGCCCTCACTGATTCATCAGCAAGTTCCTCAAGCTTGGATTGGTGTTTCCAGCGATCGAATTCGGGCTTATCGCGAAATTGAGCGGCAGTTGGGACACGCTCCTGATCTGGTCATCTTGGACGATGGGTTTCAGCATTGGAAAATCGCTCGGGATCGGGACGTGCTTGCGGTGACTTCCACTCGATGGGGGCAGGGGATTTTCAGGGATTTTTATGCAGCTTCAAAAAAAGCGGACTTGGTGGTTTGGAGCAAGGGTTGGGTGCGACCGGATTGGGTTGCTTCACACTCGTGGACCAAGATCGAATATCAAGTGCCCCGATGCATGGATTCTCAGCGGCGATTTTGGCTGATCTCTGGAGTCGCGGACCCGAAAAATGTGCTTCATAGCGTTCAGGATGCTGGGTACGCTGTAGTCAGGCATTTTGCCTTTCCAGACCATGCACAGTACAGCAAATCGGAGGCCGAAAAACTGATTCTCCAAGCTGAGCAGGCTGGGACTACGCTCTTGATGACAGGAAAGGACGCTGTGAAATGGAAAGCGTTGGGATTCAACGAGAAAAACTGGGTGTCGCTGGAGCCTCAAGTGGTTTTTCGAGAGGGAACCGAGGCATGGCGGAGAACGTTGTGGGGAGACTAGCTCTGGGATTTTTTAAATTATTGGGGTGGAGTTACTACCTGTCTCCTTCTCCCGTTAGAAGACTCTGGGTCAACTCAATCGCATTTTTTCTAAGCAAAATTCAATTCAGACGAAAAATCATTGATCAGAATCTCGCTATTGCGTTTCCTTTGCAGAAAAACAAGTTGGTTTTCCCGGCCTACCAGCAAATGGCACATCTCGTGGTGGAGATTTTGATGCTCTTTGGTCCGTTGTCGCGATTTATCCGAAAGGAATCCCGGATATCTGGAGTGGAGCATTGGAAAAAAGCCATGGACGACGGAAAAGCCGCGATTTTCCTGGCGAGCCATGTGGGGAACTGGGAAGTCATGGCGGGGACAGGGGCGTTGCAAGCCGGAATCGATGTGATCATTGTGACCAAACTGCTCAAGCCCGCCTGGCTGCATCAGGCGATCGAAAAAGGCCGGTTGAAATGCGGGTATCGCGGGACTTATGAGCCTCGCACGATGAAGGATATTCTGAGTCAGCTGAAACGCAAACAAACCGTGGGTTTTGTCTTGGACCAGTACGCAGGGCCTCCCGTGGGAATTCGCGTGCCATTTTTTGGAGTCCCAGTGGGGACCCACACCGTCGTGGCGATGATGGCCAAGCGCAGCGGAGCCGTAGTTTTGCCCGTGGTGAACTACCGAGATGTTGACGGAAACTACCATGTCGAAATCCAAGCGCCCCTAGAATGGATCCCTGATTCCGACCCAGAAAAAGAGATAGCGCTCAATACTGCCCATTACACTCGCATCATAGAAAACCACGTCCGCCAGCATCCGGAACAGTGGCTGTGGACGCACAGGCGTTACAAAGGGGATCTCGGTCCTCTGCGCCCGGATGAGTGGTCGGAGGGGCGGGGGCGGTAGTAGGGCGGTTGTAATTATCCACATCCTTTCAGAAACAGCTGCATTTTTTGAACGCCATATTCTTCAATCGCTCGAAAGTTATTGTGTCCTTTACATAAAACCGTGAGGTTTTCTGGTTCAGATGAACCGCCTTTGGCAAACGGCTGCATGTGCTCGAGTTCAAGGCCTTTTCTTTGGTTGCATCGCCTTCCGTTGATGGGGCTGATGTAGGTACATTGATAGTTGGCCTTTTTTAAAAGATCACGTTCGAGAACTACTGATATATAAGGACGCTTGGATTCAGTCATCTGAATGGGCTGAGGTTCTGATGTTGACTCAGATGTCGCGAAGCCTCCACCGGATACAACTCCTTAAACCGTTCGATCAGTTCCATACATTCTTCGTCGGCAACGAATTGAATGAGAGTTTTGTCAGGTGAGATGACTTTAGTTTGATCGCGTTCAGGTGGAGGAGGAAAGGCGGCTGGATTGACCTGCGTCAGATGTTTTTGGGATTGGACTACACTTTTGCCTTTCAACTCATTCCAAAGCTTCTTCTTCTCTTCGTTTCTGAAGAATTTTTGAAGCAGTGCCGCTTGATGGATGTTGGCATCATTTTGAGCAATTTCCTTTTTCACCTCCGGAAGCGCTTGGGTCAGTCTCAACGCATCCACCCGAGTTTGTGCTGTTCCTGGGCTATAGCCTAGTTCATGAATACAAAACTGAGTCATCGACGAATATCCCAATTTGAAATGAATTCTGCGGGAATAAATCTCTTCGAGATGATCTAAAACCTGGTCTACGATTTTTTGTTCTTGAGTGACGAGTTTTCTGGTTTCGGAAACTAGGATGGAGTCGGAGAGAGAGCGGAGTTGAGTTTTCATTAAGCGTTTTCCTTTCGAGACGAAAACGTACCACGAGTTTTAAAATGGCTGTTTTTAACGAAATCAAAACTCGAAACTGCAATCAGAAAAATCATCTACGACGTCCCAAAATCCCCTCAGCAAGACGATCTCTGATTTTGGATTGAATCCCTATTTTGTCATTTCAAAAAAAGCGTCTGGATTCGAATAAAAGAATGGAAAATTCGTCAATAGCTATAAATATTACATAAAAAATATTTTTAGAATTCATTTTGTTTGTAAAATCCATTCAGACGTCTGAGTTTGCCTATACATGCGATAGAGCGCCGCTGAGCCTAGCTAACCCTACATCTAGCAGATTAATCGGTACGCATTCCGCCAGCCAATAATTAATGAAAAGACTGGCCAGCTCGATAATTATGCTGCCCAGTCCAAATCAATACCTGAGAACTTAGCAAGTGGGATCAGTCCATTTCGACTGTTTCCTGCTTCCTTCAAATCCAGGAGGCCCACATCGGCAAGCAGTTTGACATCTGTATGGACATTTTTAAAATCTCGTCCCAGTAATTTTGCCAACGCATAAATAGACTGAGGACGCTCCTGGATGACTGCACGAAGAATTTCCATACGTCCTTTAGAAAATACCCGTGCTACTGCTTCCAAACTTGTAAAAATGATTTCGTCATCTTTTTGAATACCCTTTTTATTTCCTTCGAGAGCGTCTTTCCATTCACGTTTTGTATTTTCGATCGTTTTAACAATAATTTTCGCGTGTTTCTTTTTCATACTAAAAATCCCTCCATACGAACTAAACTCCAAAAATCTTCGATGAGTTGGCTTACGTCTTTAAATTCATACGATTCTTCGCGGCCTCGCTTATGTAAATGGGGTCCCTTCGGCTTGTGATTATCAAATCCAATAATTACTTCTCCTGACTCTTTCCAAACTAAAAAGAGAGAGAATTTACGTCCCTCTGGATAATGTGACGTTGCTTGAACCTCCCAGATTTTCAATTCAGCGATGGCAACCTCTTCGCTGCTCCCGTGAATGACTTGAATCTTGGAATGATAAAGTAAAGCAGCTATTCGACGCGGAGACGTCATATATATGGTAACTTTACCATATATAATGATCTCGTCAACAGTAAAAAAATTTTAGAATTCATTTTGTTTATAAAATCCATTCAGATGTCCGAATTTGCCGCTACAAAATAGGACGCTGCGTCTAACTGTGCCTTTTAAGTAAAATTCATAGACTGCCAGGGTCAAAGTCTGGACGTGGACTTTCTACACAGCTTCTCCTACACTAGCGAAAGGGGAAGCCTTTCGCTCCGGCGGTGCGAAAGCACCGTCCCGAAGCGTGAAGCGTAGGGAATTCGAGGCAGGAGCCGAGAATCCGTCAGTGCGACAGCACTGTTCCGTAGCAGGATGCGGAGGAAAGATTAAGACGTGCATGAAATACTCTTTTCGGGGTGTTGCCACGATTTGTGCTTTGTCAGTTTTTGTGGCCTGCGCGGGTGGTCAGCTCGCGAAAATTGAATCCAGTGATTTCGCAACCTTGCCCCCGGGCGATACGGGAGATTTAAAAGAAAAGTTTGAGATCAAAGAAACACTCGATCTTCCTCCACCCCCTCCTCCAGCACCCAATCCCGCTCCGTTCCCGGAATCCGCGTCAGCGAAGAAGAAATCCAAGCGTAAAGAGAAGAAAACCGCGCAACCTCTCCCTCCAACGCCCCCACTGGCCAAAGACGAGGCGGGCCCACCGCCCTTGCCGCCCTTTGAATGGCCCAAACGCCGTCCAACAAAGGATCCCCTGTGGCTGGGTGAGCAGCTGGTTTATGACATCAGTTATTTTGGAGTCTCGGCCGGAGAGTTCACCATGGCAGTGGAAGGATACAAAACCATTAATGGCCGCAAAGTTTACCACACCAAGGGAGTTGCGATCAGCTCGTCTGTTTTCAGCGTCTTCTACCGACTGAATGATATGGTGGAGTCATTTTTGGATTACGAAGGTTTGTTTTCGCATCGTTTTCACATTGTGCTCGATGAAACCAAGCAAACGCGTGATTCATTGGAACTGAACGATTCTGAAAAATCTCAGACTTATTATTGGAATCGCTGGAATCACAAGACGCGCGGATATTCTGAGGTCAAGGAGTTCAAACCCATCCCGAGGTTTCCTCAGGACAGCATGTCGGCGATGTACTATCTTCGGATGATTCTGCCAATTTCCGATGGCCAGATGGTGACCTTCCCCGTGGTGTCAGAAGGCAAGTACTGGGATGCGGAAATCACGGCGCTGAGGCGTGAGGAATTCAATAGCCCTGCGCTTGGAAAAGTGAGAACCATTGTTTTGAAACCCGAAACGAAATACCAGGGCATTTTGCAAAAACGAGGGGATAGTTTCCTGTGGTTTACCGAGGACGAGCACAAATACATGGTCAAGATGGAAGCCAAAGTGAAAATCGGCACGGTTCATGCGACGCTGAAACGAATTATTCCTGGAACCCCGCCGCCAGTTGAATGACAGCTGAATGAAAACGTCTTCCTTCTCCATTCTTGTACGCTCACCCAATTGGATCGGGGATCAGATTCTTGCCTATCCTTTTTTCTACTACCTTAGAAAAAATTTCCCAAACGCGCGCATCACAGTCGCTTGTGTCTCGTGGGTAGCGGATATTCAGTTCAGAGATTTGGTGGATGAAATCATTATTTTACCCAAGCCGGAGGGCCCCGGGTTGTGGCAAAAAATGCGAGCCGTTTTCAATGCTGGGAAGTCAGCATCCGCGCAAGGAAAATGGGATTTGGGAATTTCTCTGCCGAATTCTTTCTCCTCAGCAGTGTATCTCTACCTTGCCAAGTGCCGCAGACGTCGGGGGTATCGAACCGATGGTCGCACGCTTTTTTTGAATGAAGGACAGCCTTGGGAAAAAGCTCGATCCCTGCATCGATCTCAGGCGTATTTGGAGTTGCTCCCTGGCGAGATTCCTCGTGCTCATTTGCGTCATGCGACGGAGTTCTGGGGCGTGCCTGCGGAAGACAAGGAATCTCCTGATTTGCCAGGCGAAGAAAAATCATTCAACCAGAGCCGCTCTTGGCCAGCGAGGCAGCTAGTGATTCCCGTGACGGTAAAAAAATATTGGGTTCTCGCCCCTGGAGCCACAGCGGATAGTCGGCGATGGCCACTGGATCGCTTCGGGCAATTGGTGGAAACGATTCACCAGAAAACAGGCTGGCGGGGGATCGTGGTCGGGGGTCCCAAAGAAACTGAAATCGCGGAATGGCTTTGTTCACGGCATCCCAACGCTCTGGTGGATTATACCGCGCAGGGATCTGTTTCGGGTTTGGCAGAAATTTTCAGAAGGGCGCAGTTCACGGTTTGTAACGAATCAGGATTGGCGCACGTAGCATCACTTTGCGGATCTAAAGTACACATTGTTTGTGGAGCTGCCGATCCGCGGCGCACCCGGCCCATCGGACCCGGCCCAGTCTCGGTGACTTTCAATCCAGTGGAGTGTTGGCCTTGCGAAAAAAACATTTGCCTTCAGGCTCAAGGCAAGCAATTGCAATGTCTGTTAGGAATTACCTCAGAGAGAGTTTGGGAAGAAATACATCTATGATGGACGAGATCACGCTGAAAGGGATTTTGAAGAGCGACATGCAGGAGCTGGTGGTCTGCCTTTCGCATGCTTGGGGGGGGCTTGAGCAAGTTGCCGCTACGGATGCCGCAGATCTTGCGGGGCTTGGGATGAATGTACGAGTTCTTTGCTTAGAGGGCAGCCCGATTCACGAAAATCTCGCAAAACAAAAAGGGGTGACGTTGATTCCGTTGGATTTTCGTCCGAGGGATTATTTTGATTTCAAGATGCGAGCCGAGCTCAAACGACTGATTATCGAAGGTGTGAATGTGATTCATCTTCATCAGCCCTCGCTCTTGGGGTCCGTCAGCCCGTGGCTTTGGGCTCATCGACAGGTTGCGCTTTTTGCCTCTCGCCACATTATGAGCAATCACGACAAGAGAGATTTTTTTCATCGGGCGATTTACCGGCGCCTGGATGCGCTTGTGGTGATGAGTCAGACACTCAAGAGAAATGTGGTGCAAACACATCCCGTCAAGGAACGGCAGGTCCGTGTCGTGAATTTGGGAATTGATTTCGAGCGATTTGATCCCGAGCGAGTCGATCCCGCAAAGCAGCGTGCGCAGTGGGGCGCAGATGTGGATACTGTGGTTGTGGGGCTTGTGGGCCGAATTGATCCTGCAAAAGGGCAGGACACTTTCATCAAGGCGGCAGCTGGGGTTCTGAAATTCGGAGAGGAAGCTCAACAAAAAAAGTTGAAATTTGTGGTCGTGGGTGAGGAAACTTTGGGACGGACCTCGAATTATCTGCAAGAACTGCAAGAGATGCTGGTTCAGTTTCGGCTGGAAAAATACTTTGTTTTTGCCGGCTATCAAGAAAACATCCCCGAGGTCATGCGCTCTTTTGATATTTTGGTGATGCCTTCACGGCAGGAAGCCTTTGGGCTGGTTGCAATTGAGGCCCTGGCCATGGGGTGTCCCATTGTGATTTCTCGGGGCGGGAGTGCTGACGAGATTGTGGGTCAGCAGGAGTTTGGGCTGCTAGTGCGCCCGCAGGATGCCTTCGATTTGCAACAAAAGCTGCGGTATTTATTGGATAATCCGGAGGAACGCCAGAAAATGGGGCAGCGGGGGCGGGAACATGTTTTGAGACACTATGATCGCAAGACTCGGATCCGCCAGCACATGGAACTCTACGAGCGGGCGCTTCGCCGCAGGTCTCGAAAGCTTTGACAAACCACTGAAATTCCTGTAAAATTCGCACAGAGTCGCAATCGGGTTCTGCTTTGCGGAATTCGCGACCACGTTAGTAAAATCTGAAAGGCTAGAGTCCACTGACTCTAATTAATTAATCAATATGGTAGAAAATAAAATCATGGCGGCAGCTTCCGCTGGGCGGAAACCTGTTCCGGCCAATCAAGACTGGATGAATGAATTCCTGGGCGAAAACGACGTCGAGGAAAATGCGAGTGCAGGCAAGGGCGGCGAAAATTTCGCTGAACTTTTCGAAGCTTCTCAAAAACAACAAGAAATTAAAGAAGGCGAAGTCATTGACGGAACCGTGATTGCGGTTGGCCCCGAATACGTGACGATCGACATCGGTTACAAATGCGAAGGAATGGTTCCTTTGCATGAGTTCAAAGATGCAAAAGGCATGGCCCTGATCAATGCAGGCGATGTCATCAGCGTTTACGTTGAGCGCATCGAGCTAGAAAAAGGCTTCTTGCTCCTCTCCAAAGACAAAGCTGAGATCATCAAAGCTTGGGACGAAATCTCTCAAGCCTGCGAAAAAGATCAGCTCGTCGAAGGAACTGTCATCGCCAAAGTCAAAGGCGGATTGTCGGTCGATATCGGCGTGAAAGCATTCTTGCCTGGCAGCCAAATCGACACGAAACCCGTGAAGAATTTGGACAAGTTCCTGGGCAAAAAATACAAATTCAAAATTATTAAATTCAACAAAAAACGGGGGAACATCGTTCTCTCTCGTCGCGCAGTTGTGACGCAAGAGCGCGAGCTTCAACGTGCTGAGACCCTGTCCAATATCCAAGAGGGTATGGTCGTGACCGGTACCGTGAAAAACATCACGGAATACGGCGCGTTCATCGACCTCGGCGGCATGGACGGATTGTTGCACATCACCGACATGTCTTGGGGCCGCGTGAAGCATCCTAGCGAATTGTTTGGAGTCGGCGACGAGATCAAAGTGAAAGTCTTGAAATACGACAAAGACAAAGAGCGCGTATCTCTGGGCTTGAAACAAGTCACCGCCAACCCTTGGGACGAAGTCGAGTACAAGTACCCAGTCGGCATGAAAGTCAAAGGCAAGATCATCAGCTTGAAAGACTACGGAGCATTCGTGGAGTTGGAAGACGGCGTCGAAGGCCTGATTCACGTTTCCGAAATGTCCTGGACCGAGCGCGTGAAGCATCCTTCCAAAATCATCAACGTCGGAGACGAAGTGGAATGCAAAGTCCTCGAAGTCGATACGAAAGCAAAACGCATCAGCCTCGGGATCAAACAATTGCAATCCAATCCTTGGGACGATCTGGAACTCAAGTATCCAGTCGGCACCATTGTTGAAGAAGGCGAAGTTAAGTCCATTACTGACTTCGGTATCTTCATCGACGTGGGAATGGGAATCGACGGTCTCGTACACGTCAGCGACGTGGCTTGGACCAAAAAATTCAACCATCCTTCCGAGAAATACAAAAAAGGCGACAAAGTCCGTACCGTGGTTCTAGGTATCGACAAAGCCAACGAGAAATTCTCTCTCGGGATCAAGCAACTCGAGCGCGATCCTTGGGAAAGCATCAAGTCTCGTTATCGCCAAGGCCAAGCCATCGACGGCGTCATCACCAAGCTCACCGATTTCGGTGCGTTTGCTGAGATCGAAGAAGGCGTTGAGGGCCTGATCTACGTCAGCGAAATCGCAGATCATCGCATTGAGAAACCGGCAGACGTTCTGAAAGTCGGCGACCGCGTGCGAACCGAGATCTTGTCGATCGAGCCAAAAGAACGCCGAATCAGCTTGTCCATCAAGCAACTCAGCCGTTCTGAAGAGCGAGCCAACTACGAGACCTACATGGGTCAAGGTGGCAAGAAGACGTCCATGGGCGACATCTTGGGTGATAAACTCAAGTCCGCTCTGAAGACTCCTAAAGACGAGTAAGAACTCGAGTCGAAAAGACTAGAAAAGCCCCCATCTCTTTGTTGAGGTGGGGGCTTTTTTTTTGGCCGCTCTATTTTTTCGGTGTTATGTTCGTTCCATGATCACAGCACTGCGTAAACTCAATCCGCTCACTATCGTTCTAGGTTTATCGGCTCTCTTCTTCCTGATTTTCATTTTCATCGCGATGGGAGTTTTCTTCATGAAAAACTCCGGTGGAAAATCAGCGGGAGGCAGGCTTTTTCAATCGGAGGCGATTGGCATCGTAGAATTGAATGGCGTGATCATGGACTCCAAGAAAACCCTCAAAGCGCTCAAGCAGTTTGACAAGGATCCGGCGATTCAAGGTGTCGTCCTGCGAATTAATTCTCCGGGTGGATCGGTGGCGCCGTCACAAGAAATTTACGAAGCGGTTAAAAAATTTAAAAAACCACTTGTTGCTTCGATGGGCTCGGTCGCTGCGAGCGGTGGGTTCTACGTCGCTTGTGGAGCTAAAAAAGTTTTTGCAAATCCTGGCACGATCACCGGTTCGATTGGTGTGATCATGCAGTTTGCCAACCTCTCCAAACTCTATGAATGGGCAAAAGTGAAACGCTACTCGCTGACCACTGGCAAATACAAAGACGCCGGAGCAGAGTACCGCGAAATGACGGCTGAAGAAAAAGCTCTTTTGCAGGCCATGATCAACGACGTGCTGGGGCAGTTCAAAGCGGCCGTCCGAGATGGCCGTCACCTGAGTGCAGAAGCTGTCACTGCAGTGGCTGACGGAAGAATTTTTTCGGGAAGCCAAGCAAAAGCTCTTAAGTTGGTGGACGAGTTGGGCGGAATTCAAGAAGCCGTGGAAGAAGTAGCCAAGCTCGCTAAAATCAAAGGCGAACCAAAAATCGTCTATCCCTCCAAATCTCACAAAAATATTTTCGATTTCATTCCTACCGATGATGATGCAGCCGACGAAGAGAGCCGCGCATCGGGTTGGTTGAAGGGCGCCGTTGGGCAACTGATCGGACAAGCCCAAAATGTTTCGCAAAGCCTGGAGCCAGGAATCTACTGGCTCTGGAAGGGCCCTCTCTGAGAAAGCACCCGAGGGCCAAAGCAGTCTGGGTCCTGACCCGGGTTTGGAGTGATCAAAAAACCTTGGATGATGCTTTGGAACAAGCAGGGCTTGCTCCCGATGACCGTGCGTGGATGATGGATGTTTGTGCAGGTGTGTTGCGTTGGCGCGGTCGGATCGACATGGCTCTCGATGCGGTGGCATTGCAAAAAAAACCCTCCGGATACATGAGAAAAATTCTATCAATTGCAGCCTATCAGTTGATGATGCAGGAGAAAGTCCCGGCTGCTCTCGTGGTTTCGGAGACAGTTGACGAGGTTAAACGCAAAGAAGGGGATGCGCCCGCGCGCTTTGCGAATGCCGTTCTCAGAAAAATCGCAGATCACGCCAAGTCTTGGCGGGAAATGCCATTCGATCCCAAAGCCAAGATGCAAGACCAAGCCAAATGGGCTTCTCTGCCTGAGTGGTTTTGGAAAAAATTGGTGCGAGACCACGGATTGGAATGGGCAAAAGAGTATGCGCTCAAAACACTCGAACGCCCCGAACTCTGGGTTCGTGCTCAGCAGCCGGAAAAATTCGTGGAGGAGTGGGGAACAGCTGTTGCGCCTGGAGCAGTTCCAGCCAGTTTCAGAATGATCGAGCGTCCTAAGGGTCCCGTGAACGAATGGAAGGGATTTGAAAAGGGAAAGTTTTTTGTCCAGGACATCTCGAGCCAGTGGGTCGTAGATCAAGTGACGGCTCAACTGAAAAATCGTCCCGGATTTTCGAGTCTGCGTGTTTTGGACTACTGTGCGGCTCCCGGCGGTAAAACCATCGGAATGGCTTGGAACGGAGTTGCTGTCGAATCCACGGATTCCAGCTCCGAAAGATTTGCTTTGCTGCAAGAGAGTGTCAAACGTTTGGCAAATTCAGTCCGGCTCATTCATACATCCGAGCAAGAGCAGATTCCGATTTCTCAATACGATTTGGTTTGGGTGGACGCTCCGTGTACGGGGAGTGGTCTGATCGGAAAACATCCGGATTTGCGTTGGGGCAAAACGGAAGACCAGCTTTCGGAGTTAGTTCAGATCCAAAGCAAGCTTTGGAAAAAAATCTGGGATCGTCTAAAACCAGGCGCCTGGATGGTTTATAGCGTTTGTTCGGTTCTCGCGGACGAGGGCCCGGGACATTTTAAATCCATTCAAAATAACAACGGACAGGTTTTGGGTGAATGGCTTCTTTGTCCGCAGCAATCTCCGTTCGGCGAGGGATTCTGGGCGACCTTGATCCAGAAAAATTAAAAAAAGCGACCGTCAAAAACACGACATCTCTTCAGATAAAATAACTGTCGACACTTCTGCGTCAGACACTTAATCTGGATTATAGGGATGTTGTTTATGAAAAAACGCTTTTTCATTTTGAGTGTGTCGTTGTTGTTCCAGGGGTTGCTCGATCGCCCAGCGGCGTTCGCAGGCATGCTCAATTCACAAGAGAACGAAACCGTATTGAAATTCAAAACAGTAGTTCAGTCGGGCGAAAACCTGGGCCAAATCTCAACACGTTTGTACAACACGTCCAAGAGATGGAAGAAAATCGCCGAATGGAATGGACTTGTCCCTCCCTATTCTGTCCGCACAGGCCAGGTGTTGAAATTAGCAGAGGAGCCACCGCTATCGGAAGAGCAGGGCCATCAAGCCTTGCTCCAAATGTGGCGCAAACGCTTTGGACTTCCACTCGATACCCCGATTCGTTCGCTGGCTTCTCTCGCGCCGCATACGACTCCAGCTCAATCCACTCATGAGATCGTGAAGAAAGCTGTGACACCAGCCCCTCCCGCTTTATCTCAAAAAGAAGAGAAAATGGTCGAGGAAACGAAAAAAGAAAATAAAACATTTCAGGTCAATAACGAAATTGACTCCATTAAAGACGTCAGCAAAATGGACAAAAAAGAAATCGAAAAGGTTGAAAAAAATATCGAAGCACTTGCGGAGCCACAGTTCGAAGCCAAAGGCTATTTCGAATTGGGACAGAAATTCATGCAAGCCAAGCAGTATGAGAAGGCCTCGGCTGCATTCAGAAAAAGTCGAACCATGGATCCCGAACTTCTGGGCCCTTGGTTTTATGAAATCAAAGCACTCAAATTGCTTTTCAAAGATGACGAAGCAAAAAAAGTGGTGGTGGAACTCTTGGATCACAAGCCTGAGTTGAAAGATCTACCCGTGCTTCAAACCGTTCATCAGCCGGGAGGTCAATGAATCTCGGAGCAGTAGTTTTAGCGATGATTTTTCTTGCGCTTCCCGCCTTAGCTGAGACCCCAGCGGGAGACAAAAAGCCTGAGGCCTCGCCCGCGCCATCGGCCACGCCTGAGGACACGGAGGCTGCCAAGGCAGCAGCGGCGAAAGCAGCCCTGAACGCGGCTTTTTCTGGATCTCAGGCAAAAGTAGTGCTGACGGCAGGTCAGCCAGGAATGGCAAAAATCGATGATCTCAAGTGGGAAACCGAAAAACCCGTTCCCGTGTCGCTTCAGGATGAGATGACCGAAGTGCGTCTCTATGCAGTGATCAGCGGAAAGTACACACGCGAGGATTGGGCTTTGCTTCATGATTCTAATCGCATCACTGCCAAAGGAAGCAAGTTTGAAATCAAAGTTCTTCTCGAGGGAAAAATCACGAATTTGGATTTGATTGCGGTGGGTCCAGATGGTGACCTTCAAAAAGAACGCATCATGGTTGTTTTTGATCGCTGGGATGAATATCAGACCTCACGAAGCGGCCTTCGGGGCGGGAAGCGTTGGACGTTTACCCCTGGGGTGGGCATCACCTATTTGTCCTATAATCAACCACCCAAAACAAAGTATCCGCCGCTGACCCAAATTTCCATTACACCCAAGGCGTCCTTTCAGTTTGTGATCAAGCCACCGAGCATTGATATTGCGACGAGCGTTTTTTATACGGCGCTACCTCTTTATAAGAGTCCGTCTCATCTTTACATCCAGGTTTTGGGAGCGAATTTGCGTTTGGGTTACGTTTTGCCATTTGTTCCTGACCCGTGGAGAGTTTCGCTCCAGGCGGGAGGTTATTACAATACGGTAGTTGCTGCGCCCAAGGTTCAGACTAAGACTGGAAAAGCGAATAGCTATGGATACCGGAACATCTCGGGCCCACAGATTTTTCCATCGGTTCGGAGGATTTTCAAAAATGGAGATTCTGCTTCGACCTATTTGAAATATTCTCCCATTATGTATGAATTTTCTTTTCTGGGTATTCGCAATCGAGAGATTGCCGTGGGATTTGCATGGGGCCGTTCGCTGAAGTCTGGCTTTTTGGCCAATAAAAACCTGTTTGTTTCAGTGGATGCAGCGGATTTGGAAGTTTACAAAAAGCCCAAGGACACAGAGGGCTTGATCGTTCGCACGGTGACTGTGGGTATGGGTCTAGGCTTCTAGACTAGATTCTGAGAGCTCTTCGAAGAAGAGCTATTCGTTGCAGATGATTTTTCTGGGTAAGGAATCCCTTTTTCAGCAAATTTCTTTCGCCAAAACGATTCGATTTCCTTCAGTGCCTTGTCTGAATCCGACATGTAGAGGTAGGGGTCAAAACCGCAGTGCTGGCAGCTGAGATGCATGCGAGTCCTGAATCGGTAAGTGATTTCAAAAATCATCCAAAAAGGCAGGGCAGCAACGATGCCCTTCCATTCGAACCAGGAATAAGTAGCAGCCACGAAAACAGCCGTAGTCATGGCAAGCTGAACATAGCGTTTCGCCTGAAAGGGGCTGGGATGAAAAGGCAAGCGCCTGGGGTGCTCGCAGTGGGGACAAAAATAATTCCAGGACGGAGTCGGTTTCCAGATCGATTTCTTGGGTAGGTCCATTCCATTGACCTCCTCTTTTCAGTGTAGCATAACCAAATGAGTGATTTCACAATTCGTCGATGAAATATTGTATCCTTGGGTAAAAAATCGCTATACGCCGGATGCGAGGTGGAAGGACAAGCCCTTCAGCGCCAAAGATGTGGCGTTTTTTTCGAGAGGGATCACTGAACTCTCCGAATATTTCACGACTGAGCGACCGTCGCGAATCAACGACTACCTCAATCATGCCAAGTTTCGTTCCTCTTATTTATTGTATTTCTTGCCCCTGGGTATTCAAAAATTCGATACAGTTTTTGCTCAGTATCCGGGAGCGTTCAAGACGGTTTTGGATGGAGCGGCGTCGCAGGATGGGATTTTGAGAGTTGTGGATCTGGGATCCGGGCCGGGAACTGCTTCACTTGCGTTTTTGATTCATTTGCTCAGTCGTTACAAAAATCGAATTCCAAAAAAAATAGAGTTCTATTGGTTGGATCTGAGTTTCTCGATGATGAAGGACGGCGAGCAAGTACTCCGTGCGTATGTGGACCAATGTGTCCGGGAAAAGCACGCTCCCGGGTTGGAGGTCACCGTTCACTTGACTCCGGGCGAATGGGTGCGGAACACTCAGCGGTTGCCTCAGGCTGATTTGGTTTTGATGGGGCAGGTTTTGAATGAGGGAAAAAGCTCACAGGATCTAGAGAGCGCTGCTCGTGCAATTCACCAGCTCAAGTCTCGGAATCGGGGCGGGGGAGTGCTGTTAGTTGAGCCGGCAGCCAGGGTCTCGTCGCAGTTTTTGTCTGCTCTTCGGGATAATTTGATTCAGAAGGATCCGAGAACGGGAATTTGGGGACCGTGCCTGCATTCGGGAGCCTGTCCTCTTTTGAATGGCCGCGATTGGTGTCACTTTTCGGTGCCTGTCAAACCCGAGAGCGTGGGAAAATGGTTTGTTCAAATTTCCAAAAGTCTGGGTTCTCCTCGCGAATGGAGCAAGTACTCCTATTTGTGGTTATCCGCCCCAGGTGTGGAAGTTCCGAAAGCTCCAGAGGATGCTCGCCTAGTGATCAGTGATCCGCTGGGAACGAGCCAGGGACCGCAGGTTCTGTTGTGTGAACCCAGCCAGGTCCGGCGCTATCCACTGGTAGGGCAGAAGAAACTCTTGCGAGGAGAGCGGATCCGGCTGGCTCCCTTGCGGGAGCCAGCGGCAGTCAAGGCAGGCTCGAAAAGAAGAAAAAGATAGGGCAAGACACCCTAGTTGAAGTGTTTGAGGCATCCATCCGGTCTGACACGTACTGCACTAATTGAGACGAACTCCTCGAGGAGTAGAATTGCAGGCACCGTGCCAACGTTCATCGAGGGTTTTAATGATTTTATGACCTAATATGCCGTCGACACGTGTCGTTGGAGCAAAATGACACTGGTAGTAATGTGTCAAATAGTCCTTTTTGAAACTGAGGCTTCCCATTTTTTTAGTGAATAGACGATTCACGCGGTCACAGGATGTGACTTGAGCGTGAGAACACGATGTTCGGATCGTTTATTCACTAAAAAAATGGGGAGACTCAGTTTAGCCAGATTTTTTTGAGCTGTTCTTGACAGCCTACTCACCCCAACGCTACGTTTCCGGTCATGTCAGTCAATAAAGTCATTTTGGTGGGGCGGTTAGGGCAAACTCCAGAGGTTCGTTATACTCCATCCGGTGCATCCGTGGCCAACTTCAGTGTGGCAACGAATGAATCTTGGATGGACAAAAACAACCAAAAACAAGAGCGCACAGAGTGGCATCGTGTGGTCGTCTGGGGGAAGCTCGCCGAATTATGTAAACAATATTTGAGTAAAGGCCGTCAGGTCTATGTCGAGGGCCGCATGCAAACGCGCCAATGGCAGGACAAGGATGGGCAGACCAAGTATACGACGGAAGTGCAGGCACAGACCATTCAGTTTCTGGGAGGTGCTGCGGGTGCTTCAGCAGGTCAGGGAGCGGATGCCGGCTATGCCAATAGCCCTGGTCCAAGTTCTTCGGGACCGGGACCTTCTTCTATGCCGATGCCTGAACCTGCTTTTACTGAAGACGACATTCCCTTTTAGACAAAAATGCGATTCCTGATAGTAGTCCCTACTTATAACGAAATCGAGAACCTGCGTCCGTTGATTACAACGGTTTTGCAGAAGGTGCCCGCTCACGTTGAAATCCTGGTGGTCGACGATGGCTCTCCGGATGGAACGGGTCAGGAGGCAGATCGCCTGGCTTCCGAAAACCCTCGTGTGCACGTCATGCATCGCTCGGGCAAGCAAGGCCTGGGTACAGCCTACGTGGCTGGATTTCGCTGGGGGATGTCCAAAGGCTTTGATGCCCTGATCGAGATGGATGCAGATTTTTCACATAACCCAGATTACCTACCCACGATGCTAGGGCTTTTGGAAAAATCGGACGTAGTGATTGGCTCTCGGTATGTGGCGGGTGGAGGCACTCTGAATTGGGGTGTGGGGCGTAAGATTCTGAGTCGTGGAGGCAGTATTTATTCCCGGATGATTCTGGGCTCTCCGATCCGAGACTTCACGGGTGGGTTCAATGGCTGGCGCCGTCCTGTACTAGAGGCAGTCTCCCTTGAGACATTGCGATCAGACGGCTACTCTTTCCAGATCGAGCTTAAATACCGTGCATTTAAAAAAGGGTTTCATATTCAAGAGTTTCCGATTATTTTTGAAGATAGGAAAGTGGGCTACTCAAAAATGAACTCTCGGATCGTGATCGAGGCTTTGCTGCGAGTTTGGAACTTCCGCCTGGGAGGGCAAGTTTGATACTCCTTCTTTTGACGGTGCTGACTGCGGTTGCGGCGCCGACTGCTCCGAAGCCTACGACAGCAGTTCTTGTCGATAAAAAGACGCACCAGCTCTATGTGACAGAATACCAAGATGGTGGTTACAAAACCCTCAAAACCTATCATGTGACGCTCGGAAAAGTGAAAGGCGACAAGGAAACCGAGGGGGATCTGAAAACCCCGGAGGGGATTTACACCTTCGATGCGAAACTCACTCCACCGACATTGAAAGCCAAGTTTGGAATGATGGCATTTCATGTTGCGTTCCCCAATACCTACGACGTGATGGCCGGTCGAACAGGCTCGCACATCATGCTGCACGCAACGAACGAGCCGGATCGTCTGAAACAGGACTATGACAGTGAAGGCTGCGTTGTGGTGAAGAACGAAGAAATTCAAGAAATCGCCCCGTTTTTGAAATTGGGTTTGACCCCGATTTTGATTTTTGAAGAACTGACACCGGAATTCATGAAGCCGGGCTCCAGCGAATACCTGAAATCCTTCTTTGAAAAATGGGTCAAGGCCTGGGAAGGCAAAGACATCGAGAATTACATCAATGGCTACCATTCGGACTTTTCTGCCAACCGCAAAAACAAAGAACAATGGCGTGCCTACAAAACTTCTCTCACAAAACGCTATCAAACCATTGTCGTTAATCCAGAAGATGTGAAGTACTACCGCCACCCCAAGTATTCGATGATCACTTTCACGCAAAATTATCGATCGACTTTGAAGGGTGGGGGCATGGGGCACCGATCGCGAGGCACTAAAATTTTATTTGTCGCTGAGGAAGCCGGGCAACCCAAGATCGTTGCTGAGACTTACACGACCCTGATGTGGTGAGGATGGGAATGACTGAAAAAGTCGATACCCTCGTGATCGGGGCAGGATTGATTGGCAGCAGCGTGACGATGCATCTTGTGGCTCTCAGTTCGAAGGGCAGCTCGTCTGTGCTTTGTGTGGATGCCGATTTAGACGGTGTCTACAGCAGCTCAGAATTGAATGCGGGCGGAGTGCGTGCAACTTTTTTGCAACCCTGCAATATTCGATCTTCACGCGCCTCCATTGAATATTATAGCCAAATTGCGAATCAAATCGGTTATCGCCCCTGTGGATACCTTTGGCTGCATGGAGAAGAAACATGGGATTCAGCGCAGAAATTTGTGCAGTCCCAGGGCACTCAAGAATGGCCGCTCGAATTGATCTCACCAAAAAATCTGGCGAGTCGATGGCCGTTCTTGAATCGCTTGGACGGTGTGGAAGGCGCTGTGCTGGGAGTCCGAGACGGATTGATCAATCCCAACTTATTGAAATTGCACTATCGATCGGAAGCACGGAAAAATGGAGCGAAGTTTGAAGATCGAGTCTGGGTTTCTCGGGTGGAATATTTTGGGGAAAAAATCCGTGTTCATGTTTTGAGATTTCCTGCTTTGGGTGACGAAACTAAAAAGCAGCTGTTCTTGGGGAAAATACCAGCTGGAGCAAAAGAAGAAATCATAGAATGTAGGAAAGTAGTGAATTGTGCAGGTCCATGGGCTGGAAATCTAGCGAAAATCTTGGGCTACGAAAGTCCCTGTGTTCCAGTGCGAAGGCAGATTTCTATTTTTGATGTCGCTGATTTGGATTTGTCTTCTTATGGAATGATTGTGGATACGTCAGGAGTGTATTTTCATCCTGAGGCAACCCATGGATTGTCTGGTTTTGCTGATCCCCAGGAACCAGAAAGTTTCAATTTTGAATACGATGGAGTGAGTTTTTTCGAAGAAAAAATTTGGCCCGCGCTTTATGAGCGGTCTACTTATTTTGAGCGTATGAAGCACGTCACGGGTTGGGCTGGATTGTATGAAGTGTCCCCCGATGAAAGTGCAATCATTGGACAAGTCAAAACGAAACAGTCTGAGAATATTTTTGAGGTCCATTCATTTTCGGGTCATGGCGCAATGCATAGTTACGCTGCTGGACTGGCACTTGCGGAGCTCATAGTTTACGGGCAGTATCAAACTTTGAATCTCTCGGAGTTCGCAGCCGAGCGGTTTATAACAGGGAAGTTGTTGAGAGAATCATGGGTTATTTAGTCTAGGGGTTTGATTCATTCTATGCAAATTCACGAATACTCCAGGAAGTATGATGCTTTTGCTTTTGAAGAACAGAGATTGGAAATTCCGTTTCGCAGGCGGTTTATTTTAAAAGCTGCAGGGAAAGGTCATCGAGTTTTGGATGTCGGCTGCAACAGCGGCAAGCTGGCGGCTTTGATTGCAGAGCAGAACAATGAAGTTTGGGGTTTGGAGATCAACACCTCTGCTGCAGAAAAAGCTGCAGAGCGTGGAGTTCGAGTCAAGGTGGCCAATGCAGAAGATGGGCTTCCTTTTGAAAGCGGATTTTTTGATGTAGTTCATGCGGGGAGCATGTTCGAGCACCTGTATGATACCGAGTTTTTTGCGGAAGAAATTCTTCGAGTTCTCAAGCCAGGTGGGAGCTTGATTTTGTCTTTTTCGAATCTCAACAGTCTCGATAATCGGATCCAGGTTTTGAAAGGTGGATATATTTCCGGTTTGGGTGCGTATCCGCACGACCAGCATGGAGATCGTCTCCGGGTTTTTAATCTCACTAAGCTTCGTGAACTCTTAGAGCGTGCGGGATTTGAGTGGGTAGAAGCTCGTGGTGTTCCTGAAGAGTCGAAGAAAAACCCATTTTTGAATACCGCGTTCTTGATGGCGGGAAAAATTCTCCCGCAGATCAACGAAGTCATTTTGGTGAAAGCCAGAAAATCAGAATAACCCACGTGTTATTTTCTGTACGATTCCTGTCTTTTTTTCATGATGAATGAGTTTCGTTGAACGGCTAATGCCCTGTTCTTCCTGGAATTCAACCGCCGCCGTTGATTGGCACCTAACTTGCTTTACCTAACTCTATGACTGGAATCGAAGCTTATTGCATTATTTGGATTTTGTCCTGTGTGCTAGTTTTTGGAGTGACCTGAAATCATCCATAGTTCATTATTGAGAAATGATGGAACTGATTTCGATGCCTCGAGAGCGATTCGCACGCGTGTGGGAAGTTCTCGAAAGTGGGCAGCGTGAAAAGGTGGCGCCCAGTTTTGTGGCGGCTGTCTATCAAGTTCAATCTCCCGGAAAAGCATGGGTCGCGTCACTCGGGTGCGAACCTGACACTGTTTTTGATCTGGCGTCTGTTACCAAGATCTACGCGACAGCAATGCTGGCGTCTGTCCTGGTGGAACGTCGATGGCTTCGTTGGGAGCAACCTCTTGCAGATTTTATTCCAGAGTTTTCCGATTCGGGGATCCTCATTCGACATCTGCTTTCTCACACAGCGGGATTTCCTGCTTGGTTGCCTCTTTGGGAAAAGCTGAAGGCCGACCCTAGCTTACAGATGAGAGATCTTGTCGTTAAAACCAAACCTGAAGTTCCACCTGGCACACGGGTTTTATATTCAGATATTGGATTTATATTGTTGAAGTATGCGCTGGAAGAGTGCGCGGGAGTGAGATTCGAAAACGCAGTTCAACGATGGTTGTGGAATCCGATGGGGCTGAAGAAAAGCTTCTACGTTCGCTTCGGGCGCGCTCTCCCCATCCCGGTGTCAAAAATCGCGGCAACTGAAATCGTCGATTGGAGGGGGGGATCGATTCAGGGTCAACCCCATGACGAGAACTGTTTTTTGATGGGAGGCGTTTCCGGGCACGCGGGGGTTTTTGCTCCTGCTGAAGACTTGATGATTTGGGCAGAGCACCTGCTTCGGAATCACTTTCCGGGTCGAGAAACTCTGCGCCAAGCCTGGACACGAGCGAGTCAACCGTCGGGATGTAGTCGAACTTTGGGTTGGGACACACCTTCGGGAGACAGTCCTTCGATCGGACAGTATTTTTCTACACAGTCGGTAGGACATCTGGGTTTTACAGGCACGTCTTTTTGGCTGGACCCAGAAAATGGAATCGCAGTGGCGCTACTCACCAACCGAGTGAATCCCACGCGCGAAAACATAGCGATCCGCGCCTTTCGGCCTCGCTTTCATGACGCAGTCTGGTTAGAATTCAAGACATGAGGGAAGATCGATGAGCATGGGTCTGCTGACCAATCTCAAACGAGTACATATCATCGGAGTGGCTGGGACTCTGATGGGGTCCTTTGCTGCATTCTTGAAGCGCGCGGGGATTGAAGTCAGCGGAAGTGATCAAAACGTTTATCCGCCGATGAGTGATGTCCTCAAAAATGCGGGCGTGAAGATTTTTGAGGGTTATCGGGCTGAGAATCTGTCCTCGATGGCGTCACCTCCGGATTTAGTTGTGATCGGGAATGTGATCAGTGCCGGAAATCCTGAGGCCAGATATGCCATTGATCAAAAATTATCCTACAGCTCTCTTCCCGAAGCCATGGAGCGCTTCATGTTGGCGGATACTCGCAATGTGGTGATTTCTGGGACGCACGGAAAAACCACGACCTCCAGTCTGATGGCTCATGTGCTGAAATCGTGTGGCAAGGATCCCTGCTACTTTATTGGCGGAGTTCCAGCTGATCTGCCGCATAGTTTTCATATTTCAGATTTGGCTAAAGGTCGCCCCTTTGTGCTTGAGGGGGACGAGTACGATACAGCGTTTTGGGATAAAGTTCCTAAGTTCAATCATTATTTGCCGGACGATGTGATTCTGACTTCAATCGAGTTTGATCACGCGGACATCTACAAGGATCTGGATGCGGTGGTGAGTGCATTCCTAGGTTTGATGCAGCGAGTGCGCCCGGGTGGCCGAGTGATTGCCTGCGAGGATTACGAAAATGTCCGGCAGGTGGTGAAGAACGCGAATGTCCCAGTGATTTTCTATGGTGCGAAAGATTTGAAAAATCTGAAGTATACGGAGCAGGGGAGTGAGTTTCAGTTTGATGGCCAAACGATTCGTGTCCCGATGTCGGGGCAGTACAATGCCCTGAATGCACTGGCTGTTTGGATTGAAGCGCGAGAGTTGGGGTTGGATCCGCACTCTGTTTTGGGCCCGATCGCAAATTTTCAGGGTGTCAAACGCAGACAGGAGTTGCGTGGTGAAGCGCGCGGAGTCCAGGTCTACGACGATTTCGCCCACCACCCGACAGCAGTTCGAGAAACGCTCGTGGGATTCAGAAAGCGTTTTCCTCAAAAAAAGCTAACCGTGATTTTCGAGCCCCGAAGCGCAACCTCGCGGCGAAATTTTTTCCAAAAAGATTATGCCGATGCTTTTGCGGAGGCAGATCAAACCTGGATTGCGCCTCCTTATGACACCAGCAAGATTCCAGAGGGTCAACGGTTTTCGAGTGATCAACTCGTCGCGGACCTAAACGCCAGGGGAAAAAAAGCCTTTCTGATGCCCGAGGTTGACCAGGCAGTGCCCAAAATCGTGAGCCTGGCTCAATCGGGTGATTTGATCATCGTATTGTCCAATGGTGGTTTTGGAGGCTTGATTGGCAAACTTCTGGACGCGCTAAAAAGCCATTAATATCAATAAATTAAGTGTAATAGTTAAACGTTCATCTACCTTTCAAGTTTAAGGTCAAAAAACCGATAGGTAACTGAGAGGGCGCATCGCATTTATGTCTGAGCTACTCAAAAAATTTGGCCGCTACTTTTTGTTAGATCAGATTGCAGCGGGTGGAATGGCCGATATTTATCGGGCGCGAATGGCTGCGACTGACGGAGCTGGTCGATTTCTTGTGATCAAGCGAATTCAGGCGGGCTATGGTGCCAACAACGAATTCGTCTCCATGTTTAAATCCGAAATCAAAGTGACGATGGCGTTCAACCATCCCAATATCGTACAAGTCTACGATTGCGGTGATGAGAGTGGACAGCCCTACATCGCGATGGAAATCGTGGACGGCAAGAATCTCCGTCAATTTTTGCAAAGATTCGCGGAGCTCAAACAACATTTTCCAGTGGAACTAGCTAGCTACATTATCGAGCAAGCAGCGAGTGCGTTGCATTACGCGCATTCTTTCAAAGATAAAATTTCGGGTGAGCCACTGAACATCGTTCATCGTGATATTAGTCCACAAAACATATTGATTGCCTACGAAGGCAGCGTCAAAGTCATTGATTTCGGGATTGCCAAGGCGGCCTCGAACGGAGAATCGACACGAGCGGGCGTGATCAAAGGCAAGCCCAGTTATCTGTCTCCTGAGCAAATTACGGGAGAGGAATTGGATGGGCGTTGCGACGTTTTTGCTCTGGGGATCGTGCTCTGGGAACTATTGACGGGCCGTAAACTCTTTGCTGGAGAAAATGACCTGGCTGTTTTGAAGTTGATTGAGAGCTGTCAGACTCATGTCAAACCTCCTTCTACGCTGAATCCCAAAGTTCCCAAAGATCTGGATTACATTGTTTTGAAGGCGCTCGCAAAACAGCGCGAAAAACGTTTTCAGAGTGGTGAAGAGCTGCAAAGAGCCTTGCATAAATTTTTGTACGCGTTCAGCCCGGATTTCAATCCGAGCGACTTGTCCTATTACGCCAAAGATCTTTTCAAAAATGAAATTGTAGAAGACCGAAAAAAACTTCAACGCTTGAATGAGAAGGCAGAACAGCTTTTGGCAAGCGGTGGAGGGGCTACGAGCGAAGTGCAGCAGGGTTCTCCTGCCGCAGAATATAGTCCAGTGCATAAACCGTCTGGTCCCGTAACATTGGCGGCCCCCACTGAATCGGTCAAAGTCGAGTTTGAAAATTCTCCGGCACTCAAACAAACCAATGCGAGCCGAACACTTCCACGCCCAGGGCCGGCTGCTGTGGTTGGCGGTACACAAACGGGCGCTGTCACTCGGCCCGCGCAAAGCCAAGGTTCGATGCCTCGCCCATCAGTGGGCGCAGGGAGCGGGGGTGCAACCCAGCAAACTCAAGCCCCGGCTCAACAGAAAAAAGGTTTGCCTCCTGCGCTAAAACCGATTTTGGGAGCAGCAGCCGCAGCTCTTTTCGTTGTTGTGATCGGTCCAGAGTTGGGGATTGATTTATTGGGAGGCGGTAGCAAGAAGGCTCCTGCTCAAAAAGCATCACAATCCAGATCTGCCCTGGAGCCTCCTGGCGCGCGAAACACAGCCTCAGTGGGTGGAGGAGCTGCTCCGGCTCAACAAGTTCAGCAGCAAGCAGCCGCAATCACTACCAATCCAGCCAATGCACCTGCGGATAAGGTATTTAATCTGATACTGCAAATTGAACCCGCTGTCGGGGATGATACCAAGGTTTTGATCAATGATGCGCCTGTGAAAGGCTCGCTTCAGGCTCAGGCGGTGCTCGGTGAGACGGTTCGTGTCATCGTGAATAGCCCTAAACATCGTACTTTCGAAGGGGAGTTCGCTGTGAGCGAAGCGGATTTGCAGCCAGGGACTCGGAATTACATCAAGAAGATTCAACTTTTCGAAGCCAAGTTTGGTTCGCTGTCGGTCAAAGTCAGAAACAATACGGCGGCTGATGTGAGCTTCTATTTGGATGGGAAACTCTGGAGCCGAAGCGCTCCATTCGATAATGAGAAAATCCCCATCGGGACTTATTCAGTTCGTGTGTATAATAATGTTCTTCAGATGGGTAAAGTCATGGATGTCACGGTTAACGAGGGTGCTACGGTTAATTTGGATGAAGTGAAGCTCGAAATCATGCGCAATCCGGCTGGCGAATAGATTTGTTGCCAACAAAAAATCCTTAAACGATAAATTTTTTCGAGTACGCCGCTCCGGTCATCGTGACCTAACGCTTGAGCCGCATCGTGCGGCCGCGTTAAGCGGGTACTCGATAAAAATTTACCGTCTAAGGATTTAACTTAATGCTGAATCTATTCGCCAGCGCTGGGATTTTTGGTGAACGGGGGATGGGTTAAGTACATCGTTCCAATCACTGTTGAGATCAAGGAGGGGCTTCAGGCCTTTGCTCAGCTGATTCGGCCCTTTCTCAAAAAATCCCGAGATGGCATGGCGGCCAAGGATGCGCCGATCACTTTCTACGACGACGGTGATTTCGATTCCGTTCTTTGGGCCGGACTGCTTTGTTTAAGTGGGGAAGAAGACCAGTGCGAAATGGTCAAACAGTCCCAGTCCGATGAAGGAAGAATGTGGCGGAGTCCTTGGCGTGCAAAACATAGGATCTACGTCGAGTCAGAAGGCCTCAGTTTTAGCCGAGACATGGGCATGGGGGTTTTGGCTTATTTGGTGAAAAAAAGAGATGGAGAGCTAGCCACCCGTTGGAAACAATATGTTCAACTCAACAAGCATCCGCATCCACTGGACCCTAGTGGCAAGAGTTTAATCTACAGTTCCTATTGGATGTGCGATCAATATCCCAAAATCGAATGGGACAAGAGTACTGGCGTTGATAAGAAAAAAGTCGCAGATAGCTGCAGCATGAGCAAAGACGTTATGAAGGAGTTCAATGCGGTTTGGCATCATATGTTTGGGTCATTCGATTCTACTTTTTTGACTCGGTATGAGCGGGAGAATCTCCAGTACTGGCCTTTGAAATTTCATGAAATCCAAGTAGCAACCGATTTCAACCTGCATCTGCACTCTGTCGCCATGCTGCTTTGGAAAACCATGGATCCAAAAAACTACAAAAAATACGGAAGATTTTACGAGACGTTTGAAAAAAGAGATCCAAATAATCCTTTTTTTCAATACCTGTCAGGGAATCACTTTGCAGCTGCAAAAATCGTGATGGATCAACTCTCCGGAACACTCGCCAAGCTTCTTATTCCTTATTTTAGTCCGGAGACGGGCAACGTAGTGATTACCAATCATTCGCGGTACCAATGGAGCTTGGAAAGACAAGGTAGGGCGAGTGCAAATGCAGAGGCTGCTGTCGTTACGATGTTCTGGGAGTATATCTTCTTGATCAATCTGATCGTCGCAGACTTTGACAGTTCCTATATCTCGTATGTTCTCTAGGCTGGGATTTGACGCGTCTAAGACTCGTACTTGTAACCCACACCGTAAATCGAAATGATGTGTTTCACCAGAGGTGGAACTTTGCGGCGGAGGGCGCGGATATGGACGTCGATCGTGCGATCATTGGTTTTGCCGGATTCGTCGCGCCAGACTTCGCGGAGGATGTCTTCGCGCGAGACTACGGCGCCGACACGAGTCGCTAAGCACCTCAAAATATCGTACTCGGTCAAAGTGAGATGAATCGTCTTGCCGCTGAAGCTGATATCGCGAGTGTCTGGCTCGATCTTGAGATCTCCCACTTGAATGGGTTGAATCACGGTTTCTGCGGTTCGAGTCAGGCGGCTTTTGATTCTTGCCAGCAATTCTTTATAGTCAAACGGTTTAGGAATGTAATCTTCGGCACCGAAGCTCAGGCCATGCGCGATATCGGTTGCAGTGTTTTTCGCCGAGATGAAAATAATCGGGGTGCGTTTGGTGCGCTCGTCTTTTTTCAACAAACTGCATGCATCATAGCCGCTGAGAATGGGCATCACGACGTCCATCAAAATCAAATCGGGGCTGCGATTGCGCGCAAAATCGATTCCAATCACCGCGTTTTCGGCGCTGATGGTTTCGAATTCTTTGCCGAGCATGATTTCCAGGAATCGACGGGTGTCGGGGTTGTCTTCAATGATTAAGATCGTTTGGCGCTCTTTCGACGTCATGAGAACGATGCTAAAGAAAGATTAACAGATTGGCAAGATTTCAAAACAGTCATTTAATTTAAATTTACGCAGCTTTTTTGAAGGTCTGCGCAACGAAGTCCGGAGTCATTTCTTTTTCTTCGGTTCCCCAGGTGGAATGGGTTTCCAGGAAAATTTTTGCCAATTGAGCGTCAAATTGCCGTCCCGAATGAGCACGAATTTCACGATAGGCGACATCCTGCGAAAGAGCTTTGCGGTAGGGACGCGAGGAGGTCATGGCGTCGAAGGTATCAGCGATGGTCACGATCCTGGCGGTAAGCGGGATTTGTTCGCCAGGCAGGTGATCTGGATATCCATACCCGTCGATCCGTTCATGGTGATGACGGATTCCTGGAAGGGTGGCTTTGAAAAATGGAATTTTCATGAGGGGAGTCAGGATTTCCACGCTTTTGAGAGGGTGCTCTCTCATGGCGTGCTCTTCGTCGGGCGTTAGGCGGCCTTCTTTTAACAGAATCGAATCCAAAATCGCGATTTTGCCAATGTCGTGAAATAGGCCCGATAATTCCACAATTCTTTGTTCGAATTTGTTGAGTCCTGCTGCTTTAGCCAAGAGTCTGGCGCCTCGTCCGACGCGGTGACAGTGCCCATAGGTATAGGGATCCTTGTGCCTTAATGCGCGCAGCATCGATTGGGCAACACTTTGCGCCCAGTCGGGGATGTGCTCCCAGGCCTCGATCGACGGCTCCCAAGGAACCGACTGAATTGGTTTTTTCAATAATACTAGACTCAAAGAATATCCCCCCTCTTCGAACTCAGTACCTGACTAAACTAGTTTAGTATATATTTTCCAGAATTGCAAGGGGCTGCCGATGAGAAAGCATGGGGACTTGGAAGGCCTCGGTATTGTTGACTTTTTTAGTCATGGAATCGACGACGTGGGGAGCCGGAGATAATCTCAAGGGCCCGGCATATCACCCCGCACGCGCGCTAGCCATGGGGGACGCGTACATCGCACAGGCCGATGATGGCGCCTCCGCACTCATGTACAATCCGGCGATGTTGGGAAAACTCCGTCGTTTTGAGTTCGAAATGGAGAACATCCAACTCGAGGCCAATTCCGATTTTGTTGAAAGAGCCAGCACCAAAATGGTGACTTTTCCGAGTCTCGCTGCATTTGCTCCCACATTGGCAGGTCGATCATTTTGGGCTCCGGGTGCGGGTGGCAGTTATTTTCCCAATGTCTCGACGCGAGGTTTTGGTGCGGGAGTTCTTTTTCAAAGCCGTGTTTGGGGACAAAACAAAAACGGAACGCTTCGCTATAGAAGCACGTTTCAAATGATTCCCACGGCCGGCGTTGCGCTTCGCCTCGCTTCGGGGGTTGTGAAGGTTGGATATAGTTTTCAGTGGATCAATAAAGCCCAGGGTGACCAGACTGTGGGATGGAGTGAAGCTCAAGGTTGGTTTGATCGTGTCAATTCGGGGCATGCTTTTTCGCACACTGGAGCTTTTTCTTTGAATATCCCCCGGACTTATCTTCCCAGCATCAACATTGTTGCCAGAAACATAGGAGGAACCAAGTACAAGTCCGGCGGCCTTGCAGTGGTGGCAACGAATGTGACTGGGCAGCCCGAGACGGATCCGATGATGATCGATGTGGGCCTCGGGATTGGTCCCCGATTGTCAGGGAGTGTGACAAGCACAATCAACCTCGACTATCGTGATGTCACGGCGCAGACAGGAGTCTTTCTCCTGACGAAAGCATCTGCTGGCCTCGAGTTGGCAATTAATCAGACGGTTTATTTACGCGCGGGTTATGGAGCGGGTTATCCTTCGGCCGGATTGGGGATTCATGGACACAGCGGACGCCTTTCATTCGCCTGGTGGAGTGAAGAATTGTCGACTTCGATCTGGAGCGAGAGAGATAATCGATTTATGGTGCAGTATCAGTTTAAGATTTACTCAGGAAAGAGTGAAAAGAAACGAAATGAGTAACGCAAATCTGTCATTGCTAGTGGATCCGACATGGCGAGCTGAATTAGAAAAGACGCTGGGAGTATGGGAGGGCGTGAAGGTTCACGACTGGAGCCCGTCCGAGGATCGTGCGGGAGTTTATTTTTTTAACCATCTCGATTTAAAGTGTGAGGAAAAAATCAAAGCCCTGAATCGCAAGGGCAAGGCTGTGTTCCTGATTGTTCAGGAAGGGGCTTCCGTGCCGAAGCTTTGGGTGGATGGCCTTGTGGATGACATTTTGGTTTATCCATTCCGGCGATTGGAAATTTTAGGGAAGCTCAGAGGTTATCAGCAGGTTTTGTTGTGGGAAGAAGTGACACGTTTGAATGCCTCGTTCTCGCAAGTCGTGGATGGATTGCACGAGGATCTGAAACTAGCTGAGCGGCTGCAAAAAGCGCGGCTGCCGCAGCGTTTTCCTGAGTTGAAGGGTGTGAAGCTGGCGTCTCGGTACCTGGCAGGATTGAAACCGGGCGGAGACTATTTTGAGGTTATCGAGTTCAAAGAAAAGTCGCGGTTATCTATTATTTTGTCCGATTCATCGAGCTACGGTCTTTCGGGGATGGTGCTCGCAGCACTGATGCAAATCGCATTTAAGCTGGGGCGTGAGGCGGATCTGTCCTGCGCAGATGTGGTGCGGACGATCGCTTGGGATTTGGGAAATACGCTGACCGAAAAAGATCAGCTCTCGTTGTTTTTTGGACATTGGCACAAGCGTGAGTCGAAGCTTCAGTTCCTGCGTCTTGGAAATGTTTTTGCCTATCGTGCGTCCGAGGGTGACGCGTTCCAACTGCTTCCGTCCCAAGGGGGCATTTTGAAGGGAAATGAGCCGGGGTTGTGGTCAGAGTTACAGGCGGAGGAGTTGCGTTTGGAGCCCAAGGACCGATTGGTCGTGGCATCCGAGGGATTTGTGAAGTTATGTGGGGGGGCTCAGCAGTTTGAGCGGCTTTTGGATCAGCATCGCCAAAAAGAACCGATCGATGCTTTGAATGAGATGGCCTACCAAGTGAAAAAAAGTTTGAGTTTGCCTGATGATTTGCCCGAAAGGGATTGTACGGCTTTGGTCATCGACGTTCCGGGGAACGTGGTCAGTCTTAAGCTAGCGAGAGACGAGACTTAGAACCGGACGCGAGTAATCTCCAGAGGAGTTTTTTAAGTTGTTGCATGCCTCATTCATATTTCATTAAACGATAGAAATCAAGGGCCGAAGCTGATCGGCGACTTCGGGGCTGAATCCGCCAAAAACGGCCATTTCGATCTTAATTTTGAAATTCTTGTCATCTTTGAAGCCGCTGACGAAGTCGAAGTAGGCTTCGCAGATCCCCACGATTTCTGCCAGCTTCATATTTTGGGGGGTAGCAGCGTCGACTTGTTTGGGGAATCCAGTTCCGTCTCTTCGACGATGATGATTGGCCACGATTTGGGGGACCGTGGGGTCGATGTTGGGGATGGCGCTCAGGATTTTTGCCCCTTCTGTAGGGTGGTCGTAGTAGGTTTGTTTTTGTTCGGGAGTCATGTCTGCTTCTCGCATGGAGATGAGTTCCGGATTTTTTTGAAATAATGCGACGTCGTGAAAGACCGCGGCCAGGCCGATGATTTGAGCGGATTTTTCGGTCTCGAACCCTAGTTTTCGAGCCAATATTGCGGAAAAAGAGGTCACGCTGACAATGTGCTCGGATTGGGCAGCGGATTTGAGGTACGAATCGATGTTTTTGCCTTCAGTTTTAGCTTTGATTTCATCTGCGAGAGTGAATGTGTTTTTGACGTAACCGAGTGCGAACTGGGCTTCCTCTGGACCAAGGTTGGGGGTTGTTTTGAGGAATTCGGCAGTGACTATGCCCTGCCGAGTGACTTCCGCGACTTTGGTTTCAAAACTTACGCTGGGGTTTCGGATGATTTTTGTGGTTCCAAAAGAAAGTTCGGTTGCGTAATGGAGTTGATTGCTTTTGTGGATGTGGAAGTGGGTGACTCCTTTTTCACGATAGTTTTTGAAGATGGATTCATCAAAAATATCGCCTTGTTTCAGGATTTTAACGTAATGATTGTCGCCCAGGCGCACGTAGATGTCGTGATAGGCTTGGCTTCCGACTGTGAATGCGGCCATTGGCAGAGTGCTGTAAGTGGGGGGAGCCTGGGTCGGTTTAATAATGGCCATAGATTTGCTTTCAAAGAGCTTGTTTCAGGTCAGCGATCAAGTCGTCAATATCCTCGATGCCAACGCTGATTCGAACTAAGTTGTCGAGAATGCCCAAAGCTTTACGATTTTCGAGTGGAACACTGGCGTGGGTCATAATGGCGGGGTGTTCGATCAGGGATTCTACGCCGCCTAGGCTTTCGGCCAGAGTGAATACTTTGACTTTCTCAAGGAAAGATCGGGCCTCGGGCAGTCCGCCTTTGATCAAGAAGGTGATCATTCCACCGAACCCGCTCATTTGTTTGCGTGCGATGGCGTGTTGAGGATGGGACTCTAGACCTGGATAAATCACTTTTTCGACGGCTGGGTGTGATTCTAGAAACTTGGCAACAGTCATTGCGTTTTCTGCATGTCGCTCCATTCGAACGTGGAGGGTTTTGATTCCACGCATGACCAGGAAGCAATCCATAGGTGCTGGCACTCCACCGACTGAATTCTGATAAAATTTCAAATCGGTGTGGAGTTTGTCGTTGTTCGTGACGAGCATTCCGCCGACCACGTCACTGTGGCCGTTGATGTACTTGGTCACGCTGTGCATGACGATGTCGGCGCCGAGCGCGAGAGGTTTTTGAAAATACGGACTCATGAAGGTGTTGTCGACGACTGAGAGGACACCTTTGTCTCGGGCCAGGGTCGTGAGGGCTTGAACGTCCAAGATCTTCAACATGGGGTTGGTGGGAGTTTCGAGCCACAAAACCTTTGTATTAGCTTTGAAAGCAGCACGGGCTTTGTTGAGGTCAGAGAGATCGACGAAGCTGAAATCGATCCCCATTTTTTTGAAAACTTTGTCAAAAATTCGGAATGTTCCGCCGTACACGTCGTCCGAACAAATGACGTGATCGCCCGCTTGGAGCGTATGCATGACGCAAGCGATGGAAGCGAGCCCAGATGCAAAGGCGAGTCCGTATTTTCCGCCTTCGAGGGCGGCTACACAGTTTTGGTAGGCTGTGCGAGTGGGATTATCACTGCGTGAATACTCGTAGCCCTGATGTTTCCCGGGCGAGACTTGAGCGTACGTGCTGGTCTGAAAAATCGGCGTCATCACTGCGCCAGTTGTGGGTTCTGGTTCTTGTCCGGCGTGGATGCTCAGAGTCCCAAAACCATACTTGTTTTTTCCTGATTGAGTTTTCATGCGGAGTTCCCGAGGTAAGTCAGAAGATCAATTTTAGTGATGATGGCCAGAATTTTTCCTTCTTGATCGGGGTCAGTGACCAGTGGAATTTTTCCTGTAGTGACCAGCTTGGTGACTTTTTCGATCGGGTCCTCCGGAGTCACGAATTCCACCGAGGGGTCAGCCAGTCGTTCCACCGTGTCTGTTGGGGTGGCCCGTCCGCTGTACAGGGCGCCCAGGATTGCGCTTTCGGTCACGACGCCTTTGATCCAGCCTGCTGCATCTGCGATGGGCAATTGGCTGATTCCTTTTTCGTTCATGAGGGCGATGACGGATGCGACTTTGTCGGTTTGTTTGGCCATGATGACGGTTGCATTGGATGCACGGACTTTGTGTAAGAGGTCGGAGACTTTGCCCAGCGATCGATGTTCTAAGAGTCCGGCCTCACGCATCCAGTCGTCGTTGTAGGCTTTCGAAAGGTATCGGTTGCCGCTGTCCGGGAGAATGACTAGGACGTTTTTCCCTTTCAGCGCGTTGCCCTGGGATTTGACCCATTTCATTGCGCCTACGACTGCTGATCCGCTGGAGATGCCCGAGTAGATTCCCTCTTGAGTGAGAAGATCGCGGGTCATCAAGAAAGATTCCTTGTCTTCAACTTGTACGATGTCGTCGATCACTGAGAAGTCATAGTTTTTTGGAATGAAGTCCTCGCCGATTCCTTCGATTTTGTAGGTCTTGGGTTTGGCTACAGCTTTGCCGGTTTTGTAGGTTTCGTAAACGATCGAACCGACTGGATCGACAGCGATGATTTTGACGGAGGGTTTTTTCTCTTTGAAATATTTTCCGATTCCGCAAATCGTGCCGCCCGTACCGATCCCAGCAATGAGAACATCGATTTCTGGAAATTGTTTGAAGATTTCAGGGCCTGTGGTCGCGTAGTGGCATTCGCGATTAGCGAGGTTGTCGTATTGGTTGATGTAAAAAGCATTGGGTGTTTCGCGCGCGAGCCGCCGTGAAACTTGGTAGTAACTGCGTGGGTCGTCTGCATCGACTGCGGTGGGAGTGACGACGACTTTTGCTCCGAATGCGCGAAGGTTTTGGATTTTCTCATTCGACATTTTGTCGGGGAGAACGAAAATACATTTGTAGCCTCGGATGGCTGCTGCGATCGCGAGTCCCACGCCGGTATTGCCGCTGGTTCCTTCCACAATGGTGCCGCCGGGTTTGAGATTTCCTTTTTTTTCGGCGTCATCGATCAACCAATCCCCGATGCGATCTTTGATGGATCCACCTGGATTCATGAATTCTAATTTGGCGAAAAAATTCGCGGGCGCACCCGAGGTCACTCGGTTGAGTTTGATGATGGGGGTGTTTCCGATGGCTTCGATGATGTTTTTGAAAGCTGGCATGGCCGTAGTAAAGCACAACTTGACGATTGCTAGAACCCCCCTTGAGAGGATTTGTGGAAAAACTCGCTTGTTTTTTTAAAAAAAATAGGTCTACCTGATCTGGGGAGAATCGAAGAGATGAGATTAGGGGGAGCGCTTTGGGCGTGGTGTGCATTGTTGTGTGCGGGGTCGAGCTGGGCAGCTGATCAGTCTAGTCAGCAGGCCAATCAGCTGATTCAATCCATCAAGCAAAGAGGTGGGCAGTGTGTGCCAGTATCAGGCGGTTTGGGACAGAAATGCACTTTTCAGCCGGGGACATTTGCAGGGTACCCGCTGCGAGTGACTGCTTATGTGCCCGCGGGCGTGAGTTCGATCAGTAGTTTTTACGTTCACTTTCATGGATGGTTGGTGGGCGAGGGGCAGACTTACGAAAGTATTTTGCGAGGGTTCCAGTTTGATAAAAATCTTTTCGAAGTCGCTGCGATTCACAACGGTGTTTTGATTGTGCCCGAGAGCAAAACGTACTGCGTGACTTTCAATGAGTACTTCGCGAGTGTTCAGAATTTCAATCTTTTTTATGCAAAAATGCGGAGCATTTTGAGAGTGGGGGATGCGGAGAAGGGTGAGGTTTTTGTTTCTGGGCATAGTGGGGCGCAAGTCGCTGTGGGGTTGCTGCTGCGTCAGGCGCTTCGGCCTGCAAATGCTGCTGCAAAAATCACAAAAGTGGTTTTACTGGATGCTAGTTACAACTATGTGGATGCCATTCAGGCGGAGACAGATTGGGTGGCTCAGCCAGGGGTGGGGTACGAACGGGATCTGATGGTGTATTATGTCCCGCGTTGGCTCTCGGGGATTTCTCCCGGGGGTGGGACGGAATTTGGAGCTTGTTTGTTGGCAGAAAAAATTTTTAGAAAGCCTGCTGTTTTTTTTGATCGGACCAGGCTGGTCCGATCGGATGCAGACTTTGGGGTGATTTGTAAGAACAAGCAGATTCAAAAACAGCCTTTTGACGTGGAGCGAAAACATGCATCGGGCGCAAGTGTCGTGGTCCACGGATATGTACCCAAAGGGCCAAGCAATGCCCATTTTCAGCTGGCTTATGATTGCATGAGCAGGGCTTGGAAGGGCGAAGTCTGTCGTTAACAGAGCGACTTGTTTCTAGCTAATTGGACGATTTGAATGATGTCGATTTGATCAAGCTATTGATTAAATCGACATCATCGTTTTTGATGATAAATGCAGTGGTTTGACTAGAAGGGAACGTTAAATCCTTCCTGCTTCGCCGCCTTGCTGAGCGAACGGTCCAGGCAGAAAAAATAGACTTCCGATGGGTTATCCGTCCCCATCCTGGCTGACGCGAGTTGTAGCGAGTCGCCTGGACGAAGCTCATAGATTTTTTGGAAATGAAGGGCCGTATCCAAAACATTATAATCCGCAATGACAACAAAACTCAGCCTTCTAAATTCAGTTGCAGCAATCCGAGCAGTATTTGCCTCCTTTCGCGTCAGGGTTTTTTCTGCAACCCTCCTTTGTAACGCCGATTCGATCTCCAACGGAGTAATCACTGCAGTATAGACTCTTTGGAGTTTGAGAGATTTTGAAAGCTCATCGATTTTCACCCCATCTTTTTCATTTAATAGACTCGCCACGACTGCAGAGGAATCCCAGTAGATCATCGTGAACTTATTCCTCGTCCCGGATTTTTCTAATCAATCGTGCGGCAGAGGTTCCTTTTTTCTTGGTCCGGATACCCGGAAACTTCTTCTTGAACTCTGTCCAGTTGACGGCCGTGGCGGTGATCTTTTGAACAGGCCCAATCTTGGCGATTTCCTCGCCATATGAAGTCACAATCACGGGCTCACCCGTTTGCGCGATTTTCAAATATTTTGATAATTCCGATTTCAGGGTAGCAACACTGACTCTGGCCATAAACGAATTCCTCAACACAAATGATAGTCATACTTATGGTCATCAGTCAAACTACTTCACGCGATAGCCAACGTGGGTTGATTCTGGTGAATGTACGTGCCTTTTTTATGAGTCAATGGGTAATAAAGAGCTTAAAAATAGTCATTTGTGACACATTGAATAAA
>CAYILR010000033.1:0-6536 GCA_964364175.1 uncultured Bacteriovoracaceae bacterium
GACGGCCCCGGCAGGCGAAAGACAGACAACAAGACGGCATTGGACCGGGGCCTTTTCTTCCTACACAGCCAGGCTAACCAGGCGGCAGGCTCTCTGTCGGTGGTGATGGTGGCTGGGCCTGCTGCTCGCGCATGACGATAGCCTCGGCCTCCTTTAAGGAGGCTAGGGCTGCTTTCTGGTTGCCCTTCACGATGTACGTCGCCACTTCGACGACGAGCCGTCGAAGTTTTTGCAAGTCCTCAGCGGTCACTTCAGAGGGTGCGCCTGGGTCGGTCATCGAGACTATGTTGTCCATCCGATGTTCATCCGCAATCCGGGTCTTCTTTTGAGACGAGCCGGGGACGGCGGCACACGATTGCCGAGCAACGAGAGCCGGTCCACTCTGAGCCCATGGCCGATTCTCGGTATAACCGGTTGCTCATCATGCCGTTCAGGGAGCGCTGGGCGGCCCGTGAACGTCTAAGGAAGGGGCAGCCGCTGTTTGGGGGCTTCGCCATCGCCTCCGCGACTGGTAGCGCCTCAGATGGCGCCTGGCAGGCCAAGCCGCCACCGGTGCCGGTGGACGCCACGGCCGAAGCCTTCAAGCTCCTAGGGCTCCAGGAGGCCACGGCGACCGAGGCCGAGATCAAGAAGCGATACCGAGATCTGGCCTTCGAGACACACCCCGACCGCGGCGGAGACGTCAAGAAATTCCACGCAGTAGCCGAGGCAAAGGACCGCTGCTTGGCGGCCCTGAAGACCCGTTCCGTGCTGACGACTCTGCCTTGACAAAAATGTCTTTATGCTTCTACTATCATGCCATGAATGGCGGGAAAATCGTGTCGAAGAAAATCAAGCAAGCCATCGACGCGCTTCACGCGGCCACCAGAGCTTTGGTCATAGCTTCCGAAGCCTTGGCCTCGGAAGCCGGCATGTGGATCAGCGCAATGCCAGTCGCCTTTGAAAATGTGGGCGGCTACAAATGGATCTTCTTCTCCGATGAAGAAAACCGGATGCACATCCAGGTGCCACCCAAAGGCAAAGGCTCACCACGGTACAAGGTATTTCTGGAGCGTAGCGGCAAGCGGGTGTTCGAGCCTGTCGTGGACAAGAAGCACGATAAGATTCCTGGGGGCCTGCTCCGAGAACTAAAGGCCGAGGTCAACCGTCACCGTGAGCAGATCGAAGCGCTCTGGTTGGAACAGATCATCGAAATGGGTGAGGTGACGGTTGACGTCGACCAGAAGACCCGCGTCGCCACTATCGTTGTCTATCCGAAGGACCGAGACAAGATTGTTCGCAAGATTGACATGACGAAGCACACCAACGACGCTGAAAGCTACGCGCCTGGCAACTATGCCCTGGAGAAGGACATCCCGGCGCTCGCGTTCGGCCTCCAGAAGAAGCCGTCCAATAGACGTGGTTTTATCAACCTGATCGGGAAGATCTGGCTATGATGGTTGAAGCGGGCCGAGGGCAACCTAAGCTCTTCCTCAGACGTTGATGTTCACGAGCGAATCTGGGCTCACGGCGGACTCGATCATGCCTTTGATGATGAGGGATACCCGCGCTTCAGCCGCAGGACCAGCGTTCGTGAGAGTGATCTCGGTCGTCTGCCCGTAGGAAGAAGGCGTCAGGCTGTAGTCGAGGCCCGTGAGCTTCTGCACTTGGCCGTTGCTGACTGAGAACGACAGAAACGGCGTGTAGAGCAGGTTCCCGTCGAAGTCTGGATCCGTGCTGCCGACGTAGACCAAACGCCTCTGACCCGCCACCGTGATGGCGCAAGACGTTGGCGTGCGGTTGGCGACGATGACCTCTGGAAACAGCAAAGGGAGATTGCTGCCCAACAGGTTCTCGATCGTCACCAGTTGTGACGACGCCACCTTGTAGTTCGCGCGAACAAGAACTGGTGTAAGCATCGTCGGTACTCCATGACAGGAGTGCAGACGTAACCGTCAATCCAACCGTGGAGTAGTGAAACCACTCGGCTTGAAGTCCGTGGCCTTGGCGGACACAACCGGGGATGCTGACGCCTTCACTGCGAAGCTCACACGCCCTACGGCTCGAACTTGAAGTGGGGTGTTGTCTGCGGAGGCTACTGCCGGGAGTCCAGCAGTGGTGCTGGGAGCCATCTGACTCTCCTCTGCGGGAGTAGCACTCTCGGTTCCCTCTGGGGCCTCTGAAATCTCTGGCTCAGGTTCAGGCGGCTTGAACATCTCAGCGATATCTTTGGCGATCTGCTTGATGACAGCACCACGCCACTCCTCGAACACCGGCTCGATGCGCCGGATGCCGCGCTTGCCGACCTCGTCCCGCAGCACTTCCATCAGCGAGTTCTCGCCGTCCGTGTCGTCCTCGGTTCCGAGGTCGAGCGCCTTGGTCATCAGACTCTCGAAGAAATGGATGACCTTCTTGTGGATGGCATGACCGTAGTCATCCAGAAAGTCCGCGCTTGAGTCGCCCATCTCCTTGCGGAGCCGCGAGTTCATCGCTACCGGGTTCTCGGGCTCTGTCGGTTCTGGTTCGGTGGGTTCAGCTTCCTCAACCTCAACGGCCGGGTCGCCTTCTCCGGTGTTCTCGTCATCACCTTCAACTTCCTCGTCATCAAGGTCGTCGACGTCGTCGACGTCGTCCTCAGCTTCTTCTTCTTCTTCTTCTTCACCTTCCAAGGAAGCCGCAACCACAAGTCCTCGTTTTGGGAGGACCAAACGATGAAGGGCCTCGTCGATCTCTTCCAAGGCAGCCGACAGCTTGGTGGTGCCCTCTCCGTCCTTCCGCTTCTTGGTATCGGCCAACAAGGACACAAGATCCTTCCTACGGGCCAAGAGCATGGCGCGAAGCTGACGAGGGTCTCGACGGAGTGCATTTGCCATTGCGATGTATCCTTCGCCCTCAGATTGCATCGGCAGAGGTGTCTTCGCCATCAGACTTGCCTCCCTCCACCTCTACGCCAGGAAACATGAGGCTAACGCCTACGGCGTGCTTCCGAAGGAAGTTGACCTCCGCGTCCGCCCGCAGATACGCCAGACACTCGTGAGCCACGCATAGCCCAGGGCTGCCGTCGTGTACCATCTTGCAGGTGCTGACTGATATGATTGCAGGAACAACAACGGTTTTACGTGGGCAGGCAACCTCCCCGTCGGTGAGGCGAAGAGGAGCTTGTCGGCGACGCAAGGACATGGGGTGGGAGCTTTCCCTGCCCTCACACTTTCGTCAAGCGCCAACTCACCTGCCAACTCACCTTCAGCGGCGACGCTTGGGCTTCTTCTTCGTTGCCTTGGTCACTACCTTCTTCGGCTTCTTTGCCGCAACAGCACCACGCTTGGCCGTCTTGCGAGCCTCAGGCGGCGCGGTGTGAACGACCAGCTTGGGCTGCGAACCGACACCCGCGAGCTTCATCAGGACGGCCACCTGGTCACGCAGCACGTCGATCTGGGCCTGGAGCTTGACCTGCTCGGTCCACACAGTGTTCCCTGCTGGGATGATTGGATCGGCGTTGGTCGGGGATTGCGCTGCGGCGGCCCGCAATACTTCCTTGGCGTGCGATGTGCTCAGGCTACCAATGTCGACAGTCTTGGGTTCCACCTTCGGCCCCGAATAGATGATGCCTCCCCCCGGACCACGAGCAAACACGCGCTCCTCGTCGGTCAAGACCACGATGAACGCGCAGAACAGCGCAAGAGCCGGATCGATGCCCGCCCATTGCGCCCATCGGGTAAGACCAACCTCGACGACGGGCGGCGACATCAGATGCGCTTGCAGCGCTCTACACAAGTCACCAATGGCTTTGCGCGGAGAGCCTTTGAGGTTCTCCTCATATTCGCGCTTGGCCTGCATGGCACGACTGACGTCGTAGTACGCGACAGCCACTTGATTGTCGGCGATCTCCTTGAAGAACCAGCGCTCAGCCAGGTCGTGGAGGTTCTGATCGTCGAAGTCGCCGTCCACCTCGTCCATCACTTGGAGAAAGAACTGCATGTAGCGGCGAGCCGCGAAGCTGATGTTGAACACCGGATCACCGCGTGTGCTGACGTGCGGCTCGACACGACGGGCCAGGCCCAGGGCCACCAGTTGCACGACCTGGAACAACGCCGCCGGGAACGTGATGTTGAGGTTGTTGGCGATGGCCGCCACGTTGAGCACTTGGTGGTTGCCGAACTTGGAGTAGGCCGCGAGGTCGGCGGCTAGTTGTCCGCGCGTCTTCGTCCACATCATGAAGCGCTTGATGAACTTCTGGCTGCGGATCTCCCACTCCGGCTTGAAGAACTTGACTGCTTGGTCCAACCGCTCCTTGTCGCCTGCGAGGCCAGGAGCCACAGCCTTGAGCGCGTCTTCGATCTTCTGCCGATAGGTCGAGTCCTCCCACGAAGACCGGGTGATCTTCTTGGCGTTCTCGATCTCGGCGGCGGCAGTGCGAAGGTTTGCCACGTAGTAGCTCCTAAAGTTTCGAGTTGCGTAGGTCGTCGATGAGGGTCTGGGCGGAGATACGGACAGTGCTGGCGTCATACGCAACCCGTAGATCACGACAGCCGGCTTCCTCGGTCAACTCCTCGTAGACCGCGCCGTACAGATAATCACAGAATTCGACGTCGCTCAAGCCATGAAGGGCGTTGGCATCACCTTCAGTGTAGTACGTCGCCATGTCACCGCGGCACGAGACCGCGAAGCTCGTGGCGTCCAACTCCACTTCCGGGCGCCGCTGCTTCGCCAGCCGCCGCAGGAGACGGATGGCGTGACCGAGGTGCTGGTTGCTCATGTCCCGGATCTTGATGACCTGACCGCTTCTAGTCGTCCAGGTGCCGGGCTTCCGTTCACGATCAATCATCATCATCAGTTGTGCCTTCCTCATCGGTGATAGCCGTAGCCTTGGGGCTCGCAGCGTAGCAGCCGTAGTCCTTGCAGCCAGCCAGCGGGCACATGGCGCCGTGGGACTTACGGATGAAGTCCTGCTGGTCGCTGACAAACATGTGCGCGAGACGGATGCTCGTGCCCATGGTGTTGCCGGAGTGGTTCTGGTCAAGGTTCGGGAGCATCCGCATCTGCTCTTCGTTGCTGGCCTTGGCGAAATTCTCGATGGCCTCGGGCGTCTTGAGCGCCAGGGCGAAGACCACGGCCTGCTCGCAGCAGAAAAGCTCGTAGGGCTCGAACTCGGCCCGGAAGCTTGGGTTGCGGGCGCGAAAGCCCTTGATGCGGTCCTGGAAGGGGCCGGGGAGCTTCGCCACACGGGCGTCGATCTCAGGCTCGCGAAGCTTGGCCTCAACCTGCTTCTTCACCTTCTCGTCCGCGACCCACTGCTTGTGCTTCGCGGCCTCCTCTGCCTCGGTCCGGTAGTAGACCTTCTGGCCGTCGACGAAGACGCCCCGCACCGACCGCCCCATCCCACCAGGGTACGTGCGGAGGGTGCTGCCTTCCTTCGGCGTCGCTCCCTCGACCTTTGGGAACGACAGCACGGAGCTATCCGTCGTGTGGATGCACCAGTGGTCGCGATCGTCGTCGACCTTCTTGATGGTGTGGTTCTCGAAGTCGTTGTCATCAGTGGGGTATTGGTCGGACATGTCAAACCTCGTCAGCGGCAACAGCCACCGGCAGCATGGTGTTGAGGTCGTAGGAGATGGTGAGGCCGCTGTCGGTCCCCATCACCGTCAGGGAGGACTTGCCTTTGTCTTGGTGCCCGCAGGACCCACAGTTTGTGGCTTGCAGATGCGGCAAGGAGTCGATGACCTCCTTGATGGCGTCAGTGCCGTTGACTGGGGCCTTGGGGTCCTCGGCGTTGTGCGAGCGGCTCACCTCGAAGCGGAGCTTCAACGTGACCTCGACTTGAACCCTGGTCGCCATACACGCCTCCCGGTTTCACCGTTCACTGAATCAGCGGTTGCATCTCGGCGAAGTCGGACCACAGGTGGTCCAGGTCCACCGGCCGCATACGGTCCGGCGCATAGCTGCACGGACCGAGGGCCTCATCCACCGCGTCGATGTACGCCGAGAACGCGCCTTCCGACGTGGAGTAGAGGACCTTCGGCACACCATGCTGCGCCAGAGCTTCACGGCAGAGTGCAGCCAGCGTCGTGTCGATAGCCACGACCGGCATCGAGACGTATGGAGGCTCGGGGTTCTTTTCCCACCAGGCGTCCATGAGCTTGTTGTTGTAGTGCGTTTGTCTGTACTGATCTGCCTCTCGGCCGCGCCATTCCTGAATGGCGTCATCAGAGACCTGTGCTGCCGCGGCACGCTTGGCCCACTCAGCGACCCAGCCTGTCTGCTCCGGAGCGTCGAACACCGGAAGCCCCTTCATGGCCTCTTTGCCGCGTCCGGTCATCTTGTAGCCGAGGAGGGTCACCCGAGCGCCGTCGGCCGCGTCCAAGATCTTCCCGAACTCCTCGTCCGTCACAACCCCGGCTACCACCTGGAAGTGGACCTCGAACGAGCCCCGCGGCAGGCTCCCGCCGAAGGCCGCCCTGACCTTCTTGAGGTCGGCCGCGGAGTCGATCGAGAAGGCCACCGCCTTCGGAAGCTCCGGCAGCGTCTTGGAGGTCTCCTTCTTGGCGAACTCCTTGATC
>CAYILR010000033.1:6636-49836 GCA_964364175.1 uncultured Bacteriovoracaceae bacterium
CAGAAGTTCGTGATCTTGACGTCGAGAAGCTCAGGCCAGGTGCCCTTCGTCGGCTCTGCGCCGTTGTCATCGAGCGTCACACGGAACTTGGTCCCGTTCCGGCTGTCGAAGAACACGACGTGGCCCTTCGGATCGTTGATGATCGTGTAGCCGCTCCGGCCGAGGAAGCTCGCACCGGCGCGCTCCAGGTCAGGAACCAGATGGTGGTGCGGGTCCTGGTTGTCGTTGCCGCCGAGGACGATGATCTGGCTGTTGGCCATGATGCGCTCCAGGAGCGCCCGTCCCTCGGGAGACGCGGACGTCATGCCTGTCACGTGATCGACGAACGAGAAGCCCTCGCCGTTCCACTCGCTCTGGTGGTCGACATAGTCGTCCGCACCGCCCTCGCGGTACTGCACCCGCAGGTAGTGAGCCTTCTCCTCTGGAGAGGTCAGCACGAAGTCACCCCAGCCAAATTCTCCACCCGTGGCCTCCTCACCAGGCTTGCGGACGCCTTTGGGGAGGAACACGATGGAGTGGCTGCTGCTGCTGTTCGTGGCGAAGCCGTGGCGGATGTTGTGGATTTTCATGCTCTCACTTCCGGACCAGATCAAACCCATGCCTGTGGGCCAGATCCCTGAGCTTCTTGAGGTCGGCTTCCCGTTCTTGTTCTTGGTCCGCGCCCCGGAGGCGGTCACCGAAGTCCGTGCGCTCCTGGTCCGTGATCATGCCCAAGTCTGCGAGACCTTCAAGGGCCGTCCAGACGTGGATGTTGTACTCCCCGCCCCAACGGACACCCTCGATGTCCGTCATCTCGCCCTTGAAGATGACGATCTTGCCGTTCTTGAGCTTGAGGACTACGGCGTCGTAGCCGATCATCTGGGCTTTCACGACCTGGCGGAGACCCATCGCATCATGGTGGCCTTTGTCGCAGACGCGGCGGAGCGCTGCCCGCACCTTGGCGATGTTCTGCGCCTTGGTCTTCTTGGTCTTTGCAGTGGTCATGCGTACCATCTCCGATACTTGAGGTTAGCGGCCTTGAGCACCTCCGCGGCTGCCTCCACCATCTCAACCTTCGTCTTGTAGTCGCTGTTGGCGATGGCCCGGAGGACCGCGAGGTAGAGCTTATCCTCCATGACGTGGGCACTCTCGTTGTCGACCTCGCTCAAGGTCGTGACATCGGTGACAGCTTTCTGGATGGCGCTCAGTTTCATGATCGGATCTCCCCAGCGTCGTTGGCGAACAGCACCAACTCGGCACAGTAGATGGCGAACTTACGGGTGTAGTCGGAGTGACCCACCGCCATCGTCTCCACTCGACGGATCGACTCCATGCTGAGCTTCGACTTGAGCAGGCCAGCACGCTCGATGTTCACCTGCTGGAGCATGAACTCGCGCTCTTTGGTGATCCACTCAAGCTCGGGCTTGCCGTTCTCGTCGTGGTTGTAGCCGCGACGCTGCGGCCGGAGCTTGCATTGTTCCTCCAAGCCTTTGAAGAAGGCGTCGGCGAGGTGCGGTATTCGGGAAGTGGTGGTCATCAGAACCTCCCCCACCGGCGTTCTTCACGCTTGGAGCGTCGGTCCTCGTAGCGGAGCTTGTCCTCGACCCACGCGCCCATCCAAGCACCAGGGTTCTTGCGGCGGGCGAAGCGGCGCTTGAGGAACGTAATTTCTTCAAGGTTGTCGGTGCAGATGTCGGCCCACAGATCGAAGTACAGGGTATCGAACTTCACACCCTTGGGCGGCATCCACTCCAGTGCATCGGCGACGATGACCCCGAGCTTCGATGCTTCGGGCACCTTGGCGCGCAGCGCAGGTATCACGAGGTCCACCACGTCTTGGTATTTCTCGATGACGGTCACGCTCGTGACCTCGGGCTTCTTCAAGATCGGGATGAGCACCATGCCGATGCCGAGCCCCATGATGAGGACTTTGCCTTTGGCGTTGTGGATGACGTCGTAGTTCGTCACCTGCTCCATCCGGGTGTCGGTCATCATGAGCCCGTGGCCCTTGACCGTGAGGCGCACGTACTTGCCCTCAGGCACGTACTCGTCCCGGCGCCCCATCGCGGCCCGGATGGATGTGAACTCCGAGGCTCGCTTGGAGACCTCGAAATGGTCGATCTTGGCTACGCCTTGCTCACCGGGAGGCACGATCTCGGCTACAGGCGTGAACATTGGCATGTGGCTGTTGCTCATAGTGCGATTATATGCTTTGTTGAAGGAACGTCAAGCGGCTTTGACGGATCCGTCTGATAGCTCGGCCCCGCACTTCCCAGGAGACAGATCGAATCACGGAGGCTCCTTGAAGACGCAACCGTTCTTGTGGCCGTCCTCCTCGAACGCACCGCAGGCGTGGCACTCCTTACGGCCTCGGGCGTCGCCCATGTCGTCCCACTCCAGGTCTCCGAACGCTTTGCGCCACGCGGCGACTTGATCTTTTAGGGACGCAGGTTTTGGTTTTGGCGACGCAGGTGGCCCATCGTTTTGATGAATACCGCGTCGAGACGCTCCTTGTGCGGGACACAGGCGCCCCCCATTGGCCCCGTGCAAGAGCGCTTTGGCTCTGCATCGCACCTCGGGCACGTAGTCTGTAGCGCCGTTTGATTCCTTTCTTGGCGTTGAGTCTTCAGCATGGTCACCTCGTCTGTAGAAGCAGAAGCCTCGGTCCCTGAAAAGGCTTGGGCTCGGGGTCGAGGTTCAGGGCCTTGGCCAGGGCCTCATGAGTGTTGTTGGAGCTATCTGGGCGGTCGACAGCCAAGCCTTGGCCCGGCCACCGTTGGGGCTCGGGCTGCTCGGGCTCCCTGGGCCAGATCCGACGCTCCAGGCCCCGGAGTCGAAGCTCGCGCGTGTAGCACTCGTTCGTGAAGCGCACGAACTTGTGGGCCACGAGCCAGCGCAACGCAACGTCGAGCTTGTCGAGATCGGCCGTGAGCTTGGAGGCTTCCACCATGTCCATGAACGTGGCGGACTCGTAGACCATGAGGTGGTCGATCGCGAGCTTGAACTCCTCGGTGACCTCAGGGAGCGGCATGGTCCTGTAGTCGGAGCGCTTGCGGTAGGTCATCGGACCAACTGCTGCCACTCTGCGAGCTTCTTGGCGTCTGGCCGCAGGTCGTCGACCACACACATGACAGCCTCACGCAGCGCCGTCCGAAGAGACTCAGTCTCCTGTTCCTTGGCCTCGCGCTCACGGCGACCTTCGGCGCCATGGACGGGGCATTCAGGATCTTCCGAGATGAACGGGCCGCCGATGATGAAGCATTGGTGACCACAGGTGTTCTTGAAGTCGGTCATTGGTGTCACTTCCCCGCTTCCAAGATCTGGTGCGTCTTGGTCCACGCCTCGTCGATGACCCACGGCCAGATGCCCGTGATCGAGCCAAAGACCTTCTCCTTCAAGGAGTCGAGCCCCTGCTTCTCGGTGCCGTACCCGTAGCTGTCGCTCGGGACATGGCCCTGGCCGGCGAGGACGTCGGTGAAGACGCAGAAGTCGAAGCGCCCACGCTTGTCCTTGCGCCGACGAAAGCAGCCTTGGCTGTCCTTGCCGCTCACCGTACACAACAGGACCAGGAGCGGGTTTCCCTCCTTGTCCGAAGGCACGAACACGCGCTTGATGATGCGGACGGGCTCACCGGTGCCGTTGCGGTCGTAGAACTTGCAGCGCCAGTGGCGCCGCAGGTTGGACCGCTGGGCGGGCGTCAGGTGGGCGACGATGATGGGGAAGGTCTTGGTGGTCATGGTGCGCTCTACCTTTCGTCGTTCATTCGGTCCATCGACTCGGACGCGGCGATGGCGGTCTCAATCTCGTCGATCCAGACCTTGAGGTTCTCCCGGTACTCCTCGGCCGAGCACTTGACGCCGTCAGCTTGACCGATGGCGTCCCGGATGATGTCGTTGAACTTGTCGTCGATGCTCTGCGGCACAGCTTCCTCCTCTACCACGGAACCGGGGTTCCGCCTTCGGGGCCATCTTCTTGGTGTCGGTAGTCGACGCCGTCCCAGGCGTCTGGTGGTGGCCACGCGAACTCGTCTCCGGCCAGGATCCGACGTTCGGTCGGCCAGCCGTTGCTGTTGTCGCGGCCCGGTGCTCCAGGAAGGAAGCCCGTGAGGTCACGATTGGACTGGATGTAGCGGAGGCTGTTGAACAGCGCGAGCGCGTCAGCCCAGGTCGTGAAGAACCGAACGAGCGAGGTGTCGTCGTCGCCGCTGATGCCGACGACGTGGTGCCCGCCTTCCTCCGGCCCGTTGCCGGAGATGCGGACCTCGCAGTAGCCGCCCGCGAAGGTGGGGTGCCAGTCCATATCTGTTGGAACGTGCTTCACGAAGACGGGCGTCTGGTTGAGGAAGGAAGTGGTCACGGACCCTCCAAGATGACCACGTTGTTGAGGTCGGTCTCGTACCAGTACGAGCCCTCGCCAGCCCACACGACAACGCCCTGATGGACCTCACCGCCGTGGACGTAGCCGCGGTGCATCCGCGTAGCCGTGACCTGGTAAGCGCGGCCCGCGGTCTTGCCGCCTTTCGCACGGCTGTACTTGGGATTCGTGCTCCAGATTTTCGCACCGGCCTTGATGCGGACCGACCAGAGAACGTTGCCCTCCGGGATGTCAGGACCAAAGGGGCCGACGTGCTCCAACTCCTTGAGTCCGTTCTTCTCCATCCAGACCGCACAGGTGAGGGCGTCCTCCATCTCGTTTCGCAGCTTGCGCCGGACCTCAGACGCGATGTCGGGGTCTTTGAGGGTGGACTCTCGAACAGCGGCCATTTCGAGGAGCGAGGTCGGCGTGAACATACCAGCAGTCTAGTACCAGGGAAACGAGCGTCAAGGGCTATTGACTTATCCTACATAGCGAAACAGGCGGATTCGATCCGATAGCACGGTCGGTCGATCCGGAATCGACAGTCTCGACGCACCAAAAGGCCCGCTGGCGTACATTACAAGTTAGGAGGTTCGATTATATGACCCAGATCCACCCCGAGGCCCACGCGGCCCTGATGACCGACCGCCCCGAAATGCTGGCTCTGCTGCGCGCCAGGCTGGCCCAGGAGGGCCGGTTGACCGAGGACGCGGGCCTACTGTTGAACGCGCTGGAGCAGGCCCTGGAGGCGTCCTGGGAGGCCCGGCGTCGCGCCGCTGAGGTCGACAAGGTCTTGAAGGACCAGGTCCGCGTCCTCAAGGGCGCCGCGGGGCAGTCAGAGGCCCTCCGAGACGTCTTGGAGCACGGAGGCACCTACCAGAACGCCGTGGACCGCAACCAGGATGATGGGGCGGATACCACCCTGAGGGCATGAAAGACAAACACCCGACCAGGGACGCCTGATCGGGTGTTTGCGCTCCTCGAATCCGGCTTGTGCCCCTTGGAGGACCGAAACCGAGGAGCAGTGGAGACGACGGCCGGGCTTGAACCGGCTGTTACACGTTTTGCAGACGTGGCCTTCGACTCTTCGGGCTCGTCGTCAGATGCTCGTCAGGCGGCTGTCCGCTCTCTACGCCATGGGTCCAGGCCCGCACGCAGCCGCTCCATGCTGCCCTCGTCACCTCGACGGATGACACTGATGAAGCCGCAGCCCTCGGCACCGCAGCCGCAGATGACGAAGTGCTCCCGCACGATCTCGTCGGTGCGCTCGATGAGCCCGCGCTTGAGCGCCGAGTTGTAGATGTCCATGTCGTGACGGATGAGCCGCATCCCGAGCCCCGTCTGGAACTTGGTGTGCGTGGTTCGCTGTCGTGATCGTTTGCCGTTCGTGTAGCTCATGTTGAACCTCAGAGAAGAGGGCGGTTTGTTTAACGTCGCTTCGACCGCCGTGCGACATCTGTTGGTTGAGGCACACGGATTTGAACCGCGATAAACAGGATCAGAACCTGTTGTCCTACCATTAGACGATGCCTCATTGCTGGTGGACTCGAAGGATCTTGAAACCTTATCTTCCGGGCTTCAACCGGACGCTCTACCTTTGAGCTACGAGTCCATGGTCGGACTACCAGCCTACCCTGCGTCGTTTTCTATGTGCCTCAACGCACACTATGCAGCGACACGCTTTTCTCCTGTATTTATACTCTGTTCCGTGAGGGGCCTCGATTTTCTCTGGAGATGGTATTCTAGAAACACCATTGGTTTTCAGGTGGTTTCTAACCGAGTTAGCGGAACACTTCAGCGCACGGCCAACTGCCTCTAAAGAGTTTTGTGATGTCATCTCCAGTAGTGTTTTAAGATCGGGCCAGTTCACAATGTGGGTTGTAATGCCTGATTGCATCCTCGTTTTCATAGCACAAGATCGGCATTGGGTAGACTTCCTAGTGATCCCCGCGCCACAGGACGTACACCGGTACGTTTTTGGAGGAGGACGATCTTGGTTTTTAGCTCCCCAGGTTGGTGTTTGTGTGTGGCAGTTAGGACAAAGGAAGCGTAGGTTCTCTAGGCGGCAGTCAAACTTGTCTCCGTTAATGTGGTCTACCTGCAATACAATCGGTTTGTTGTTCCAATAGCCGCCTACAGAACATCCAGGGACTGAGCACTGGTATGGTACGTCACTTTCCCGCATAGCAGACTTCAGGCGCGTGCCGCTCGGCGGCTTCAGACGGTCCTCACTGGTGTGAGCTTGGAGGAAGTAACTGGGGTCTTTCTTCTTTGAAGATGGTTGGCCTTTTCCCCAACTACGACCTTTGAAGTGGCTGAAATCGATTTTCAGCCTAACGGCCATTCCCTTTAGGTGCCCCGACATACCGCCGCTTGTGACTTTTCCTCTAAGCTTCCTCTGAACGTCGGCCCACGTAAAACTTGCTGCGATTGCCTGCTCAAGAATGTCCTTAGTGTATTTTGTCGGCTTCACTGACCATCCTCCCGCCCTTACAGACTGGTGTAGGGCGTCTAATCGTGGAGGCATTTCAGTCCCTAGTGGGGTGAGCGAGGAGACTCAAACTCCCTAATCTCGTGTTTCACAGACACGCCGCTCGGTCACTTCGCGTTCGCTCACCGTGAATGAACCGACTTTATCCTTTCGTGGTTGGAGCACCGGGATTCGGACCCGGATACGCCGCTTCAAAGGCGGAAGTCCTTGCCATTTAGACGATACTCCATCATCTGGAGCCGGGTTCGCCTTGGTGGCTCAGCCCGGCGAGAAGCTCGGCGGGCGTACAGCATCAGCGCGTGTTGCGGAGGAAGGCTACAAGCGGGGTGAGATTTGAACTCACGTTGTCCGGTGAAGGACGCCGGTTTTGGAGACCGGTGCGATAGCCACTACGCGACCCGCTTTCAGATCAGCAACAGCGATGCTGCTCGAACTGAAAGCCACGCCAGCACGTAAAATGCTGCTGCACGCCCGAAGGTTGGCGTTGCTGCTGGCATTGGGTGCTGATGCGGATGGTGGTCGTCATGGGTCAGGTCCTCTGAGGATGGGAGGTGGCCGCCTGGCCCATCTCGGATACGGACGAGCCTGCCAGAGCCGGGATTCAGTTGTCAAGCTCGAATCGCAGATCCGCAGATCAGCCTTGCTCCCGCTGTGACAACGCCAACAATCGGGCCTCGAACTTGGCCATGTCCATCGCAGGCGGGATCTCCCGTTCAAAGCGGCCGTCGATCGCAGCCAGGAGCCCGGCGTAGGTCCCGAAACCGAAACCGGCCGCGATGGCTTCGTAGAGGTGGCCGCTGCGGTTCCCTGGAAGAAGGGCGCGCATGGTCGCCTTCAACTCCTTCACGTCGTCACGAGTCACGGTCGTCGCCTGGCTCGATGCCATGCTCCACCCACTGCCTGGCCTCCGCCTCGGTCTCCACGACAAGTTCGCAAGACAGCACCCAAGCACCCCGCCCCCTGGCTTGCCAGTCCTCGAAGAAGGCCGCACCACGTGGGGGAGGGATGTCGTGATTGTGCTGGAGGAGAGTGCGGCGGCCGTCGATGACGATGTCGACCGTGGGTAGAGCTTCTGGCTCCGCCTCCGCGGGGAACATGCTTTGCTGTTTAGTAGCCATGAGCTTCAGTCGATCACCAGGACTCGGCAGGGTGAGCCCCATAGGGACCGTTCCTCGTCTGTCGGGTCGCGATTGAGGCGCCATTCCGTGAAGTCGCTTTCGCCGTCTGCCGACAGTGCCGAAACATCGCGAGCACTCGCTGGTCGGTACTCGTGGTCTGGAGCCGTCACGACGACGGGCATATCGTCCGGGAGCGACGCGATGAGCTTCTTGAGCTTGCCGACGGTTGTCTTCATGAGACCTTCTTCTTGTTCTTGTCTTGAGCCGCTCTCACCCTTGCCCGGTACAATTCCTCGTCCATCTGGAGCTTGACGAGGTCGGCGGCGAGGATGCCAAGGACGTACTCGCAGTGGATGGCGAACTTCCAGGTCACGCCAGCGACGCCCTGGACGATCTCGTTGACCTGCTTCCGGGACGTGCCCATCCGCAAGGCGAAGTCGGCCTGGGTCATCTCCTTCTCGGCGAGCTTCTTGCGCAAGAAGGCCGGGGCTTCGACGAGCGGAGGTCCGGGGCTCTTCTTCATGCTCTCCTCCACACGAACAGCGCGTCATGGACGCCGGACCATTGAGGGATGCTCACGACCTCGACCTCCTCGAACCCGGCTTTCTCAAGCCCATCCCAGAACATATCGTCTGCTGTGCAGCCTCCGTTGCCCTCACCGATGACGGCCAAGGTCTTGCCCTTCCAAGCTGCGAGGCTCTCGCTCGCCATCGGGTGAGCATACGGCGGCCAACAGAGGAACAGCGTGCGGTCCGAGTGTGAGGCCAGGGCGTTCGTGGTTCCGACCTCCACTGGGCTCCAGAGTCGGGCGGCGCCTTTGCTGCCGTCTATCTCGCTGTGCCAGGCGTTCAGCGTGTTCGGTGGAGGACAGGCGTCGTAGGCGATGACGTCAGCACCGGCGTCGCGCAGGAGCTTGGCCCAGTAGCCGGTGCCGGCGCCCGTCTCGACGAGGGGAGAGAGCTTCGTCAGCGCGGCTATCGTTGCTCGGTTCGGGATGGCCCATGCGAACTGGCGAACGAGGCTTTCGCGCGCTCCGAACGTCGACAAGGACAGAAAACCAAGCGGATCGCCGACACGAACCTCAGCCGCGGCCTTGGCCGTCTGCCGGATGGCCTCGTCGTAGGGGCCGCCATGGTCCAACTGAGCGAGCATCTCCTGCCACTCACGTCGCCAGTAGCCGCGCATGAACGCGCTCGACTCGTCTTCCATGTTGCCACATTGGCGGACTTGTTGCTTCGTGTCAAGTCTCGTTGACCAGTACCGAAGTTTATGGCTACTGTTCTCTCGTCATGACGACCTTCGATCGATCAATTTTCATAGGCGACGTACATGGGTGTACGGCTGAGTTGCTGACGTTGTTGGGCGGTCTGAACGTGAAGCCGGGCCGAGATCGAGTCATCTTCCTGGGCGATCTCCCAGACAAAGGCCCAGACAGCTTGGGCGCGCTGCGCTTGGCCCGGCAGACCATCGCGCAGTTGCCGGGCTCGTGCTGCATCTTGGGCAACCACGAAAAGAAGTGGCTGCGCAAGGCGTCCAAGCCCGACCCGGTCAACCCGATCCCGGAGATGGCAGGGCTCCAGCCTGACGACCTGGCCTTCCTACGCTCCATGCCGCTATTTCAGCGCTTCCCGGACATCAGGTGCTTCGCGGTCCACGGCGGCCTGTTCCCGAAGCTCCTGGAGGCTCTGGGGCCGCTCACGGACGAAGACGCCGTGTACCCGCATCCCACGGATAAGAAGCGCGGCAAGCTGATCGAGAAGGTGGCCCACACGCGCCGGATCGACGCCCACGGCGACTTCGTGCCCTTGGACAAGGAAGCCGAGCGCGGCGTGCAGCACTGGTCCGATGTCTACGACGGCAAGCCCTACGGCTACGTGCTGTTCGGTCATGAGCCCCGCAAGGAACCGATCGTGACCTACCACGCTCTTGGCCTGGACACCGGGTGCTGCTACGGCTGGGCGCTGTCGGCGGCCATCTTGCGAGGACCGGAGGACAACCCCGAGATCGTGACCGTCCCGGCCTTGAAGCAGTACGCTGTCCATCGTGACGAGGAGTGACTATGGCCAGGCGTAGAGAGCCGTCAAACGAACGCATTACGATTCGATTCACAGAAAGCGAACGAAAACGAATCAATAGGTACAGGGTTAAAATGGCTAGCGAACATGCCCTTCTTCTTTCGCAGTCACAAGCTCTACGAGCACTTGTCTTACATGCTTTAGATGGACATAAGTTATGAGGATATCGAGCCCTCAGGGTGTCGTGGTCCTCTACGAAGAGGATGAGCCCGAGCTTCCCCCTGTAGCTGTCGAGCTTCTGATCATTCACATGCGTCGCACATCCGGTGACCGCATCTGCACAATCTGTGGCCGGAAGGCCCGAGACCACGAGGACCGACCTTGGCCGATCTCGTGCCCAACGCTCGTCCTCCTTTGTGCAGGCAACCCAGTCAAGCTCTAGGAGGACAGAGATGGATAAAGAAGCCGCACAGCGCGTCATCCTTGCGGCCGAGGCTATGTGCCGTGCGTTCGAGGAGCGTGACCGGCTGATGCGGGCCATGATGGGCGTACCGCTTGGGCACGACCAGGCACAGCGGAAGCTCGGTGAGGTCCTCCACACCGCTGAGGAGGTGCTTCGCGCTGCCGTGGCGGCCTACCGCACGCCGTTGACCCCGATCAGTTTCGTCTACACGAACTGGAAGGGCGAGATGCGACTCCGTCAGGTCATCCCGCAGCGCATCTGGTTTGGAGCCACGGAGTATCATCAAGAACCGCAGTGGTTGCTCCAGGGTATCGACGTACAAAAAGACGAGGTGCGAGACTTCGCCTTGAAGGACATCCGCGAGTGGGGATCGAAGACCGCAGGCCCAGGCTGACGGGCATGAACACACTCTGTCTTGGGAGAGACGAGGTGCTTCATGACCGAACACGAAGAGCCGTCGTTGACCAAGGTAGTGCGCCTCCGCTCGGAGGACGGCTCCGTCACGGTTTTGGTCCATCAGAGCACCAAGCCCGCTTACCGGAAATGGCAAGTCACGTACTTCAATGGCGACGAGCACCTCGGTGATACGAGCTTCAATTACTTCGACGAAGCGTTGAAGTCCCTCACGGACAAAGGCTTCGTCATCGACAAGGCGACCTGATGGAGAAGTTGATTTGTAACTGTGGCGGCGAAGGACTTTGCACGGTGTGCTGGGGTACCGACGAGGTGCTTTACGACTCGTTGGTGGTGAGTCGATCCCAGCACCTTACCAAGGCCCAGATCGAATCCGCTATCGAGAAGGGCCGTCTCGCGGCCGAGCGCGTGAAGAAGGCTTGGGGCTTTCCGGCGCCGAGCCGCATGTTCTTCCGGTCCTGAAGAAAAAAAAGACGCCCTAGGGGGAGGGCGTCTCGTCAACAGGCTTCGGGGGGAAGAACCTGCCAACACGAGGAGCCTAACGATAGGCCCCTCGGTTGTCAACCCTAGTGTTTCAGGTAGGAATCTTCGTCCATGATGGCGTCCACGAGAAGCTGGTCGTCGCCTTCTGGGCGGGCACCGATGAAGTACGTCGCCTCCTGGATAGCTTGCGCTGCCGCCTCAAGTGCTGAAGACACCGCTTGGGGAGGGGAAGCGGTACCACGTGGGGCACCAGGGACCACAGGCGGTTCTTCTTCCTCGCCTTCCAAGACGACGCAAGCTTCGCTGATGAACACGCTCGGCCCACCTGGCTGGTTCGTGTGTGTCACGTCCGGGGCCAAGATCGTCACCCGGTCTTGGCCGCGTGTGATAGCGACGTAGCCCAAGCGGCGCTCAGCTTCCAGCGCGTCTTGCGTGGTGGACTTGACGTGCGGGAACGTACCTGCGGCCATTGGGATGTACATCCGCTTAGCCTCCAGACCTTTCCAGCCGTGGATGGTGTCGATGATGACCGCCGGCTCAGCGACTTCCTCTTCCTCCTCACCTTCCTCGCCGCGCTTCTTGCCTTTGTTCAATTTCTTGTTCGCGTCCTGGAGCTTCACGATATAGACCATCGCCTGGCCCAGGTCTTCATAGCCTTCAAGCAGACCGATGAGAGGCTTGACGGGGGCCAAGGCCAGCGCCTTGACGTCGTCATCAGTGAACTGGCCTTCGAGGCCGGGCTCACCATCCGTTTCCTCCCGGATTGTGTCCAGAAGCTCTGGGTCGTCCTTTGCGTCCTCGACCAAGGCATCAAGCATGGACATGCCAGGTTTGCCTGCAACGCCGATACCTTTCAGGTTCAAGATGATGTCCAGGATCTCCTTTGGCCCCGCCGAGCCCCCAAGGTCGGCCACCACCCGCAGCGCCTTCATGTAGGGAAGCACGTTCTTCTCGTTCTTCCAGGCCAGACGGCCTTGGTAGACTTCCCGCCAACCACCCCCTTCCAAGTAGGCCAGGTAGCTCTGGCCACGAGCGATCTCCTGCAAGCGCTGGTTGAACACCTTGTCGAGGTAGAACTTGGGCGCCTCGTGGGCGTTCAAGATGGCCTCGTTGACCGCGGTCTTGTTCTCCGGGTCGGCTGCGAGCACCATCCAGTTCAAGATGGCCTTGGTCGTCTTGTCGTTGAAGAAGTTGACCTTGCTCTTGAACGGGATGCCACGCTTCAAGCACTCGGCTGCGAAGTCATAGGCTTCCGCGTTGGTGCGGACACCGATGCCGAATGTCGGAACACCTTTGGGCTCGCCGTAGTTCTCAGCGCCACTGCCGACGAGGTCTTTGATCTCCTGGGCGACGAGAATAGCACCCGCCTCGTGGTCTGCGACTCGGACAGCGTGGATAAAGCCCTGGCCCTTGCGGGCCTCGTTGGCTTTACATTCCATCGGAATTTGTTTGGAATTATGCTTGATGAGTCGCCCGGCGGCGTTCACAATCTCCACACCAGACCGGTAGTTAGTAGCTATCTGCTTAGTCGTGAATGCACCACCAACTAGATCGGATTTATTGATGAATAGCTCAACATCTGCTCCTCTGAAGCCGTAAATTGCTTGAGCGTCGTCTCCGATAATTCCAAAGGTGTCGGCAGACATATGATGGTCGGGCCACGGCTGCTGTGTTGCGGGATCGTAGTAGCCTGCGATGAGCCCAAACAGCAAATGCTGCGCTGCGTTAAGATCCTGAGCTTCATCAACAAGCACGACTTTCCAACGATTTTGTACCTCAGCCAGGAGCTTCGGGTTGGCGACCAGGGCCTGACACGCCATGACGAGCATGTCGTCGAAGTCGATCTTGCCCACGAACTCAACATGGTTGTGCTTGAGCCACTCATAGGCGCCGTAGGCCGCCGCGAACTCGGCCGGCAACCCGCTCTCTGCCGCGAGCTTGGCGGCCTGTCCTGGAGTCGTGAGGTCCGCGCGCCAGCGCGTCAGGTACATGCCAACCTGCTTTGGCCCAAGCGGACGTCCCTTCTCGTCCTTGAAGGCATCGTCTCCAAGCCCGAGGTTGAACCACTGGTTCGCCGGGATCTTGAAGTAGTCCAGCCCATCCGCCGCCTCTACCTCGGTGCCCGCAACCATCGGACCTTGCAGCCCGCGTGTTGACCCCATGATGGGTGTCGGGTCGATGCCGGCCTGACGAAGATACTGGAGGAAATACTTGGCCTGCTTCTCGGACAACTGCCCGCTGCGTGTTCCACTTCCGCGCTCGGCCAACGATGAGAGGAAGTCCCGAGGCCAACCGCCGAAGCGACCGGTGTCGAGGGCTTGCTGGGCGAGGCTCTTGATCGCAGCCTCGCCGCCCCCAGGAGCGCCAGGAGCGAGACCTTGAGGACCGGTGGACGGCGCGACAGGCTGAAGGCCCTGGCTGGGCTGAGGGGCTCTGGGAGCCTCAGGAGGGGGTACCAACGAGAGCTTCTTGAAGAAACTCTCGTTTGGATCGAACGGGGTGACGCTTTGGCTCGGACGCATCCGGGCCTGCTGCATGGCCATCTTCATCAGGTACTTGACGCCGCTGTCCTTGATGATGGTGTCTCGCCCGCGAAGACGAGGGGTCACACGCTTCAAGAGCTTGAGCGCGATTGAATGTGTGGTGCCGAAGCCCTCCAACGCGACGGTATCCTCGGTGATGGCTTCACCGCCGTACTTGCGGATGCGCTCCACAAGCTCGTCGCCCGACTTCTTGGAGAACGAGGTCGCTACGATCTGTGTCGGACGGACACCAAGCTCCTTCACATGATAGACGACCTTACCAGCAATAACTCGCGTCTTCCCAGATCCAGCTTTCGCGGCAATGACAACTTTGCCACGCGCGACCATCGCGTCCTCTTGCTGCACATCAAGGCCAAGCTCCTCACCGGTCTTGGTCTGGTACGCGCGAGGTTGGGCCGCCTGAGCCGCCAACGCCAACACGACTTCAGCACTCAAGCTCGTGGCGGCAACAGATTCGATCTTATCCTTGAGGTCGATGCGCTCTTGTTCGAGACGGTCTACGTCGCTAGCTGTCTGGGGTGCCTGGAGCGCGGCCTCGGTAGCCGCCAACTGCTTGCCGAGGTCTTGAGCCTCGCCGACAGCCGCGATCGTGTCCTCGAAGTCACTGACCTGGACACCAGATTCAGCCACAGCTTCCCGGTTCCAAGACCGCAGACGCATCATGCCGCCCACGGTTCGGATGCCGCCAAGGATTGCCAAAGCTTCTGGCGCTGTCTTGGCTTCGGAGACTTGGGCCAGCTTCCTGGCGATGGTCAACAGCCGGGCGTCGGGGAAGGTGTCGCGGAAGACCTGGGGCTTGGCCGCCAGGTCTCGGAAGAAGTTGCGGATGAAGGTACCGCGTGCCTGGAACCGGTCGGCGGTAGAGGCGGGCCTCGCCAAGGGCTTCCACTTCGCCTTGTGCTTCCCGAAGCCGCGGATGTTGAAAAGCGGCTCCAGATACGAGGTGGCGTCGACGAAAAACTCGTCCTGCGTCTGCTTGGCCAAGGTGAGGCCCTGCTGCCGAAGCAAGGAGTCTGGTGCCAGCTTCGCAAGCTCGAATGTCTCCAGGAACACCACGAGGTCCAGGAACCGGGCCAGCGAGGGTTCGACCTTGCCCTCCGCCTGGGCGGTTGCCTCGTCATCGTCGTCGACAGCTTTGAGTAGGCGTTGCACGTCCTCAAGAGCCGCGATAGCAGGATTGATCGTGTTCGCCATGAATGAGCCCGTCCCTGGAAGAAGCTAGTCTATCACAGGATGGCGTATCCGCACAGGGCTCGTCAGCATCTCAGTCGTCACGCTTCCCCAAGTCCCCAGGAAAGCCGAATCCTACCCACGCTCTTGGTCACGTCAGCCGATTGGCTTTGTCTCCTGGTTGAGGATGAACGACCACGTCAGCGCTTGAGCCTCCAGAGCAGGCTGCACTCCGCTTCAGACTTGATCTGCCGGCATTCCTCCATGAAGTCGGACTTCGCAAAGAAGCCGTTGTACCCGATCGCGCACATGATGCCGATGATGGTGATGCCGATCATGACTTCGATGAGCGTGGTGCTCTGCCAGAACCGCCGCCACCAGCCTTTTGGAACGATGAGCTTGCCCATGGTCATTTCCCGTCTGCGCGCATGTCGATGAACGGCGTGGCGCCGCCTGAGACCTGTGAGAGCTTACCGTCCCATTTTTCAATTCTCTTGATTTCGACAAGTTGGGGCGTCAAGGACTTCGACAGAAGCTCGTTCGCTTTGGCCTGGGATTCGGCTTCCGCCAAGATGGCCTCAGCCTTGCCCTTGGCCGTCGCCACCTGCTTCTTGGCTTCGGCCTCGGCCTGTCGAAGCTCGTTCTCGACTTGCTGAGCCTGTTGGGTGGCGGCGATCTTGGCGTTCAGGGCGTCCACCACGGCTTGCGGCAGTCGGATCTCATTGATGATGAAGATCGACTCCACGATGATGCCGTCTGCCATGACCTTCTCGGCCACGATCTTGTGGACGTCCTTGAGAAGCTGGGCCTTGCCCTCTCCGTACACGGACTCAACCGGCATGGCCGAGGTCACGGCGTTGAAGGCGTCACGGACGTGGTTTCTGAGGAAGGTGTCGGTGATCTCGTTGATGCCACGCCGGTAGGTCTTGAACATGTCGACGACCTTGGCCTCGTCGATGGTGTACGTGATCCCCACGTCGGCGTTGACGGTCAGGCCCTCCTTGGTCTGGAACGACAACGACTCGTCGTTGGGGCCACCCTCAAGCACCGACTTCGTCCAGTTGTAGGTCTGCTTGAACGTCGGGAACACGTAGATGTCCTCGTTGGGGCCGAGGTAGTAGCGGCCGACGCCGACCTTCTCCATGTCGCCCTTGGCCGAGCCCATCGTGTAGACCTTCACGCCAACGTAGCCAGCGCGGACGTACTCACACTCACAACCAGTGAGCATGAAGGACAGGAGGAGCAGAGGCAGAGCAATTCGTTTGATCATCAGTAGTTCCTTTCAGGGTCGAGGAGGGGACGTAGGTCTGGGCCGAGGTCGGCCAGCGGCTTGAACAGCGGTGATGGGAGGTGGTCAGGATCGAACCATTGCCACTCGCCGTCGAGCTTGTTGGGCTCCATGGCTTTGGGGATGCCGGACCACCAGGGCGAAGGAACTTTGAGCAGCACCGTGACGCTGTGAACGTCTCGGTCCGGAAAGACCGTGCTCATGGCGTGGACGACGCGGGCACCGAAGAGAACGATGCCGGCTTCTTCAAGGGCTTCTCGTTTGGCCGTGTCGAGGAAGCCTTCCCCATGCTTCATCCAGCCGCCAATGAACGAGTAGGTGCCTTCGCCGTGCGAGCCTCGGCGCTGGCCCATCAGGACCTGGCCGTCGGCGTTCTGCACGATGAGAGCGACGCCGGTGTTCACCCGGCGCTCAGGCAGGACATGCGGCTGTGTCGGTTCTTCGCTGTGGAGAGCATCAAGGGCCGCCCGAAGCTCATCGTGCGTCTCCATGAGCACCTTGAGCGCGACACCATGCGACCACGCGGTCTCACGAGACTTGGCCGATGGGTTCTTGTCCACCGTCTGCTCCAAGAACCGGGTGAGCATCTCCAGGTGCCCCCGCATCGTGGGCGTGAACTTTGAGGGCTCAGACATCACGTCTCCTCAGAAGCGAACTGTGCAACCTTTGTTGCCGAGAAAGGGGCTGCCGCCGCCGCAGCACACGACCCCGGACACCGAGGCCCCGGTCGCGTTCTTGGCAGTGAAGGCGTGCTGAATTCGGTCGTCCTTGCTGCAACGTGAGGTGAAAGCTGTCCACGGGTGGGTCGCAGGCTCGATCTGGATGTCCGTGAGGCTGAGGGCAGTGAGAGCCCGCTCGGCTCCCTCACGGTCCTCACCAGCGCAGCCAGTGAGGCCAAGGACGATGACGGTCAACAGGATGATGCGGGTCATGACGACTCTTTCATGTTTGTGAGGGACGCAGCCATGGTCTTCGACATGGCGACGCGGCACGCGGGCTTGCCGCAGCCGTTGACGTTCTGGCCGTGGCCGTGGCGGAACGCCGTCCAGCCCTTCGGAAGCTCGGCGTTCGCCAACATCGTTTCGGTCACGCCGGTCATGGCTTGGCAGAAAGCGCAGGTGATGATCACCTTCGGTCCGGTCCACTTCGGGCTGTCAGCCGGGTCGACGTAGGACCAGATGACGTCGATGTGCGCGACCACGAGGGCCAGGCTGCCGACGACACCAACGGCCAGCGCCAGGTCGCTCCTGGCGCTCATGAGGGCCGGGATGGCAAGCCGGAACCAGACCCAATCGAACAGCAGCACCCCAGCGCCAGCCCACAACGCCTGGCGGCGGGTGAGGTGAAGAGGAGGCTTCAGGTGATTCGATCTCGACATGTCGGCGACCGGGGTTGAAGGCATGGAGCGCACGCTACCCACGGTCGACTTACAAAGGGAACGAGAGATTCCACCTCCTGAAAAGCGCAGAGCCACCGGGTGATCAATCCGGTGGCTCCACTTGGCGTCCCCTATCTGTCTTGCCCTGACTGAGTTGCGGGGAAGGGTTCCCGTCCTAGGCTTGTGCGGCTCGCCTTCGGTGATCCCATCAAACGACTCGCAAGCGTGTCGCCGACGCACGGGATGAACGCTCAGGTTCTACGCCCGGTTCAGATCGACGTCAAGGCTCGTCGGACGCCTCGGCGAAGATGAACGCCATCGACCACATGCTCATCGTTGGCTTGTATTGCTCTTTGGCGCCGACGGCGTCCTCGGAAAGCCCCACTTTGAAGCGCCCGGACAACATGCCGACCGGAGGCGGCTTGCTGTAGTCGGCGCGCTTGACGTGCCACGACAACTCGACGTTGACGTAGCTCTGGTTCTCGTCACGACGAGAAAGCTCCCAGAGATCTGGGTTCGTCGCGTCGGGCTTCTCCAGCACCTTCTCCATGTCGATGTAATAGTACGCACCAACAAGGATCGGGCATTCCTTGTGGTAGTACAACTCACAGTCGCCATTTGGACTGTATTTCCAGAAGGAATCGTTCTCCTGGTCCTTGCCCGTGCGTTTCACGGCTGCAAGGTTGGCGACGATGGTGCCATCGTACTTGTGTGTGATGTTGAGGCAACGGAACTTAGCGCGTACCTTGGTCATGATGGTCCTCGTCGCAGGCGAGCCTGCGTCAACTGGGTTTGGTTGAGGACCGCGCTGTTGACCCGGACTCGCGGCTGCCGGTACTTCAGGATGTCGACCACATACCGATCTCGTCCATGATCGTGGAAGGGAACCCAGCAGCGAGCCAGGCTCCCTTCCACGATCGAACGGCTACGCTGCCTTGACGTCCTTCAAGCCCTTGTCTTCGACGACCTTTGTCGAAACGTGCGCAATCCGGTCGGCATGAACGAAGTGCCGTTCATCACCATCGCCGATACAGAGGCACGCCTCGTGGCCGTTGACTACTTGCAGGATCACTTCTTCACGGGCTTCGCGCCACTCCTTGAAGGAGATCTCCTCGTGAACGTCCTTCGGAACGAAGTCTTCCACTGCTTCGTATGACTTGCCCTCGTGCGTGTCGATCTTGATGAGCAGCTTGTAGGTTGGTTTGTAGCTTCTTGTCGTCATGTGGTCACTCCTTCTTCCCGGTCGTCAGATGGTCTGCTTCGACTCGGTCATCGACAACTTCGCTTCGATTTCCTGGCCATCGACCTTGATCGTCTGGGTTTTCTTTGAACGATAAAGCTTCAAAGCAGCGCTTATCTTTTCTTTTGCTGAACTAGATAACTGGCGCCCTCCACCTCTGTTTTCGTAATAGCGTTTGAGCGCGGCGCTTGTTCTGGCCCGTGCTTCAGGAGATCGAGCTTTCTCCTTCACTGGTCCACCACGTAGGGCAGCATGCACCGCTCGCATCTTCTCCCTAGATTCTTCTTTATGTTTTCGACCGCGCCAAAACGCGGCAGTCTTCTCGATAACTTCTGGTGACTTCTTCCGACCAGTGTTAGCAGCCCTAATCTTGTTTTTGTGCTCGGCAGAGATCGACTGCCCTCTACGGGCAGCGTTTCCAGCGGATATGATGGCGGGCGTCATGCTGCCTCTTCGTTTTGCAGCAGCCCCCTGTCTTGCGCGCGTCTCGGCAGACAACTGCCAACGTAGACCTAATACACCTCCCCCTCCGGCCGCTTGATTAGTCAAACGATCGCCATGCTTCCCACGGAAGTATGAAATCCAGGATCGCTCAGTACGCTGCCACCCTGGACCGTGTCCTTTTTGTATTTCAACAAAAACAGGCACAACACTAGCAGCCAGTAAAGACCGTTTCCAATCGCCGCACAAGGACTTGTCTCTACCATTCCTAGCTGTCTGTATATGGGTCTTAACCCTGTTACTCGGGTCAATCGTGTACCCAACATAACGAACAACAGCGGGATCCCTAGGATCATGAAGGGTATAAATGACCCAGTTGTCAGGCTCTTGTCTCATGTTTGTTCCTTTGTCTCCCGCATTTCAACTGAGCAGTGCGTTTCAACCCCAGCTAATGCCAGGACCATCTCGGACTCCTCTACGGAGGCAAACTCCTGGAACCAAGTCTGTCCCACCAACACAGAAAAGACAAGCTGAGATTTCGCAAACATCTGCTTGCGGACCTCGGCGGTCTGCTCCTTGGCCTTCGTCTCGATCCAGGCGATGAAGTCCTTGTCGTCCATGTTCTTCTTCGAGTTGACGAAGTTGTCGACCTCGGTGACGAAGGGCGCCATGAGCGCGGCCGAGGCCGTGAGCTTGCCCTTGGCGATCTTCTCCTTGACCTCCTTGAGCGTCGGCAACGACGACAGCCCCTTGAGGCTGACCGAAAGCTCCTTGGCCAGATAGAAATCCGTCGACTCGGCCTGCACGCTCTTGGGCGAGAAGCCCGAGTAGTCGGTGAAGCCCTGGGTCTTGAGCCAGGCCGCTGCGTCGGCGCCGTAGCTCTGCTCGAAGCCTTCCGACTTCTTGCCGTCGGGCTGCTTCTCCTTCTTGAAGGCGTTGTAGACCTTCTGCGCCGCCTTGGCCTTGGTCATCGCGTACTCGGCCTCGAACAGCGCCTTGGCCGAGACGTTCTTGACCATGTTGCCGTTCACGACCGGGAGCGCCGAGAAGTTCAAGATCGCCTCCGTCAACTCCAGGCCACCCTCAGCCACGAGCTTGCCCTTGGCCCCCGAGATCACGTTGTCCGGGATGAGCCCGTCCTTGTGGAGCTTGAGCAGCGCCTCCACGGTGGTCTTGCCGAGCTTGACGGGTAGCACCTCCACGTTCACCAGGCCGTCCTTGATGACCGTGTAGTTGCGGAAGATGAACGTGTTGAACACCAGCGGCACCGACGCGGGCTTATCCTTGCGAGAGGCCAAGCTCACCGTGCCGGTCTTGCGGACCTGGAGCGACACGTTGGGGCGGTCGCTGTTGTAGACGAGGTTCGACACCGAGTAGCCGGCAGCGGCTTCGGCGGCGTTCTCCTCGAACTTCAGGGCCTCGGGCTTGTCGGCGATGGCGCTGATCTTCGCGCTGATCTTGGCGGCTTCCTTCGGGTCCTTGAGGCCCGAAAGCTGCTGGGTCAGGGAGTCGATCTCAGCCTGTTCCTCGTCGGTCAAGATCGAGTTTGCGTCGACACGGCTGCGGCCGATTTTGCTGTACTTGAACTGCGGGTGCGCCATCAGGATGCGGTTGTTCTCGTCGCTGGCGAGCAGCTTGAGCATGTCGAGGACCGTGAAGGCGTCGTCGCGCGGCACCTTGTTCGGGTCCCAGCCCTTGGTCCAGCGGCCCGTGCCAAAGGCAGCTTGCTTGGCGACGTCCATGAACGTCGAATACGCCTGTTTTCCAAAGCAATTGACGTACTGGGAAATGAGGGCCACGTCGCCAGTGGCCTTCAGGAGGGGCTTCACGATCTCGGGCTTCATGCGGGTCGCGAACAGGCTCACCGCCGCGTAGGTGGCGGATGCCGCGTCGTGCGCCGGGCTCTTGGCTCCAGTGGTGTTGGCCGTTGAGATGACCTTCGAGACCGTCTCGATCGTCTCTGACGACACGGTGCCAGCCGCCGTGGGGCTGAGGAACCACACCTTGTCCGTACCCTCGGAGACCTGCACCTTGTTGCCGTCGACGGCGTAGGTCGTGATGTCGCCGTCAGCGAGCGCGTAGGCGATCCCGCCCACGAAGTCGGTGTTGGGGAGCGTGACCTCGATGCGCTTGCCGCCGACGACACGGCGCGCGAGGACCGCGGTGAGGTTGGCCTCGTACTTGTCGAAGTCGCCCGAGAACAGGAGCGAACCACCAGCACGCTCCGCCATCGCCGTGAGCATGGGACGGTCCGCAAAAAAACCGTATTCTACGAAGGCAGAAGCCGCGAGCCCGCCAGCGGCCTTGTCCACGGCCTTCAGGACCTCGTCCCGAGACCATTGGTTTTCTGCTCCATCCGACATGAAGAAGAGCGAGAAAGCGTTGGCCGGGTACTTGGCCTTCACGCGCGTGCAGAGCGCGGCCACCTCCTCCAAGGGCTCCTTGAAGCCGGTGAGCCCGATGGGCTTGAGCCAGCGGTCGATGGCCTCGTTCACGGCCTTCAGGTCCGCCAGCGTCGCCACAGGCTCGGCCTCGATGAGCGTGCCGAACTGGCCCTTGCCCGAGAACCACACGATCGAGACCGTGTCCTTCTCCTTCAGCATCTTCGGCAGCTTGCGCTTCAACTGCTCACGGATGCGGGGAAGGTCGCCGGACATCGAACCGGAACAGTCGATCACAAGCAAATGATTAGAGGCCAAGTCAACAGGATTCGGTTGGGCGTCGGTCTTGGGGATGTCGAAAGAGTTGAGGAAGAGTCGATCCGAGATTTTGTACGAGGCAGTCGTCATGTGAGGTGCTCCGGGGTTGAGCCGCGCTTGTACCCCGCTCTCAACCTCCGGTCCAGACCCTTGGTTTTTGCGCGTCGACGTCAAAGCCCCCGGATCTGTTGAGTTTACACGGCACCCTCTCCCATGAAGCCCGCGCAGCGCCGACAGGTCATCCAAGCTCTCAAGGACGCGGCCGACGCCCTGGTGAAGCCAGTTGTAAAGCGCAAGCGCAGCAATAGAAAACCTCGTGAGACCCCGAGGTTCAAGACCACAGATGAGATGCTGGAATATGCGATGCGCCACAAAGGCGAGCGCGACGTTCCGGCGCTCGGGATCCGCTACCGAGGCGACACATCGGACTCGGTCATCCCGGACACGTTCGGCCGGGTGTGGGCTGCGAACCAGGACTGGGTCGTCGAGGTAGCTTTTGACGGTCAGCGCAGCAGCACCGTCGAAGCCGTCCAGCGAACGGACCAACGCAAGCAAGTGATAGGCTCGTTGGAGCTTTCCTGGAAGGACGAGGCGGCCGTGGTGACGGACATCCGGGTCCGAGGGCAGGTGGCCGGGAAGGGCGTCGCCACGTCCATGTACGAGGCGGCAGCGAAGTTGGCTGAGACCCGAGGACTCCCTCTACGGTCAGACACCAGCCGGTACCCTGGCGCAGACGGCTTCTGGAAGAAACAAGTGGCGAAGAACCGCGCAACCGCCGTACCAATCGGCCCCAACAAGGTCGGGGTCGACCCTGAGAAGGTCCGGTACTACCAGTTGAACTACCCGCCGCCATCGTCGCTGCGCTAGCCTGCCAGGTTCTCTTTCGCCCATGCGATGGCCCCAGCTTCGTCGCCGAAGGTACCATCAAGCTGCGCCTCGAAGGCGGCCTTGAGCATCACGCCCATGTTCTTGCCGGGCTTGAAGCCCATCTCCAGCAGGTGACGGCCACCCAAGATCGGCTTCGGCGCCGCGTCTCGGACAGCCAACTCCTCGGCCTTGGCGAGCAACCAGACCGTCTCGGCGATCTGGCGGCTGTCCTTCACGGCCAGAGCTTCCGGCGTGGTCCGGCCCATGTAGTCGGCGCGCGCGACCTGGCACAAACGCACCAGCGGCGCCTTCAAGGCCAGACGGCGGACAGCCGACGGTGAGGCGTGCGGCGAGCGCCCGAAGACGAAGGGCTTGAGGTGGTGCTGTACCAGAGGCACGACGGCTTCGATGATCGCCGGGGGAGCGCCAATGCGGGCCAGGAAGCTCCGGGTTGGAGCTTCGCCAGCTTCCTCGTGGCCGAGGGAACGCCAGCGTTCGCGCTCGAACTTGGTCGTCGAGGGCTTGCCGAAGTCGTGGCAGAAGGCCCCGAGCATGACGATCATGCGCTCCTCGGGGTCGGTCACGCCGTCGTCGTCCAGCACCCGGACCGCCATGTCCGTGACCATGCAGTTGTGGACAAACAGCGAGCCGAGCGGGTGATCGGTTCCTTCTGGATGCCAGACCGGGTCCTGGGGGACCCCGAGCATGGCCTTGACCTCCGGGAACAGGTCGATGGCCCCCGTGTCCACGAGCCCGTAGAGGCCCAGGGAGGGCGTTCGACCCTTAACCAGCATCTTGGTCCACTCGACCCACAGGCGCTCAACCGGGAGGCTTGGAAGCTCTCCTACAAGAGTCCGGCACAGGGCCACGGTCTCGGGCAGCATGGTGAAGCCGAACCGGGCCTGGAACTGGCAACCACGCAGGACGCGCAGCGGGTCCTCAGCGAACGCCGGGGACGTGTGGCGCAAGACCTTGGCCTTGATGTCGCGGACGCCGCCGTGGAAGTCGATCAGGCGGTTTTCGATGTAGTCCCAACCAACTGTGTTGACGGTAAAGTCGCGTCTTGCAGCAGCCTCCATGGGAGTCATGTTCGGATCAGACGTGGTGACGAAGCCTCGGTGCCCGGAACCTGTCTTGTTGTCCCGGCGAGGCAGGGACACGTCGAAGGTTTCGCCGTAGGTGCTGTCTGCCCCTGCCTCGACGACCACATCGGTGGCCAAGAAGCCCGCAGGCTTCCCCATGTGACGGACCTTATCGGTGACCTTGAGGACGCCGAAAGCGCGGCCCACGGCGTCGACCCGGAAGCCCGCAGCGGTGACCGCGTGCTCCAGGTCTGCGAGAGGGAGACCATAGACTTCTACATCAAGATCCTTAGGCTCGAAGCCCATGATCCAGTCTCGGACCGCACCCCCAATGATCGCAGGACGGCCACCGGCCGCGACGATGGCGTCCAGGACAGACCGCAGGGCAGGGGAGATGGGGAAGGTCATCGACTACCTGGGTGCTTTGCTTGCTGCTGTAGCTACCAATCGCACAAGTTGTTCTGGTGTCACGTCTGTCCCGTCATACCAGCCGATGCCGCCATGCCTGAGCCGCCATGCAGGGTACACGACCTTGTTCCGCAACAGCCAGCGATCAGCCTTTGCGAAGCACGACTTGATGTCGACTGCCGCCGTGCGCCCGTCCGAGAGCACAACCGTGAATAAGGTGCTCATCGGGTCTTTGGTCGCGGCCTTGATGGTGATGGGATAGACGTAGGCCACGAGGTCACTCCAGCGGATAGACCGCGGCGCCTGGTTGGCGGACCACCAAGATCCGCCAGTTGCGCAGAAGCTGAGAGCGGTTTCGGATGACCCACTCTGTAAACCAAGTCACAAACGCGGTGCTGCGCGGGCGGCCTTCGGGCCAGATGCCCTCGTTGAGGTCGTAGGGGTAGTCCTTGCGTGTTCTTCCTGTGCCCTTCACGACGTGGACATGCGGTGCCATGATGTGGTTCTGCTCACGGGTCCGCATCTCGACGCGGTAGCCTGAGTGCTGGGCCATGGTTGCCATGGCCGACAGAACATGAGCGTCCAGCAGCGCGCGCACTTCGAGAAGGCTCTCCTCGACACGCTTGAATGCCGTTCGCAGGTCATCCTTCCGCTTCGGCATCCCCGCCTCCTGGGCCGATCCTAGCCCCCAGTCTTCTTTGCGTCAAGTGCGGTTGACGTTGCACGCAAGATCGAGCCAATGGTCTGGAGCGGTTCCGGGGCCGGTAGCTCGTCGAGGGCCAAACCATCAGCGGACGTGTCATCCCCATACCAACCGTCGTCGATGTCATAGGGATCGACGGCCAGGTCTTCAACCTCTTCTAACCACTGGACCTTTGAAACCTTCGGCAAGATTGACCTCTTGGTGCTCTCGGCAGGACTCGAACCTGCGTTTGCCCTCTCGGGACCCGGCTTCGGAGGCCGGTACCTAATCCAGCTAGGTTACGAGAGCAAGATAGCTGCCCTGCGAGTGCCGCAACCGCAGGGCAGCCGAGATCAATCTTGATCGAGTTCTGTGTTCCAGTAGGAAGCCGAGGCCACGTCGATGAACGGCAGCCACTCCTCGTAGGGCACGGTCTTGTGACCCCTCTTCGGCACGAGGTTCGTCCAGTCCGGCTTCTTCGGCTGCCGGATGAGCTTCATGCCCGCCTGCTCCGGGGTCCGGCCTCCTTTTTCCAGATTGCACCGCACACAACTAGCCGTGATGTTCGTCCAGTTCGTCCGACCACCCTGCGACTTCGGCTTGACGTGGTCGAGGTTGAGCTTCGACCGCGGGAACCGATGGCCACAGTACTGGCATGTGAAATCGTCACGAAGATAGATCGCGTTCCGGCTGAACCGCACGGTGTTGCGCGGCATCCGGTCGAACACCTGGAGTACCAGGACACGCGGTACCTTGAAGGCCGCCTTCACAGTGTGAACGACGTCGTCACCCTCCTCGGCCGCCAACGCAGACCACGACTCGAAGTTGAACACTTGGAATTGCTTGTCGAGAGCCTTCGCGGCTCCCGTCACCAGGAGGCCGAAGGCCCGCTCGACGTCCGTAACTGCTACGGGCGCCCAAGCCCTGTTGAGGACAAGGATCTTCGGTTGGGTGAGGATTGCGGTAGTCATGGTTCACCTGCTCTCGATTGTACGACGATCGAACCTTTCGTTGCTGACAGATCTGGCGCGCTCGGCAAGACTCGAACTTGCGACCTAGAATTTAGGAAATTCCCACTCTGTCCACTGAGCTACGAGCGCAAACGCCCCTGGCAGGACTCGAACCCGCGTAATCCAACTACGGTGAACCGGGTAGAAACCGGTGCCGGTACAGGGGCACAGAACGAAAGGGCAGGCGAAGCCTGAACCTTCATCTGTGCCTGGCCTGCTTGGAGGACTCGGTCTTGGCAACCGTGGCGTTCACGAATGGGAGGAACTCGGCCTTGGGCAAGAACGCTCGCGGCTTCTCGTTCACCAGGAAGACCATGGTGTCCTCTCGCTCGATCCACCGGCCATGATCCCAGGCGATCGGCCAGGAGGCCGACTGCGCCTTGAGGCGGTCGTGGTCGTGTTGGGTGAGCGTGGTCGTTGTCATGGGGGAATCTGGTGCCTCGAACAAAGGATGGAATACGGTGCCCCGTCTTGCCGGGGCCACGCATGATGGTTGCAGAGACAGGACTCGAACCTGTGGTTTTCGGCTTATGAGGCCGATGAGATGACCGCTTCTCTACTCTGCTACACAATGAACATGGAGCGGCATACCCGACTCGAACGGGTCTCTCTTGACTGGCAGTCAAGGGCACAACCTCTATACCAATGCCGCAAACTATCCCCACTGCACTCGCTCGTCTCCAGGTGGGGCTGGAGTCCTTGGCCTGTCACCGGGGCCTCGTTGCCGGGTCAGATCACCAGGACCTGACGTGTTGGAGCGGACGGCGAGAATCGAACTCGCGTAGCCAGATTGGAAGCCTGGTGCCCAAGCCACTAGACCACGCCCGCAAACCATACGCCAGGGGAGGCTTGAACTCCCGACTTCCGGCTTATAAGACCGGCGCTCTGACCACCTGAGCTACTGGCGCACAAGACGAATCTCGTGTGCCTTGTATTCGATGATCCTGTCGCCTCATCTCGAACCTCCTCAAAGAGCCTTGATCTTGAGGACACCCCGTGTGTCGCTCTCGGCTTCGAGACCGGCCTTCATGCCTTCGACGAAGACATCGCCGACCTCTGCCATCAGGATGGCCACCTTGATCCACTTCATGAACGTGATGGCCTTCTCCTCGGGGAGAGCCCTCGCGTCTCCCAGGTCCTTGACGGGGACCTGGAACCGGAAGCCCGTCTCGGTGACGTAGAAGAGGGAGCCGGACTGGTAGTGCTCCAGGCGCACCTTCCTGCCGTCCTTCACCATCTCCTTGATGTCGAGCTTCGTCATGATGAACCTCCTGAACTACGAAAGAAACGCGAGCAAGTGGATCGGCGTTTGAGGGGCGTATCGTGTTGGGATAACCCTCGGTTGCCATTCGGCTCGCTGTGGTGCGCCCGCCAGGACTCGAACCTGGGACCTTTACCACGTCAAGATATCGCTCTACCTCTGAGCTACGGGCGCGTGAAAGTGTGAGCAAGTGATTGTCGGTAGGCGTCCCTTGCGGGTGGGTCATCTCGGGTTAAGAGCCCGATTCAATCCGGTAACCTATCGTCGTCGGCTCACAAAGTGAATGGAAGAAAACACGAGCAAGGGTGTGGCCTGGGAGCCCCAACGTCGGCCCTTTCGAGCTTCTGTTGGGAACCTCACGATAACCCTCCGAGGAGGGGCGGTTCATGAGGGGGGAGTCGAACCCCAATAGCCAAGCCTTGCGACCCAGCCAGTTATCCAATTACTGAGAACCCAGATCCGATCGGCTCGTGCGCCTTCCTGAAACCTCCAAAGTTGAATCCGAGCAAGTTGCTGAGACTGGAGTGCTACCCGAAGTAGCTCTTCCCCGTAGGTGGGGAAGAAAAGAGTTGAACTTTTGATAACCAGCTTCTGTCGGCTCGGAAAGTGATGTGGTTGAAAAATGCGAGCAAGTGAGTGTCAATGGGTTGGACTAGGTGCCACACCCGACCCACTGGTGGATCGCTTGGGAGTCGAACCCAAGATCGTCTGATTAAGAGTCAGATAATCCATCAACTGTCGGCTCGCAAACCTCCTGAAAACGAAATGACGAACAAGTGTGACTGTGGATGTTTTAGGTGCTCTACCGCTGAGCTACCAGAACATAAAGCTGAGCAAGTGAAGTGCGGTGCAGGGGTGGTTCTTTTGCATAGAGAACCCTGCGGTGCGTTCGGCTCAGCGGTGGTGTTCTGGGCAGGGACTCGAACCCTGCGACAACCCGCTTATGTGGCGATAACCCACGATGTCTTCGGTTCGTCAAACTCCTGTGAACTGGTGAAGGGTGAATGAATCAGTGAGCAAGGGATTGACACAGGGTTGTTTTAGCTTCCCTGCCGTAAGGGGCCTCTGGAGAGGCCAGGTGGTGGCAGGGGTAGGATTGGATACCTACAAATCAAACATTATGAGTGTTATGCTGGTAACCTGTCTCGGTCGGCTCACCAAACCTTGAAAGAAAAAATGCGAGCAAGGGATGCTGTCGGAAATTCCCTTTCGGGAAAACTGATGCTCTACCGCTGAGCTATACCTGGTTGCCCAGACAAAGGGAGTTGAACCCATGACCCTCAGTGCCAAGATAACCAACGTGCTTCGGCTCGCAAACCTCGAAAGAGAAGTGGTGCCTCAAGCGCTTCTGCGCTGTCGGCGGTACAGACGTTGATGAAGCGCGTTCGCTTTAACCCCGAGATCCCTGGCGACTTGCGCTACGCTCTTGGTCGTCAACTCTTTGTCTAGCTCTTCCCACGACGGCCATGGATGCTCAAGTGACTTCCAGTAGCACCGCCGAGAACAGAACTTTGCGTTCTCAGATCCGCCTTTTCGTAGCCAAGTCTTTTGGCACTGCGTGCAAATTTCCTCCGTCGCATTGTCGATTCCCCACTTTCGTCTCGAACACGGCCGGCACCGCCCACTTGACAAATCGATCGTCACAAGCCCGCAATCCAGGCACTTTCGTTCTACTGCAATGATCGGCAGCGGACACCCTTCCCACATCCGATGGACGTCACTGTCAAAGAGGTATCTGACCGTGATGCCGTGCTTCTGGTAGTCACCCATCTTCTTGTCTAGCTTCTGATGGTAGCGTTGAAAGTTCATCATCCCCGCAACTTCCACGTAGCTTCCATCCGCCATCTTGAAGTCTGCTCGATACGGTAGGCCAGGGACGTTCACCTCGTGTTCGTGGGCTGTGCCCTTCCAGTGGAAGACCGCGTCGATCTTTGCCTCAAGCAAAGATCGACACGGCAATCCTTCCTGCGTGACCAACCGTCTGCGCACGTCCTCACCCCTTCACAAATCCCGACATGACTGCTGGTACGCTCGCGTCAAAGCCCGCGACGTTGAGGCTACCAGCGTCTTCTGGATCAAGCACGGTAAATTCATTCGCTACCATGCCGACACAGATGGCCTTCGCCTGAATGCCAGACCACTCACGGTACTCACGCAGAGCCTGAGAAACGTGAATCGGTCCAGCGTAGGACTCACTGTCGGTGTATACAACAAAGGCGTCGAACTTGAGGCCCTTCGCCTTTGCGTAGATCATCGGCAGCGCACAGTCGGTTCCGCCGAACGGAAGCTCAGAGACCTTCTGCACGGCATCCGGCAGGCGCATCCGAGCCGAGATGTCGATCTCGGAGATACCCGCGTGGTACCCCATGGACGAGTGCATGGACTTGCCACGACCCGACATGAAGCCACCGTTCGTGAACCCGACGATGTGGTAGTCGCTCTCGACGTTCGCCGTGACCAACGCCATCGCAGCCGAAGCTTCACGAGGCGTCAGCGGAGACCCGCCGACCTGACCACCACCCATCGAGCCCGACACGTCGAGCGCCAACAGCCAGCGCTTGCCCGTTGGCTCGACCGCCTTGAAGCCCAGGTAGAACGCCTCATCGAGCGCGTCCACGATCGGCTTCACCGCCGTCCACTTCAACGAACCCTTCTCACCATGGCCCTGCATGTAGACACGCTGGGCGATGAGCAAGGACATCGGGTGGACCCGAGCCTTCTGGATGCCGACCCCGTCCTTCAGACGCTGCACGACGAAGCGGGCAGCATCCGAACCAGGCTCCACGAGCTTGATGGACGACATCTTGCCGAGGTTGCGGACCATGGCCGTGAGAGGCATACCGAACTTGCCGGCGTGCAACAGAGCGTCCCAGACCTCCTTCGAGTTCAGGTGCTCCGTCGGTACGACCTCACGGGGCAGATCGTACTCGGTGATCAGCTTCGCCACCTCCTTGGCCGCCAAGTCCTTCGACCGGACCTTCTCGAAGCCCTCGATGATGCGCGGGAGCGCCTCACGAGAACGCGCCGGGTAGGTACCCGTCGAGAAGACCTTGTCGCCCTTCTTGCGCTCCACCGTGCGTGCCGACAGGTCGCCGTCACGCTTCACGTAGGAGTACAGAGCCGAGTGAGCCTCGTCCGGCGAACCGGCACCCGCGTGGGACTTCGAGAGCAAGTCCTTGTGGGTCCAGCCGTTGCGGTTCTGGTACTTGATCAGGTTCAGCGCCAGCTTGGCCGCGTCCTGCTTGTTGTACCAGTTGGCGATGGCGCGCGTGGTCACACGGCCGTAGCCTCCGAACGCTTTGATTGCTTCAGCGAGGGCAAAGATGTGTGTACCAATGCGGCACACGGACGGGACAGCCTCAGCAGCCGCCTTGCGCGTCTTCTCGTCACCGAGCTTGAGGCACATGGCGAGGGCGAAGATGGCCTGGTCGTTCTTCGGCGCGAGGCCCTTGTCGGACACCTCGACGATCCGGTTCACGACCCGGAGGCCGTCGGCCTTGATGGCCCGACGCACCGCCTCGGCGTTCTCGACCGTGAGCTTGCGCTCTGAAGCGTAGTAGCTGCCCTCAGACGATCCCAAGATCAGCCAGCGGTCCAAGCGCGCCCAGTCGTCGACAGCCCACGAGAAGCCGCCAGCCGAGTTGGCTACCTGGTTGCTGCCTGGGATCGGCTGCGACTGCGGCGTGCGCCGAGTGTTGTAGTGCTGGGTCAACTTGGTCATAGACATGGCGATCTCCTTCGGTAGAGGCACCTAAGTGCCGGTTTCGGCCCAAGCATTATGCTTGGGCAAGAGCGGTAGACAGTGAGAGCAAGGGATTGCGGTCGATGGATGTTTCAACCTATTTGATAACCATCGGTTGCGTTCGGCTCTCTATGGCTCACGAGGCATGGATCGAACATGCGTAGACTTTCGTCACCGATTAACAGTCGGTTGGCTGGCCTCTCACCCACTCGTGAATGCTGGTTGTCTGTCTATCTGTCTCCTGCGTTTTCGTCAATCTTTCTTTTCAGGTGCTGTGAAATCTGTTGTTGTGACCCAGGTGAGAATCGAACTCGACGATCCACGCTTGAGAGGCGTGTGCCTTCACCACTTGGCTACTGGGCCATACGAAAACCTGTCCCTACTCCGATGCAGTGCCTCGAACAAAACATCTTGGTCCCATTCCTCTGCGCCTCGGCTACCTTGAAGGCTCTCCGGGCGAAGGTGACACCACAAGCTGGGCAGACGACCTCGATCGGTGGCGTCCGCTTCGCGTGGCTCGTGGAGTGCTCCACGTTCGTCATCACCTCAAGGTTCTCCGGTCTGTTGTCGTCCTTCTTTTCGTTTCGATGGTGAACGACCTCGTCGTCCGCCAGCTTTCTTCCGAGGACCTTCTCCATTACGACTCGATGCTCCAGTCGAAGCACCCCATCGACCTTGACGCGAACGTAGCCTTGGTTGTCGTAGTAGCGGCCTTCAGGCATGTTGGTGACCTGGGTGGGAGTTGAACCCGACATCTTTGAGGTGAAAGCTCAAGATCCTAACCTTTGAACGACCAGGCCATGCTGTTCTCGGCTGCTGTCTGTTCTTCGTCGTCTTCGCTCTGCATGGCGGTCCTCCTTTCTCCTCTACCTGTTTCCTGGTCTTGTGCGTTGGCACCCCGTGAGAGAATTGAACTCCCGGCCTCAACGTTCGTAGCGTTGCGCTCTAATCCATCTGAGCTAACGGGGCATGAACCTGCACTCGACCTTTCTCTGACGCTGGCGAACCTCTGAACCTGAACCTTCCGAACTTGGTAGCCCCGCTCGGGATCGAACCGAGGACCTTCTCCGTGTAAAGGAGCCGCTGCTACCGCTGAGCTACGGGGCTGTGGTCGGCAGGGTGAGAATTGAACTCACTCATACACGCTTATCAGGCGTGCCCCTTGACCGGTTGGGTACCTGCCGATGCTGTCATCGTGGTTCCCGTAATCGCGTCTTCCATCCTGCACCTCCTCGATCTGGTTTCACTGTCTTCTGGTCGTGGCGACTGGACTCGAACCAAGCAACCTTTCCCTTATGAGGGGACTGCACTACCAATTGTGCTACGCCACGAAACATTGGAGCCGACGGTCCGAGTCGAACGGACGACCTTTGCTTTACGAAAGCACTGCACTACCTCTGTGCTACGCCGGCAAACCCTTTCACTGTCCTACGCGAACCTGGAGCCCGCGGCCAGAATCGAACTGGCGACCTTCTGCTTACAAGGCAACTGCTCTACCGACTGAGCTACACGGGCACGAACCGAACTGGAGCCGACGGCGAGAATCGAACTCGCGACCTTTTCCTTACCAAGGAACTGCACTACCCCTGTGCTACGTCGGCATGTGGTGGGACCGCCCGGACTCGAACCGGGAACTCACAGATTAAAAGTCTAGGCGGATACCTATTTCCACACGGTCCCATGTTGAGGTGGGCCGCTGCGTTTGTATCGGGTCTCCGTCATCTGCTGCTCCTTTCTTCGTTCACGTTTCACTGCTTGGTGGACCGGGTGGGAGTCGAACCCACGACTTTCTACTTAAGAGGCAGATACTCTGGCCAACTGAGTTACCGATCCGTACCTTTCAGAACCTGGTGGAGCCAGCCGGGGTCGAACCGGCGACCTACACGATGCCATCGTGGCGCTCTCCCAACTGAGCTATGGCCCCACAACACGAAACCTGGTCGGAGTGACAGGAATTGAACCTGCGACTTCTCGGCCCCAAACCGAGCGCTCTACCAAGCTGAGCTACACTCCGTCACTGTCATCCGCACCTCGAACTTGCTGGTCGGAGTGGCAGGACTCGAACCTGCGACTTCTTGGTCCCCGACCAAGCGCGCTACCTCTGCGCTACACCCCGAAACCGAGACGACGTGAAGCCAGGCAGGCTAGCCCTCACCGTGGAGCCGGGACTCCTTGTCTTCACGTCGTCTCCTCAACCTCGTTCACTTCTGTCTCCTCTGCTGAACGGCGCCTGCGCGCTGGTGGAGCCGGCGAGAATCGAACTCGCTACCTCATCGTTGCGAACGATGCGCTCTCCCATATGAGCTACGACCCCGAACTTTGCTTCCCTTCACGAACCTGGTGGAGCGAGCGAGAATCGAACTCGCGACCTCCTGCTTGCAAAGCAGGCGCTACTCCCAACTGAGCTATCGCCCCAAACTGGCCCCGACGGCGAGACTCGAACTCGCTAAGTTTCCACAGACAATGGAATGGTGCGACTCTTTACCTTCGTCGGGATGCTCACGAACCGAACTGGACCTGCTTCATTCGACCTCCAGAAACTCAAGAGCCCCCTCTGCCGGTTCTCGGCAGAGGGGGCTCATGGGGAGCCTGGTGCCGAGAACCTGTCAGTTGTCCGTGGTAGCCTCACCGCGCTTGTTGGCGCGGCGATCGGTACCATTGGTACCTGTCGTAATGACGACGGCTTTGGCTTCGCTTCTCACCATGAAGGTCTTGGTCAGGGCGGCAGGACTCGAACCTGCGACTTCTTCCATCCGAGGGAAGCACGCTACCGCTGCGCCACACCCTGGCACTGCCATGCTGAGAAGCATGGTAGGCTGCGGTTGTGGGTGGAGAGCGGCGAGCATTGAAATCGAGCCTCGTGAGAGAGTGCGTGCGGGAGAGGAAGCCTGGCCGGCGCCTCTTGCGTTCGGGCAGGTTATCGGACGGCACTGAGACGTGTCAAGCGCCTCGTCATTCAATTTCGTAAGTGCGCGGATCTCGTTAGCTTTTCAACACAAATCAGGATCGACTCCGCCAGATCAGAGGCCAGGATCACTTGCGGGGGATGGATTTGACGTCGATGAAGTCTGGCTCGCCGGCCCAGTTCTTCATCTCGGCGTCGAGGCTCCAGTCGATGGGCCGTTCAGGAAGCTTCTCGTTTTCTTCGGCGAAGTCAGGATGCACGTTGCGCCGTCGATAGCCGTCATCACTCAAGGACGTAAACGCATCGCCCAAGACGAGGAACTCTCGTGCTACTTCTTCAAGCATGGTCGCGGTGTCAATCTTCGAGGCCACGATCTTGACCTCGTCGTGGACCGGCAGTGGATGGAGTGCGGCCGGATGCCCGCACACGGCGCACGGGATGTTGCCGTTCTCGTCACGAGCACCAAGGCCGTTCGGCTTGAAGATGTGGCCCAGCGTCATCAGTGCTTCAGCCCTGGGTTCGGCAGCATGACGACGAAGCCGCTCAGGCCCTCGACGGCTTTGGTCTTGGCGTCAGGTGTGCGCTCCTCGTGGTACAACATCGAGCACTCTGAAGCCTGCCCCTGAAGGTGCTTCATGGCAACCTTCGTCATTCCAGCGTCGTGACATAGGCGTCTGGTCACCGACGCTGGGATCTCCGTCGCCAGCAAGATCACCGGCAGCGGAGCCTCGGCCTTGCCCTTCTCGGCCACGAAGGCGTCGATGCACAAGAGCAGCCTTTCGGCAAGCTCGTGAGCCAGGTCGTGGTGGGAGTCGATCTGTTCTTCGTCGTCGTGTTCGTTGCTCATGAGAATCTCCCGTTGACCGTGCCTGCCCCAGAATGGCGCTTCATCAGTAGCCACCGCCGAGGTCCTTCTTCATGGTGAGCAGCGCCGCTCCTGACCAGGTGCCGTCGCTGTTGATGACGGTCTCGGGTGGGATGATGGTGGCGACTCGCTTGCCGTGTTTCTCGACGTGGATCGTCATGCCGTGAGAAACACGGTCGATGAGGTCACCAGGCGACGAGCGAAGCTCCATCATCGTGACAGTTGCCTCTTGGCCGCTGAAGTCCTTGGGTGGAAGGCTCACGACTTGGCCTCCTTGAATTTAGCAGCCTCGGCGCAGATCCGGTCGTCGAGCCACGCCTTGAGCAGCACCTGGTAGCCAACGCCCTCGCGCCGCGCAAACTCCTTGAGGACGGTGAGCATCTTCGTCGGCATCCGTAGCGTGATGCTCGTAGACTCGCCCACACGCGGTACAGCGCGTGGAGCGTCGACCCACCCTTGGAGGCTGGGCTGGGCGTTCCAGTATCGTGCTTCATCTCGAAGCTGTTGAACCGTTGCCTTTTTCTTCACCACTTCATCCTCCGTCGCTACGAGCCACGATGTTGATGATGCCGAGCAGGTTGATGAGGACAACCGCCGCCAGCGCGAACAGGGCGCCACCTGTGGTCGGCGCCTTCATGAGCGCACCAGCATCGGTGGCGCGTTGCTGCTGAAGCCGGCTGCGTGTTTGTGCCCGCCACCGCCGAACTTCTGGGCAATGGCTGCGACGTCGATGCCCTTCTCTTTGTCCGAGCGCAGTGAGTAGGCGAAGTTGCCGTCCTTCGTCATGCGCCACATGACGGCGAACGGGTGCTTCTTGTCGAGGATGTCACCGATCTCGGACTGCCAGTTGGTGGCGTTCACGCACGGGACCTTGTGGCCGTCGAGGAAGGTGAACGCGGGCTCGTGGACTGCCTTCTTGATGATCGAGTTGCGGTAAGCCAGGCAGGCAGCACCTTGCGCCTTGACCTCGGAAAGGCCCGTGGGGCTCTCCATACGCTCGGCGAAAGCGTCCCACTGTTGGATCGCATCCTTGGCGTTGAGGTCCATCATCTCGACAACGATCTTGACCTCCTCCCACTGCGGGAGCTTGTGCAGCCAGATATCGTTGTCCTCGACGTAGCGGACGATGGTGGGAAGCTCGGAGTCACCCCCGTGGAAGAAGGCCCAGGTAATGTGCGCGCCGGACTGGTCTTGGCGGATGTGCTGGGCGAACTCTGAGCCTGCCAGAGCCTCGGCAGCCGTCTTGTGGTGGTCGAGAACGGTGATCGAGTGCGCAACCGTCCTGAGGCGCTCCAGTTGCGCCAGCGGGTACGAGAAGTCGACGAGGTAGAGGTCCCGGTCGGCGAACACGTCGTTGGCCGGGATCGGCGTGTGATAGCCCGCAGCCAGGTAGTCGGCGTTGTCGCCGAGCTTCTTCCATGCGGCCCAGGCCGAGCACAGGCCATCAGGGCAGCTTTGATGGTAGATGACGAGCGCGGTCTTCGTTCGGTCCATGAGCTACTCCCACCGCGTGGTCCGGACCTTGTCCGGTCTTCCTGGCGGTGGCCGAGCTTGCTTCTGGAGATCCATCTGCTCAACCTTTTTCTTCGCTCGGACGATGAGCGCCCGGTCCTCGGCCGGAACGGTCTTCGCCTCCTGAGCGGCCTGGATGAGCCGCACGAGAGCGTCACGCTCGTTCTGGGTGAGGCGCTTTTCGTTCACGTAGCCTTCACCGCACTCTGAGCGCAGCGAGGAGGCGTGCTCGCAACGAGTCTGTGATGTGTGGGTCGCTGTCGACGTCCTCGATCAGCTTGCCAATGACCTCGGCCCCTTTGGTTGAGCGCTCGATGCCGCGGTCAGACCCGGCCCGCACCCTGCCCTCAGCAATGTCGACGAGACGCTGCATGATGTCGCCGACGTGGAGACCGTTCTCCCACGCGCGTGCAGCTTGCGACATCTCGGTGTACAGGTCACGGATGAGCGCCTTATCGAGGTCACGCTTGACGGCGTCCGTGATGTCGTGGCCGGTCTTGGTGACGACCCGGTTCTCGTGCTCGTGGAACTCCCGCTTCGGCATGGGCAGCAGGCCGTGTTCATCGACCTGCTTGCGAAGCTGCTCAACAGCCTCTGGTGTGAACACCTCACCTTGGGCGTCGGGGACGCCGGGCTTCGGCAGCGGGACTCCTCCCGCTGTCTTCAACGTCCAGGCGCGGAACATCTCGTAGATGTCTGCCTGGGCCGCCGCGACCTTCTCACCACGCACGAAGGCTTCACCCTCGGCGTTGATCTTGATGAACTCACGGCCATCTGGCCCGAACAGCGTGAGCACCTTGTCGACGGACATGCACAAGATGGTGAGCGGCTTGCGCTCCTCGAACTTCACCAACGGGAGCCCGGCCTCGCACATCGGGCACTCAGGTTCCTTGACCTTGGTTCCCATCGAGTAGCTATCCCGCCTTCCTGTAATAGGGGGGTAGATCATCGATTCTGGTTTGGGACCATAATCACGCCAAGATGTGTCTTCGGCTGTGAATGGGCGTCCTTTGCTGTCGCTGGGGCGCATGTTGTGCATCGCCGGGGATGAGGGCATGGGCAGACGGCCCGTGGGGCTGCTGGCCCCCGTGCAGCGGAACCTGGCACTGTGCGCCATGTACCCGCTCCGGTCCTTCAAGCAGGTGACCGAGCCATCCTGTTCTCCGAAGAAGACCAGATTGGCTACGTCCTTCGCGTAGAAAGGAAGACGGGCATTCTCATCCGTGATCCAGATGACGAGATTTTGCCCTTTCATCTTCAGTTTGACGCCTCCCGCGCTTCGCACTTGGCGGTTCTCGTTCATCTCGACCCCAGCCCGGACTTCCGCAGCCAGGGACTTGAATACGTCCTCAGTCATGAAGCTGGAGACCGCGTGCGTCCCGCAATCCTGCTCGGTGCCCAAGTAGTCGACAAGCGAGAGCAGTGAGACTGGATTGCCGAAGCACACGATAACGTGCTTGTTCTCACCTAGAACAAGATCAATAGGACGGTCGCGGGGTTCGATCGGCGTGAACTGGAACATGGGTCACTCTCCTGTGTCTTTGTCGAGGTCGCCTGGCAGGTGCACCTTCGGTTCCTGACCTGCGGGGACTGGTTCATCGTCCCATTCGACGCGCGGTGCTGTGCCGTACAGCGACCGCACGATACCAAGTCGCCCGGTGATCCGGGATCTCACGCGGTCGTCCACCGCAAACTTGGGCTTCTTTCCGCTGACCTTGGTCACTTGTCTTGCAACACCGTGCCTGCAACCACCACGTCATGCGCTGCCTGCGCGTAGAGTTTTGCCGTCTCCGGTGAAATGCCGGCAGCGCGTGCTTCAGCGTCTACAAGCTGACGCACGGCGCTCACCAACGCCTCGTGAGCTTCCTTTAACTGCGCCGTGAGCTTGGCAACGACGGCCTCAGCATCCTTGAGAGCGGCTTCGGTTCGTTCGGATTTGACACGCCAGATATCGATCTCCGCCTCAACGTCTATTCTGGCGCGGCGCAGAATATCGTGAATCATGTGTCATCCTTTCGTGTGACCAACGGTCGTCCTTCGCGAACTTGAGCTTCTTCTCGCTCATCGATCCAAGAAATCCAGCGCTGGGTTCGGGACGAAGCGTGGGATGTCCTCGCCGTCGAGCTTGATGGCGCTGAGGTTGGCGGCACCCCAGGTGTCCAGGATGCACATGCTGAAGTTCGGCCTGTCGAGCACACCCTCTTTGCCCATGTGCTTCTCGGGAGGGTAGAGGCCCGCGGACATGAGCCAGATCGAAATCGGCCGTCCAAGCTCTCCGTCCTTGCGGATACGGACACGCATCCCAGGAACAAGCTTCTTGGTCTGGGGATCGTTGTGGTTCTTCCAGTTGAGTAGGAGCTTCTCGATGTTCTCTTTACCAACTGGATTGGCCGAATGGACTCGGAAATCCTTGAGGAACAGGCCCTGGTCGACGATCCACTTCGCGCAGTCCATACCAGTCGGCACGGCGAAGCCGAGGTCGTGGTCGAACGAGATGACGTCAGGGACGCCCCAGCGCTTGATCCAGGCCGTGAACGCCTCGAAGGACCGAACGACCATCCAGGTGTCGTCTGGTGCATCTCGCGTGTCATCAAGGAAGAGCTTGGTCACGGTGGTCCTGGTAGCACGCGCAGTGCAGGAATGTATGGACCATCTTCAGGACCGCGCTGGTGAGACTTGACCCAAGAGGTTTTGACCGCCAACCACTCGTCGTGGCCCTTCGGTCGCTCGTGTCGCTCCATCATGAGCTTGGCGGTGTCGGCGTCGACAGCGTTGTGCGTGAACACCTTGTAATTGCGCTCCAGAAGGTCGGTATGGACCTCGGGTGGGATGGGAAGCTTGCCGCGGGCGATGCGGATCCGCTCGTGGGCTCGGACGTCGCAGCGGTGCTGCAATTGCCAGGTCCGGTGCTTGTGGGCCATCTCCTTGCCGCGCTCGCGGAGTCGATCCACCACAAGCTCTTGGTGCAATTCCACCTTGTAGAAGGGCGGCGGGATCGGGTGCAGGAGCCCGCGGCCGAGCTTGATGGCGTCCTTCTGGTACTTCTCCCACTTCTTGCGGAAGCCGAGGCTGCGCGGCTGCTCATGCACGAGCTTCTTGAAGCTGTTGACGAGGTCGATGATCCCAGGGATGGTCCACGGGGCCAAGCTCAAGCCGGAGGTCCAGCCTTCGGCTGTGCGAATGCCTTGGGCGAAAAAACCGATGTTGCCGTTGTGGTGAATGCCGAGGCAGAATTGCCAGACAGTGCCGTCGGTGCAGACGAGATCAGCGATCAACCGAAGCTGGCCGTAGTCCTCCGCCTCCGGACCGACGAGGCTCATGGCATCAGCTTCGGACAGCGGAGCACCGCCGCCGTAGACCAAGAGCGTCTCGTTGAACGGCAGGTGCTCGGGGAGAGGTTGCGCCTTCCCTGCCTCCTGCATCGCGCGCGTCCAGGTCTCGATTTCATCCTCCGGGATGTCCGCCGATGGATTCCCAGAGGTGTTCCACCCGCGCCATGGGACCTTGGCCACGACCTCAGTGGTGTGACGATCAGCCCATTGCCGGACTGCGAGGTACGCGACCTCGGGAACCGCGAACACCCGCGCCACCATGAGCCGAGGCCAGACCTGCCGCATGTCCGTAGCGACGGACCTCCCGTCGTCTTGGTACTTCCGCTTCGACTGCGCCAGGGCCTTCACTTGGGAGGTAAGGAAGGCGTGGATCTTGAGCGCGTTGTCGGCGTAGTTGCCGTCCATTGGATCGGTGCTGAGCAGATCGAGGGCCTGGTTCACTGCTGATAGTTGAGCCTGAGCCTCCTGCCGCTGTCGTAGGAGCCCTTGGTGCTCGACCCGTTTACCAGCCTCGATCTCAGCCTTGCGCATCTTCGCGATGGCCTGGTAGATGGGGTCGTCGTCTTTGTTGTACGCCATGACGCCTCAACCGTTGGTGTGGATGACGCGGAAATCGACGTCCTGCTGGACCCACAACGGCGGCATCGTGAAGTGGTCGATGGCCTCCACCATCTCCTTCACCACGTTCAGCGGGGCTCGCCCGTTGTTACGGGCCACGCAGACCTCGACCGGAGCCCGGAAGCTCAGGATCTCCACCTGACACTGGAACGCCTGGGCCAGCGCCACGTAGGGGGCCATGTAGAGGGACCGGGTGTTGGTGTTGTCGACGATGAGAATCTCAGCTTTCTCCTTCCAGTCCGGGGTGTCGAGCGGCAAGCGGACGCTCCACAGGTAGTTCTGCCGATCGGCCACGGCCTGTGCGGACGCCATGAGCAGGGTCGTGAACTTTCGCAGGCAGAGCTTGTGGCCCTCGGCCTGGCGCTCCGGCGTGAAGCGGTAGGAGCCGTCGGGGTCGATGAGGTTGTCGTCGGCCGAGCAGATGACTGCGTCCTTCTGGCGTCGAGCCCAGGTGCTCTTGCCGGAACCAGATGTTCCTTGCAGGATGATGACGCGCTTGACTGGCATGGTCAGATCCCTCCTCCACCGGCCAGGAAGTCTGGCAGCGGGTCTTCGCCTGCGAGGGGTGCGAACAAGTGCAAGCAGAACGGGTGATGGTTGAAGTGGTCCTTGGCGCGCGGCAGCACCATGTACGCCGGGTAGTTCGGGCCGATAAACGCGGACTTCACCTGGGTCATGTCCTCGTAGCTCGGCATCTTGTTCGAGAAGCTGAACGAGATGTGCAGCCACGGGCGGCCGTCCATTTCTCGCGACGCAGTGATGCAGACCTTGAGGTCGTCGCTGTCTCGCACAAACCACCGCTGCTGTGGAGTGTAGTGGGCCGGGTTCAAAGGTATGGTCCTGACGTAGCCCGGAGGAGCTACCCTCGGGTTCGGGTTCAAGATCAGGTTGATGTCGAGGATGGCGCAGCCGTTGTCGGCGTGCTCGACTTCGATGAACGTGGGCGACGGCAGGAGCATCACGGAAGCTCCCCGCCAATGGCGGCTACGATCTGCTCAGCGGTCCAGGATGCTGACTCGTCGGGCCGGTGACCCGAGGACAGGAGCACGGTCCCGTCGGCCCTGTAGATGGTCGTGACGCGCTGGCCGGGGTGCTCCGCGAGGACGTGCTGGTCCATCGAGGCGTTGCCGCCGTTTTTCGCTCGCCACTCGGCAAGGGGCAGGTCCTCGATCCGGTAGCGGTTGCTTCGGAAGAAACGGAGGTTTCTGAGTGTTCCTCGCGCTCTGAAACCGACGTTGCCGATGGCTTTGTGGACCTGGGGCCATAGCGTCGAGCCCTCTGGGTCGCTACCGAAGAACAGGTCGCCGTCCCGGACGATCTCGTCGGGGCCAAGCTCACGCCAGCCTTCGGCCGTGGTCGGGGGATGCGTGCTTCCGACGATGGGGACGGGCTTGGCATAGCGCGCGGCCGGGCGCCCACACTTCTGGCAGCACTCGGTGCTGCCCGTGGTAGCCGAGCCGACCATCTCGAAGACCTCGTTACCGCATTCGCACCGGCGCCTCACGTTAGTACCCCGCTTCCTGCATCACGGCCTTGTGCGCCTTGTTGTAAAGCGGGGCGTCCACACCACCACGACGCACGGCTTCGTCGTAGCAGAGGTCGCACTGCCAGTGGTAGTCAGAACGCGGGTTGTTGGAGGCGTAGGCCGAGAGCCACACCTTGTCCTTTGCCTCCTTGAGGAAGTCTGCGTCGTTGAAGCCAGCGATCGTAGCGCGGTATCCCGTGTACGCGGCCTTGAGATCGTCAGGCTTGCGGTGGCTGTTGATGCGTGTCAACTGCTCGCGATCCCGCTTGTTCAAGCGGTCATCGCCCACAGGCTCCAGGATGGTCTTCATGTAGTCGGGAACGACGAGCTTGGTGGTCTTGGCTTTGGTCATGGTTTGCCTCCTCTGAGTCTAAGCCTTGTGCGTTGTGTGTCAAGTCACTTTGACTTGTTGGCTTCGTAACTCCGAGCCGTCCTCGGATACTCCGCCACCAGAGTTGGTGTCAGCTTCTCGCGGAGCCTTTCGACCTCTGCTAGTACACCTTTGTCCTCTGGCGTACTCTTCTCTAGCCCGTAGCTGATCCAGTCGACCACGAACTGCCTCGCTTGTGCCTTCTGCTTACGTGTGCTCACGGCCTCCCATCACTTTCTGTTGGCTTCGTACTCGGTCTTGATCGCGCTGTGGAGGGCTTCCACGGACTGGAAAGCCTCGGGCGGCAAGATCGAGTCCTGGACGGTGTACACCCACTGGTCGTCAGGCCGCTCCGGGGTGATGTGCTCGATGGTGCGCTGGGCGCACTCGCGCAGGTTGCCGTTCGTGGTCCACAGCCCCGGACAGACCGCGCCGTAGTCGCCGGCCAGCAAGACCGGATGCTTGTTCCCATGCGAGTCCAAGAGCGTGAACAGGTGCTTCTCGCGGCGGCGCCGACGCCAGGCATCGTCTTCGCTCTCGACGCCTTCCCACCCGTCCTCGGAGAAAAGCTCCTGCGGGTCGCCCGTCCAGCCAAGCTCCTTGGCGACCTGCTCCAGCGTCGGTCCCCCACCGTGAACGCCGCCTTTACGCCCAATGCAAGAGGTGAAGACGCGCGAGATCAGCGTCTCGATACCCTCAACCTCGATGAGCGCGAGGTGAACATGCGCAGCGGGCTTGTTCGGGTCGGGGCAGAGCTTGAACGACTTGAGCCGGAGACCTTCGTCCGTGTTGCGCTCGTGGAAGTCGTTTGCAGCCTCGCCCGAGGACGCCGCTTCCACGGTTTCCCACTCGCTCATCGTCGGCTTCATCATCCGGCATCGGAACGTGGTCATTGGAACAACTCCGGCTTGTTGAGGGCGAGCTTGGTGATACGTCCCGCCAT
>CAYILR010000034.1:0-48534 GCA_964364175.1 uncultured Bacteriovoracaceae bacterium
TTTTAGGTGCACCGCTTCAGCCACTGCTCGCATAATCAGGCTGAACAGTTACCTCAATTTTAACTTTTTTCATTTCCGTCCTCACTACTGAGCAAAAGGCTCTAGTCGATAAGTGTACTGCACGTCCTGTCCGGCCTGCGGAGCCATGACAGGTCCGCTGCCTTGGATCACACCACTACCCGGAGCGATCTTGATGTATCCAGCTCCGTAGTTCCCAATCAACCACGGGAATATATAAAAGTACCCTGTGTAGGTCCGACCTCTGGGGCAGTAAAACGTCACAGGAATCGGCTTGTCCAAGGGATGTTGAATCGCACCATTGAGCATTCGGCCATTGGGGATATTGGTCGTATGATAGGGATACAGACCGATCGTACCGATTTTTTTGAGAGTGGGCCCGGCAAACGAAAGTGTCTCTGATTTCGAAGCAGTGCAATCGCCCGATTGAGCATTGTAAGTATATCCCACTTGCAACGAAGTCAGGTTGAATCGCCCCGGCATGTGGGTTCCGCCGCCACCTTTGCTGTCGCGGGATTCCGCTTCGAACCAAACGTTGGCGTCGGTCGTGATGGAGGAGTAGCTGGTTCCGCTGCCTGTTTTCATCGAACCGGTGACTTTTCCTTTGTAAGCAAAACATCCTAGGTTTGTGGATTTCACTTCGGTGCGTAAATCGACGCTCCCGCCGTCTTTGTGATCAAAATTCGTGTAAATCAGAACGATTTTTTTGATGCGCTCGTCCTTCATGTCGAAGCAGAGTTCCTTGTCTTGCATCTGAGAGTTCCAGTCTTCGACCTTCCATCCCTTGCTTTCGTACTGCACGAGAGCCTTCAGAGAAATCTGATCTTTCTGAAAGAAGTGCGCCATGCTCACCGAAAACGATCGTACGTCAGTCCCTGCTGGAATCGAGTAGGCCAAGTATTTTCGAGTCAACGGGAGGAGTGTAAATTCTTTTTTGTCCCGAAAATCACCCGAGGCTGCTTGAATCAGGATGGGTTTGACTTGCACTTCTTGGGCCTTGGATTCGTAGGGAGTTTCTGGAAAGCTATCCCATTCCAAAAAACTCTCTTCGTTCGGGAGTTGATTCCACTCTTTGCGAGCAAAATCGGGGAAAACTTTTTTGAATCCGCCAGGAAGAGCGGCATCAACCGCTTCGTACGGATGTTTACCGGACATTGCGGAATAGATTCCTTGAATCAAATCCGAACTCAACTCATGCACCAGATAATAATAAAAAGTCCAAGTCGCATACGATTCCGCCTTGAGCGAAATCCAACCGTGACGTGCCCAGAGATTCCAGTCGTGCTCGTACTGGCTGGAGGAATCCCAGTGATCCTCGGACCATTTGGCGGTGCCTTCGCCCACAGGATAGGTCTCGACGTGTCCGCTGACTTTGGGGAAAGCAAACTGCACCAAGTGCATCATCTCGTGCATGAGGATGCTTTTTACGCGGCGATCAGGGAGATTCTTATTGCTGTCAAAAACAATAAACCCCGGAGTCGCTGCGTTCGTCTCAGGATCTTTGTACGAAGCCGCATAGGCTCGAAAGGTTGTATTGTTGCGAGCATTAATCGGAATGATGTAAATATCGATTTTGTTGTTGCCACCGTTGCCGATCGTGACGGTTTTGCCGCCCTTGATTTTGTATTCGTAGGATTCTCCGTCATCAGGGAGAGGACCTCTGCCCATGAGCGTGGTGAGTTTTCGGATCACTTCGGGCGATGCATCTCGGATGGCCTTGGCATAACGTTCGCCGTTGGGATCATTGAAGAGATACCAGACTTTGGTTTCCGTAGTCTCAAACCAGAGCCAGTTCGGATCGGGGTGGGGTGCGGGCAGGTCTCCGTCGGCAGGCAATCCAACGCCGTCAGCAATTCCTTGAACATACGCAGGCGGAGCGACGAGGCGGAGTGCCTGGCGTTGTTCTTGCGGAGAGAGTTCGTCCATGACGTGCGCGAGCCTGGTGGTGTGCAAGTCGTTTTCACTGACGAGCTCGGGCGGTGTCGACGGATTGCCGCGATATTGTGCGGGAAGAGATGAGTCGCCCCACATGGCCAGTGCATTATAGAGTACGGTTTCCGCAGATGTAATTTCTCCCTTGAGTCGGGCCTCCTCGAGCAAGTCAAAGGGGCTACGGTCAGAGTCAGCAGCCCATGCAGTGAGGGACCCAAAAAACAGGCTGAGCACTAAGAATTTTTGCATGGAGGCATCGTAGCACGACCTGAAGAGTTGCGCTGTTTGATTTTTTAACCATCCGCGTGCATCATCAAGACATGATGAAAATCAAGGATGGTTTTCTGGTCGGGCTAGCCCTGCAGTTGATGTTTTCGATTCATGCCATTGCTGGGGCAATTGATCCAGACGCGACGGCGCAAACCAAGAAACTTCTCAGCAATCTTCACCAGGTTTCTGGGAAAGGGATATTGCTGGGGCAGCAGCACGCCACCTTGCAGGGCATGAACTGGGTCAATAAAAAACGCTGCGATATTTACGAAGTCTCGGGCCAATACCCAGTCGTGAATGGATGGGATTTTGGAGATTTTAGAGAAATTCCCAAAGAGGGGATCTCGTACTCCAAAATGCTTGAGCAGGTGAGGGTGGTTCATCGCAGTGGCGGAATCAACACTTTTACTTGGCATATGTGGAACCCAGTGACGGGCGGGAATTTTTACGATGTGACTCCTGCTGTGCGCGAAATCCTGCCAGGTGGATCCAAGAACTCATTTTATCTTTCTAGGCTAGAACTGCTGGCCAAAACCGTGTTGAAACTCAAAGACGACTCAGGTGCGGCCATTCCGATTATTTTCAGACCGTTTCATGAATCGGACGGAACTCATTTCTGGTGGGGCAAAACGGAGTGCACACGCGAAGAGTTCATTCAACTTTGGCGCTACACTGTAAATACGCTGCGCAATCAATTTCACGTGCATCAGTTTCTGTACGCGTTTTCGATCAGCGATTTTCAGTCTGAACCCGATTTCCTGGATCGATATCCTGGAGACGAGTACGTCGATATCCTGGGCCAAGACAATTATATCGAATTGAACTATAACCCTTGGGGTCCGGGCGCTCCCGCAGAGAGGGATCGTCTCAGGAGCGAACTCAAACGCAAATTAGGGATCATGGTAGGTTTGGCTCAGGCGCGAGGCAAGGTCTCGGCTTTGACCGAGTTTGGACCGTTCAAAGTACCTCAGGCTGATTTTTGGACGACACGATTCATGGATCCAATTTTAGCAGACGCACGAGCTAGTCAGATTTCGTATGCCATGCTGTGGCGCAATCGATCTGAGGCCGAGTACTTTGGGCCTTATGCAGGGCATTTTTCGGTGCCCGATTTTCAAAAAATGGCCACCTATCCGCAGGCTTGGTTCTTGGATCAGTGGATTAGGCAAACCCGCTCGTCGCGCTAGCTCGTTAAACTCTTGTCGCTTATCTCCTGTGCTCAAGGAGGCGGAGGACCAAACGGTTTATGCAATGACCCTAGATCTGTTCGGGTTGATGAAATAGAGCAGAAAATCGACTCCAGCACGAACTAGTAAATGGGTCATTTTACGAATTGTAGAATTGACTTTACAAAACGTAAAAAATGTCTTAACTTACTGGTATGAAAGGTTTTTGTCGATCCATACAAGCTAAGATTCAGTCTCGTCTTGCCGAAAATGAACCTCTGATTCAAGTGGTGATCGGTCCACGCCAAGTGGGCAAAACCACCGCAATTCGCCAGGCGGCACCGAACGCCTATTACCAAACAGCGGATTCACCTACACCATACATGCCCGATGTGATTGAGCAGTGGTGGAAGGAGGCCCTCCTTACTCCGCAAAAGGTTCTTGTAATTGATGAGGTTCAAAAAATTGAAGGTTGGGCGGAGGTCATCAAGAAGCTTTGGGATAGTCATGGTTCGACACTCAAAGTGATCCTTTCAGGAAGCGCAGCTCTCTCAATTGAGAAAAACCTCAAAGAGTCGCTTGCAGGTCGCTATGAATTGATCCGTGCACAGCACTGGAATTGGAACGAAGCGAGTTTGGGAATGGGGCTTTCGTTAGAACAATATATTGAGTTTGGATGCTACCCGGGGGCCGTCAGATATCTTTCTGAGATCTCTCGTTGGTCCGACTACGTCAAAGATTCAATTGTTGAGCCCGTGATTGGGAGAGACATTCTCCAGTTGCACCCGGTTGAAAACCCAGCCCTCTTAAGACAAGTGTTTGGATTTTGTGTTTCGATCCCTGCACAAGTGATTTCACTCAATAAGCTACAGGGGCAGCTCAATGATCGAGGCGCGATTGCGACTCTTCAGCACTATCTCAATTTACTCGAAAAAGCCTTTTTGGTGACTGGGGTTCAAAAGTATTCTCCGTCACCCTTGCGCACCCGAGCGAGCAGTCCTAAAATTGTTTTGCGTGATAACGGTTTGCTCAGGGCTTTTGAGAGACCTTTGTTGACAAATTTATCTCCAGAGAGAAAGGGCCGCTACTTTGAGAATTTAGTGATTTCTAGATTCATCGAGGCAGGGTGGCAAGTGTATTATTGGAACGATCGCAACTTGGACGTCGATTTGGTTGTAGAGGGCCCTCAGGGAGAAAACTGGGCCATTGAGGTAAAAACAACTGCAAATTTTTCCCAAAAAGATCTTTCGGGTCTAAAAACTTTTTGTCAAAGAAACAAACATTTCCAACCCAAGCTAGTGGTTCTCGAACCGGTGCAAAAAAAACTGCACGATGTGGAGTGTTTGGAGGTCGATCAGATCTTGTCGCTGGGCTAGTGCGGGGCTTTGCACGCACTTTTCACCCCCGCCGGCCATGTGATTTCCCTTCTACTACGCCCAAAGATAAAATGGTCTTGAAGGCTTCTTCGACGGTCATGTGACTTTCGCGAACTTGCGCCTCAGCCACGATTAAATAAAAACCTGACGTCGGATTCGGGGTCGTCGGAACATAGAGTTTAAGACTGGGCTCGGTAAATATTTGGTCCTGAATGCTGCCCGTGACGAAAGCCAGGGTCCAACAGCCCGCTCTGGGATATTCAACGTAAACGACTCGGCTGAACTGCTTGCCACCGTTCGAGGCCATGGTTCTGAGAAGTTGGTCGAGTGCACCATAAACACTGCGAATCAGCGGGATTCTCTGGATGATTGCCTCAGAGACGAACTCCAGGATTTTTCTTCCCAGAATTTGTTTGGAAATCCATCCCAGAAAAGAAATCGCGAGAGCTAGGATGAAAATGCTCACCAGCGTAAAAAAAAAGTGAATCAATGAAATCAATGCTGAGCTATCAATGTAACTTTCGGGCTGCCAACCGTCGGGCAGAATGGTGTGAATCCCCCAAAGCATACGCAAAGCGCTGCCCATGATCCAAGCAATCACCGCAAACGGAATCGCGACCAGTGTGCCTGCGAAGAAGTGATCCCGGACAATGCTGATTCTGGAGAAAACCTTCATACGGATCTTTAGTTATCACTAGTTTGCAAAAGAGTCGATTTTAGCTAAGGTGCCCCCCATGGCAGGTTTCAATTCCAAAACATTCTCGTTCCTCAAAAGTCTGGTGCGCAACACTCGCCCCCCAAAAACCGTACTTCAGGGCAAAAAATGGTTTGAGGTCCATCAAAAGGAATACGAAGCCGCAGTCAAAACCCCCTGCAATGAAGTTTTGCGCGACATTCAAAAAAAAATCGGGGACCAAGCTCAGGGCTATCGATTTCCAAAATCAGGGTTTGGACGGCTGTATCGAGATCCGCGAAAAGCCTCCGAGGAAGGCCCATTTAAGGATTGGACGGGGGCCCATATCGCACCTCCTTCGGATTCGATGTACGAACATCCTCCTGGGGTTTGGTTTCAGATTGGTGCTGCTAAGGACGATGTTTTTGTGTCGGGTGGACTTTACATGCCTTCGGCTACGCAACTCCGAAAAATTCGCACTGCATTTGCAACCCACGCGTTTTGGCTGAAACGTTGGGAATCTTTTCTTCAATCCAAAAAAATCACATCCCGATTCGACAAGGATCACGGTGACAGTCTCAAAACTTATCCGCGAGCCTACGGACCGGATCACCCGCAGATCAAGTGGTTGAAAATGACTCAGTTTTACTTATGGCGGCCTTATACTCACCAACAAGCAACAGCATCCGACTTCAGTGCGAAGATTGCTTCTGATATGGTTTATATTTTGGAGTTCAATCAGTTGATTCAAGAGGCATTAGATCATCGAGCGGAGGCTTCCGAAAAAGTCCAATTAGATTCCTTTAAAACCCGGCACCAGGCTTTTGATTTCTAAATGGGATTTATTGAGTACTCAAAAAAAATCGATTCGGTGAGATTTGATTCTGTTGAGCTGTCGATCGAATCTCTTTTGAGTCTGGATCAGACGATTGACGAACTTTTTCTGTATCTTGAAAAAAAAGGCAATCCATCTTTGCTCGAAACGCTCTGCCCCTATTTTGGCACCCTCTGGCCTGCGGCCCGTGGACTCTCCGAATACCTGGTGCAGCTGGGACCCTCGCTTCTGTCGCAAAAATCCGTGCTCGAAATCGGATGCGGGCTGGCCATCCCCAGCATGGTTTGCGCAAAATTGGGAGCGCAGGTGACTGCTACGGATTTTCACCCCGACATTCTTGAATTTTTGGATTCTAATTTGAGACGGAACCAGATCCAGGAAGTCCACTACGTCGAAGCCGATTGGCAAAAAGAGGTCTCTGATCTGGGTACTTTTGATTGGGTGGTGGGAAGTGATATTTTGTATGAACGCGCGCATCCAGCGGAAGTTTCTCGCGCATTGACTCGGCATTTGAACCCGAATGGCAGGTTGATCCTTGCTGATCCGGGCAGGCCCTACTTGCAACCCTTCGTCGATGAGATGAAAAAAATCGGATTTGATCATCAGCTCAAAATCAAAAATTCCGGACAAGAAATCTTTGTTTTCGAATTTAGCTTGAGTTCAACTACAGAGCAAAAGTCAGGGTAGCGCCGCCGCCATAAATTTTTCCGCCGGTTTCGTATCCGGGGGCTCCGATTTTGAGATCGCCGCTTCCTGCACCGAGTTCATCGCCTGGAGTTTTGCGAATCACTTGTTTCACGAGGCTCTGGTACTGCCCGTAAACATCCACACCCCAGGGGATTGCATGCCCCAGGAGGTTTTGGAATTTGATCCCAAATCCAAGCGACACGATGTGCTTGTCCGGATCCAGGTAGTTACCTGCACCCGTGGGCAATGCACTGAAAATTCCTTGTCGATAGGAATAACCCGCACGCGTCGTGTATCGATTGCTCTCACCAAAATAAACTTCGTGTCCGATGCGAGGAACCCAGATATTTCGGAGCGGATATTTAAGCGCCAAGCCTGGCGAAATATTGATTCCGCAGTTGGCACTGCCGCAGCCTGAAGTTCTGGGATCCAGGACCTCAACAGCGGGAGCTTGGAAATCCTTCCAAACTTCGTAATCCACCTGAGCAATCAAACGTGTTTGAGAAGTATAAAGCACGCTGCTTCCCACTTCCAAACTCATCGGGTCATAGAAGAAGGCCGAGGTTCCCGAGAAATTAAAATCAAGTCCGACAAACGAATTCCCGAACGCACGCGCTGACGATTGCAGATCGAGATAATTCGAAGATTTCAACGGCATACGAAAAACTACACCGGACGTAAAAACCTGCTCTTTGCTGGTGTAAAAAATCCCGCCATAGGGAGAAGCCTTGGGCTTCATGCTGGCGATGAATCGCATGGTCGAGGGATGGTTTGCCCCCGATTGCAAAAACACCGTCGCCCGGCTGGTTACTGAAAATCCGATTTGCATCCCAGCACCCACCGAAAGCCCTGTGATCGGCTCAACTGCCAAACCCGCATGGATCCGTGGTCTTTGCTGACGTGCTCGATAGAGAACGTACTCAGGAATCAGCGGCTCACCGGTATCGAGGTAAGCCACCTGGCTCACGGGCAAAAATGTCGTCACCCCGGCCGAAAGATTCCACAATGAGGGAGCAATCAGCAGATTGGCTCCAATGGCCTGCCCCAAAACATTGCGATAGCTGGTATCCACATTGTCCCTGCGAAACTGATCAGAAATGTAGGCGTTTTCGACAACGACGTTTTTGATGGGAGTAAACTGATGGATCTGTCCTTGACCACTCAACCCCAAATTAAATCGACCACTGGAGTGTTGCGTGAGTCGAGCCGGGTTAAAAAATGCAGCGAAAGATTCATCTCCCCAAGCAGCTCCAGCTCCACCGATGGCTTGCGCGCGTGCGCCCCAGGCATCCGGATCGGCTTGCGCTGCTGACACGGTTCCTAGGCTGATGATTGCTGCAACTAAGACGCTGATTCGACTTTTTGTAAGGCTAAAAATAACTGGCTCCAATCTTCCCATGTCAGTTCTTCCGCACGCTTTGTATCATCAACTTCGCTCAGTTCCAAGGCGCCACGCATGGGGCCACTTTTGGGAAATGAGGAGCGAAGCATCTTGCGCCTGTGAGCGAAGGTGGTTTTAAGCAGCTTTTGCCAACGCACGCGGGAAACTTCATCGGGTAATTGAATCCGAGGAGTGGTCCGAGGTCTGAGAATAACAACTTCTGAATCCACTTTGGGCGGGGGAATGAATGCTTTCGGAGGAACATGAACCAGCTTTTCGACATCCCAAATATTCTGAATCCAAACTGACAGACTACCCCATGCGTGTGTTCTCGGCTGAGCTCTCACTCTTTGAGCGACTTCGGCCTGAAACATGAGAACCATAGCTGGAATGACCTGGGGGAATTGAGCCAAACGAGTCAGGATCGCTGTCCCCACGGAATAAGGCAGATTCGAAACTACGACGAGAGACTCCCAGGGTTTGCCGTCCACCAGGAGCCAGCGATCATCGGGAAGCTCCAGGAAATCCTCCTCTTCCACACGAATATTCCAATTCACTCGAGCCTGAGCTGCAAAATGCCGGTCTTTTTCACAGACAAAAAACTGAAGTGGATCTGCGCCAGTCCGATTTCCGGACATGAGTTCCAGCAAAGGTTCCGTGATGGCTCCCTTGCCTGGGCCGATTTCCATCAAAGCTCTAGCATGGGTGCGATCGCATTCCGACAAAGCCGTTTCAGCGATCAAACGAGTGATCGCTGTATCTCTGAGAAAGTGCTGACCAAAAGCTTTGCGTTTATTGAATGGCATGGGGTGGGTTATGTTTCCGGATGTGCATGAGCGCTGATCGTCAGCAGCTTTTCGCCCTGAAGAGCGTGGCCCTGCCGAAATCGATAAGCCCCTACAGCCGCGATCATCGCAGCATTGTCGGTCGCATACTTCATTTGTGGAAAAATCGGCTCGGTTTGCAGCCCGATTCGTGGCCCATCTTCGACGAGACGAGCCCGCAAGCGACTATTTGCGGAAACCCCCCCGACAATAGCCAGGGATTGGCATCCATGATTTTGAATCGCCAAACCAATTTTTAAAATCAGCACATCCACAATGGCCTCTTGGACCGAGGCACAGAAATCCGAAAGCCGAGATTCAAGCTCACCTGATTTTCTGAGTTTCTCGGCTTGGAGTGCTGCCGCGGTCTTGAGTCCGCTGAACGAAAAATCAGGGACGGATTTTTGCGGAAGTGCTCGCGGAAACGCAAATGCGTTGATTTTTCCTTTTCCCTCGATTGCTTTGCGATCAATCCATGCTCCACCCGGATACGAAAACCCCAGGAGCTTGGCGATTTTATCAAAAGCCTCACCCGCCGCGTCGTCACGTGATCGCGCTACACAGGATCGACTGAGAAAATCCAATGGCCAAAGCTCGGGATAGGTTTTCATCACGTACAAATTGGTATGCCCCCCCGAAACCACTGCCACCAGCATGGGAAATTCGATTTTAGGTGCTGGGGCGTCCAGAAAAATACTTGCGATGTGACCTTCCAAGTGGTGCACAGGAATCAGTGGTTTTTGCAAAGCATAGGCCAAGGATTTTGCGGTGCTGACCCCTACCAACAGCGCTCCCACCAACCCAGGACGATTGGTGACAGCCACTGCCGACAGATCTTGCCAATTGATCTTAGCTTCTCGAATCGCCTGGTCGATCATGGGCTGAATGCTCTCGAGATGATTGCGAGAAGCGACTTCGGGTACCACCCCACCATAGGGCTGATGAAGCGGAATCTGCGAATAAGTCGCCAAACTCAAAACCTCTAGGCGACTCGATTTTGAGGTGTTTTCATGCAGCACTACCGATGCGCTACATTCGTCACACGAGGATTCAATGCCGAGAATCAATGACTTCACAGGCTGCTACTAAGGGGACCATCAGTATGTCGACTTCGGCGCGCAGATTTCGAGGCTATTTGAATTCGACGATTGAGAAAAAGGCGAGAGATAGTAGAACTATTTCGAGTCTTTTTCGATTGAGTCGAATTCAAATAGACCGGAAGATGCGATGCCCAAGTCGACATACTGATGGTCTCCTTAGTTCCTTTTCACTTTGAGTTTGGCGCGCTTGGCCTCAGTGGACTTGGGGAATTTTTCAATCAACTCTTGAAAAAAGCTGCGCGCATCGTCTTTCATCCCCATCGCTTCGAAAGAAAGCCCGATTTTATAGAGAGCCGTCGTCATGTATTTGGAGCGGCTGTATTTTTCCGGAAATTTTGAAAAATCCACGATCGCTTTTTTGTAATGTTTTTGTTGATAATAGCAATCTCCACGCAGGTAGAATGCTTCTTCGGCGTGCTTTGGATTAGCGGCGGTCAGATATTTATCCAGGTTTCCGATGGCATCTTCGCAGTTTCCTGCTTCGTACTGTTGTTTAGCCTCTTCAAAAAAAGCAGGATTTTCGGTACTCGCACTGCCCTGCAGTTTTTTGATCGCATCCATCATCACGAGTTGGTTTCTCTCGAGTTCCTGAACGCGATCCTGTGCCTTGCGAAATGCCTCGTCATCAGTCACGCTGGGGGGTTTTTTCTCTTTGTTGGCTCTTTCGATGTCTTCAATTCGCCCCGTCATGCGTGTGATTTCGCCCTTGAGCTCATCGACGGCATAGTTGCCCTCGCGCTCCTCTTTTTCTACTTTTTCATTTTTCTCAGCTTCTTCGTTTTCGTGCTTCAGTTGCGCTCGTGTTTTCAAACAGGAGGTCGCGCAGAATGTCAAAACCGTGAGTCCTAAAAAGACGGTGAAATTCGAACGTTTCATAAAATAATACTAACCTCTTTTGATTTGAATTGCCACGCCCTCATCACATCATCGTGTTGGAGCGGGCGGCACTCCTGGGGCAGTTGGCGCTGTTGGCGCACCGGTTGCTGCTGGGGGCGTTTGCTGATCCTTCATGATCGATTCAGCCGATTTGCCCTGCGGAGATGGATAAGCATAAGGCTCCGAAGACCCGCCCATCGGCGCGTCGGGGGGAGGTGGCGGAATAATGGAAGCACCCGTATCAGCCAATGGATCAGAAATCGGGGTCTCGCTTCGGATTCCACCATTACGAATGGACTCGAACTCGGCCTGCTCAGCATAATACCTGGCCTTAGTCGCGTACTCGTCTGCAAGATTGAAATTTTTAAGCTTGTACTCGTTCTTGGCTTTGAAAAACCATTCGTTGGCCTGCCGATAAAGCTCGGGGGCAAGCGTATCGGCGTTCACTTCATGCGCGGCTTTCAGCGCAGCTGAGGTATCCGACATTTCTTGAACCGGTCGGGTGGCTAATAGGGAGCAACCGACCAGAGAAAAGAGAACGGAAAGAATGAACGCACTCTGAATCTGCAGCCTGAAAATGAATCTCATCTGCCTTCAGAATATAGTAGAACTAGCGTGATGTAATGACAAAATTGGCTCTGCGATTTTTCGCAAATGCAGATTCAGTCATAGCTGTATCTACCAGGCGCTCTTTGCCATAGCTGATGGTCGAAAGTCGGTCACCCGCAATGCCCTGGTCTTCGAGGTACTTTTTCACGATGCTGGCACGTTTTTCACCGAGCGCGATGTTGTATTGAATCCCTCCGCGCTGATCGCAATGACCTTCGACTTGAACGCGAGCACTGGGTTTGTCTTTCAGCACCTTTGCGTTTCCTTTGAGAACTTCTTTGGAATGTGAATCGAGTGCGAACGAGTCGTAGGCAAAATTCACGGTTTGCAAACCGAGGGCTTTACCAGAATCTGAATCCCCCAGAGCCTCTTCTTGAATCGCAGTAGTGGGAGAAGCTAAATCGCTTTCATCGGTGGTTGCTTTTTTAGAGCTGCAGCCTTGAAAAGCCAATCCGCTCACGATGAGTCCAAGAATTAAAATTTTATTGAGATGTGTGTTGAGTTTCATTCCCTCCATATAGACAAGTTCGAAACATGATGCAAGCGAGGATTTGAAAACACTTGCGATCCGGGTTTTGGACAGTGGATCCGAAAGCCGACTCTCAAAACGCCTTCCTTAGCCAATAGCTGGCACAGCTTTCGCACAGGCATGAACCCAAGAAAGAAAGGAAACTCTTGATTATGAGAGATGTAAATCGTGTATTTTTGATGGGCCGACTCGGCACAACCCCAGTCCTGCGAGAGACGAAAAACGGGCTTCCCGTGACTCAATTCTCGCTGGCGACTCAACAAGGAACGGAGGAAACCCGGCAAACCGAATGGCATCGAATCGTCGTTTGGGGGAAGCACGGGCAAACTTGCGCCGAGCACTTGAGCAAAGGGCAGCGTGTCTATGTGGAGGGGAATATTCGCAGCCACAGTTACAGCGGAAAGGATGGACTGAAGAAAATCTCCTACGAGATTCATGCGGACCAGGTCAATTTCCTGGACCGACCGTTGAAGCGGAATGTGACGGAAGAACAGAGGGCCTCTTCCGTAGTCCATGAAGCGATGGAGGAGGTCGCTTCCGAAATGACTCATTAAGCCAACCAGTTTGGTGAATAAATCTGGCCAAGGAAGGCCTTTTTATTTCCTCGGAAATTACCGAACTGTCAGACATGGTCGGGTTTCTAAAAATCCAAGCGGTTTTTGTCATTTTTTTGACTATGCTCTCAAACGTACAGCTAGCTCATGGGGAAAATGGCACTCCTGCTACCAGCTTCGATCCAGTTCGCCGTCTTGCTGATCAATCCAATATCATTTCAAAAGCCGTCAACCCCTACAATGGAGAATATGAAACTACCCCGGAGCAAACTCAGGGGATGGTGAACAGCAGTCACATCGACAATGCACTCGACGAACTCGATCGTGCTGCAGCTAGCGGCTCCACATGTCCCGGGGGATGTTCGACACTGCCCAAAAAAACGCTGATGGCCTGTGAAAAATTAAGAGCTGGGCATCCGTATCGACTCGAAATGCTGGCCAGATACAGTAGCCAAAGCGCACCGGAACGGAACTACAGCGACCGAGAATTTGAGACCTGCAACAGCGCAAAAATGGACACCACGACGTTCGCGCGTTGCAAGCGCGACACTGCTGACCGCGATCGTCTCATCAAAATCACAAAACAAACTGATCTCGATCAAGCTCTGCAACAAATGGGGAAAGCCAGAAGCACGGAAGAAATCATCGACTTCACTGCGAAAATGGGACGTTTGATGGAGAGAAAAATTTACGACGTGGAAAGAAACAAGGAAATGATCGGCGCCGAAGGGGGAATTAGCGGCCTGCAACTTCTCGAAGCTCTGCGCACAAACGGTACAGCGGGTGTTTGCAGAGACATGGCACTTTTTCAATCTCAAATGATTGAGCAAATGGGCAAACAACAAGGTCTGAAAGGATATGTAAGTGCCTTTGCAACGACCGGTCCCAATTTTCACACTACGGTTTTAGTCGAAGACACCCGCCATCCAGGAACTTCATACGTCATGAACTACGGCAAAACTGGAAAAGAAACCGATGGTTCTGGAACGATGGCACGCTCACAAGCTCATTCGATTCCCAACACGGGAATCAAAATGCGGATTTTTGGAAGCGATGGCAGGATGGTCAATGTATCAGACTCTTTGCTGGGCGCATTCCTGCATGAAGTGGTCGGAGCAGAAGCAGATCCCACCTCTCGAGCCAGAATTGGCGCGGTCCGGTTTCAAATCGGGGACGATCCTTGCAATACTTTTACTCTTGCCACCGGCCAGTTGGAGGACGGGACTCGGGTTTCAACACTCTCCTACGTCCTCGAAGCAAAAACCAAAACTTCAACACACCGATTGACCTTTGCGCTCTCGTCGGGCCAAACACCTACCCAAACTGAAAATCTCGACTTTCAAAGTCTTCTTGTACGATACGATGGGATCAAACAACTCATTCGTGCGAATGGAACACGCTGGGGCCTGACATCCGATTTGCAGGGAGTTCTCGAAGGGTACGTTACCGGAGTCCAGGGAAAGCTAAATCGAGAGACTTCGACGCAAGACATGTTGGGATATTTGCATTCGGCCCAAATCCTAGAGGGATTGTCTCGCCGAGATCCCACGGTCATCCAAGCTTTTTTGGCCGATCCCGGTTCTCTTTCTTTCGGTGAATCTTCCACCACGCGAGGGGCAGCAATCGATGGGGACATGCAATTGATTCTACGCAATCGATTCCACATGCAGATCCGCAATGGGACCGAGCTCGAAGCCTACGTCAACGCCTATGTTGAGCCGGGTCCAGTTTCAGTAAATACTATGGGATATGATCCCCGCCGATATCGTGCTTATTTAAACTTGCTCCGTTCCGGAGTTAAAATTCATCAAGACATTACGAATCGAATTTATTTTGAAGCACTCCTAGAAGTTACCCGGCAACAACCCACAACCGTTCTCCGTTCGCGCGCCACGCTGGGATCCGATATGTGGCGTGTTTTTTATGAGAACACACAGGCGGCCCCGGGGCAAACACCCAGCATCATCAACCCTGACAGCTTCATGACTCATCGAATTGGGGTCGAAGTTGGGGGCAGAGACCAACAGGTCCGTGGAGAAGTTTATCGACGCATTATTGACGGCAAAAAAGATGACAACGTGCAAGTCGAGTACAGACAACGCATCGACTGGGGTCGCTAGGCACAATCCAGCTATTAAGAATTGCCGGGTAGCAACCGACACGGTTTATGTAAGCCACAGCCTGTGGCGAACAAACTAGGTGAGACGCAAGGACGCGACGACCTTTGGAAATTATAAAAAGGAGGAAAACGTGTCAATTCGTCAAATTTTAATCACCCCCGCTTTGATGGTTCTGGTCCTAATCAGTTTGTGGTTTGGATGGAGCAAAGAAGCCTATTCTAGCGATGATTTCTTGGTCTACGGAATTCAAAATTCCCTCGATATGGGGAATCCGAACGAAGTACCCGTTCGAGACATTTTTGTCACGATGGGAGCAGCTCACGGATTGCGTCCCGGCAGCATCTTGGAAGTCATGCGCAAAGAACCGACTTATGACCTGATCAATGAGAAGCTACAACGAGATGTGACCTTTCCTTTCGCAACACTTAAAATCATTCACGTCGAAGCCAACACTGCGGTAGCTCGATTGGACAAAATGAATCCAGCGGAGCAAACACCCAGCATCATTCCACCTTCAGTGATGGCAGGAGACCTTGTTCGAATCAAAAAATGAGTATTTCGTATATTGCAGTCGACATTCAGACATTCAGAAACACGACCCGGGACATCCCGGTCGATGTGTTTATTAAAGTGTCAGACGATAATCACGCTCATGTGTTCTCGAAATCGACTGGAATCGATTACAAACGTCTCGCTCAATATATTCAGAAAGGCGTGAAAGAGCTTTTTATTCGCGCTGAGGATGAAGCTACATTTAAGGAATTCATTCGGACACCCGCGCAGGCAGTGTTCGGCGATCCAAGCATCCCCAACGAGCGAAAAATCGCTGCTTTGCTGAACATGACTGAGCAAAACATGGCAGAAATTTTCTCCACCATCAATGTGGATGAAAAAACAGCTGAAAAAACTCAGCAAGTCATCAACAACTACGTTCAGCTTTTGAGTGAGAATCCAAAAACACTCGCTTTGATTCTGAAACTCGTCTCGCATGGCGACTATCTGTACTACCACTCGATTGCTGTATCGATTTTCAGCATGTTTATCGCTAAGGCATCAGGGAACATGAATCAGAAAATGCTGGAGACACTAGGAATGGGTGGATTTTTGCACGATATTGGTTGCACAAAAATCCCCAAAGAAATCCTATACAGTGCTAATGAACTTGATCCAGGCCAATGGGTGGAAATCAAAGAGCATGCTCGCCTGGGGCTAGAGATGCTGGAAAACACACCCAACATCCCAGATGAAGTCAGATACATCGTTTACCAACACCACGAGCAGCCGAGCGGGCATGGTTATCCGAATGGATTGCACGGCCCGGTGATTTATTATCCCGCGAAAATTGTGGCTGTAGCCGACGCATTCAGCGCACTGATCACCACACGACCTGGTCATCCCGGGAAGTCTGCTGAGGAAGCTATCAAGATCATGCAAGAAGAGTCCGGCAAGTATGACCGCGAACTCGTGAAGCTGCTGGGTACTGTGTTCCTCAAGCAGGATGCTGGGGCGAAGAAGAAGGCTGCGTAGCCTTAGCCATTAATAAGGCTCCAACAACTCCGTCCCAAACGACTCCACGCTGAATCCTTCATAGTTTGAAAAAACTGCGACCAGAGATTTTTTTCTGGAAAAAATCTGTCATAGGCCCTGAAAGAAAGCCATGCACCATTATGCCAATAGAGAGGTTTGCCCTTCAACTTTCCAATCACCGATCCATTTCGAAAAATCATCAAGATTTGTCACTATACTTCCAGGGCCCTGTTTGTAATTACACGGACCGTTGTCGTTCACATCAAAAAATGGCCATGCTTTGTAACTATGCATTTTTTTCTGAAAAGCAGCTTCGTTTTCCAATGTAATGAGATCAGTGTGATTCATTTTTATTTTTTTAAAAATATGCTCATTTAGAAAATCACTAAAACTCTGTCCGGATGCATGAGCAGCCACCTCAGCCAAAACCACATAACCCATGTTGCTATATTGATAGCGAGAGCCGGGTTCAAACTCGAGCTTCGACTGACTATTCAAATAAGAAATAATCTCTTTATTTTGAACAGGCGTTTTAGAGTTTTTACAAAGTTCATTGTAATTAGGCAGCCCACCTTGGTGATGTAAAAGGTGGCGTATACGAACATTTTTTGCGTAGGCAGGAAAAGCAGGAATATACTGACTCACAAAATCATCCGCTTTGATTTTTCCTTCTTTTTCTAAAATCAGAACCGCCATTGCAGTAATTTGTTTGGAAAGAGAGCCAGCCCTGGTCCTTTGGATTTTATGAATGCGCTTAGACGTGGCAGCAGGGGTTCGGCTTGTGCATATAAGGACGTCAGGAGTATTAAAAATCTGTAACTACAGTTTTTTGAAATACAAAATCACTTAAAATAGACCAAAAATAGATATAAAATTCGTTTTTTTTGATGAATTTATTTTCGAATTCATGGCATATTTCCCAGATCTTCACAGGAGAAAACACCATGAATCCAGCGTCAATTTCAAATTTTTCAATTCAAAATTTAAAAAATCTGAGTGACCGAGATCTTATTGAAAAGACTCGATCACTGATCCGATTTGAGCGAGAGGTGACGGTCGCTGTTTTGCACCATCTGAGAGAAATTGAGAGACGGAAGGTTTACTGCGCGATGGGGATTAGTAATCTACATGACTATTGTATGAATCATTTAGGATATTCATCCGGAGCTGCTCAAAGACGAATTGATGCGATGAAGCTTTTGAAGGAGCTTCCGGAGATGGAGGATAAAATTTTGGAGGGGAAGCTCAGTTTTTCGACCATCGTTCAAGTTCAAAGTTTTGTGAGAAAAGAAAACAAAATCACGGACGAACCGATTTCGAAGGACGAGAAAAAAGAGATTCTAGAAACTCTGGAAGGAAAGTCTCGTAGACAAGTAGAGCGGGAGTTGATGAAAAGATCCGTCCAACCTGAAGCTCACTTTCAAGAAAAAGCTAGAGCTGTGAGTCAAACCCATACTGAGTTGAAATTAATTCTCACTGAAGATGCGATTCAAAATCTCGAAACCCTCAAAGGATATCTTGCGCATTCACATCCCAGCATGAGTTTGAGTGAGCTGGTGACTTACTTAGCTAAATTTGGAGTGGAGAAACTCAATCCGGCCAGGGAACCTAAAAACAAAAAGGTAACCCACTCTGAAACTAAAGCTAGAGAGAACGATCAACTATCAAGCGCTCAAGATGATTCTTTTGAGGTGATGATGCCACCGGTGGAATTTTCGGGAGGAAAATTCCGCGGGAGCACAGCGGCGGTGCTGAACGCACCGAAAATTCGTCACGATGACGAATTTAGCGAGCACCTGACGTCCAATCTAAGAAAAAGATACATCCCCGCATCACTCAGACGACAGATTTTTCAGCGGGACCAGGGAAAATGCCAGAAATGTGGTTCAAAATACGCTCTTCAGCTGGATCATATCCATCCGTTCGCACAAAATGGTGCGAATACAACGGAAAATATCAGACTGCTCTGTCGAAACTGTAATCGAAGGTATGCGATTGAGAAATTTGGGATTCGGAAAATAGAACAGTTTTCTTAAACTTTTTGAAGACAACTCCTCGAATAAATTCCCCGGTCGATTTGGATTTTTTTTGTGCGGATACGCCGCTGCGGGCATCCAGCCCTCACGCTTAAGCGACCTCCTGTCGCCGCGTGAAGCGGGTATCCGCACAAAAAAAATCCAAATCGACCGGGGAATTCTGTCTGACAAATGAATAGCCTTCAACTTGATTATTTTTTTGCGATGAGTTGGGCAGCGAGTGTTAGAGCTTCACTGAGACCTGCGGATTTTGTACCGCCGGCCTGTGCCATCTCGGGCTTGCCGCCGCCTTTGCCGTCGATCAAGGGTGCTAGCTCCTTCAAAAGGTCATTGGCCTTCACAGTAGCTTGAGCTTTCGTTCCACACGCAATCAGCAACGAAGCTTTGTCGGTCGTTGGATCTTTCATTCCTAAAACAGCTACTACGTCGGAGGACTTTTGCACGAGCATGTCGGCTAGATCGCGGAGTTTTTTTGCCCCCTGTGCATCGGGTTCGCAGATCAATGCGACTAGTTTTACGGCGCCGATGGTTTTTGCTTCTGCTAACAACTCGCTCACTTGTCCGCTCATGCCTTTGGCTTGGAGTTGCTCGATTTGCTTGCGTAGGTCTTTTTCGGCGCCGCTCAGTTTCTCGAGCTTCGCCAAAACATCTTCAGCGGTTGCAGCTTTGAGGCGCTCTTGGATAACTGCAAGATTCAGGTCTTTCTTGCGCAAGTATTCAAACGCGCCCTTGGACGTAAAAGCAATAATTCGCCGAACTCCGGATGCTACGCTTCCTTCACTTGCGATTTTGAAAAGATGGATATCGGAGGAATTGTCTACGTGTGTTCCACCGCAAAGCTCGGTGGAGAAATCACCGACTTTCACGACGCGAACTCGATCGCCATATTTTTCGCCAAAGAATGCGATCGCGCCTGCTGCGATTGCCTCATCTTTGGCCATTTCTTTTTTCGAGACAGAATGTGCGGCCCAAATCTTCTCATTGATCATGTTCTCTACTTTTTCCAACTCGTCTTTCGTCACTTGCTGGAAATGCGAAAAATCAAATCGGAGTAATTCGGGCGAAACCAAAGATCCTGCCTGCTTCACATGCGCACCCAAAACCTTGTGCAAAGCCCAGTGGAGCAAGTGCGTCGCTGTGTGATTTCGTGCAGTGAGCGCTCGAATTTCGCGATCCGTTTGCTGTGTGTAGTTTTGTCCGACCTTCAAAGTCCCCTGCACGGGCTGAATGTGGACCACAGTCAAACCTTCGGCTGGTTTTTGAACGTCCAGAACTTTTCCAACAAAATCTCCACCACTCACACGACCCTGATCTCCGACCTGTCCCCCGCTCTCAGCATAGAAGGGAGTCTCCAAAAATATCGCTTGGAGAACCGGTGCCTCGGTGCCCACAACTTGAGTGTGAGAATCCACAGGCAGCATCTGTCCGTTTTGCTCACTGAGAATACTCCAGCACTGTCCTTCGGACGAAAGCGCGTCGTATCCCACAAAGCCAATTTTTTTCCCTTGGTCTCGGAGCTTGTTCGCAAGCTGCAGGTAAATCGCATCCAGGGACTCCTGCCCAGATCCCTTCCAGCTTTTGCGTGACTCAGCTTTTTGCCGAGCCATCGCCTTCTCAAAACCTGCTTGATCCAGCTTCAAAGCATGCTCATCACAAATCGTGCGCGTGAGGTCGAGAGGGAACCCAAAAGTGTCGTAGAGTTTGAAAGCAACTTCGCCGGGCAAAGTATCCCCAGCTTTGAGTTTTGCAGTTTCTTCATCGAGCAAAATCAAACCCCGCTCCAAAGTGCGAAGGAATTGTTCTTCTTCCGCAAAGACTGCTTTGGCAATGAACGCAGCTTGATCTCTCAAACCCGGATAAGCCGATTGCATCTCCTCCATCACAGCAGCGCAAATCATGCTCAAAAACGGTTTAGTGAATCCCAGTTTTTTCCCATGTCGAATCGCCCGGCGCATGATCCGCCGCAAGACATATCCGCGTCCTTCGTTCGAAGGCATCACGCCATCCCCGATCAAGAACGTCGCAGCCCGTGCATGATCAGCAATCACGCGAAACGAAGCAGCATCAGCGGCCGAACGATCGTAAGATCGACCCAGCTCCTCACCAATCGCTCGGAAAATCACTGCAAACCCATCCGTGTCGTAGTTGGTTTCCACATCCTGCAGAACGGATGCAATCCGCTCGAGTCCCGCGCCTGTATCCACAGAGGGCTTCGGCAAGGGATTGAGAGTTCCACTGGAATCTCGGTTGTACTGCATGAAAACCAAATTCCAGATCTCCATGTAGCGATCACAGTCACAGCCCATTTTGCAGGTGGGTTTGCCGCAAGAATACTTCTCGCCACGATCCACGAAAATTTCGCTGCAAGGCCCGCAGGGTCCTGTATCTCCCATAGCCCAGAAATTATCTTTTTCTCCGAATCGATAGATCCGATCCTTGGGCACACCTTCTTGTTTGTGCCAAATGTCGGCGGCGTCATCATCAGTTTCAAAAACGGTCACATACAATTTGTCTTTTGGAATTTTGAGATCCTGGGTGACAAACTCCCATCCAAATCGAATCGCGTCGGATTTGAAGTAATCACCAAAAGAAAAATTTCCGAGCATTTCAAAAAACGTGTGATGCCTGGCTGTGAATCCGACATTTTCAAGATCGTTATGCTTGCCACCTGCGCGCACGCATTTTTGTACAGAGGCTGCACGCTTGTAGGTTCTGCGATCCTTCCCCAAAAAAACATCTTTAAACTGAACCATCCCCGCAGTTGTGAACAGCAGCGTAGGGTCATTGTGGGGAACCAAGGATGAGCTCTCAACCACTTCGTGCTGATGACGCTTGAAATAGTCTAAGAAACGGCTGCGAATTTCGGATGTTTTCATACTACCTGACTTCAGTGTTGAGTAAGTTTACAACTCATATCCATCGTTTTGTGTGCATCGCAGGCAAAAGGTTGCGCTTCGCCTACAGCAGGCACAGGAACAATCTGCGACCCACGATCAGAACTTTGAATCTCTAGACGAATCGATTTGGCCGACAAATTGCTGCTGGTCGTGGCAGGAACCGTACACGGGTAAGGTCTAGAAACATCAATCACCCCTAAACCCTTCGGATCCATGTACTTCGAACCCACATCATCGCTCAAAACAAACTGGCTATCGACATTCCACGCGAACTCAGCAGCTAGATTCATTCCCGGAACCGTGTAATGTGCTGACACTGTCAAACTATCTGACTTCAAAATCACCACATCGAATAGCAACCCTGCGCTATGATCGGGGAGACAACCGCGGGTTTTTATTTTTGCAATGTATTCACCGTGCGGAGACGGAATCACGTGCAAGCCATCGCAATGAGTATTTTGAATTGCATCGATGACTTGTACACCTCCTGAATCCCTCAAAAGGTCCACTCGGTAACTGCTTTCACTGACTACCGGGACAATCGTATAGCCTGCACATTTCATCCGATAAAATTCAGCCCCGTTTTGTCCCGGGCGCACTGAAGCCAAAACTCGGTCTCCACTTCCATCCGCGTTTTTTACTCTCAACTCGTGGGCAAATTTTCTCTTAGGTGTGGTGCCATCTCCAGGACCTGGGCGGCCCTCTTCGTAGTGTAGGACTAAATAAGCGATTTCACTCCCATCCTCTGACCAGACAGCCTGGTCCAACTGGGCGCGTTTTTTCCAAAAAAAACCTGCCGATGCAAAAGAGGTTGAAAAAACCAATACACCGAGAGCTAGGAGACTGTTTTTTCGAGTGATTTTCATAGAATAAGGTTTAAATCACGCCGACGGAAAAAACAAACTGATTCTTGGATTCGTTGGGCAGAGGAAAAAGGTTGAAGCCCCAATCGAAGTTCACTGGGCCAATCGGAGTTTGGTAGTGAAATCCCAGCCCCGCACCATATTTTAAATTTTTTCCAAATGAGTAAGTATCCACCAGCAAATTAGCCATGTCCAAGAAAGGACCCACCTTCATAGCGCCTGAAAATGGAACATCGATTTGGGTTCGATAGTTGACATAGGACTGGGTTCCCCGAATAGCAATCGGATCACCGTTGTTGTCAATGCCGCCATAATTATTTAACTCCTGATTGCTGAATCCTCTCAAACTACCCGGGCCTCCCAGCGCAAATTGTTTGACCAGAGGCGCTGCGTACCGAGGATCTTTAGGTCGGTCAGCGGGAGGAGGAATGAGGTTGCGGAGCAGTCCCGTACGAAAGCTGAAATACCAACTGATACTGCGTGTGACAGGCACAAATTGATCAGCCCGAAATTGAAATTTTGTGTATCCGATCGGAAATTTTCCGGGTTCAGACTTCAGTTCTCCCTCAGATCCAGGATGAGCGTACTCAAAAGAAGTCGTACTAAAAAATCCTTTGGTGGGGGCCAGTGGATTATCCCTCAAATCCAAGCGCATACTAGGCGTCACTGCGCCAATCAACATCGTTTGATTGTCGAACTTGGCGATTGCGCTTCTCTTTTGAAAAGCGTCGAACTGTTTTGTTCTTTCGAGAGAGTAGGACAGACTGCCCATCAGATTCACTTTTCTCAGCAATCTCCGATCCCACACGGTCGCAGCCGAAACTGTTTCTGCAGAAAACAAAACATATTGAGTTTTTTCAACAGTGAATCTTGGCCTGAAAGTCACCTCAGGGAGAGACAACCACCAAGGCCAAACATATCCCAGCTGAGATTGAAACTCGACGAAGTTTTGGCTTCCTGCTTGGAAAGCCTTGAACCGGCGATTGATTGTGGAATTTAGGGAAATCGTATGATTCCTGCCCCAAATATTACTATATCCAGTTTGTGCAAATAATCTCAGGCCGAGATCGTTCCTGAAGCCTGGCCCTCCAGCCACGTACCCAGGTGAACCTTCCTGAATATTAATTTGAATGATTTTGCATTCCGGGCGAGATGGATCGTCTAGGTATTTTGTATTCACAGTAGAAAATATGCCGAGTTTTCTCAGGCGCTGCTCTGTCTCAGACAATTTACTTTCTTCGATGTAATCTTCCGGTTGAATCATGACTTCCCGGCGGGCAACTACTTCCTTGGTTTTCGTCAACCCTTCGATTTGAATCGCGCTGACCTTGTACCGGATGCCTTCATCCGCCTGTACCAGGATCTCGGCCGCTCGATTTTGCTCGGAATATTTCACCATCGTGGCTGAATCTTCGTTGAGAATTTTGAAATTCAAATACCCTTGCGAGTGATAATAGGATTTCAGGGCTTCGAGACCTTTTGAAAATACAACCAGGTTCAAAGGCTGATCATCGCGAGAATCGAGCATGCTCAACACCTCGTCTGTCGTGAGTGCCGAAAACCCCTGAACGGTAATTTTTTTGATGAACGTCCTGTCCCCCTCAAAAAGATAAACCATGACGTTTGCCAGATCTTTTTTGGGACTGAAATTTCTTTGCGTAGTCACTAGTTTTGCAGAAAGAAACCCCTGGCTCTTGATCCAATCCACCAATGCATCGGCTGAAGCCTGAATATCTTTTTGGACATAGAATCCGAATTGAGTTCGATCGGTTGAACGCTCACGAAACTGAGTCAAAAGCTCATCTTGCGTGAAATATTCATTTCCTGCAAAAGAAATACCTTCTATCCTCGTCCTGACTCCTTCAACGATCTCGTAAGTCACAGACCTTTCTCGACGATCCGGATTCTCGAAATTATAAGCTTTCACAGTGACAAATGCGAACCCCAGCGATTGGTACTCCTCTACGATTCGATTCAAAATCACGTTCACATAGTCGCGCCCTAAACCGTTGATGCGAAGCTCTTCAATCAGTCCAGAAAGATGCGCGCGCGTCAGTACCGTATTTCCCCGAAAGCTGAAAACGACTCGATCTCCCAGATCGATTTTGAACTCAAGACCTACCCAACGTGATGTCTCTGCGATAATCGCGGAGTTTGTTTCTGCTGGATGTTTTGAGTCGGATACAACTACATCCTGCACTTTCGCGCCGATAAACTCGTCGGAAACCAGCTGATCTTGAATCACGCGCTTCGTGGCAGAAACCTTTTCTGTGTCCAATAAGTCACCTGCTCCCAAAGAAATCCTGGAATAGACTTGTGCTGAAATTCTCTTCCAGTACTCCTGTGAGCCGGGGTCGGCATCCACCCCTGTGGTGGGGGTAATTTTGATGCTGGAAACTCGAGTCGGTTTGCCTTCCACTACATTGAAGACCAATACGACTTCGACTGCACCACCCGCGCCTTTTCGTTTTTGCAATTCGCTTTCGACCCGAGTTTTCTCATAGCCTCTGGCTCGGTAGAGTTCCTGCAGATTTCTTACTGTTCGCAGTACTTTCACCCGATCCAGTTTATCACCGGGGTAGAGCTCTAATGCTGATTCAGCAATGCTTGCTTCAATTGCAGTAATACCCAGAATCTCCACTTGATCAACTTCCAGGGCCGTAGATTGCGCGGTTGGCGTTGCCGCCTGCCCGCTATGCAATCCCAGGATGAAAAAAATCATCAGTGCCTGGGTCACTTAAACCTCTTTTGCAGTTTCAAATCGACTCCATACGACTGGTTGAATGTGTTAAAGTTGCTGCTATCGATGTAATCCCAGACTCCCAAAAGTGAGAAGGCAGGCGTAAACCTGTACTCGGTGGTGACTTGCCTTTGGTTAGTCGTTCCCACACCGACCGTGCTCCCAGCCGAGAGATCTAACTTTTTCCCCAGCTTTCTTTTGACTACAATTCTCGGGGCAGAGGTCGAGTCCACATCCGTTCTGGGTCGAAACGCGCTCATCCCTAATTGCGAATAATTGGCTTCATCCAACTGCACCTGGAAACCTGTTCTTTTTTGGATATCCCGGTTAAAATCCAACGAATTAAGCAACAGCGACGTCGCCTCACCTTGCTCGTATGTTTTGCGATCACCCGCACGCATTTTTTGAAAATCATCGTTCGACATTCCCAAAGCGAGAACAGAGATAATATCAGATTCTGGCATCACAGGATTCGAAGTCAGAACGATCTTGAGTTTGTCCGGCAAGCGACCTGAAGCCAACATTTGAATTTTAGTGCGATTGACCTCGGTTGTAGCCACCATATTCACGGCCGGATCAAGAGCAGTTGGATTATCAAATTCGACCTTAGCGGATTGGATTTGAAAAACACGATCTTTGAAACTCATTTTACCATGAATCACTTCCGTCGTTCCCAGGATTCCTGGATTTTCGATCGTGTTGATGATTTTCAGGTCTCCCTTGAGTTCGGCATCAAAGAGATCGTTCTGCACCAGGATGCCCCGTTCGGCCACAGCCTGGATATTTAATTTAAAAATAGGAAGATTTGATTCAGTCAAAAGAGTAGCCGAGGGAGTAAAACGATCCTTGCCGGTCGCGTTCCTTTTTTGATTGAGAACCTTCTCACGTGACATCGCGGAATCTGAAACTATTTTTCCTTCGACCAGATAGGGCAATTCGGTTCCATGAACCTTGAGCGCCCCGTTGATTTTGACGAATTGAAAAGGAAATATCTTGAGCTTGTTGTCCACCAGGTTCCCAGTCAAATCGATGGCCGGAACCCGATCTGTGAAAAGATCGACGGTCCCTTTCGCATTCACGCGCCCAGAGGCCAAATCACCTTCGAAGGATTTGACGAGGATCCTATTTTGCCTGAGTTGAACTTGCCCCCCGACGTTTTCGAATATGAAATCCGTCCCGGCAATCTGGAAGGATGCGCCATTCACGCTCGCCTTCCCTAAAAAGTCAGGGCTCTTCAGGTAGCCCGTGAGCGACAAATCGATTTTTGCCAAGCCCACTGCAGGCCGGATCACAGGCGTGAAAAATTCGATCATCCCCAAGTGCACATCGCCCGTGATCAAACCAGCAACCTCCGCCTGATTGCTGTTCATCGTCAGCTTGACACTGCCTTCCTTCCCATTGATGCTGAGCTGATCCACACGAAAAGTTCCATTGTGAATCGCAAATTCTCCAGGTTTTTCGAGTGCGAACCGTGTGCCTTTTTTGGACATGACAAACTCCGAGATCGACGCTTTCCCTGATCCCAGCTCGATTTTCCCAGATTGAAACGACAGATCCAATCCTCCGCTAAAATATGCGGCAAGATCCTGATCCTGAATCAGTTTGGGGTTGAGCATCAAAAGTGCATGGCTGAAGTCAAATCGATTGAAGTCCACTTTCAGCGAGGCGATTTCTCCCAATTGAAATGGATAGTCAGCCTGCAACAGCCCCTGTGATCCTTGGAACTCTCCCTTCACGTTGAGCCTGCCATTTTCCGAGGACATGTGAAATTCAGAAGGAGGAATCGAGATCCCCCTAGCAGATGCAGATTTCAGCGAGATCTGTGTTTCAGACGAAATTTTTCCATCTTTTTCTTCACCATGACTCTTGATATCCAAATTGCCCTTGGCTGGAACATCCAGACGGCTGATATGATCGATATCCGCCAGCGAGAAATCTTCGGAACTCAGAGACCAGGAAAGCTGCTCTTCTTCCTTTGATTTTTTTTGAATGAAATTCTTCGGCCGAAACGAAATCGCTCCATTCAGGCGCCCAGTTTTTTTGACTGCCCTCACGGAATCTGCATAAAATCGTCCGCGATCATAGCCTCCGGTCGCAATCACTCTTTTGAAACGTTCATGAACATATTCCCAATCTGAACCAATGCACTCGACGCGAATCTGCAAAAGATCAGTGTTTAACCCGCCCGTAATGCCCACTCTTCCGCTGACTGATCCGGTCGCGCCCCAAGGGAACCAGCTGATGTCTTTTACCTTTTCTCGAAGCACGTCAATCACGTTCTCAACTTCTCCATCAGGAACATCCACTTTGAGATTGATACTGGGTTCTGCGGATCCCAAGTCGATCATTCCGTTCGCGACGTAGGTAGTTTTCCCATTTTTTCCCTGAACATCGCTAAATAAAAGATGTGTAGGATCCTCGTCGAATGTGATTTTTCCCCGAACTGCCCCGAGATGGAGACCTAAATACTCTCCATCCTGAAGCTCAGGCATGAAGTCGACGAAAACTCTGCTGGTCGGGCCGTGCACATGCACTTTGACCGGGCCCTGTCCTCGAATATCCTGCTCTGCCAGTTGACCAATTTCCTTCAGCTGAACATTTCCGGCGGCAGTGATGTCGAGACCCTCTGAAAAACTGATCTTGCCTGATGCTTTGAATTTGGATTCCTTCAACGCAATATTCACCGAATCCAATTTGACTTCCTCCGAATTCACGTTTGCGATTCCAGAAACCCGAATGTCCTGAACAGAAAGAACCTTGGTGAGTGGCTTCACCACCCCCATTTTTCCGTTGTCCAGATCCAGCTGGCCCACCACCAGATTGATTTCATTTCTTAAATTCCAATCCGCTGTGGGCTTGATGACGCTGACGATCTGGCCAGAGACTCGCATATCGAGCGGGAAAATTTCTCTTCGCACAACTGGGGCCAGCCAATGGACGTGGGCTCTTTCAATTTTGATATCTGCATGGACAAGATCGCTGGATCCGTACTTCCAACGCACACCACTGACGGTAACTTTCCCGCCACTCGCGGGCACGCCTCCCACGCGAGGTTTCTCTGCGGCAGCGATCACTAATTTTTCGAGATTGATTTCAGGAGATCCTGCCTTGAACTGATAATCAGCTTGCGCAGACCCCGAATCAAATTCCCATTTCATGATTTTAACGTTTTGAGTATCGAGCTTGATGTCACCCCTCAGCGTGTCCCCGATTTTTTCAAGGTTACCTTGGGCCTTTCCTTGCGCACGAAAGCTACCGTTGAAATCAACGGGAAGCTTAAATCCCCGCGGGTCGCCAGAAATGTCGTATGCCACATCAAATGGAAGGTCCTGCCGCTCCAACAAGTTCCCATCTACTTTTCCATTCAGGCTCAAATCAACGCCTTGAATCGAGGTGGAGAAATTTTCTACCGTCAAACCCAGGGAATTGATGCGTGCCTTTGCGCGCACAGACTTGATCTGCTTCGGAATTTTCCAGCTTTTCGGAACCTCTCCGCTGATGTTCTCGATATCCAAATCAATTGCGTACCCAACACCGCCCTTGCCTGACCACTGCGAAACCGAAAGATTTTTTGCTAAAAACTCTGCCTTCAGCTGGGGATCATTAAATTTCAAACGTACTCGCGTATTTTCAATTCCAACCGAATCGGCATGAACATGAAACAATTCGTCCCAGCGCAGGGCTGGAATAGCTTTTTTGGATTTGGGTTTTGCCTGCGTCGGAATTTTATCAAACTCGAGCTGTATGTCGCCATTGACTATTTTGAACTCATTGATGCGGATAGATCCTGTGAGCATTTGAATAGGTTTGAAATTCAATTCGATCCTCTCGGCCGTGACCTGGGACCCTTCTGGCAAACCCACGATGTTTCGTTTTCTCAGCGCAACTTTTGGCTTCAAGATCGAAAGCCCTGGCGGGAAATACTGAATCGACAACCCCTCAAAATCAGCATCGATCCCAAAGCTGGGAGAGAAGCGGGAAGCCAGCAAACGCCTTGCTGCATCTGTAAATCGCTTGCTTTGGATAAATAAAACCGTAGCGCTCACCAGTAGCGTAATCACTAAACAAAAAATCAAAAAAGGATTTTTGCGGATCATTTTTTTTGAAGGTCTGTTTTCCTGCTCAAACAATCGCGATACTGGGAATCTGCAAGCAGAACAGATTCGTACCAACGAATTGCAGATTTTACACGACCCAGCGCCTCCTGGGAGCGCCCCATCCAGTAACTCAATTCGATTTTTTGTTCATTTGGAATTTCTGGGTTTCTCAATGCTAGATCCAGATGCTGAGCTGCCTCGAGTGCATTCCCTGCGCGCAACAGAGCATCCGCATGCAATGCACGCGCCGCATGCTCCCACTCTGCATCTTTCGAGCTCTGCGTAAACAAATGTGCTGCTATCTTTGGCAAATCCATTTCCAAGAACCCAATGCCCAAATCCAACAGATCTCTTGCCGAATTTCCGCTCACTTCTCGATCTAGCTTCTGTACAAACTCCCTGAGTGATTCCGGAGAGCCAAACCAAACATCATCCAGAGTTTCCCCTAAATCTGGAGTGCTCCAATCCAGCCCCAATCCCAATTCCTGGTCCAGCTGCTCTTCGACAACGCGCGGATCACCTTCGAAGGGTTGATCCTCTTCCACCTTCTTGACCCGGTACCGATGTTTTTGTTCTTCACCCTCAGCTAAAAGTTTTTTGAGCTCATCTTCTTGAAGCTCTTCGAGTTTTTTTCTAGCAGGAGTGTAACGAGGATCCGAAATCAAAATTTTTCGAAGAACGCGCTTGGCTTCTTCGAACAATCCTTCGCCCGCGAGAATGCGCGCACTCTCGAGTTGGTCCTTTTGCGAATCGGCTGATGCATCCGCTTTGGCCTTCTTGGCCTTGAGTGTAATGCGTGCCGACGCAATCAAATCATCGCCCAAATCAACCTGCGTTGATCGGGTATCGTCCTTCTTGGACATCTTTTTGATTTTACTCGTATTTCGGGAGAAACTCTTCCAAAAAATGCGTGTCATAATCCGCATCCCGGAAGGTTTTGCTGGCCATGATTTTGCGATGAAAAGGGATGTTGGTTTGGATGCCTTCGATCACAAATTCGTCAAGTGCCTGGCGCATTTTTGCGATGGCTTCGAGACGAGTGGGCGCATGTACAATCAATTTTGCGAGCATCGAGTCATAAAACGGAACCACGGTATAATGATTGTACACAAATGACTCAACGCGGACGCCTAAACCTCCAGGAACGTGCATCGCTGTAATCCGTCCAGGTGATGGGCGAAAATTCTCGGAATCCTCGGCATTAATTCGACACTCAATCGAGTGCGAGTTAATTTTTATATCACTTTGCTTGATCGTCAGCGGTTTGCCAGCAGCGGCCTGAATTTGCTCTTTGATCAAATCAATTCCCGTGACCATCTCAGTCACAGGATGCTCAACTTGAATTCGAGTATTCATTTCCATGAAATAAAAGTTTTTCTTCTCATCGACTAAAAACTCGACTGTGCCCACATTCGTGTAGCCGACTTTGTTGCAGAGTTTGAGAGCTGCCTCGCCCATTTTTGCCCTGAGCTCGGGAGTCAATGCCGTGCTGGGACATTCTTCCACGATTTTTTGGTGACGTCTTTGAATCGTGCAATCTCTCTCACCTAAAAAAATCCGATTCCCATGCTGATCACACAAAACTTGAATCTCGACATGCCGGGGATGCTGGCAGTATTTTTCGATGTACATGGCAGAATTTCCAAATGCTGCTTGAGCTTCGGTTCCTGCACGATCAAATGCGATTTTGAGTTGCTGTGCGCTGTACACCACGTGGATTCCTCGGCCACCGCCACCTGCAGATGCCTTGAGGATCACAGGATATCCGATTTTTTCTGCCTCGCTCAAAGCCTGATCGACATTAGGGACTGCCTCGAGTGTTCCTGGCAAAAGAGGCACACCTGCTTCACGTGCGATTTGCCGGGCCCGGGTTTTTTCGCCCATCGATTCGATGTTCTCTGGCGTGGGGCCGATGAAGGTGACCTGACATTCTCCACAAAGACGCGCAAAAGCAGCGTTTTCTGACAAAAAACCATATCCTGGATGAATTGCGTCCGCACCCGTGATGTCTGCTGCAGAAAGCAGATTTGCCATATTCAAGTAGCTCAACTTGGCCTGCGGAGGACCGACGCAAACCGCCTCGTCCGCCATTTTGACGTGCAATGAATGCTCGTCGGCTGTGGAATACACAGCTACTGTAGAAATTCCCAATTCACGACATGCGCGAATCACACGCAAAGCGATTTCGCCTCGATTCGCAATCAGTACCTTGCGGAATAAGGGTGGGTTAGGTTTCAAGGATGAACAGGGGCTCGCCAAACTCAACCGGCTGGCCACTCTCCACTAGAACCGAGATGATTTTTCCAGAAAACTCCGACTCGATTTCATTCATGAGCTTCATGGCTTCGATAATACAAAGTGGCGCGCCTTTTTTGATAGTTTGGCCTTCTCTCACATACGGGTCCGCATCAGGTGCAGGAGAGCGATAAAAAGTGCCCACAAATGGGGATAAAATCTGCTTTTGATTAGCTGCGATTTTTCGCTCCGGTGGAGTCTCGCTTGACGGCGCGGCGGCCGGTTCAGCTTGCTTCATCGGCGTCGCCGGTGCATGTGTAACTGATGTCACCACTGTTGCAGCGGCTGAATTTTTTAAATAAACGCGATCATTTCCATGCTGCCATTCGAGTTCAATGAGCTGATTTTGGGACATGAATTGAACCAGCTCCTTGAGCTGAGCGAAATCTGGGCCAGCACCCGCCTTGGAACTCGCCGATGACTTCTGTTTAACCCTATTTGTTAGCTTTTTCGACATAAGCGTAGTCGCGAGTATCGACCTTGAGCAGATCGCCTTCTTTGATGTGAAACGGCACTTGAATCGTAGCGCCCGTCTCTAATTTTGCGGGTTTTGAACCGCCTGTCACAGTGTCACCTTTGAAAGCAGGATCGGTCTCGATCACTTTCAAAATCACAAAAGTCGGCAACTCCACTCCAATCGGTCGTTCATTGAAATACATGATTTGAATCACGACATTTTCTTGCAAAAAATCTTTGGCCTCACCCATTTGCTCAGGGTTCAGAACCACTTGCTCATAATTGGCTTGGTTCATAAAATGGAAGCCCTCAGCATCGTGGTAGAGGTACTGCGCGTCGATTTGTTCTGTGTTCGCGCCATCCAGTTTGTCACCCGAGGTGATCGTTCGCTCGATCACGTTCTGGTTGATCATGTTTTTGAGCTTGGTTCTGGTGAAAGCTCGGCCTTTGCCAGGACTCACATGCTGAAAATCTACGATAATAAAAGGCGTACCATCAATTTCGACCTTCAGTCCCTTACGAAACTGGTTGGTTGCAAACATACTCATAGGCTTCAAGCCTTAACATTTAAGAGGGCTGATGTCGATACCGTTCGACCTTTTGAAGGGCCGTCTGCAGTATTTCAATCTTTCGAATCCAACGCTCGTGTTGAACTCCCGGGGCTTGATCAATGGCTGTTTTGGCGGATTTTGGCTCAAAATCAGTGTTTTGTTCATCCAGATCTGTTCTCAAGGCAACCACCCCCTGAGCATAGGCTCGAGTCTCCAGCTCCTGCACAATGGCAGCGGTTTCTGCGTCTGAAGGATGGAAATAAAGCATCATTTTGTAGGCGGTCAACGCCTCCAAAGTCCGACCGAGCATCAGGCAAGATTCTGCTACCAGTCGCTGCGCAATCAGGTTGTCGGGGGCATCCTGGATCACTGTGCGAAGCTGCTCCACAACCTCGATGTATTGCTTCTTATCAAAAAGGGTCCTCGCAAGGGCTACTCGCCCACCCAAAAAATTGGGGTGAAGCTTGACCCCCTCACGAGCGATTTCCATCGCCTCATCGATAAGCCCAGCCTTGCGATAAGCCTCCGCCAACGGTGCAAAAACACGCGAAGTCGGGTCATCCTGATATCGTTTCAGGTAGTCATACAAAATGGGAGGAATTTTCTGATTTTTCACGATTCGTACTTCATCCTGTCAGCCCAGATTCCTTCTCGTTCAAGATTCGCGGGGTGATGAAAATAAAGAGCTCCGAACGATCCAAGGATTCCTGTTCTGTGCCAAACAGCACACCCAAGATGGGGATTTTTCTCAAATACGGAATCCCGGAAGACGCCTTGGAAGTCGACATCGTATAAATACCCCCGATCACGAGGGTCGATCCGCTCTCGACCACGACCATGGTTTGAAGATTCCGGTTGGCAACCCCGCTATTAGCCCCCCCGAGAGGAAATGGAATATCCCGCGACACGGCCACATCCATCATCACGCCACCTTCGTTGGTCACGGTAGGCTTCACAGTCAGGCTGAGGTTGGCGCTCTGAACTTGATTACCCTGCTGAGTTCCTGCTGCTGGAACCACAGTGATCACTGGCACAAGAACGGGCGTTCCCTGAACGATGCTGGCCTTTTCTTTGCTCATCACGACGGTTTTGGGAGAGGCTACGATCTTCACCTGGCGTTCGCTTTCGCCCAAGTTCAAAAGAGCGTTCAGACGCTGAACTCCCGGGATAAATGCCAAATTGGGAGATAAACCAAATTTTGCGAATCCAATATCCGAAGCCGCATCCCGTCCATCGTAACTAAATATCCCAGGAGAACTCGTCGTTCCCACCATGGGGGCAATTGGGTTTGCGCCGGAAAAGCTTGCGGTATAGCCGCTGGAATCCGAGTTGAGAGTACCCTTTGTTCCCGTATTATTGTTTCCGAGACCTAAACTCCCAGAAATCACTTTTGAGAAACCTTCGGTCGCTTCCACAATTTTTGCTTCAATCAAAACCTGAGGCGTTTGCATATCCAAAAGCTCGATGATTTTTTTCATCCGATCGATGTTCTCGGGAGTATCACGAACGATGATGCTGTTGGTACGCGGATCCGCTTGAACCACTGTGGTGGCATTTGCAGGCTGAGCAGCACCGCCAGCCCCACCCTGTTGAGCTGCCTGAGCATTCAGGCTCGCAAATTTTGTCAATATAGTCTGTAGATCCGTGAGAGAAGCATAGTTGATCGGAAAAAGCCGAGTCACTCGAGGTGCACTCAACTCAGCCACTTGCTTGGCCTTGAGCTGCTCGTTTTTTTCTGCCACCAGATTGGTGAGAGTTGTCACGCGCAGCACATTTTGATTTCTCTCAGCACCCAAACGAAGGCTTTGTAGCACTACATCGAGAGCCAAATCCCAAGGGACTTCAGTCAGTGCAATCGTGAGTTTCCCTTTGACGTCATCAGCGAGAATAATATTAAAACCACTGGCATCTGCAATCAGACGAAAAACATCCGTCGCATCGGCCTCGCGCAATTGAAGAGTGATTGCTTTCCCTACGTATTTTTTGGACTCCTGGGTCTCGATGAATTGTTTTAAACGTTTGTTGTTGATGGAAACCACTTTTTCATTTTTTTCACCCGCCACTTCTTTTTCAACGTCAGATGGGCCAATCGGAGTTTCGGCCGATTTGGCTATCGGGTCTGGAGCAGGTGGGGGCGGAGGCGCTGGAGGAGGTGGGGCTGCTGCCTCTGCTGCAGCTGGGGGAGGCGCTGCCGCATCCTGCGCCCACGCGCTCACAATCATTGCGATCATCACCAAACTGCTCACGAACAGATTTCTTGCCTTCATGGCATCTCCCATCACTTGACCGCGCCCTTCTCAAGGAGCGGAATCATGCTGTCCACGTTTTCTTCCTGACCGAGGACGTTCACGATTTTTTCACGCACAAAAATCGTATCTTCTGTGATTTTTTGAATCACGCCGTTGCGCGTCCCGATGCGCATCGCTTCAGATACGATGTGTGTCTTGTTATCAGGATCCTTCAAAAGAGCCCTGAGTTTTTCTGGACCTGTCAAAACACCGACCATCTTGAAAGTATCGACAGAAAATAATTCAAGAGGAGTTTTTGGGGTAGTTTTTGCGATTTCAACTTCGGGACGCTTGAATGGATCCCGCATCTTGAGCATTTCTTCGCTGGGCATTACGGGGGTTGCAGCCACCCCAACACCCGCTTCGGATGGAACTGCAGCAAAAGAACTCTGACTAAACACTGCCATCAAAAGTAGAATCATCCACCCTCCTTGCGAGGCAACTCATCCGCCTTGGATTTTTGGTAATGATAGGTTTTGATGATCACGGTTCCATCCAGATCCACGTATTTCGAAAGACTGGAAGCAATCGGTTTAATCTGGAAATCATCCACTCGAATGATGTTTTGAATTTGCGAAAGCCGATCCATGAAAACCATCAGCTGAACGTAGACTCCTTTGAATTTAAATTCAAAACTATGCTCCACATAGTACTCTTTGTTGACCTCACTAGCAGGCTTCAGACCCACTACGTTCAACCCCACTCGTTTTGCCTCAGTCACAATGGTTTTCATGAAGCCGGGCACGTCCACTGTTTCGCTCAAAGAGCTTTTCATTCCATCCAACTCGATGGCGAGGTTTTGAACTTCTGCTCTTTTTTGATCTAACGTCGCTTTAAATAAAGTGAGCTGCTTCACCTTTTCCGTCAATTTCGCTGTTTCATCTTTTTTGCTCTCCACTTGATGCTTCATTTGAATCAAAGGAGATTCTTCTGCCTGCTGGAATTGCCAGCCATTCCAGGCGGTGTTGAGCAGATACGCCAGCGCGACCAGCGCGATGGGGATCCGGTTCATGATTTCTCTGAGCATTTCCTTGTTCATTTACGTTTTGCTCCCAGCTCGAACGACGCCACCTCTAAACCTGTTTCGTCTTTGGATGTAGTCGAGGATTTCAATGTCAGATCTTTAAAAAATGGATTTTGGCTGAGCGATCGCATGAAATCCGAAACCTGACCCAGCCCCATCGCGTATCCTTTGAAAGTAGCGTTATCCTCTTTTACGCTCAGATCGGTCAGCCACGCGTCCTTGGGAATAGAGGCAGCTATTCCCATCAGAAGTTTCGGAGGCGATCCTCTTTGAGCTACCAGCTGACGAATCACGTCGATTTTAGTGCGAAGAGTTTTTTCATCCGTTTCCAGGAGTTTTTTGACATCTTCGAATTTCTTCACATCCTTGAGCTGCGCTTTGACCTTTTCGTTTTCTTTGGTGACTTGATCCAATACCACCTGATTTTCCTTCATCACTTCTTCTTCATAAAATTCCAATGTGTAATTCGCGATGAGGCAGGTCAGAAGGGCCGCTACGTACTTACGGACCGGGAGATCCTTCAAGATCTCCATGTCAAATCCCTTAGAACCTCCCGTGCCGGGCTTTCCACCCTTCGCAGCGCCCATCAGAGTCGGAGATTGTTTGCGTAAAGCTAGATTGATCTTGATCATTTTGTCGCTCCCGCTCGAATCGCTAGCCCAATCGGAATCGCAGCCACTGGAGCAATTGCGCTGATGTACTCTTGAGTAAACACAGCCGGATCATATGCAATTGAATTGAATGGATTGAGAACTTGGCAAGGCAGACCTGTGGCCTCTTCCACAACACGGGAGAGATCAGCCATCTTTGCGCTTCCCCCGGAAATCAAAACAGAAGAAACGGGAGCTCCTGAAGATGAGGCATTATAAAAATCGATCGAACGCTTGATCTCAGTCGCAAAATTCTCGCACATGATATGAGTCAGCTCGCTGATTTCTTGCGGCACACCTTCGGCCTGACCCGAGGACTTCAGGGCTTCCGCGTCCGTGTAACCCAGACCGAGATGCTTTTGAATTTCGGCGGTGAGATTTTTTCCTCCCATCGATGAATCTTTCGTATAAACAGGGATCCCCGCATGAGCTACGGTGATTTTCAGAGCCGAGGCCCCAATGTCGACCAGTGCCACCGACTCTTGTGGGCTCGGAACGTAATTTGCCTCGTATGCATTTTGAAGTGCGAAAAAATCCACATCGACGATTTTCGCTTTCAATCCCGCATCTTGGACACAACCCATGTACATATCCAGAACAGAAGTTTTCACCGCGACGAACATCACATCGGTTTGCTTGTCTTTGGATCGAGACAGGACTTGAAAATCCATGACGACTTCCGAAATATCGAAGGGCAGATATTGTTCCGCCTCCCAAAAAACCTGTTCTTGAAGTTCTTTAATATTGGGAACATCCAACATCATGCGCTTCATGATGAGCGAAGTACCCGAGAGGGACGTGCAAACCATTTTATTTTTAAGTTTGATTTGAGCCAAGAGGCTTTTGATCGCATCCACTACTGCGACCGAATTGATGATTTCCCGATTGACGACAGCGTCCTCAGGCAACTGGACGATTCCGAAATGAAGAAGCTTCCAGGATTTTCCTGATTTTTTTAATTCAACCAGTTTGACTGAAGAAGTCCCGATGCTGAGCCCGACACACGTCGGCCCGCTTCCGAGCGAAGCAAGCATTTCCAAAATCGGTTTGAGCAAGTTTTGCGCAAACCCAAGTTTGGAAAGCAAACTTTTTTTGCCTCCTGCTTTTGTTGATTCAGCCATTACTCCAATATCAATTAAACCCCTGAACGGATTGTTATTCAAAGGATATTTGGGCTGACGGACCACTCAGCACCAAAAACACCAATCGATCGACTCGATTCTCTGTCAAGTCCTTGGCAGGAAGAATTCCAAAGCCTGTATGATCTTTACCCTGAGACGCTTCTTCGGATCCCAAAAGTGGGTCGTAACAAAACCGATCGACGAGTGTTACGAAACCCATTTTGTGGCCTAACTCCGGGGAAAGAAGAGCGAGTTCTTGCTGATTCGATGCATCAATACTTCCGCTTCTCACATATTCTATCTGTTTCGAATTACATTTTTCTGATTTATAAATTTTATAAATTAAAGATGGGGCGGAAAAAACCAGGGTGTAAGCAACTCCCTCGCTTGCGACATCTCGCTTGATGCGGTTGATCTCCGCAGCTAGATGCCTCCTGAGCACCATCGCACGCCATTTTGGGCCACCCTCACGAATAACGGGAACAGCCGCAATGGAGAGAAAGGCAAGAATCGAAAGCAAGAACCAAAGACGACGCTTCCAGAGCAAGCGGGCTTCCACCCGCTCCCAAAATTCGTAGGTATTCCACTCAGAAGACTGAAATCTTCTCTCGTCTACATCGGATTCATGAATCGGAGCCATAAGATCTCACCCCAGAAATAATAACACAAAGCCCCGATGACCAGGAAGGGCCCGTAGGGAACCGCCACCTTCATGATCTTCTTTTTCTTCGAAGCAATACCCCAAGCCACGCCAATCACACTCCCCACGATCGAGCTGACCAAAACAGTGGTAATCACTCCAGCGGGGCCCAAAAAAGCGCCGACCATTGCCAAAAATTTAATGTCCCCACCCCCCAGCCCCGTATGCCCTGTGCGAGCCTGATAGATCCAAGCCAAAAGATAGAAAAATGAAAAACCAAAGCCTGCGCCCAAGATGGATTGAATCATTCCCAACTCTGGAATCATCCAAGAAGTCAAAATTCCCAAAACCACTCCTGTCAGACTCAGCAGGTCCGGGATAATTCTGTGCTCCAAATCGATGAACGTAATTGCGATACAAATCACCATCAAAGACCAGCCGTGCGCCACCACCGCATACGTCAAACCAAAACGGGATACACACGCGACAAACAAGAGCGCCGTCAAAAATTCAATGATCGGGTATCGAACTGAAATTTTTTTGCGACAGGATCGACATCTGCCTCGTAAAAGCAGGTAGCTGACGATGGGGATGTTATCGAAGCAACGAACGGGTTTTTTACATTGGGGACACTGACTGCCGGGTTTGACCAAGGATTTTCCGGAAGGCAGGCGCGCTACCAGAACATTGGCAAAACTTCCAAAGATCAGGCCAAATACCGCTGCGACAATCCATCCAAACGTCGTTGAAAGAATCATTGCAACTCCCGGGTTCGAATGGTGAAGCAAGAAATCCACAAGAACAAAGCAATCAAAGAAACTCCGTAGGCCAGGCAACCCAGAAAATACGCGCTCGTAATCGGAATTCGATAGTAAATCTTAGTTCCCAAATGAAAGTATTCGAGATTGGGTAAAAGAGCCGTCATCCACTGAGCAGGTGCCTTCAACACCCCTTTGAATTCAGCCGCGTTGCTTCCCACCAAGTAGGTCCCCACAGAAAACATGCAAGCCAACGCAGGAGTAGAAAATGTGGAAAAACAAACCGCCACCGCCCCCAAGAAAAGTGACTCAACGCCGACCAGCAAAAGCGCCACTCCCAGCTCCCGAGTGATGAGCTGCAAGCCCGCTTCTTGCGTCATCACCAGGGTGGTCAAAAAAGAGAAAGTCAAAATCAACCAATTGATCGCGACGACGCACGAAAGCCCCAAGTATTGCCCCAGCACCAGCTGAGTTCTCGAAACCGGCCGAGATAAAACAATGAACAGAGTTTTTCTTTCGACTTCTTTGGGAATCAGCGTCGCTCCAAACAAAATCGCAATCGCGCACAGGCAGATACTCACCGCTGAAATTCCAAAATCCATCAGGATCCTCTCAGGCTGAATGAAGGATAAGCGCGCTGCGAGAAACCCGACTGTCAAAAGAATCATACAAACCATAAAGCCGCTGTAGAGAAGTCGGCTTCTCAGCATCTCCCAAGTGGAGACGCGCGCGAGGGCATAGATGGGACGAATAAAAGTGGCGATGTATTTCATGTCGTCACCTCGAATAAAACATCCTCAAGTGATCTGCGCATGGGTTGAACCGAGTGAATCGTTGCATGCTGAGACAAAAGTCGCTGTAAAACATCACCCAGCTCCGTTGTCGGCGGAACTGCTAGCTTCCAACCTTCGGGAATTCTCTCTAGTCTTCCCAGCGATTCGAGCTGCTGCACGTTTTGTTCCCCACTGAACTCAATCACCTGCTCCAATAATTCTTGTTTTAAAAATTCCTGAACCCTCCCGGACGCCGTCAAGCGACCCTTTTTGAGCAGGGCAAATTCCGTACAAAGAGCTTCGACATCAGGAATGACGTGAGAACTGAAAATCACTGTCCTCCCATCACGAGCCAATTCACTGATCAACTCTCGAATTTCTTTGCGTCCCACTGGGTCCAAACCGCTCATGGGCTCATCCAAAATCAAAATTTCTGGGTCGTGCAAAATCGCTTGAGCAATTCCAATTCTCTGCAACATTCCTTTGGAAAACCGCCGGAGCTCCATCGAGTGAGCGTGCTTCAGACCCACTCGATCAAGAACCTGGCAGATTCTGCTCTCCAATGTTTTTGAAGGCAAACCCGAAAGCTCCCCCACAAATTTGAGAAACTGCCTGCCCGTCAAATGGGCATGGAAGTAAGGCCGCTCAGGCAGGTAGCCGATTCTGGATTTTGCTTGGGCGCTGAGCGCAGCATCCCCCCCGATTTTCACTCTTCCCCGGGTGGGAGTTCGCATTCCAATCATCAGCAGCATGAGTGTTGTTTTTCCAGCTCCGTTGGCCCCCAAAAGCCCGAACACGGATCGATCAGGAATGGTCAGGTGAATGTTCTGCAACACTTGCACCTTCTTCATCCAAAATCCGGCTCTGAACTCCTGAGAAACACCCTCGATTTGAATCATTCTAATCCGTTATTCCAATCCAAGGACTTTTTCTCGAGCAGTTGTGCTGACGATTCGACCCTTCTCATTCATGAAAATCTTTCCACCCCATGGATCTGTCTTGGGTAATGTCCCCACTTGTCGATTGAGATTATCTAAGTATTTTCCAACAAGCAAAGACTGAAGTTTCTTTTCCAAAATCACCCGGGTGGGTTCATTTTTTTCAGAAATCAGCATGAACCTCAGAAGCCGGATTCCCACTTCGTATTCTCCTCCAGGCTGAGCAAGGCGCTGACTCAAATCCTGCAAATACCGTGGCGCACCCGACAATCGTCCCGCAACACGAAATGCCTCTGCAGCCTCGGGCAGATTCTCCATTTCATAGAGATGGACATAGCCCAGCAGCATCGGAACGTACCACTCTGCAGACCAATGCTGCTCACGAAAATCATGGGGCCAACTCGGTAGCTCCAAAGTTCTAAAATGCTCCGCTTTTTTTAGAAGATGCAGTGCACCGGGTGCATCGTTGCGCACAACTGACAAATAATTAGCACCCGTTGTATATAAATCATAGAAGGCCGGATCCAAATCAGTCGCCAGATCCAAAGTATCGTAGGAAGGTGGATGCGTTCCAGGAGCCACATGACTATAAGCTGGGTCCTCGATCAAAAAGCGGACCATCAACCAATCCAGAGCCGCGGTCCAATGACCTAACGTCATCATTCGATAGGCGCGAGCATCAATCTTCCTTCCCCTCTCTGCTGGAGCAGGTATCCATGCTGCGTCATGCCGAATCACAAACTGATTCCAGAAAATCATCAAGCTGACGATACAAATACCCAAACTGATATATTTTGAGATTGCCCGAACACCCACGTTGACTTCAGTTCCTTTCGTACATAAACTTTATATCACTATGACAATTCAAAAGCTCAAATCTGTAAAATTCAATGCTAACGAATCCGGTTTCACCCTAGTCGAACTCATGATCGTCGTCGCCATCATCGGCATCTTAGCCGCTGTCGCGATTCCGAACTACAACAAATACACAGCGCGGGCACGGCAGAGTGAAGCTAAAATTGCTTTGGGTGGGGTTTACTCGAATTTGAAATCCTTTGCGGCTGAGAAACAGTCGTTTACGGGATGCCTTAAAGAAGCTGGGTATGAGCCTCAAGGTAACAAGAGATATTACATTGTAGGTTTTTCCTCAGCTGGTAGTGCTGGAAATGGAAAATGCGGCCCCACGGGAGATAAACCTTGTCTTGAATACAATTGGGATACTGGCACTGCAGTCACTTGTACATCCGGAGCACTTGCGTTTGCACCCGCTTCTTCTACCTACAGCAATGCCTTTCCAGCGATGATCAAGGTAGGGAATGGAGGAGGGGCAACCGATGCAGATCTGGTGAATGCTACTGCTGGAGTCGGTATAGATAATCTCTTGTCGCAAGCTCTATTTACTGCAGGAGCTGGTGGCAACGTCTACTCGACCAATGTTGGTGGTAATTCAACCAAGATGGATTTGTGGAAAATCGACCAAGATAAGAACATCGTTCAGGTCAATGACGGACTGAAATAGATCTACTCCTCACCCGAATCCAGCCCCAGCTTTTCCATCCGATAGCGGAAGCTCCTGAAGGTCAAACCCAGCAAGCTTGCAGCTTTTTTGCGCACCCCTTTTGTGTGTTCGAGCGCACCTAGAAGATAGGATTTCTCGATCTCAGCGAGAATTTTTTCTAAATCGATTTTACCTTTCGAAAAATCAGGACTTGAGGAGGGCTGAGCCGCGCTTTTGGCCGGGAGCACGATTGCACTTTTCACGATGAAATCCTGGATCACGGGAGGCAACCCCAGCATTCCCAGTTTTTTGCCTGTCTCCAACGTCACCATCCGCTCGATGCTATTCTCCAGCTCACGAACATTGCCTGGCCAACCGTATGACTCCAAAACAGCCAAAGTTGCATCTTCGAAAGCAGAAACTTCCTTGCCCTGTTTTTTTGCGAATTTCTTCAGGAAAGCCTCTGCCAATACTTTTACATCCCCTTCTCTTTCTCGGAGAGGAGGAGTGCGAATCATAATCACGTTCAATCGATAATAAAGATCTTCTCGAAATCCGCCTTTTTTCACCGAAGCTTCGAGATCCCGATTGGTCGCTGCTAGGACCCGAACATTGATGCGAATATCGTCGTTTCCGCCCACGCGCCGAATCACGCGTTCCTGCAATGCTCGAAGCAATTTGACCTGCATTGACAGAGGAAGCTCACCGATCTCATCCAAAAAAAGCGTCCCACCGTTGGCCGTTTCAAAAAGTCCCATTTTTTCGGACACAGCACCGGTAAAACTCCCGCGCTTGTGACCAAACATTTCGCTCTCAATGAGATTTTCTGGAATCGCACCGCAGTTGATGGCTACAAAAGGTCCTGTTCCCAGATCACTGTTGTCGTGAATCATTCGAGCAACTAACTCCTTGCCCGTCCCACTCTCTCCGACAATCAAGATGCTGCTCTTGGAAGGAGCCACCTTCAAAATCATTTTCATCATGTCGGAGATCTGCTTGGACTCCCCGAGAATGCGCTTCAAGCCGCTACTCAATCGCCCCCCGCGCCGCCGGCCAGTTTGAAGATCGGCATGTACATCGCGATCATCAGGCCACCGACCATTCCTCCTAGGCCCACCAGAATCAGAGGCTCAATTAGCTTCGACAATCCGCCAGTCAAAGTCTCGACTTCTGCCTCGTAATAATCCGCCACTTTCTCCAGCATTTTATCCAGATTTCCTGTGGATTCTCCCACAACGATCATTTGAACAGCCATTCTGGGAAAAACTCCCAGCTTGTTCACGACACTGCCCAGAGTTTTTCCGGCCTCAACTTCGGAGCGGATTTTTCCTACTGCATCTTCGAGCACACGGTTGTCAATCGTCGCCTTACAGATGTCGATGGCATCGATCAAGGTCACACCCGATGCCAACAAAGTTTGCATCGTTCGAGAAAATCGCGCGACACCCGCTTTTTGCATCATCGTACCAAACATCGGGATTTGAAAAAGAGTACGATCAATGACTGCACGACCTTCTTCGGATTTTACGTATTGCCGAACCACATAAAACACCGTGACTGTACCACCGACAATGTACCAAACATTGCTCACCATGCCGTTGGATAGGTTGATCACAAATTGGGTGACAGCTGGGAGCTCCTGCCCATTGGATTCGAGGAGTTCCTTGAATTTCGGGATCACGAAAATCATGAGCGCAAAAACTACCCCAATTCCGATGCTGATCACCAGTACAGGATAAATCATCGCACTCTTCAGCATTTTTTGAATCCGATCGCTGTCTTCCATGTATCGTGTTAGCCTTTTGAGCATGGAATCCATGGATCCCGAAGATTCACCCGCGCGAATCAATGAAGTGTAAAGTTTTGGAAAGGTCTGCGGAAACCCGGCCAGTGCCTCCCAAAAAAAAGAACCCCCAGAAACTTTTTCTTTCACGCTATCCAGAATCGGTTTGAGTTTTTTGTCCTCAGTTTGCTCAGACAAAATTTCGAGAGCCTGAACCAATGGAATTCCTGCTCCCACCAAGACTTGTAACTGTCGAGTAAATGCAACCAAGACCTCGAGGGGAACTGATTGAAAATTCTTTTGAAAAAAAGCCTGAAGACCTGTCGCTGCGCCAGCACGACTCACTCGGATCGGTCGTACACCCATGCCCCGGAGTGCCATGCGCAGTTCTCCCTCGCCGGGCACGTCCAGTTTGCCACTCACTTTTTTTCCGGCTCGATCGACTCCTTCATAATCAAACTGTGCCAATGACTATCTCTCCTTAACCCTGCGCCTCGCCCACTGCGCCCAACATCTTGGCCATTTCCTCCGGCATCGTGCTATAAGCCTGCGCATCCGCTTTTGAAATCGAACCCGCACGAACCAGCGTCATGAGACTTTGATTCATCGTCATCATCCCGCTCTCACCCTGGCCCGATTGCATCGAGGAATAAATTTGGTGAATTTTGTCTTCACGAATTAGGTTCCTGATTGCCATCGAGGGAATCATGATTTCGCAGGCCAACTCACGCCCGCTTCCATCAATCCGCGGGATGAGCTGCTGCGAGACGATGGTTTGAAGTGAAAAAGCCAGGACCTGCCGAACTTGCGCTTGTCGATGAGGCTCAAAAGAATTGATCACGCGGTTGATCGCTTGAACCGCGCTATTCGTGTGCAAGGTCGCGAAAACCAAGTGCCCCGTCTCGGCCAAAGTCAGTGCCATCTCGATCGTCTCAGGATCTCGCAACTCTCCGACCAGACAATAGTCCGGATCTTGTCGAAGGAGTCGTCTCATAGCACTCGCAAAAGTCTTTGTATCCACGCCGACTTCGCGTTGGTTCACGATGCAGTTTTTATGCGGGTGAACGAATTCGATCGGGTCTTCGATCGTGATAATGTGTGCGTATTCTTCTCGGTTCAAAATATCGATGAGCGAAGCGAGCGTCGTTGTCTTACCGCTACCGGTCGCTCCCGTGACCAGAATCAAACCGTTGGGCTTGCGAATGACTTTTTTCAAAACAGGTGGGGCCTTGAGTTGATCAAAATCTGGAATCTGCAAGGGAATGCGGCGAAATACACAAGCAACTCCCCCGCGTTGATAAAAAATATTTCCCCGGAATCGAGAAACGTCTTTGATGCCAAAAGAAAAATCGAGCTCTAAATTTTTTTCAAATTCTGCTTTTTGTGCATCCGTCAAAATTGCGTAAGAAATTTCCTTGGTATCCTGCGGCGTCATTGGATCCATTTTGACTTTGACCATTTTTCCCTGAATTCTGAATTCAGGTGGAATGCCTACCGAAATGTGCAAATCGGACGCATCCTGATCCACCATCGTTTTCAAAAGTGCAGGCAATCCGATTTTAGCCATCTTGACGTTCTCCTGAGCCTTTTATTCCGAAGTTGAAGACAGCGCCTCTTCCAAAGACGTTTGCCCTTCCATCACTTTGACCAGAGCGGATGCCCTGAGCGTTTGCATTCCCTCCGCAACCGCAGTCTTCTTAATCTGCAAAATCGTGTCTCCCCGCAAAACTGCTTCTTTCAGCGCTGGAGAGAAATCCATCACTTCGTAAATCGCGACTCGTCCTTTGTAGCCGGTCTTATTGCAAAGTCCGCAGCCTCGGCCTTTCATGGCTTTGAACGCAGCGATTCTCTCGGGTGAAAATCCCAGCTTCACCAGATGCTCGGGCGGGATTTTTTCTGGCTCCGCACATTTAGGGCAAATCCTTCGGACTAGTCGTTGTGCAATGACGGTGTTAAGTGAAGCCACCACCAGGAACGGCTCGATCCCCATGTTCACTAATCGAGTAATCGTACTGGGCGCATCATTCGTGTGCAGAGTAGAGAGAACCAAGTGTCCAGTCAGCGCAGCTTGCACAGCGACTTCGCCTGTTTCGTAATCCCGAATCTCCCCCACCAGAATGATGTCCGGGTCTTGCCTGAGGAGTGCACGAAGGACGCTGGCGAATGTCAGCCCGATTTCCTTGTTCACCTGGACCTGATTAACTCCGTCGAGATTGTACTCGACGGGATCTTCTGCGGTAGAAATATTATCGGTGACTTTGTTCAGCTCCCAAAGTGCAGAATAAAGCGTAGTCGTTTTACCGCTACCCGTGGGGCCTGTCACCAAGACCATCCCGGTGGGTGCGTAAATTCCTTTTTTAAATATTTCAAGTTGATTTGGTTCGAATCCCAGCTTCGCCATATCGAGCTGGAGGTTCCCTTTGCTCAGAAGACGCAAAACCACTTTCTCACCGAACAGAGTCGGCATCGAGTTCACCCGAAAATCAATCTCCGTGTTGCCGGCTTTGAGCTTGATCCGACCGTCCTGGGGAATTCTGGATTCGGCGATGTCCATTCGAGACATGATCTTCAAACGTGCGACAACCGCACGCCGCATCTCGATGGGGACATCTGCCACTTCGATCAGTACTCCATCCACCCGCATTCGCACGCGAAATCTGCGCTCGTAGGGCTCCACATGAATATCGCTGGCTCCTCGACGCATGGATTCCGAAAGAACCCCGTTCACTAGCTTGATCACAGGAGCATCGGCAGTCGCATCACCTTCTTCGATATCATGGACTTGCACCAACTCAAGGCCTGCAGTAGCACCCTCGTCCTGAATTGCCTTAATGTCTTTTTTCATCCCCTCCATCGTCGAAGCGATCGACATGGAGTAGTACTTCTGCATCGCTGCATCGAATGCGGAGTACGAAGTCAGCACAGCCTCTACGTTGAGACTGGTATGGAATTTGATCGATTGCAAACCGGCTAGCAACGCAGGATCGCAGATTGCAACGACCAGAGTCCCTTTGTTGGATTGGATCGGAATTGCCTGAGTTTTCTTGGCAAGGTCAGCGGGGACCAGTTTCACCACTTCAGGCTGAACTTCGAACTTAGCCAGGTTGATGCTGGGAAGGCCAAATTTTTGAGCCAAATAATAAACCAGCTTGGCTTCGGTGATGTAATTTTTCTCGAGAAAAAATCGAACTGGGTCCTTGCCCGTTTTGGCTGCAGTAACGCCCTCGTTGTAATAATTCTGTGAAATGACTTTATCCTTGAGAAGGATATCCGCCAGCTGCTGAGACATGCCACTCCTTAGCGACTAGAATCCCCATCCTGGGGATTTTTTCGTTTAATTCTAAAATACGATCTATTTAAATTTTCACGCGGGTGACGTTTTTTGTCAATGTTGGAAAATTGACAGCCTATAGATCATTGATGAGAGAGGGCCTTTTGGATATGCAGCGAAATGTTTTGATTCTTTTTAAGAAGTAGATCAAACTGAATTCAGTCCTCTATGCTTCAAAATCATCATCTTACAGCAAGAAAAAAGGAGATCACATTTCTCAAAAGTGTTGAGTCTAGCCCAAAATCTGAATTCATCGCTATCTATGGACGCCGCAGGATCGGTAAAACCTATTTGATCCGCGAGTATTTTAAAAATCACCCCTTTTTCTTTGAGTTTACTGGCACCAAAGATCTCCCTACTCAAACCCAAATCAAGAGCTTTTTCAGAGAGATGGATCGCACCTTCAAAATAGGATCAGACTTGCCTCACCCTCCAGCCAACTGGAACGAGGCGTTGAATTTGTTACAAAATCTGATTGAAAAAAAATCTGCAAACAAAAAATCTGCCAAAAAAATCATTTTTTTTGACGAACTACCCTGGCTAGCCTCAAGAAAATCTGGGTTTCTTGAAGCACTCGACTACTTTTGGAACTCATTTCTCTCGAAAAGAAAGGATGTCATCCTCATCGTATGTGGATCAGCTGCCCATTGGATGATCTCAGAGATCATTAACAGCAAGGGAGGTCTGCACAATCGAATCACACGCGGGCCACTCGCCATGTTGCCGTTTACGCTGGCAGAAACACGAGAATTTCTACAGGCCAAGGCAATTGATCTCAACCCAGAAACGATTGCAGAAATCTATATGGCCACAGGTGGCGTCGCTTACTACCTGGAGCACGTTCAGCGCGGTCAGTCCGCCGCCCAATTCATCAACCAGAGCTTTTTCTCTGAAACGGGTGAGCTCCGCACGGAGTTTGACCGTCTTTTTCAGTCTTTGTTTGATCACTCAGAAACTCACATCCATCTTATAAAACATCTCGCGAACCACCCATCAGGACTTTCTTATTTAGAAATAGCAGAAAAATTAAAAACCCAGACAGGAGGAACTTTTAGCAAAATGCTGACTGAATTGGAAAAATCTGGTTTTATCCAATTCACCCCGCCCATAGGAAAAAAAAAGAAGGGTGGCATTTATCATTTAGTGGATGAATACAGCCTTTTTTATCTCACCTGGGTGGAATCCTTGGGAAGGACCTTTCAGGACAACACCTACTGGCAAAAACAAATCGGAAAGCCGCGCTATTATCATTGGGTGGGACATGCTGGCCGATTGCAGCTGAGTTGACCCACCCGTTTGCAAGGAACTGACCCAGGCG